>CAWVKK010000022.1:0-64955 GCA_963929865.1 uncultured Eubacteriales bacterium | reverse complement strand
ATGGATGGTGGTGGATTCGAACCACCGAAGGCGTTGCCAGCAGATTTACAGTCTGTCCCCTTTGGCCACTCGGGAAACCATCCATATCGTCGTTTTCTCAAACCAACGATATATTTATACCATAAAATTCAAAAAAATGCAAGCAAAAAAATATCTCAAAGGTCATTTTCTGACCTTTGAGATATCTCTCTATGGCTTTATCGCCTGATTCTTTTTATTTTTTTCTCTGATTACTGTGCATCCGGACCGTATGTAGCGACACGCTCGTCGTCGATAACGCCAGACCAGTTCATACCGTACGCAATGTCATACGTATTTCCTTCAGAGTCAACATAGCATTCCATATCCATCGGGATATCTTCGTCCTGTGCTTCTACAGTCTCCATGTCAGCCGGCTGCTGCATCGGCAGTAATCCGGACGGCTCTGTCACGCCTGCGATAATCTCTACTGCTGCCTGATCGCTGATGCTGTATCCAACGATGATAGCGTCAGCAAGCGGTTCTACTTCAGACCAAACCATCGGTTTGCTTTCTCTCATATAAACGATGACTGGCTTGTCGCCCATTGCCTCTTTTGTCTCTTCCAGAGTATCCAGCATGTATTCGTTTGTAGCTGTGACGGTCTTTCCTTTGTAGGAACGGTTTTCCACTTCGTCTGTGTAAACCATCTCGCCTGTCTCGGAATCGATGAACTGTTTTCCAGGATCGTTTGCGATTGCCGTCTCTCTTGCTGTGTCAGCTGTGTATTCGCGGTACTGCAAAGTGATCGGAACATATCCGTTTCCGCCTGCTTCTAAGTCTTCTGTGCTGTATCCTGATCCGCCGTTTGGGCTGCTCATTCCAACGATTGCAAAATCTGCCTCTTCCGGATTTGCGGTTACGTTGAAGTACTGTGACAGGAATGATACCTGAACGCTCGGAGTGGAAACAGAGGTAACTACCATTGTCTCAGGATCTGTCGTAACGGTTGTGTAGCTCGGAACATAAACTGTCTTCTTCTCTGCTGACTCATCATATTCGGAGATGATATTGTCTTTGTTCTTTAACATAACAACAGATTTTACCTGTGCCTCATATCCTGCCTGCATATATTCCGGATTTCCAACGGTCTCCATCGTCTCTTCCGGATTCAGATACGGATCCTCAAACAGTCCAAGATTGAAGATATTTGTCAGGATTCTTCTTGCGGACTCTGCAAATCTCTCGTCTGCAAATGTCTGTCCCTGCTCTTCTACCATCATGTCGTATGCTTCCATAACAGGTCCGATTACGTTGTTTCCGCCGAACTGATCCATGCCTGACATCAGCGCTTTGTAGTGGCGCTCTGCAACTGTAATGTCCTCAACGCCCCAGCACTTGCCCTGGAATACAGCGTCATCGTCAGCGTCAGCTGTGATCATCCAGTCTGTACATGCCACTGCGTCAAACTCATATTCGCCGCGCAGCAGTTCGTTGATCATATAGTTGCTGAAACCGTTTCCTACGTTTTCTCCTGTCGGGTCCTGTCCGTAGCTGATGGTGTAGTACGGCATAACGGCTGCTGCCATCTCTGTCGCTCCGTCAAGGTTCAATGCGCCTTCTGTGAAGTTTTTGATCTGTGTCTCAAATCCGTCTCCCGGATATACGGCATATTTACCAAATCCATAGTGACCGTCGCGTCCGCCTTCTTCCGGTCCGCCGCTCGGCCAGTGTTTAATCATTGCCACGATAGACTCTGCGCCCCATCCAAGGTCGCTTCCGTCTTCGTCATACGTTGACTGATATCCGTCTACAACTGCTCTTGACAGATCCACAGTCAGTTTTACATTTTCACCGAAGGTTCCGTTTACACGGCTCCATCTCGGCTCGGAAGCAAGGTCGATCTGCGGTGAGAGAGCTGTCCCGATTCCGAGTGCGCGGTACTCGATTCCCACGATATTTCCAAATTCTTTTACGATTTCCGGATCATACGTAGCTGCCAGACCTAATGTTCCTGGCCACTGTGAGATTGTTCCGGAATCTCCTGCAACGTACTGTACGCTTGTATCCTCTCTTGCTGCGTGGCGCGGGTCAGAGCTGTTGTTGCACGGGATACCGTATTCCATTCCCTCTACGATAGCCTGCAGATTGTTGCTCCATTTTGCTCCGATCTCAGGGCTTGCAATGGAAGTAACAAGGACGTGGCGCAGCTTGTTTTCTGTGATTGCGTCCATCGTTGTTGTTCCATCCTGTGTACGTGCGCGGGAATCGATCTCTGTACCGGAAACGGTTTCAGACGTAACTGCTGTGTGAGCGCTGTAAAGCATTAATCCTGCGATTGATTCAATTCCTTCGCGTCCGTCTGCCACCATCATATCTGCAAGAGCTGCCGCTCTTTCTTCTGTGCTCAGACGCCAGTCTTCATACGTATCAAGTTCCCCGTTCTGATTCAGATCCTTAAAAGCATATCCGTCATCTTCCAGCAGAGTAACGCCGGATGTCGGAGAATAGGTCAAAGTTTTTCCGCCGTCCTGAACAACCTCGTTGTAGCCCCATTCTGTCTCAATCACTTCATACTTTGCTGCTGATGATTCTTCTGCAAAAGCAGTGGTCATAGAAGATGCAACCATAGCAACTGCCATTGCCGCTGTCACAGCCTTGTGAAGTCTTTTTTTACTGCTTCTTTTCATATTTGTCTCCTCCGTTTTCTTTTTTTATCCATAATCACCTAAATACCTGCCTGTGTTTTCCACCCATTTGGTGAATATGAATATTTTTTATCAGATATTTTGATTATAATTGCTTATTTTAGCCAATTCAAGTGTTTTGTCGCCAACTGCGTTATTTTGTCGCCAACTGCGTTGTGAGTCAACCATTCTATCTGATAATCTTTTTGAGGACTACTGCAGAATGCGGCTTCATTTCCAGCCGGATCTGTCCCTTCTCTACGTTGAAGACCTCTGCCTTTGTCGAAAATCCTTCTTCATCTGTGAGCATCAGACGTACCATCTGTGCGTTTTCTTCCACGCCGAGCTGCCAGACGGGAATCACCATCGTTTTGTCCTGGCTGTTATTGTTAAATGCCACCAGAATCTGTTCTTCCAGGCTGAAGCGCCCGTAGCTTAAGCAGTTGTATTCCGCTGTCAGTATTTTCAGGCTGCCATGGATGATAACGCTCTGTGCTTTGTGGATAAGAATCATTTCTTTGTGAAAGCGGATCAGTTCTGTGTTTTCTCTTCCCCAGGGATACGTTCTTCTGTTGTCGGGATCCGTAAATCCGCACACTCCCGCCTCATCTCCATAGTAGATCGTAGGAGCCCCGGGCCATGTCATCTGCATCACCACCGCCTCGCGCATCACCGGGACGCTGACGTTTTCCGACGCCGCCTCAGGTCCCAGCTTGTCGACTCTGCCCACCATATGGTTTGTCCTTGTCAGGAACCGGGAGTGGTCGTGGTTGGAGAGTTCGTTCATCGCCGTCTGAAGGGACGGCGTCAGAAAGTTTGACATGTGATGATTCATCGCGTCCACAAAAGATCTGGCGTTGCCCAGCATATCCTCTCTGTAATTGTCACTGTGCTTTTCCATTCCTGTAAAAAACCAGGTCAGCGGCTCCATAAAAGCGTCGTAATTCATCACCGTATCCCACTCGTCGCCTCTGAGCCAGCTTCCCGCATCTCCATAGTGTTCGGCAAGAATGATCGCGTTGGGATTGGCTTCTTTTACAACTTTTCGGAATTCTTTCCAGAATTTGTGGTTGTACTCGTTCGAGAAGCCAAGGTCTGCCGCCACGTCAAGCCGCCATCCGTCTGCGTTGAAGGGCGGCGATACCCATTTGCGTCCGATTTCCATAATATACTCTACCAGCTTCGGCGATGTCTCATAGACAAGTTTTGGAAGGGTGTCGTGCCCCCACCACCCGTCGTAGTACGGATTATAGGGCCACTCATGTTCGTTGTTAAATTTAAAAAAGCTTCTGTACGGGCTGTCCGCCGCAATGTAGGCGCCTTTTTCGTAGCCTTCCTGCTTTTCGTAAATCCGCTCCCTGTCAATCCACTTGTTGAAGGAACCGCAGTGATTGAATACGCCGTCTAAAATAATTTTCATTCCCCGCCGGTGTACTTCCTCCACAAGGCGGATAAAAAGCTGGTTGCTCGCCTCTAAGTTTGCTTTGTCCGTCACCCGCTGGATATATTTGGTGGCGTGGCGGTTGTCGTGATCTCCCGGATCTAATGTGTGTCCTTTGTCTTTTACAATCTTTCCATAGTGCGGATCTACATAGTCATAATCCTGAATGTCATATTTATGGTTTGACGGCGACACAAAAATCGGATTCATATAGATAACGTCGATGCCCAGATCCTGCAGGTAGTCCAGTTTGTCCATGACTCCTTGCAGATCTCCCCCGTAAAACTCACGGATTGCCATCGACACTGCTGGATATTGATTCCAGTCTTTTATTTTCTTTGTCATTCCGCCAATATAATAATACTCATTGTCTTCTACATCGTTTGTGGTATCTCCATTGTAAAAACGGTCCACAAAAATCTGATACATCACAGCTCCCTTTGCCCAGTCCGGAGTTGAAAATCCCGGGACAATCGTAAAGGCATAATAGTCCTGAAGGTTCTGTGAAATTCCTTTCTTATTATAAAAGCATCTCAGTTTTCCTGCTCTGATTTCAAAATAATACCGTATGGTCTCTGTGCCCGCTTCAATTTCAATCTTATAATACTCAAATCTCCCCACCGTCTTTTCGTATTCCATCGCCTGGCGGATTGCCCCGCTGATGAAAAATACGACATCTACATTATTTTTTGCAGCCCGGAATCGGATGGTTACCTTTTCACCCGGCTTTGGTTCAATCGGGTCCATATAATTCTTTGTCTGATCGCTGAATAAAGCATCCATATTAAAAATCGGACGCATATCCATAATATATTTCTGAGTCTTTAATACCTTGTCCAGTCGTTTGGGATCCATGTGCGTTCTCCTTTTTCTCTGCTTCACTGATTTTCATTTCTGTTGCGTTTCTGATGATTGCAAGTATCAGAACCTCTTTTGCCCGCCTTTTTCATACTCCCGCCGCAAAGTATCCTCCCTTTCCCCTTATTATATTATAAACCTCCTGATTTTAAAATATTTCTTTTGCGCAAAATGAAAAAAGACAGCGCATATTGGCTGTCTTTTTTCGGAGAAGGTATTTCTTCTTATGGGGTGTAGCAAAAACTATATAATGTATTGGGGGGGGTTTTTACGATGTATAGTATATCATCCGCACCCGTTTAAGTGTGCACAAACTTCTGTTTTCTTTCAGATCTTTTTTGTGTATTTTCGACATCCTCTCTCTTTTTTCCCCGTCAATCTGCTTTATTTTCCTCCCCAAAAAGCGCTTCAAACTCTTCTCCGCTGATTTTTTCCTTTTCCATCAGCAATTTCGCACTTCTGTGAAGAACGTCCTCATGCTCTGAAATAATTCTCTTTGCCTCCTGATAAGCCTCGTCAATGATACGTTTTACTTCCTGGTCGATCTTAGTCGCCACCTCTTCCCCGTATCCTCTCGTATGGGCCAGATCTTTTCCGATAAAGACCTCGTCTTCATCGTCGGCATAGTGGATCAGTCCGATGCTGTCAGACATTCCAAACTTTGTCACCATAGCTCTCGCCAGAGAAGTCGCCTGCTTAATGTCCTGGGAAGCTCCTGTGGTGATGTCCCCGATCACCATCTCCTCGGCGACCCGGCCGCCCAGGTCTACGATGATCTCCTGGATCATCTGCCCTTTTGTGCGGAACATTTCATCTTTTTCCGGCATTGGCATGGTATATCCGGCCGCTCCCATTCCGGTCGGAATAATCGATACGGTGTGAACAGGTCCCACATCCGGCAGCACATGAAATAAAATAGCGTGACCAGTCTCATGATAGGCTGTGATGCGCTTCTCTTTTTCTGAGACAAGCTTGCTTCTCTTCTCAGCGCCGATTCCCACCTTGATAAAGGCAAGATTGATGTCTTTCTGCATCAGATACGGTCTGCCTCCCTTTGCCGCATAGATTGCCGCTTCGTTTAAAAGGTTTTCCAGATCCGCTCCTGTGAATCCCGCCGTCGTCTGGGCGATCTCTTCCAGGTTAATGTCGTCTCCAAGAGGCTTCCCTTTCGCGTGAACTTCCAGGATCTCTTTTCTGCCCTTTCGGTCTGGTTTTCCTACGCCCACCTTTCTGTCAAAACGTCCCGGTCTTAAAATAGCCGGATCCAGAATATCCACACGGTTTGTGGCAGCCATCACAATGATGCCTTCGTTTGCTCCGAAACCGTCCATCTCTACCAGCAGCTGGTTGAGCGTCTGCTCCCTCTCGTCATGACCGCCTCCAAGACCCGTTCCTCTTCTGCGCGCGACCGCGTCGATTTCGTCGATAAAGATAATGCACGGGGCGTTTTTCTTTGCCTCACTGAACAGATCGCGCACTCTCGAAGCTCCCACTCCCACAAACATCTCTACAAAGTCAGAACCCGATATACTGAAAAACGGAACGCCCGCCTCGCCGGCAACCGCTTTTGCCAGCAGCGTCTTTCCGGTTCCCGGCGGTCCCACCAGGAGGACGCCCTTTGGAATTCTCGCCCCTACCTCCAGATATTTCTTCGGCGACTTCAAAAAATCAACAATCTCTTCAAGGTCTTCTTTCTCCTCCTGAAGACCGGCTACGTCTTTGAACGTGATTTTTTTGACGTCCGGCAGTATAATCTTTGCGTGGCTTTTTCCGAAATTCATCATCCGGTTGCTTGAACCGCCTCCGTTTGACTGGCGGTTCATAAACACAAACAGAAAGATAATTAAGATTCCCATCATAATAATCGGGAAAATGGACGTCCAGAAGACATTGTCGCGCTCCATATCAAATACATAGAACGGGATTCCCGCTGTCCCTAAGATCTCTTCCACGTCGTTGATATCGGTCACATTCAGATCCTGGTACGATCCGTCCTCCATATAGATGATAATCCGCCCGGTGGGAACCTGCTGATTCGGGTGAATATCCACTTTGTCCACCTGTCCGTCCTCCACCGCCTGGTTAAACTGCTGGTACGTGTAGTCATTGCGCGGCGCAAATCCTATTTTCAGGACGATAAAAGCCAGGATCACGACGGCAATCAGCATCAGGTAAAACCCCGGACCTCTTGAACTTTTTTTCAATTCCTATTTTCTCCTTTCTACACTTCTACTACTCCGATGTAAGGAAGATTTCTGTATTCCTGATTATAGTCAAGACCGTATCCGACAACGAATTCGTCAGGAATGTTGAAGCCGACATATTTTACTTCCACATCGACAACCCTTCTCTCCGGCTTATCCAGCAAAGTGCAAATTGTCATACTGTTTGGCTTTCTCTTTTTCAAAATCTCCATCAGATAACTCAGCGTTCTTCCGGAGTCGATGATATCCTCCACAATAATCACATCTTTTCCCTCTAAAGGCTGATCCAGATCCTTTACAATTTTTACAATTCCGCTTGAGGTCGTCCCGGCTCCATAGCTGCTGACGGACATAAAATCCAGCGATACCGGAACCGTGATGCGTTTTGCCAATTCACACGTAAAAAATACGCCGCCTTTTAAGACGCAGATTAAATGTACTTTTTTTCCTGCAAAATCCTGACTGATCTGCTCTCCGATTTCTCTGATTCTGTGGTTTACTTCTGATTCGCTTAATAATTCTCTGATCTTATGTTCCATCTCAATTCTCCTCTGTGATTTTAATTTTTAATATTTTTCTTGTATTTTGTTTTACTTTACACGCTTCGCTGAGGCGGTAGCCGACGACCCACAGAACGTGAGAGCCGTCCGCAAGGAGCAGAATGGAGTCTCTGATGTCCTTTGGAATTTTCTGGTCGATGAAGTAATCTTTTACCTTCTTCTTTCCTCCTGCCTGATTGATAATCAGGTAATCTCCGGCAAGCCTGTTACGTAAAATCAATTTGTCTTTTATTGTATCATAATCTATCCATTTCGTATATGATTTTTCTGGAATTATTTGACTTTTGCTCTCTTCCGCGGCGCATTCCACGCAGATGCCGCCAAGATTTATGCGGCAGGGAACCGTAAGCTCGGCATATGTTTTTTTCTGTGTCTTTTCTTTTTTCTTTTCCAGATTTTCCCTCGTACACAAAATCAGGTTTCCTTCTTCTTTTTTTGCGGTCACGCCGCCGGGCAGACTGATCTGGCGTCCGTCTGCCTTCCCCGCAAGTTCTTTCAGACTTTCCATATGTTTTTGCGTCACATTTTTAAGGCTTCCGGCTGTTTTTTCCACGCAGCGCCGCAGCAGATATTCCTTTATGATGTCTTCCTGTCCCTCAAAGCTTTCTGTCCGCACCAGAATCTGATTTTCCTTTTGTTCCACACATGCTTTCTCAGCTGCGTCGGTCAGTTTCTGAATGAGGCGCTCTGCCTTTTGTATTTTATGGCATGCCTGCGCGATATGTCTGGAAGACTGTGTGTTGATCTCCTCTCTCATCTGCGGAAGAATTTTTCTTCTGATTTTATTTCTGGTATAGATCTCCTGCAGATTGGTGGCGTCCTGCCGCGTCTCAATGTGGTTTTGCCAGAGCCATTCTTCGATTTCTCCCCGGCTTGTCGTAAGCAGAGGCCGGATAATCCGGCCTCTGACAGGCCAGATTCCGCAAAGTCCTGTCAGTCCGCTGCCCCGCGCCAGATTCCACAGCATCGTCTCCGCCTGATCCTCTTCATTGTGCGCCACCGCGATCTTGTCTGCCCCGCACTGTTCCAGCGCCTTTTCAAAAGCCTGGTATCTTAATATTCTGCACGCCTCCTCAAGGGAAAGCCTTTTTTCTTTTGCCTCTTTTGCCGCATCTACCTCAAATAAAAAGAATGGAATATTTTTTCTTATAGACAGCTGTCTGACAAATTCCGCGTCATTTTTGCTTTCTTCCCCTCGTATGCCGTGTTCTACATGGACAACGCTGAGGGAAAACCGTTTCTGTCTCTGGTACTCCAGCAACAGAAAAAGCAGGTATACCGAGTCAGGTCCTCCTGATACACCTGCTATAATGTGGTCTTCTTCCTGGATCATATGATATTGGCGGATCATTTCTATTCCTTTTTTCATATGTTTTTCTTCTTTTCTCCTTTTCGGCGCTTTTTCTCTCCATCCAGATTTTCAGATATCCGCAGCCGTATGCGTCTTCTTTTTTTACTATACAAACTTTCTCTCTAAAAAGCAAGTCTCTTTGTGCGTTTCTATTTTTTCCATACAGATCCGACCAGGATTGTCATATCGTCCTCCGCCCTGTGGCTTTTGTGCGCCAGGACACGCTCTAAAAGCTCCTGCGCCATCTCCTTTGCGTTCATTGTCTGCGACTGCAAAATCCATTCTCCCATAGTCTCCTCTGCTTTTCCGGACGGCAGCGCATCGAGCACGCCGTCGGAAACCATCACAATAAAGTCTCCTGACTTTAATTTCTTCTGCGTATGTTCACAGTCCACATCCTGTACAACGCCGGCAGGCAGGCTGGTGGAGCGGATCATTTCCACCTGATCGTCACGTCTGATAAATGTAGTGGAAGCGCCTATTTTCAGCATCTCACAGTTTCCGGTATATAGGTCGACCGTGCACAGGTCAATCGTAGAAAAAATGGCTTCGTCCTCTTTGAGTACCATGACAGAGTTGATCATCCGCACAGCCGTCTCCATCCCAAATCCGGCGTCCAGAAATTGTTCGAGCAGCTCTATGACGGCTGCGCTCTCTTTGCTTGCTCCGATTCCCGATCCCATTCCATCACACAGGCTCATGATCATCTGACCATTGTCTTTTGTCAGGAAGGTAAAATTATCTCCTG
This sequence comes from uncultured Eubacteriales bacterium, assembly GCA_963929865.1. Taxonomy (GTDB): domain Bacteria; phylum Bacillota; class Clostridia; order Lachnospirales; family Lachnospiraceae; genus JAGZHZ01. The sequence goes on along the minus strand of CAWVKK010000022.1, from coordinate 55,148 downwards.
AGACAATTTCCCCGTCTCTTGTCGCCTTTGCCACTCCGTTCAGCATATAGTAAACGGTATCCTCTATAAACAGCACCGTGCTGTATTCTTTGTTCACAATCCGCCTGCTCTCGGGCGCCGGTATCATCTCCTTGCGGCATACCTCAGAGAGAATGCCCGCCGCTTCCCGCGTTGAAATGCAGCAGCCTCTTACCGTTCTCATCGTGATATAAATTTTCTTATGTTCCTGGTTCTGAACCAGAATGTCCCTGACATGTACTTTTTTCATTTTCATCCGAAGGCGGATCTGCTGCTTCTGCCAGTCGTCCGGCTCTTCTACGCTGTAGATTCTGGAGGCAAGCCCGCTCATCAGCTGTGCCGTCTCATACAGCTGAGAGGCGATAATCGAACGGTTTTCCAGCATCCGGTTGCTCCACATTAAATTCAGCTTTGCACGGTAAAACAGCTGCGTCATCTCCTCAAGCATCTGATCCACATAAAGACAGTGATCCTGAAATCCCTCTGTCTTTTCAGCCCCTGACACTTCCCCCTCTTCTTCGGCCGCGCTCAACATCTCATAGAGCATACGATACGTCTGATAATATTCCCTCTTCCAGCATTCACCCCAATGCTCGCATTTTCGGCACAGATGATTTTCCACCTCACGGAAGATCTCCTGAACCTCTTCCTCGGACAGTCTCTCTTTTTTCGCCGGCATTTCCCGAAAAGTCTCCGCAAGCTGCTGAAAAGAATTCGAATATTTCAAAATCAGCTCTCTGCCGGGTCCTGCCAAAGCTGCTGCTGTCTGTTCCTGATCCATTTCTTCCTGAATTTTTCCTCTATGGTAAGACCAAAGGGTACTTCCCACAAAAAAAATCGTCAAAACAGCAATCCATATCCCCATGTTTTCCCCTCCTGACAATCCGGTTATCAATGGGGTATTATACTTCTTTTCTCTTGAAATATCTGTCAAAATCAGGAACAATTTTTTATAAATTTGTTGACAAAATCCGCCTGTCCTCCAGATCATATCCCTGTCGCGCCAGTCTTTCTGCGTGTGAAAAAGAAAGGATGCTGCAGCGTCTTGCTGCAGCATCCTTTCTTTTTCGCGCAAATAGCGGAAGGGAGATTTGAACTCTCGACACCACGGGTATGAACCGTGTGCTCTAGCCAACTGAGCTATTCCGCCACACAGTTTTTTATTATACCCGACTTCTTTTTTTCTGTCAAGCGCTAATTTTCCTGTTCAAAAATAATTTCGTTTTTAGGCACAAGTCCTAATTTTTCCATCGCTATCTGTTCTATGTACTCTTCTTCCGTTATTTTCTCACTTAATTCTTCGATTTCTTCTGTCCGTTCGCTTTCTTTTTCGCTCTGCGCCTGAAGCTCCTGATCTTTTTCGCTGTATGTGCGGTACAGCTGCTGCTCCTTCTGCGTCAGAATCAGAACTGCCGCAATCAGAATCGCCGCGACGGCCAAGATTATGACCATGGTAACGCGGTCTGCTATGCGTATTCTTTTTCTTCTTTTTTGTTGTCTTGCTGCCGCCATCGTCTTCCTTCCTTCGTTTTTTCTTTATTTTAGCGTTTTTTACTTTTTTTTGCAACGGTTTTGTCCAGAAAAATACTTTTCCTGCTATCCGCAGAGTACTCCGGATCATCTTCTTCAGGCGCAAAAAAAAGCATGTCATCCCGCTTACCACAAATCTGCTGGCTGTCTCCCGGTACAAAAACACGCCCAGACAGATGCCCGCCAGCAAAAATCCTCTGATCCTTCCTTCGTTGCTCCGAAAGATCAGATAGCAGACAGACATTCCCGCCGCAATCCAGTAAAGGAAGTCTTCCAGATTTACCGCGCAGACCGGATGGGAGATTACTTTTCTAAAGACAATCAGAAAGTCGTAGAAAAGCCAGAGTACCCCTCCTGCCGCCACCGACTGCAGAAAGAGGATCGCCTCCTGGCTGATTGCCTGGCTGACCGCCATCTATTTAAACAGCCTTCCCAGCAGAGAATCGCCTTGTTTTCGGTGTCCTCCCTCTGAGTACGTAAAGCTGTCTATCATCCCTTCAATGTCTACCTCTCCTTTTTCGAGAGTCAGACGGTTGACATGGAGATCTTTTCCTTTAATCATCATCATTCCCATTTCCGTCTCCAGCACAATCTCCGCCACGTCAAACGACACAACGTCCGAAACGCCCGTAATCATTCCAAACTGCCTGCCTGTCAGAGAAATCCGGTGGTTTTGGTTCTGCAAGCTCTGCTTCTCTTCCATATTTTCCTCACGCCGCATATTCTTACTTGTAATCTATGCGGCGTGAGGTATGTTTATGCTTTTAGAGATAGCGGTACATTTCTTTTGCCTCGTCTTTTTTTACCGTCTCCTGGACGCTGACGACTTCTACTTTCACGGACTTTGTCCCAAACTGAATTTCGATGACGTCGCCTTCCTTAACATCAGCGGAGGCTTTTGCCGCGCGGTCATTGATAAAAACTCTTCCTGCGTCGCACGCTTCGTTTGCCACTGTCCTTCTCTTGATGAGGCGGGATACCTTTAAATACTTGTCAAGTCTCACACCATTTCTCCTTTCTTTCCTAAAATATCCTCTCAGACAAAGAGGCTGCTGCAAATCACTCTGCAACAGCCCTTTTTTATCTCGATTATCTTTCGATTATCATTTATCGTGGATTGTCCAAACATTGTCCGCACAATGCTTTTTATGCGTTGATCATATCTTTTAAAGCTTTTCCGGCTTTGAACTTAGGAGCTTTTGAAGCTGCAATTGTCATAGCCTCGCCAGTCTGAGGATTTCTTCCTTCTCTCGCTGCTCTCTCAGATACTTCAAAGGTTCCAAATCCAACCAGCTGTACCTTTTCGCCTTTTTTTAATTCTTCAGCAACTACGTCCGTAAATGCTTTCAGCACTTTTTCAGTATCTTTCTTTGTCAACTCTGTCTTTCCGGCAACTGCTGCAATTAATTCTGTTTTGTTCATGGATTATTTCCTCCTCTTATTTCTCTCTTCGTCATGCCTGATATCAGAGCCTGCCGCGGCTCTGTGGGTCAAAGCGAAATCTTCCGAGTCTGCCTGCCGCTTTTTCAAGCTCGACAATATTCATCAAGTTTTGAGTTTTCAGCACTTTCTCAGTTCTAAAACTCTTACGTCTATTTATAACCTCTTCCCTATTGTTTGTCAAGGATATTTCAAAATTTCTGCCCTGCTTTTCGAAAAACCCGGAGAAATCTTAGTTTTCTCCCTTTTGTGCCTCTCTTTGCAGGCGGCGGATCATTTCCTCCTGCGCCGTGCGGAGCGCTCTTTTTTGTTCTTCTAAAAAGCTCTCGTCTTTTGTGCCTTTTTCCTGTCTTTTGATCTCTTCCCAGCCCGGATTTTTTTCTGTGCCATTTTTTTCTCCAAAGACATGCGGATGGCGCCTGATCATCTTTTCGTTAATTTTTTGAACCACATCGGTAAAATCGAAAAGTCCCTGCTCTTTTGCAATCTGACTTTGCAAAACAATTAAGAAGAGTAAATCTCCCAATTCCTCACAGAAATTTTCAGCATCGCTGTATCTCTCATACAGGCTGACCGCAGCCAGCACTTCTGCCGTCTCGTCGATCATGCAGGGCATCAGAGTTCGCTGCGTCTGAGCCCTGTCCCACGGACATCCCTCTTCGCCTCTAAGTCTCGATACAATCGCGCAAAGCTCCTGGACTGCCTCCTGCGCAGACTTGTCCGTCTTAGAGCATTGCATTGATCATCTCCAGTACCTTCTCGCCAAGAGCGGCTGATTTCTTGTCCGCGTCTTCCAGAGACGTTCCTTTTACGCCGTAATAGAATTTTACCTTCGGCTCTGTTCCCGACGGTCTTACGCAAAGCCATGCGTCGTCTGTCAGATCGTAGTAGAGAACGTTCGAGTTTGGAAGTCCGGTCGAAGTAACCTCTCCTGTCTCCACATTTTTGATCGTATCCTTCTTGTAGTCTCTTACGGAAGTCACCTTATAGTCGCCGATCTGTACCGGCGGATCATTGCGCAGTGTCTCCAGAATGGACTGAATTTTTTCGAGTCCCTCGATTCCCTTCAGCGTGATGGATTTGATATCGTCTTTGTAATATCCGTATTTTTCATACATATCAATCATAGCGTCCCATAAGGTTTTTCCTTTTGTCTTATAGTACGCTGCCGCTTCAGCCAAAGCCATCGTAGCCACGATTGCGTCCTTGTCTCTTGCGTGGGTTCCGATGAGGCATCCGTAGCTCTCCTCAAATCCGAACAGGTACGTTCCTTTTCCGCTCTGTTCAAAATTCAGGATCTGCTGTCCGATGAATTTAAATCCTGTCAGGACCTCGATCAGTCTGATGTTGTACGCCTTCGCAATCGCGTCCGCCATGTTTGTCGTCACAATTGTCTTGATCAGCGCTCCGTCCTGCGGAAGTCCTTTCAATTCTTTTCTCTGTCCGATTTCATAATCCGCAAGCAGACAGCCCGACATGTTTCCTGTAAGAGAAATGTATTCTCCGCTCTTTGTGTCTTTCACATAAACGCCAAGGCGGTCGGCGTCAGGGTCTGTGGCGAGAACCAGGTCGGCGTCGATCTCTTTTGCAAGCTTTAATCCAAGAGCAAACGCCTCTTTTGCCTCCGGGTTCGGATAGCTTACGGTCGGGAATTCTCCGTCCGGCAGCTCCTGTTCTTTTACGACGTAGACATTTTCAAAGCCAAGCTCTTTCAATACTCTGCGCGCCGGTATATTTCCGGTTCCGTGCAGCGGAGAGTATACAATTTTGATATCCTTCTGCGCTTCTTTGATAGCGTCCCAGTGAAGCACCTGACTTTTCAGCTCCGCAATGTAAGCGTCGTCGATCTCCGCGCCGATCACTTCGTAAAGACCTGCTTCTTTCGCTGCGTCCTTGTCCATCGTCTTAACAGCCGCATAGTCGGTGACGTCTTTTACCTCCGCCATAATTCCGGTATCATGAGGAGGCGTAATCTGCGCTCCATCCTCCCAGTATACCTTATATCCGTTATACTCCGGCGGGTTATGGCTTGCGGTGATATTGATTCCGGCAATGCATCCTAATTTTCTGACGGCGTAAGATAACTCCGGCGTTGGTCTTAAGCTTTCAAACACATATGCCTTGATGCCGTTTGCCGCAAGGCAGAGAGCCGCTTCATCCGCAAATTCCGGCGACATTCTTCTGGAATCATAGGCAATGGCAACGCCTTTTGCCTTCTGTCCCACCTTCGCAATATAGTTTGCAAGACCCTGCGTCGCTTTTCTGACCGTGTAGACGTTCATTCTGTTCGTTCCAGCTCCGATCACCCCGCGCAGTCCTGCTGTGCCAAATTCCAGATCTTTATAAAAGCGTTCTTTGATCTCATTGTCGTCGTCTGCAATCTGTCTCAGCTCTTCCTTTGTTTTCTCATCAAAATATGGGTTTTTCAGCCACTCCTGATAAGTATCTTTATAGTCCATCATACTACCTCCCGAATGTATTTTTTTCATATCCTAATTATATAATAAATCTTTTTAAAAGGGAATATTTATTCTAATAATTTCAAAAACGTTTTTCTCTTGTCCTGCTGCCGGATTAAAAGCTCTAATTTTTCTGTATTTTTGTCGGGAACCCACGCTTTGTTTGTGTTGTAATAGCAGTTGACCAGCTTAAAAAATTTTTCCGGGTACGCCATCAGAAGCTTCAGCTGCCGTCTCTCTTCATCCGGGATGGCGCGCACGCGGTCATACGTCTCTATCATCTTCATGCCCAGCCGTATATTCCAGTTTTGCTTTTCCATAATTTTTCTCAGAAACTGATAGAAATCTCTGATAGGGACTCCGTAGCAGCATTTGTAAAAATTTGTCGTGGCGATCTGGCGTCCGCTCAGAATCACGTTGTGCTGGTTGTACTCTCCGTGGCAGAGCTGCCCTTTTTTTACACAGCTGTCCAGATACGTTGTGTTTTCCGTATTTTCTGCCTGTTTTGCCGCATCGGCAGCCTGTTCAAAAAATATGGGGAAACTCTTTAGGAAGCATTCTTCAAATACGTTTTTCTTTCTCCTCTTTCTGACAAATCCATAAACCTTTTTCAGCTGCTGGCTGCGCTTTCTCATTTCCTCCTCCAGCGGCTCCTGTACGTATCGCAGAGTGTCCTGTGCGGGCGGTTCGCAAAAAATCTGATGCAGTCTGGCAAGATTCTGAACGGTTCTTACAATGTCCTCTTCATTTTTTGTATCGCATTCTTTCCCTTCAAACCAGTCTTTTACCACATATCCTGTCTGATCCCGATCCTGCGAAAACAGCGCTCCTTCTCTGTTTTCCAGGACAAGGTCCACACGGTCATATCCCTTTTCTTTTAGGCGGGCAAGAATCTGATTTTGAAATTCCAGTTTTTTAGGCGCTCCTGAAAATTCCGTTACAATCTTCAGCCCCCGGTCTGTCTCACATATCCAGGAATTTCTTCCTCTTCTGCTGCTGTATACCGTCAAATCATACTGCTCTAAGATTTTCAGTCCCTTTTCGTTCACTCTAATTCCCCCTGTTTGACTGTTCCCTCTATCTTATGTCACGTTAAAACAGAATATAACAGGTATTCTCTGGTGTTATGCTCCGGGTGTTCCAGGACGTCGTCAAGCATTCTTGCCAGGTGCAGACCGATCTCTTTTCCAGGCTTTATTCCCGCCTCAATCAGGTCGTTTCCCGTCACTGCCAGTGTTTTCAGCGACAGGCAGTCTCCGGCTTTTAAGATCTCTTCGTAGAGCGTTTCTATCTTTTTCAGATTGTTCTGGCGTTCTGCCCATGTTTCCTCTTCTTGCTGCTCCTCTGTCTCCAGGTTTGCCCTCCACAGCTTAAGCAGAGACGGAAAAGTCTCTTCTCCGGCTGTGTAGACTGCTTTTCGGATGGAGCCCCGGTCAGGTTTGAGGGACATTGTGCAGAAACGTACCAGCTTTACCGTTTTTTCAATGGTATGATTGTCAAATTTAAGCCGTCTTAAGACGGTCTTTGTCTTTTTGACTCTCTCTTCTTCCTCTGCGCCGAAATACTGCATCAGTGCTGCAAGGCGCATACTTTTCTCTGCGCTGCAGCGCCGCAGCACATCCAGGCAGGGCTGCGTCTCCCCCTGAATTGTCTTTTTTGGAATCCTTTGCTTTTCGAAGGCCTCATCCAGTTCCGGCATCACTGCTTTTGTAATCCCCAGAACGGCTGCGTCCAGTATCGTCTCAGGGCTGGGGGAAAGCAGCAGCTTGACAAGTTCTGTCTGGATTCTCTCCGCGCTGATATTTTTCAGGTTTGGCGCAAGCTTTTTGATCGCGCTTCTCGTCTCTTTTTCGATTTTGAATCCAAGCTGCGCTGAAAAACGGACGGCCCGCAGTATGCGCAGAGCATCCTCGCCGAACCGTTCCTGTGCGTTTCCCACACAGCGGATCTGTTTTTTCTCCAGATCTTCCGCGCCGCCGAACTCGTCTACAAGCCCCTGCTCCTCATTGTAGGCCATCGCATTGATCGTAAAGTCTCTGCGCCTGAGATCTTCCTTAAGCTTTGAAGTAAACACGACTTCCTTTGGATGGCGGCTGTCTGTGTATTCTCCGTCGATGCGGTACGTCGTCACTTCAAAGCCTTCATGGTCAATCAAAACCGTCACGGTTCCATGCTGAATCCCAGTGTCGACTGTCCTCTCAAAAATGTTTTTGATCTCTATGGGTTTTGCTGACGTCGTGATATCCCAGTCATCCGGAATTCTGCCAAGCAGAGAGTCGCGGACGCAGCCTCCCACCGCATATGCCTCGTATCCTTCGTCCTGCAGCCTTTCCAGAATCCTTTTTACCTTTTCCGGCAGCTGTATCTGTATGCTCATCTCTTTCTTCCTTTCCCCTAGATTTGAGTCTGTTTTTCTTTTCATCATACCATATCCGTTCTGCCAACTCAATGTACACTTTTTGTCTGCCGGCGTCCCAATAAATTTCTTGACAAATGGTGTATTCTGCCGCTATAATAAACATGCAACAAGATTTATTGGATGTTAGATAATTCACTAGTTATTAGAGATTATATGGACATTTCCTTAAACCTATGTAATCTCTGATAACTGGTGAATTTTTTATCATCAGTTTTATTATTTGAATGGAGGTACCACAATGAACAAAGGTACGGTAAAATGGTTTAGCGCAGAAAAAGGATACGGATTCATCACAGGAGAAGATGGGGGAGATGTGTTCGTACATTTCTCAGGTATTGCTGGCGAAGGCTACAGATCTCTGGAAGAAGGACAGGCTGTTACTTATGATTTAACGGAAGGTCCGCGCGGTATGCAGGCGGTCAATGTCGTTAAAGAATAATTTTCAGATAAATATTCTAGCGTAAAAAACATACCGCAGAGCCGCTTTTTTGCGTCTGCGGTATGTTTTTTTATTTTTCTCTATTTTCGGTCAATATATCTTTTGATGTTTGAGGCATTTACATATTTCTTCATTTTTCCGTCTTCAATCACGACGAGCGTCGGCGCCTGCATGATGCCGTATTTGGAGACGAGTTCCTGATTTTCTTCCGCGTCAATCACCTGATACGTTTCATTTTTGAGCATCTGTTTGGCGATTTTGCAGTTTGGACATGTCTTTGTCGTAAACAGATATTTCATTGAATGTACCGGTTTGATCTCAATGTCGTTCTCCTTCATCGTCACCATGCTCCTCGGGATGCGCTTAAGCTGAGAGTGTACGATGTCATAGACCTTTCTGTTCTTATATTCCTGTGTTTTTCCGTCATTCCAGTTTTGAACCGGACGGTAATAGCCTGTGATTCTGCTGTAGACCTCAGCAGGCTTTCCGCATTTTGGGCATGTAAAATGTTCGCCTGCCAGATAACCGTGTTCTCTGCACACAGAGTATGTCGGAGACAGCGTGTAGTACGGCAGTTTATAATTTTCCGCAATCTTTCTGACAAGAGTCGCGGCCGCCTTCCAGTCCGGAAGCTTTTCTCCCAGAAATGCGTGGAATACTGTGCCGGATGTATAGAGCGTCTGCAGATCGTCCTGAATGTCGAGCGCTGTGAAAATGTCTTCTGTGTAGCCGACCGGCAAATGCGAGCTGTTTGTGTAGTAAGGAACGCCGTCGTCCCCTCCGGCTGTCTTGATATCCGGGTATTTTTCCCGGTCATGCTTTGCCAGACGGTATGCGGTCGATTCTGCCGGCGTCGCCTCTAAGTTGTACAGATCTCCGTATTCTTCCTGATATTGAATCAGCCGTTCTCTCATATGATTTAGGACGTCTTTTGTAAATTCCTGTGTCTTAGGGTCTGTCATGTCTCTTCCAATCCATGCCGCGTTAAGTCCCGCCTCGTTCATCCCCACAAGCCCGATTGTGGAGAAATGGTTGTCAAAGCTGCCCAGATACCGTTTTGTGTATGGATACAGCCCCTCGTCGAGCAGTCTGCTGATAACCGTTCTCTTGATTTTCAGCGAGCGCGCGGCAATATCCATCATGTGATCCAGCCTTTTATAAAACTCTTCCGGCGTCTTTGAGAGATATGCGATCTTTGGCATGTTGATCGTGACCACGCCCACAGATCCCGTACTCTCCCCGGATCCAAAAAATCCTCCCGTCTTTTTTCGGAGTTCTCTCAGGTCCAGTCTGAGCCGGCAGCACATGCTGCGCACGTCGCTTGGCTGCATATCGCTGTTGATATAGTTGGAAAAATAGGGCGTTCCGTATTTTGACGTCATCTCAAATAAAAGGCGGTTGTTTTCGGTGTCAGACCAGTCGAAATCTTTTGTGATCGAATACGTCGGAATCGGGTACTGGAAACCTCTTCCGTTTGCGTCCCCCTCTATCATCGTCTCGATAAATGCCCGGTTGATCATATCCATCTCTTTTTTGCAGTCCTTATAGCAGAAATCCATCTCTTTGCCGCCCACGATTGCCGGAAGCTCCGCAAGGTCGTCCGGAACCGTCCAGTCAAGCGTAATATTGGAAAACGGCGCCTGCGTTCCCCATCTGCTCGGCGTATTGACGCCGTAGATAAAGGACTCAATACATTTTTTTACTTCCCGATAAGACAGATGGTCTGTCTTTACAAAGGGTGCCAGATACGTGTCAAAGGAGGAGAATGCCTGGGCTCCTGCCCATTCGTTCTGCATAATGCCGAGGAAATTTACCATCTGGTTGCACAGAACTGACAGGTGGCGCGCAGGGGAGGATGTGATTTTCCCCTGGATTCCGCCCAGCCCTTCCTGTATCAGCTGTTTCAGGGACCACCCTGCGCAGTATCCGGTCAGCATAGACAAGTCGTGCAGGTGGATATCGGCGTTCCGGTGGGCGTTTGCAATTTCTTCATCGTAAAGCTCTGACAGCCAGTAATTTGCCGTGACAGCTCCTGAATTGCTCAAAATCAGCCCTCCTACGGAATATGTGACGGTGGAATTTTCTTTGACTCTCCAGTCTTCTATTTTTACGTAGCTGTTTACGATGTCTCTGTAGTCCAGGATCGTCGCTTTCATATTCCGGATCTTTTCTCTTTGCTTTCGGTAAAGAATATACGCTTTTGCGACCTCCGCATATCCTACCTGCACCAGGACGCGCTCCGCGCTGTCCTGAATTGCCTCGACTCCTATCGCATTGTCTTTGATCTGAGGCTGAAAGTCGGACGTCACTCTAAGGGAAAGTAAGCTGATCATATCCGGGGTGTAATTCATACCTGTAGCGTTAAACGCTTTTTCCATGGCGGCGCCGATCTTGTTTAAATCAAATTCCGCAATCTCTCCGTCTCTTTTTATCACATGAAACATAGTTACACTTCCTTCTTTTCCATTTCTGTATCACTCTAAAACGGCTCTGCGCTTTTCCGCAGAGCACCTTCCGGCGGCGGCCGCCGCCGATGACTGGTTTCATTTTACCAGACTTTTCACAGTCAGTCAATCACAAAAACACTATATATTGTCGAGATATCAGAATATCACACAATATATAGTGTCTCGTTTCATTTTGATATTTTCCACGTTTTTCAGCATACCCGCCCGTAAATTTCCGCCGAAACGTAAGCCTTGACATAGATTCCCTCCTGGCGGTATTCTTCTGTCAAAAGCTGTCCGAATTTTCGGATTTGCTGAATTTTTCCGGCTTCTTCATACGGATAGATGCGCTCAATCAAAATCTGCTTTTTTTTGAGTACCTGCTCTAAAATCTCTCCGAGCTCTTTTAATCCTTCTCCTGTCTTTGCTGAAATTTCCACGGTATGATCTGCGTGAAAGTCCCGCAGTATCTCTTTTTCCTGGATTTTGTCCTGTTTGTTGAACGCTGTGACGATAGGCTTGTCAGAGATTCCCAGCTCTTTGAGCGTCTCGTACACGACGGCCATCTGGGTTTCCATCTGCGGGTTAGAAGCGTCGACTACGTGCAAAATGATATCCGCATACTTTGCCTCCTCCAGTGTGCTTCGGAATGCTTCAATCAGATGGTGCGGCAGTTTGCGGATAAACCCGACTGTATCTGTCAGAAAAAGCTCCTGTCCGCTTTCGAGTTCCAGCACACGGGTAGTGGGATCCAACGTTGCAAACAGCTTATCCTCCTCGAGGACTCCTGCGCCTGTCAGTTTGTTTAACAGCGTCGATTTTCCGGCGTTTGTGTATCCTACAATCGCCGCTACCGGTGTGTGTTCTTTGCTTCTCTTTGCCCGGATTACCTCCCTGTGGCGCTTTACCTCTCTCAGTTCCCGGTTCAGCTGGGCGATTCGGTCCTTGATCAGACGCCTGTCCATCTCCAGCTTTTTTTCTCCCGGACCTCTTGTCCCGATTCCTCCGCCCAGCCTTGAAAGAGAGCTGCCCAGTCCGACCAGTCTGGCCAGTCGGTATTTCAGCTGAGCCAGCTCTACCTGTATTTTTCCTTCGCTTGTAGTGGCGCGCGCTGCAAAAATATCGAGAATCAGCAGCGTGCGGTCCATCACCTTGGTATCGAGCCCTTCCTCCAGATTTTTCAGCTGCGCCGGGGAGAGTTCATCATCGCAGATAATTCCTGTCGCCTGCGTATCCGCGATCAGATTGCTGATCTCCGCTATTTTTCCGCTTCCGATATACGTTGCCTGCTGAATCTGGGGGAGATTTTGAATCACCTTTCCGACTGTCACAGCCTTCGCCGTGTCGGCAAGCTCCTCAAGTTCCTCTAAAGATTCTCTTGCCTCCGCGCCGTCTGAGGTGTTGACTCCCACTAAGATCACTCTCTCCTGCGTTTCTTTATTTTCATACATTTCCGCCATTTCTTTCCACCTCTATCTCGTCTTTAAAAACGCATACTCCTTCTGCCCCTGCTGATCTGCCGGATACAGACTGACATATTCCTCTGCCTTTGCCTTTGCTGTCTGAAAGTCCAGCTTTCGCTCATAAACTACGATCTCGTTAAAGAGGAGATCCTGTCTGCCTTCCTCCGTCTCCAGAGCGAGACCTCTGCTGATTTGTTCCAGGGCTGCGTCATAGTTCTCCTGGGCGATATAGACAAGAGCCATTATGTTGTAGGCTTCGCACGTCTCTCCGATCTCGCTTATATACTGCTGGGCCAGACTCTGGGCGCTTTCCATGTCATTTGTCTCAATATTGACCTGGCTGAGCAGAAGAATAGAAGGTCCATGATTTTGGACCGCCGCATTTGCCAGTTCTTCCTTTGCCCTCTCATAGTTGCCAAGATAGTAATAGATTCTTCCTCTCTGATACAGAGACTCTGCATCGCTGCCTCCTATGGCGAGCGCCTGTTCCAGATATTTTCCTCCGTCGGAAGAAAGGTTCTGCTCTCTGTACACTTCATAGATGTTTAAATACAGCCCGTAATCCTCCGGTTTTAATCTGACAGCCTCGTCAAAATCTGCTTCCGCCTCATCCTCCTGCCCCTTTTTCATCTCACAGGCTCCTCTCAGATAATAAGCGTCCGCCTGTTCCTCCGTCGCCAAAATTTCCGCGCATGTCACCATACAGCTGTCATAATCCTGCATCTTATATTCCGCCGCCGCTTTGTACAGCCGTATGTCCTGAATGATCTCTACCTGATTTGATTTTGCCGCGTTCAGGGCGTTTGTAAACGATGAAATGGCTCCCGCATAGTTTTCCATTCCCAGATATGATATTCCTTCTCCGCGATAAGACTGCACCAAATCTTCTCCAGCGTCCAGTGCCGTCTGAAAGCTTCCGAGTGCCTCCTGGTAGTGTCCCTGCTCCAGCAGGGCGTTTCCCTGATCCATGTTCACCGTACTCTTTTGGGTTCCCGTACAGCCTGACAGTGTCAGACAACATGCCAGCATCAAAAACATTTTCCGCTTTTTCATGACCGATTTCCTCCGCAATCTTATTCTCGGATTAGTATAGCAGAGATTGACCCTTCCTGTCAGCTTTTTTCTTTTATTTTTTCCTGCGCTGTCCGCACAAAAAAAGCACTTCTGCTTTTTGAAAAAACAAAAATGCCTTTTTATCCTATTTTGCCAGTTTAAGCGCGTACTGAATCAGCTTGTTCATATCATGCTGTTTTGTCTTTGGACACTGTTCTATTACAAGATCAATATTGACTGCCGCCCGTTTTTCTCCTGTGAGCAGATACGTCGGATCTATGTCCAGGCGCTTGCTTGCAAGTACAAGCTTTTCCAGAGAAAGTCCGTTGACTCCCCTCTCTATTTTGCCGTAATACGTCAGCGATATGCCCAGCATTTCCGCCACATTCTCCTGCGTCAGCCCTTTTTTGATCCGGCTGTGCCTCAGACGTTCTCCCATCGCAACGTACAGTTCTTTTTTCTCCACTGCCCTCACTCCATTTCTGTTCCTATCATAGCAATAAATAGTTCGCAGATTAACGTCATATTTCTTTCTATTTTTGCAACTATTTATTTCTATTATCCCGAAAATGGATGAGACGCATTCAGGGCAGACTGTTTTTGACGCAGAGGCTGCCGTATCCGACGGCAGGATTGGGCCACTGTTCAAAGCGCGGCAGATGAACGGCACCCTTTCTCAGATAGGCTTTCACTTTCTGCCCGTATAAATACGGATCGTTTCCATCTGTGATTCCCCACTGCATCATCATGGCGCAGGCTCCTGTCACAAACGGCGCCGCGAACGACGTCCCGGTCACTCTTGTGTAGCCTCCGTTGACGTTCGTTGTCATGATGTCTACTCCAGGCGCGACGAGATCCGGCTTGATCTGGGTGCCGTCTCTTGTATATCCCCGCCCCGAAAACGGCGCGTAGCTGAGCATTCTCGAGTCATACGCCCCGACTGCTATCGTCCCCCGGGCTGTAGAGGGAATCGTCAGGGTGGTGTCCGGGACAGGTCGGTAAAAACGTGTCTGTTCATTAAGAATCCCCTCCTCCGGCAGCCACATATCATATCGTCCCACCACAATGTTTTTTGGAATGAGTTCAATTCTCCACACGCCGCTGTCTATATACGTATAAATCGGCAGAAACGTAAAATAAATTTCCTGTGCCGCGCTGTACGGACTGGGCGCTCCATAGTAGAGCAAAATCTCCGTGTCCCCCAGCACATATCTCTGCGCGCCGAGCCGTTTTTGAAAGGGTCCGGCTTTTTCTCCGGAAGGATGAATGAGGATCACGTCAAAATCATCCTCATATTCCTTCCACAGCTGTACATTGAGCGAAAGTTCATATTCAGAAACGCCGAATTCTGCTGTCTCAGTCCGACCTGCCTGCAAAATTCCAGCTGTATGTCCGCCTGTCGCTCCTTCGTTTCCCGTCCCCGTCACAATCACACATTTTCCCATCTGGGAGATACTGTCCACATATGTCTCCAGAAGAGACAGTCCGTCATGAGAGCCATATACGTTTCCAAAGCTCAGGTTAATGACGAACGGCATCTCATACTCCGCCGCCTTTTTTGTCACGTAGTCGAGCGCCTGCATCAGTTCTGTCGTCCTCGGGAACGAGTCCGGGCGCGGCTGTCCCAGCTTTACCGCCAAAATCTCGCTCTGCCACGCCACTCCCCGGTATCTCCCCTGCGACGCCCTTCCGTTTCCCGCCGCAATTCCAAGTACCTGTGTTCCGTGTCCGCTTACGTCTGTCGTGGGAACAAGCTTTCTCCCCTCTTCTTCCGTCTGTGCGAGCAAAGCCTGATTGATCTGTTCTCTCGTATATTCTGTTCCGATCTGATATCCCTCCGGCGGATTTCCGCTGACCGTCTGGTCCCAGATAGCCACAATTCTCGTCGTCCCATCCTCATTTCGAAAATCGGGATGAAAGTAGTCGACGCCAGAGTCAATCACGGCGATCAGAATTCCCCTCCCGCTGAGCATTTCGCTGTCTGACTGAAGCGGATTGATGCAGGAAGCTGCTTTTCCCTGATTGACAGAGAAAAACAGCCTCTTCGGCTTTTCAATATATTCGATTTCCGGCTGCCGCGCCAGATATTCAATTCGGTTCTCCGGCAGTGTGACAATGGCATATCCTGCGCTCAAAAGGGAAATCCGGATTTCCTGGTCTGCCAGTCTTATCAGATCTCCGTGATAGCGCACAATCAGATCCCACTTCTTTTCTTCTGTCTCATATCCGACATTTAATTCCAAAGAGCGCTCCCGCTCCTCCTGCGTAGCGTTTAACGCCAGATTCAGCACATTTTCAATCTTCTGATCCTGCATATGATCCACCTGCTTTTTCTTTCACTATATTCCTCTTATCCTCAAAAAAGAATTTCACCGCAGGATGGAGTTTTTCTTCTCAAAGTCCGTCATAAAAATATCTTTTTAATCCGCTTTGTCACTTCTGCTGCGGCAATTCCAATGAGCGCGCCGGTCACCACCCCGCTTATCATCAGGAATGGAAGATAGTAAAGGAAAGCTTCCGTCTCCAGCAGAATCATCGCCGCCGTTATCTGTCCGGCATTGTGCGCCATTCCTCCTGCGACGCTCACTCCGATCGCATCAAACCGCCGTGTCTTTTTCATGACCGTCATCATGGTCCAGCTGAAAAGACTGCCTGCGAGACTGTAGATCAGAGCCGCCATATTTCCAAACGTAAGGCTCACTAATAAGACGCGAATCACGGACAGCGCAAGCGCTTCTTTTTCTCCCCAGCAGTACAGCGCCGCAACCGCCACAATATTTGCAAGACCCAATTTCATTCCCGGAACCGGCAGCTGCAGCGGCAGTATCGATTCCACATAGCTGAGAATGAAGGCTAATGCCGTCATCATTCCAAATCCTGTCACTTTTTTTGCTGACATCTGTTTTCCTCTCTTTTCCGAATCAATTTACAACGGCGTCAAGATCGCTGTGATCGTTTTTTTCCTCTCCTGTCACCTCAACTACAATTTTATGAGGAAGACAGATGATGCTCTGTCCTTTTTTGCTGATCTCTTTCTGCCTGACGCACAGCCTGTCGGGGCAGTCGGCCTGCGTTATCTTTGCGCTGCCGTCCTGTATCCGCAAAATGTTGGTGCCGCTTTGTGTCTCAATTGCAATCTCCTGTTCCCTGTCAAGCGGATAGACTCCCCGCTGCGTCCCGTCTGCCCAGACGGTCACATGGCTTCCTCCCGGTCTCGCCGCATACATCGCCAGCCCTGCGAGTGAAAAAAATACAAGACATACGCCCGTCAGAATCAGGCTGTTTCTTCGCTTTTTGTCCATATGCTATCTTTCGGTCTCCCCTTTCTGCATGTTTTCCTCTTTGTCATATGTCTCCAGAAAATGATGGGTTTTTCCATTGTGTTTATAGGAAATCACCGTGTTTAGATTTACGTTTTCCACGCTTCGAAAAATATTAGACTCAATGTGCGGATTGATGGTTCTGAATTTTTTGATCAGCTCTTTCATCTCCTGCCGCTTGGAGTTGCTGACTCCCTCCTCGTCAACTGTGCGTTTTTCCGTGAAGCGGCACGCGCACTGTATAAAAGAAAGCCCATTATAGCGCGCCCACTCTATGATATCCTCTTCCTTGACAAGATACATCGGGCGAATCAGCTCCATCCCCTCAAAGTTTGTGCTGTGCAGTTTTGGCATCATAGTCTGAACCTGCCCTCCATAGAGCATTCCCATCAGAATCGTCTCGATCACATCGTCAAAATGATGACCCAGCGCAATTTTATTGCAGCCTAATTCCTGCGCTTTGCTGTACAGGTATCCCCGCCGCATTCTGGCGCACAGGTAGCAGGGAGAGTCCTCGATGTTGACAACTGTGTCAAAAATTTCAGATTCGAACATCGTAATCGGCACATGCAGGATCTGGGCGTTGTCGATAATTCTCTGTCTGTTGGCAGGATTATACCCTGGATTCATCACAAGGAAAACTGCCTCAAACGGAAACTTTCCATGGCGCTGCAGCTCCTGTATCATTTTGGCCATCAGCATGGAATCTTTTCCTCCGGAGATGCACACGGCAATTTTATCTCCTTCCTGAATCAGCTCATAATCCTGGATGCCTCTGATAAAGGGGCGCCACAGCTGTTTTCTGAATCTTTTGATGATGCTTCTCTCGATTTCCTGATATCGTTCCAATTGTATTTTTCTTCCTTTCTGTCTGTTCTTTCGTCTTTTTTGGATGCCGTTGAAAGAAAGGCAGTGCATCCGTAGACGCACTGCCTCTTTGTCTCATAATTTTCATCGGAATCATGCCTGTGCTGCTTTGCATTCCGTATCTGGTCTTTAGGAGAAGCGCACTTTAATGTATGCTTTGATCTCCTCTACACATTTCTCAAATCCCAGTTTGCTGCTGTTTAGGCATAAATCGTAATTTTGTGCATTCATCCAGTTTCTTCCTGTATAATACTGGTAATAATCGCTGCGGAATTTATCCGTCTTCGCCATAAATTTCAGCATTTCCTTTTCGCTCATGGACGAGCGCTCCATCGCTCTTTGCAGGCAGTAATCTTTTGGTGCATGGACAAATACGCTCACCACATTTGGGTGATCCTTTAAGACAAAGTCTGCGCACCGTCCGACAAAAACGCAGGATTCCCTTTCCGCAAGCTGTTTTATAATTTTCGCCTGATAATTAAATAAGTTATCGTTGGAAACAAATTCGTCGCTTTCAGGCGGGATGACCTTTCCCTTATAAGCGCCTTTGGCAGCTCCAAACAGACGGATTCCCTTTAATTTTTCATCTGCCTGGTTGAACAGCATTTCGCTGATTCCGCTGTCCTCAGACGCCATCCTCAGAATTTCTCTCCCATAGCATGGGATCCCAAGGTCTTCCGCCAGCATCTGTCCAATTGTCTTTCCGCCGCTTCCATACTGGCGCGCGATTGTGATAATTACTTTCTGATCCATCCTTTTACACCCCCATTTTCTTTTCTGTCCTGACAGGCGTACCAATCGGCATTTACTCTCCCAGATATGCCTTCTTGATTGAGTCGTCATTCATCAGCTCTTTTGCCGACGCGCTTTTTACGATGTTTCCTGTCTCCAGGACGTAAGCGCGGTCCGCAATTTCCAGTGCTTTCTTAGCGTTCTGTTCCACGAGCAGAACCGTCGTGCCGCTGGCGCTGACCTGCTTGATGATGTCAAAGATCTCGTTTACAAAGATCGGCGAGAGTCCCATAGAAGGCTCGTCCATCAAAATGATCTTCGGATGGGACATCAGGGCGCGTCCCATTGCCAGCATCTGCTGCTCCCCACCGCTTAAGGTTCCCGCAAGCTGGGTTTTTCTCTCCTGCAGTCTCGGAAATCTTGTGTATACCATCTGGAGCGTCTGCTCAATCTCTTCCTTGCTTTTCCTCGTGTAAGCTCCCAGCATCAGGTTTTCATAGACGGTCAGATCGGCAAACACCCTGCGCCCTTCCGGAACGTGAGCCATTCCAAGAGCCACGATTTTATGTCCCGGCATCTTCGTGATATCGGTTCCCTCAAATTCTATTTTACCAGATTTCGGTTTCAAAAGTCCAGTCACAGTATGGAGTATGGTCGTTTTTCCCGCTCCGTTTGCCCCGATCAGCGCGATGACCTCTCCTTGGTTGACCTCAAAGGAGATCCCCTTGATCGCCTGGATCACACCGTAATATACTTTTAAATCAGTCACTTTTAACATTGCCATGACATGTCCCTCCTACTCGCCCAGATATGCCGTGATTACTTTGGGATCGTTCAAGACAACATCCGGCGTGCCGTTTGCCAGCTCCGTTCCAAAGTTCAGAACGTATAAATATTCACAGATTCCGGACACCAGCTTCATATCATGCTCGATCAGAAGAATTGTGATATCAAACTTTTTCCGGATCAGTTCTATTGTTTCCATCAGTTCCGCGGTCTCATTCGGGTTCATTCCAGCGGCCGGCTCATCGAGCAGCAAAAGCTTCGGGTCAGTGGCAAGAGCGCGGGCAATCTCCAGCTTTCTCTGTTTTCCGTACGGCAGATTCGATGCAAAGGTGTCCGCATACATATCCAAGTCGAACACTTTAAGGATCTCCATGGCCTTCTCATCCATCTCTTTTTCCTTCTTTTTATAGGAGCCCACATGGCAGATGCTCTCCACAAGACTGTATTTCACCTGATTGTGGAGCGCTGCTTTTACATTGTCCTTCACGCTCATCTTCTGAAAAAGACGAATATTCTGGAATGTTCTGGCAATTCCCGCTTTACAGATTTCAGACGGCGTCTTGCCGACTATGCTGGCTCCCTCAAGAGTGATGGTGCCGTCTGTCGGGCGGTAGACCCCGGTCAGAAGGTTGAATGCCGTTGTCTTTCCCGCGCCGTTCGGACCGATCAGCCCGACGAGGCTTCCCTTTTCCAGACTCATGTTCAGGTTATCGACTGCGCGCAGTCCTCCAAAGGAGATTCCAAGATTTTTTACTTCCAATAAAGCCATCTTATTTTCCCTCCTTTTGCAGTTTTGCCATCGCCCTTAAGTTCTTCTTTTCGATCAATGCCGCGTTGAAATTAGAATTTCTAAACAGCATCATCGCGATCAGCACAATCGAGTAGATCAGCATACGATAGTCGGCAGCTCCTCGCAGCAGCTCCGGAAGCGCAGTCAGAATGACTGCCGCGATAATGCTTCCCTTGATGCTTCCCATGCCGCCCAGCACAACCATGACCAGAATTTCAATCGATGTGTTGTAGTCGAAGTTCGCCGGCTTTAAGATACCGATATTGTGCGCATAGACAACACCTGCGATTCCGGCAAGAAACGCGGAGATGATAAACGCCATGATCTTAAATCTGCTGACCGGAATTCCGCACGCCTCAGCCGCGATATAGTTGTCGCGGATCGCGCAGATGGCGCGCCCGTGTCTGGAACGAATCAGGTGGCTCACCACCACAATCACAAGCACCGTCAGCACAAAGACAAGCGTAAAGTGGTTGTAGTTTGTCAGACGCTCAATCCCCGACAGTCCTCTCGCCCCTCCTGTGATATCAAGCGCATTGATGACGGATCGGATAATCTCCCCAAATCCCAGCGTGACAATGGCAAGGTAGTCTCCCCTCAGTCTCAGAACCGGAATTCCGATAACTGCGCCCGCCAGCGCTGCGACACAGCCGCCTGCGATAATGGCGATAAAAAGAGAAACATAAGGCGGAAACGGAAGGTTTATGCTTATGAGGGCTCCCGTATAGGCGCCAAGCGACATAAATCCCGCGTGTCCCAGCGTCAGCTCGCCGAGAAAGCCGACAATCAGGCACAGAGAAACCGCAAGCATGACGTTTGTACAGATGGGAGTAATCAGCGATCTCATCTGACGGTTTAACAGTCCGCTGTTGAGCAGAACCATCACTGCCCCATAGACTGCGACGCCAATCACTGCGTCGATCACGAGTTTTTTCTTGTTTTCCATCTTTTACACCTACACTTTCTCTATCTTCAGTTTTCCAAGCAGTCCGGAAGGTTTGACCAGCAGCACCACTACAAGCACGCCATACACGATTGCGTCTGAGAGCTGTGTCGAGATATATGCTTTTGACAGACTCTCAATAATTCCCAGGATAATTCCGCCGAACATAGCTCCCGGGATACTTCCGATTCCTCCCAAAACAGCCGCAACAAATGCCTTGATACCTGGCAGTGCTCCTAATGTAGGCATTAATGTTTCGTATTGAGAGATGTACAAAATTCCTGCAACTGCTGCTAAACCTGATCCGATTGCAAAAGTAAGAGAGATCGTTCCGTTTACGCTGATTCCCATAAGCTCTGCCGCCCCTCTGTCCTCAGAGACAGCGCGCATGGCTCTTCCCGCTTTCGTCTTGTTGACAAACAGCGTCAGAGCAATCATCGCAACGATGGTGACTCCCAGCGTCACCAGAGTCGTTCCGGAAATATACAGACTTCCCAGACGGATTCCCTCCACATTCACAACAGACGCAAACGGAATCGGGGTTGCTTTAAAGATCAAAAGCGCAACATTCTGGAGCAGAAAACTCATGCCGATCGCCGTGATCAAGACCGCCAGTGACGGTGCATTTCTCAGCGGTTTGTACGCTATCTTTTCTGTGATGATTCCCAGCACAGAACAGGTAGCCACTGTCAGAATAATTGCCAAAATCAGAGGCAGCTTTAAGATCGAGCTGTAGACATAGAGGGCATAGGCGCCTACCATGATGATATCCCCGTGAGCAAAGTTGATCATCTTCGCAATTCCATACACCATGGTATATCCGATCGCAATCAGCGCATAGATACTCCCTGTCCTCAGCCCGTTAATTAGCTGCTCTAAAATACTGTTTAATAGGCTCATCTCTTTCCACCTTTCTCCAAAAGTAATTTTTTTATTTTTTCTCTCGCCAGGTTATTTTTATTCTAATATACTTCATTCCTTCTGACAAGAATGAATTCGCAAAAAAAGAGGAGCTTTCGCTTAAAAAGCTACAGCTCCTCTTTGAAATGTATTTGTTTTTTTATTCTGCTACATACTGATACTGACCGTCTTTGATCTCTACATATTTAATCTCTTTGTTAGGAGCGCCTTCTGCTGAGAATGTGATGCTTTCGCCTGTCAGTCCGTTTACTGTGATCTGTGTCATTGCTGCAATCAGATCTTCGCTCTCGATGGATCCTGCCTGTTCCATTGCCGCTTTAATCGTATAGATCGCGTCGTAAGCGTCTGCTGCAAACTGGTCCGGAGTTGCGCTGTAAGCTGCCTCGTAAGCTTCCACAAAAGCTACAACATTCGGCTCGTCGACTGCTGCGCAGAACGGGCTTGCAAAGATTGCTCCCTCTACGGTTGCAGGATCGGAAACAGTTGCCAGAACGCCGTCCCATCCGTCGCTTCCGATGAATGGAAGCTCCATTCCCATGTCAGACGCCTGTTTTGTGATATAGGTAACGTCCTGATAGTATGCCGGGATGAAGATAACCTCTGCGTCGGTTCCTTTAATCTTTGTCAGCTGTGTGTTAAAGTCTGTGTCTCCTGTTGTGAAAGATTCGCTCGCTACGATCTCTGCGCCTTTTGCTGCGATTTCTTCTTCAAATGCCTCTGCGATTCCAGCGCTGTAGTCGCTTGCGTTGTCATAGATCACAGCAATCTTTGTGTATCCCAGCACATCAACGGCATAGTCAGCCATTGCGACTCCCTGTTCCGGATCGCTGAAGCAGATGCGGAACGCATTGTCATACTGGATGCACTCCGGTGCAGATCCTGAAGGTGTGATCTGTAAAATTCCGTCTTCCGCCGTTAAGTCTGTGATCGCAATCGTAGCTCCGCTTGTCGTTCCTCCCATTAAAACCTGGATTCCCTGATCCATCAGCGTATTGTAAGCCTGGATAGCTTTGTCTTCTGTCGCTTCATCATCTTCAAAAGCGAGAGCCAGCGTATAGGTTGTGTCGCCTACCGTCACTCCGCCCGCATTGTTGATTTCCTGAATCGCAATCTCAGCGCCCTGCTTTACGGAAGTACCGTAAGATGCGTTCGGACCTGTCAGAGGACCTGTTCCTCCGATTAAAAATTCTGCTGTCTCGCCGGATGTCGTTGTCTCCTCTTCATTTGTCTCCACAGACGCTTCGTCAGTCTCTGCCGCTGTCTCCGCCTCTGTCGGCGCTTCGGTTTCGTCTTTTTTGCTTCCGCATCCAGTCAAAGAAGATGCGGCTAAAGTAACTGCAACTGCCCCAACCATAAGATTTCTAAATTTTTTCATACTGATCTTCCTCCTTCATCTTTCCGCCGTTTTTTCAGCAGAATCTACTGATCAATTATGCAATTTATATTAAACCTAAATATTTTCTTTGTCAATCATAGATTTACTTAATTTCAGGGCTTTTCTGGAAAATATCGGCTTGTGTATTTCTTGTACAGAATATTTTCTTGTCTCCCCGTGAATTTTTCTGTACAATTTTATTTAATTATGTTATAGAATAGAAGTAGAGTGCTTTGTACTCTTTATTGAAAGGAAAGGGGTATTAATGGATGAAAAATTTAATCGTTGGACAATCCGGCGGACCTACTGCCGTAATCAACAGCAGTCTTTTTGGAATCATAAGAGAAGGCATGAAGCAGGAGACGCGCATTGACCATATCTATGGCATGATCAACGGGATTGAAGGATTCTTAAAAGATCGGTATCTGGATCTTAAAAAGGAGCTGACGTCGGAACAGATGCAGTGTCTGCGCACGACTCCCGGCGCTTTTTTAGGTTCCTGCCGCTATAAGCTTCCTGAAGATCTGTCCGATCCTGTTTATCCGAAATTATTTCAAAAATTCAACGCCCTGAATATCGGTTACTTTTTCTACATCGGAGGAAACGATTCTATGGATACGGTCAGCAAGCTGTCCCGCTATGCGCAGGAACACGGCGAATCCATACGCATTGTCGGTATTCCGAAGACCATCGACAATGACCTGGTTCTGACAGACCACACGCCAGGTTTCGGCAGCGCCGCAAAGTACGTCGCCGCTTCCGTTGCGGAAATTGGTATAGACGCCTCGGTATATGAGGCAAAATCTGTCACTATCGTTGAGATTATGGGGCGTCATGCCGGATGGCTGACTGCCGCCGGCGTTCTTGCCCGGAAATTTAAAGAAGATAATCCGGTTCTGATTTATCTCCCGGAGGTGCCGTTCTCTCTTGAACGGTTTCAAAGAGATCTCGAGGAGGCGTTCACTCAGAGGAACAATCTGGTCGTCTGCGTCTCCGAGGGCATTCACGACAAAGACGGCACCTTTATCTGCGAATATGCCGGGGAGGCGGGCGTCGACACCTTCGGGCACAAAATGCTCACCGGCTGCGGCAAATATCTGGAGAACTATGTCAAAAGCCATATGAAGGTTAAGGTGCGCTCTGTCGAGCTAAACGTCAACCAGCGCTGTTCTACGTTCGCCCAGTCTCTGACCGACGCCAAGGAAGCTTCCCTTGCTGGTTCCTTCGCGGTGTCGGCCGCCTTGGAGGGCGCCACCGGAAAAATGGTTTCGTTTGTCAGAGAGGAAGGTCCAGGCTACGACCTCTCATGCAGCCTTGTCGATGTAAACGAGGTCTGCAACAGAGAAAAGGCTGTTCCGCTCTCCTGGATTACCAGGGACGGCTGCGATATCGGCGATGAATTTATCGCCTACGCGCTTCCTCTGATTCAGGGCAATCCGGCGATCCCGATGAAAAACGGGCTGCCCAATTATGCGTACCGCAGATAAGGGATAGCGCAGAAAAACGGCGGCACAAAGAAGTGGATTTGGATCGTTTTGATCCAGATCTTCTCCTCTGTGCCGCCGTTTTGTCGCCGTGCAGGATTCGCCTTGCTCTTTACAGCTGTACTTCCGTATAATCGTGTCCCGTATAGGGAAGAAACGTTTCCAGCAGATCTTTCATTCTGATTTTGAGACTCGCCGTGTTGACGCACGGATGGCATCCCACCATCTCACTCTCGAACACCTCGCGCTCGATCAGCAGTCTGACATGGCGGCCGGTATCGTTCATCAGTCCCATCACGCTGACCGATCCGGGAGTCACCCCGAGATACTGCTCCATGTGTTCGGCGTCGGCGAACGACAGTCTCGCGCTTCCAATCTGGTGTGACAAGTCTTTTGTCTTGAATTTTTTGTCCCCAGACATCATCAGAAGATAGAATTTTGTCTTCTGTGCGTTGCACAAAAACAGATTTTTGCACATTTCTGTCCCAAGCAGCTCATCGATCTCTCGGCACGCCTCAATCGTAGGCGTCACCTCATGGTCGACCCTCGAAAACGGAATTCTGAGCTGATCCAAAAGATCATATACCCGAATCTCTTTTTCAGTTCGCCCGCTCTCATCTTTTGGACGCCCTTCGTATACTTTCATTTTTTCTTCCATTATTAATATGCCTTGCCCCAGTAAACCATATGTTTCGCAGGTTTTCCGCAGTGGATGCACGTTCCCGTGATTTCCTCCTGCTCAAACGGCATACAGCGCGACGTAACTCCCGCTTCCTCTTTGAGCGCATCCTCGCATTCCTGGCAGCCGCACCACATTGCTTTGATAAATCCCGGCTTTTCATCCGCGATCTGCTTAAACTCCTCGAGAGTCTTCGCCGTGTAGGTGTGGGCGTCTCTGTGCGCTCTTGCGCGCTCAAGCATCTCTCTCTGCATCGTCTCCAGCACCTGTCCGACCTTTTTCTCCAGCTCTGAAATCGGCGTCACAATCTTTTCTCTCGTGTCGCGGCGGACAATCACTGCCTGACCGGCTTCAATATCCTTCGGTCCCAGTTCGATACGGATCGGAATGCCTCTCATCTCCTGTTCGGAGAATTTCCATCCCGGACTCTTGTCTGTATCGTCAACCTTCACGCGGTATCCGCGGAGCATGTCTTTTACCTCATATACTTTTTCCAGAACGCCTTCTTTTTTCTGCTGAATCGGAATGATCATGACCTGCGTCGGAGCGATTCTAGGCGGAAGCACCAGTCCGCTGTTGTCTCCGTGAACCATGATGATCGCGCCGATCATACGGGTTGTCATTCCCCATGACGTCTGATGGACATATTTTAACTGGTTGTCTTTGTCCGTAAACTGAATGTCGAACGCCTTCGCAAAACCGTCGCCGAAGTTGTGGCTTGTTCCGGACTGCAGCGCCTTTCCGTCGTGCATCAGAGCCTCGATCGTATAGGTCGCCTCTGCTCCTGCAAATTTTTCTTTATCGGTCTTGCGCCCGCGGATAACCGGAATCGCAAGCACTTCCTCGCAGAAGTCCGCGTACAGATTCAGCATCTGAATCGTTCTCTCCTCCGCCTCCTCTGCTGTCGCGTGCGCCGTATGTCCCTCCTGCCATAAAAATTCTCTCGAGCGCAGGAACGGTCTTGTCGTCTTCTCCCAGCGGACAACGGAACACCACTGATTGTAAACCTTCGGGAGGTCTCTGTAAGAGTGAATTTCTTTCTGATAAAAATCGCAGAACAAAGTCTCTGAAGTCGGTCTGACGCACAGTCTCTCCTGAAGCGGCTCTAAACCTCCATGCGTCACCCACGCCACTTCCGGCGCAAATCCCTCCACATGGTCCTTTTCCTTTTGCAGAAGGCTCTCCGGGATAAACATCGGAAGATAGACGTTCTCTACTCCCGTCTCTTTGAATCTCCGGTCGAGCTCATGCTGAATGTTCTCCCAGATTGCGTATCCTGCCGGCTTAATCACCATACAGCCTTTCACACTTGTGTAGTCGATCAGTTCTGCTTTCTTTACGACGTCCGTGTACCATTGCGCGAAATCCTCTTCCATAGAAGTGATTTCCTGAACTAACTTTTTTTCCTTCGCCATCTGTCTCTCCTTCTCTTTCTACAGTCATCCTGCCATATCGTTTGCTTTTCAAAATGAGATCAGCCCCTCCGCTGCCTGCCAGAATTTTTTCACGGAAAATAAAAAAAGCTTTCCATCCCAAAAGGGACCGAAAAGCTCCGGCGGTACCACCCCGATTAGCTGCAGTCTTACAGCTCTCCTCTTTTCCGTTATCGCCGGAATTACGCTGTATTTTCATACAGGACTCCAAGGCAGGTTCCATAGCTCTCTCTCAAAAATCTCTCACCGTCCGATTTCCTCTCTGTGGATCGATCCCTATGTACTAGTCCTCTTCTTCGTCGTCTCATCTCATTTGCTTGTACGCTATTTTATGCCACAATCGCAGTTTTGTC
Organism: uncultured Eubacteriales bacterium; assembly: GCA_963929865.1. Classification (GTDB taxonomy): domain Bacteria; phylum Bacillota; class Clostridia; order Lachnospirales; family Lachnospiraceae; genus JAGZHZ01. Next base: position 28,197 of record CAWVKK010000022.1, on the reverse strand, counting down.
AAGCTCTTGGTATGGATAAATTCTCCGTATTTTGCTATAATGATCCTTATCGAAATAGCGGAGAACAGTTTCCAAATACAAAGGAGGGATTTTATGGAATATCCGATTCTTTACCGCAAACGTCTCATCCCCCAGGAGTGTGTGCTGCTTTCAGATGATATCGTCCTTTTCCAGGACAGTCAAAAGCTTGTCACCAAGTGGCATACAATCCGTCCTAAAAAGGATCTGCATCACGGTTATTCCTGCTACTGTCTGGACAAGGGAATCAAAATCAGCAAATTTCTTGACGCGGAAAACCATTTGCTCTGCTGGTACTGCGATATCATTTCCTACACCTTTGATCCTGACACAAACACCTATATTTTTACGGATTTGCTCGCCGACGTCATCTTAGAACCCGGCCAGTCTCCCAGAGTCGTTGACCTCGACGAACTCGCCGACGCCATGGAGCGGAGTCTGATCACCGCCGGGCAGCTTGCCGCATCGCTGCGCCAGCTTGACGCGCTTCTCAAGATGATTCGAGATGGGTCTATCAGCGTTTATCAGGAGTTGCTGAATCATTTCGATCTATAGATCCAATTCTATTTTTCGATTTGTCTTTTCATATTTCTGGTACGTCACTCCGGCTGCGTCGAGCATCCGCTTCGACGCCAGCACGGACGGCTGGTCGGCATATTTGTCGCAGCTGTAGACAATATGCCGGATTCCTGCCTGAATAATCGCCTTCGCACATTCGTTGCACGGAAACAGCGACACATACAGCGTCGAGCCTTCCAGACTTCCGCCGCGGTAATTCAGAATCGCGTTCAGCTCACTGTGGGTGACATACAGATATTTCTGATCCAGCTCCTCACCGCCTTTTTCCCAGGGAAATTCATCGTCTGAACAGCCGATCGGGAATCCGTTATATCCCATTGAGAGAATCTTATGATCCGGACTCACAATGCAGGCTCCCACCTGTGTGTTCGGGTCTTTCGACCGCATTCCCGAGAGCATTGCCACTCCCATAAAATATTCGTCCCATGAAATATAGTCTTTTCTTTTTCCGCTCATTTTGTTCCTCCAGCCTTCTATTTTGTTCCGAAAATACGGTCGCCCGCATCTCCCAGTCCCGGCACAATATATCCGTGTTCATTTAAGCCCTCGTCGAGCGCGCCGATATACAGATCCACATCGGGATGCTCCCGCTGCATCGCTGCGACTCCCTCTGGCGCTGCGATAATGCACATAAAATGAATCTTTTTTACCCCTTTTTCTTTCAGCATCCCGATTGCGGCGGCTGCCGAACCTCCGGTGGCGAGCATCGGGTCTACCACATAGACTTCTCTCTCTGAGGAATCTGCGGGCAGCTTGCAGTAATATTCCACCGGCTTTAACGTCTGAGGGTCGCGGTACAGCCCGATATGCCCTACCTTAGCGGCCGGAATCATCGCAAGCATCCCTTCTACCATGCCGAGTCCTGCGCGCAGAATCGGAACAACTGCCAGCTTTTTCCCGGTCAGCTCTTTTGCCGTCATTTTCGCGATCGGCGTCTCAATCTCCACGTCCGACAGCTTCAGATTTCTCGTCGCCTCGTAGCACATCAGCATCGCAATCTCTTTGATCATTTCCCGGAATTCCTTAGAGCTGGTGTCCTTTCTCCGTATGATTCCGATTTTGTGCTGAATGAGCGGGTGATCCATCACATACACATTTGCCATCTTTTTCTCCTCGTATTCTGCCGGCTGCAGCGCCAAAGCGTCTTGTCCTGCAAATAGGAACGCCGTTTTGACCTTGCAGCTCCGGCTATCGTGTTATTCTTCGATCATTTCGATTCTGCGCTTATGCCGCTCTTCGTCGGAAAACGGCGTGTTTAAAAAGGTGTCCACAATCTTGACGGCAAGTCCGGGACCTACCACTCTCCCTCCGAGCGCGAGCACATTGGCGTCGTTGTGCAGACGCGTCGCCTCTGCGCAGAAGCAGTCGGTGCACAGCGCCGCGCGGATTCCCTTCATCTTGTTTGCCGTGATGGAAATTCCGATTCCCGTTCCGCAGATCAAAATTCCCCTGTCGCACACTCCGTCCTGGATCGCCTTTCCAACCTTTTTGGCGTAGACCGGATAGTCCACCGCCTCCGCGCTGTAGCATCCGAAATCCTGGTACGGTATTTTCTTTTCGTCCAGGTAATGCTTAATCTCCTTCATCAGTTCATATCCGCCATGATCACATCCAAGCGCTAACATAACAATTCCTCCTCATTTAAAATCACTACGAGACGTGTGATAAACTCGTCCAGTCTCTGATAACATTCCTCATAGATTTCCATTGTTCCCCCGTAGGGATTTGTGATATCTCCCTGATATCCGACAAATTCCGCAAGCGTATACACATTTTCATAATGCTCGTATTCTTCCAGAATTTTCAGTTTCTGTGCCAGCTCCATCGTAAGGATCAGCGTTCTCTCGCCGATGTCCGATTCTTCCAGATGGGCGGAGGCGTGATTCTGCATCGACAGTCCTCTCCTCTGGAGGATTTCCTCCGCCTTCGGATTGACCGGCTCGGGAAACAGCACAATCAGCCCCTTAGAATCAATCTCCAGCTCTTCCAGAAGAAATTTGCTCTTCAAAATCGTCTCTGCCATAGGGCTCCGGCAGGTATCGCTCGTGCTTACAAAGATTAACCTATCATAGCGTTTCATAATTTTTTTCTCCTCATACTTCAATCAGCTGATGACCGGCAGCTTTCATCAGACGATTCATAATTGCCGTTCCCAGAACGGGAGTTTCAAATGTCTCAGAAAAAATAGAAGTAACCCCTTCCTGGTCAAATTCACGCAATACTCCATATAAATGCCTGCTGATTGTGATTTCGTCATGGAGTGTGCCAATCTTTTTTACAACCCCCTCCGTATAAGTATCCGCTGTCTCCTGTGCGCATAAAATTCCCGGTTTTTTTCCCTGCCTCAGTTCTTCACAGACAAGCCTCCTGATTGTTTCCGATACTTTTTCTCTTTCTCCCCGCACCAGAATCATGTTCGCCTTTGGCGCATAGTGCCGGTATTTCATCCCGGGCGCCTTTGGCCTGATATTGGAGTCAGAGCGGATCAGCCCCGCGTCCATCTCCACTCTCCCTACAACCTTCTGCGCCATCTCCTGCGTGATAAATCCTGGGCGCAGGATAGTGGGCGTACCCTCGCTCAGATCGATGATGGTCGACTCCAGACCAATCCCTACGCTCCCTCCATCCAGAATCATATCGATCTTTCCATTCATATCCTCTATCACATGGTCCGCCGTCGTGGGACTCGGACGACCCGATGTGTTTGCGCTCGGCGCCGCGATGTAGCCTCCTCCGGCGCGGATCATTTTCAGGGCAATGTCATGCTTCGGCATTCTGACTGCCACGGTGTCCAGTCCGCCTGTCGTCCCGTACGGCACCAGAACGCTTTTTTTCATGATCATCGTCAGAGGTCCCGGCCAGAATGCTTCTGCCAGCTGAAACGCCTCGTCCGGTATCTCTTCCACAATGTTTTTCAGCGCAGAAAAGTCTGCGATATGTACAATCAGCGGATTGTCCGACGGTCTGCCCTTGGCGGCGTAAATCTTCGCAGCCGCTTTCTCGTCCAGAGCGTTCGCCCCCAGACCGTACACGGTCTCTGTCGGAAACGCCACCAGCCCTCCATGCCGTAAAATCTCTCCTGACTGCTCCACCCATTTTTCCTCGCGGTCTTCCTCTATCCGCACTATCTTTGTCTCTATCATGCCTGTATCAAACCCTTTCCGGCGAACCTTTTCTTCATCCCATTGGCTTTATTATAACACCGGAGCGCGAAAAATAAAACCTCTTTTCTTCCCTGCCGGGAGATCCCAAAGTCAAATCGTCTCAAAATCCTGCAGATACAGAAAAATAGAAAAACAAGTCGAAAATTTAAAAGAAATCGTCTATCATCTGCTGTATAATAGAGATATACGATAAGCGTTTTTTACAGAACTATCTGTCACCGATGGCATGGATCTGCGCATTCCGACTCTGCTGCGCACAGCGGAAAAGCTGCAATCCCTTGAACCGTTCTATGACCGCGATTACAACGGTCATGTCGGATATGCCACCTTCATCAACTGCACATCGCAGAATTCTCGATAAGGCGCACAAAAACGGCGCCTGCCGCCAAAAGCCCAAAAGCATTTCGGCAGCAGACGCCGCTTTGCATCTGTCCGGCGAACCGCTGTGTTTTTGACAAAATTGAGAGACCTATCAAAAACACAGCACATTCTGTGATTCGCCTAAAATCCAACTGTCAGCAGGACACTGTTCCTGGGGGGAATAAGAATTACCTGTGAAAGTTGTATAAGGGGGGACGCTGCCGTAATATAACGTAATTATCACCTGCCCGGATCTTTTTTCCGACCGCCTCAAAAGCGGTATCTTCCAAAAGAGGACCGGAGCAGATGCTGCGATATGCAGATTACGGCAGCGGCTGCTTTAAAAATCCCTGATCTTCTGTTTCAGTTTTTCTAAGACCAGACGGATCATTCCCGTTTCATAATCTTTTTCTATCTTATCCGTTGTTTCTATTTTTATGCTGAAATTCTGTTCAAAAAAATTTTTTCCAAAATCTTGCAGTTTCTGCGTCAGGGAGACCGTAAAAAAATCTCCATATAAGATCATCCTTGCCGGAGCAAACGTATACCCGAAAATCTCCAGAACGGTCTTTAATTCGCAAAGAACTTCTTCCTCGTCGTCATAGCGAAGCCTTTCCCATGGAATCGGTACCGGAAGCCTTCTGATCTCTCCCGCAAAATGGTGTGTTCCGTAATAAATTTTCTGATTGACAATAATCCCGGCACCGGGGATATACCGCCTCGGGAAGTAAATTCCCGCCACAATCTCTTCCGTTTTCGTTCTGCTGCCGCAGTAATAGCCGTATGTCATCGCATTGACGTCATTTTCAAATAAAACCGGCACCTGATAGCGCTCTGTGTAGTGCGAGAAGAATTGTCTGCCGATCAGTTTTTCATAGTCATTGATCACAACGTCATGTTCCGTCGCTTCTCCCGGAAGCCCAAAGGCAATCATCCGGATTCTCTCCACTGCGCGGAAAGCCTGATCCAAAAGTTGTGTGAAGCTTTCTATCTCGACCTCTGTGTAAAACTTTTCGCGTCTCCATATCACATTTCCGGACAGATCGATCACGAGACAGCACGCGCAGGTCTGCTCCTCTTTCTGATAGCAGTACAGGACGGCGGCATGGCAAAAATTGTTGTTGTATCGATACTGCATAGAAGGTCTTCCCCCTTCTGATGGAACCAGTCCGTTTTCTTCTACTTCCTCCCTGCGCATCAGTTCGGTGATCAGCGCGTTGATTGTAACCACGCTCAGCCCCGTCTTCGCTGCCAGCTCCGGCTTTGTCGCTTTCTGGCACTGCTGGAGAACTTCGCGAAGTGTCGCCTGATTGATTTTTTTCATCAGCTGGTTATCTGCCCGCATCTTTCTCTCCTCCATCTCTCCCGCCGGTATTTTATTTTATGTAGAAACTTGTGTCAATCCTACTCTTTATAAAGTTCCTTTATAAAGTCTCTTTATTTTAATACAAAAATTTCGTCTTGTAAAGAGAAAATTCGACTTTTTTCTTTCTTTTCTGTACAGCGGCACGGCACGGCAAAAAGGGATGCCGGCATACTGTCCGCCGATATCCCCTTTTGCACAGTTACTGTTTATCAAAAATGTTTTCAGACTGCATTTTTCTGATATATTGCCTTATCTGCCGGCTGTTTCCAGTTTTTCCTGAAGCAGGTCAAACTGATGAGATCTCATGGCAACGTTTAAGATGCGCATTGCGTTTCTCTGAAGATCTCATCACGCCGATGGTGATAGCGGCTGCCGATTTTCCGGTTACAACCGGGTCCTCTGAGTAATATTCAAAGTTGCGTCCTCCAAGAGGATTGCGGTGGATGTTCATAGCCGGAGCCAGCCATAAGGTTGCGCCGTAAGTCAGCATCTCATCGGCCACTGCGCGTCCCTGCTCCTCGATCAGCTCTGTGTTCCATGTCTGTCCGATCACTGTCGCAACCGGTGTAGCGGTACAGTACTGATAAGCCGTCACGCCCTGCGTCGTGTAAAGTCTCGTTCCGGATTCCAGCTCTGCGCGGAACTCATCTGCGCTCTCGAACGCAATTTCGTTGTAGGAAGAGCCGCCCCATGCGCTGAACTGACATGTATAATAGGTGGTGTCCGGATTATATTCTGTGTCAACCGGAACCGGATCATATACCTGGTACGTCGGGTTGATGCGGACTCCTGCTCCTCCGTCGACCATCTCCATGTTTGGAATATATCTGGAATTGTACATGTTGCTTGTCGTTCCTCCGCAGGAGCCGTAAATCATCTGCGCGCTGTATCCGATGATGTCAGAATCCTTTGAGGATGGCGCCAGTCCCTCGTAGCTTTCGCCCTGTACGATATCAATCAGTTCGATCGGAGACATGTCTGCGACGAGCTGTTCCATTGTGATATCGCCGTTTGCGACGTCAATCAGCGTGTAGCTTGCGTCTGCCGATGTCGCTACGACTTCTACGTCTTCGTTTTCACCTGCCGTGTAATCGCTGTCTGCGCTTACATATGCCGTCACATGCTCCTGTGTATACGTATGGGTAATCGCCTCCGGAAAGTCCTCGCTCTTTAAGGACAGAGCGGTCATCTCCGCAGACAGTCCGTCTGCCGTCGGCGTGATTCCCACGTCAGAGCCGTACATCATATCGTCGATCGCATATGGCTTGGAGGCCATCGTGATCGATGCGTCGTACGTTCCCTCTTTCATGCTGTCTTTTGTCAGCCCGAACACATTTGCGCACTCTTCTGTCACAACATCCTGATCGACATTGATGGACGCAGCTTCTACCGTATTTCTTGAGCTGTTTCCGACACGGATCACATAGTCGCCGTCCTCGATGATATACGCCTCTTTCGCCTCGTTATAGCTGGAGAGATCTGCCGTGTCAAACGTTACCGCAACCTGCTGGCTCTCGCCCGGCTGGAGATTCTCTGTCTTTGTGTAGCCTGCAAGTTCCTGGTACGGGTTGTCAAGCTCGGTGTCATCCGGAGCGGAGAAGTAAACCTCTACAACCTCCTTGCCCTGGATATCCCCTGTATTTGTGACAGTCGCATTGCCCGTGATCTGGTCTGCCGTCGCCTCCACACTGTCAACGTTGATGGTGAAATCGGAATACGTCAATCCGTATCCAAACGGATAAGCCGGCTCGATTCCGTATGTGTCAAAGTAGCGGTATCCCACATAGATATCTTCGATATAGTTCTCCTCCAGAGAGTCCCCGTCGATATCCGAATACTGTTCTGCCGCCGGATAGTCCCAGTAATTCTTTGCCCAGGTGTCTACGGTCTTTCCGGAGAAGGAAACCTCTCCGCTCATGCACTGTACCAGTGCTGCGCCGCCGTTCATGCCGCCCTGTCCCATGTAGACCAGGGAAGTCAGTCCTTCAATCTTTTCTGTATTGTATCCCTCTGCGTAGACAGCTTCCGGATCGTAGGAGTCCTCGTCTGTCACGAGACGGTATCCGCCGCCGTCCTGTACATACAGACATCCTGCTTCTTTATATGTCTCAAATGTGCTGGAAACGTCTGCCGGCACATATCCGCCCTTCTGGAAATAAGAGCCGTAAGCATTGTATGCGGCGTCTCCTGTCACCGGAGTATACACGCTTTCTGCGCAATACAGATCCGTAAACTGCGCAAAGTTTACACGGTCTACCGTCACTGCGCTGTAGAGCGTGATCTGATAGTACGCTGTGTCTGCGCTGTATGTCCCCTCTGTCACCGGCTCGTATCCGCTCTCGCCTTCCACAAACAAGGTTCCGTCTGTCACAAAGGTGTCTGCCGTCACCTCTGCCTCGCTGTACGTCGGCGTATAGTAAGATTTCGTCTCATCCACTTCATCCGCGTTCTGGATCGTGACGGGCACATAGTTGACCGACTGCGTATAGAGGCTGCCGTCCGTTGTGAACGATTCCTCCGTCACTGCTGCCCGGACGTAATCTTCTGTTCTCTGGTAATAGACCGTTCCCTCTTCGTAGTCGCCCTCAGCCAGCGTATATTCCGTTCCGTCGCTCACATAATATTTTCCCGGCTCATACGTCACATCGTGGACAAGAGCTGTGATATCGTGTTTTTCATAGTCCGGCGTTCCCAGTCCGTTAAAGAATGAGGTGTCGATGACGCATCCTGTGTTCAGGACGACGATCACATTGTCAAAATGCGCTCCCAGCGTCTTTAAGTTCTGGTACTCTGCATCGGTCAGATAATAGTCGCCCTTTTCGAGATTATGGTCATTTCCCTCTGCCGATGTTCTGTTGATGACATACACTGCCGGAATGGAAGGATCGATCGCTTCGATCTCAGCCTTCTCCTTTTCCGAGAACATAATTTCAGGCTGAATGTACGCATTTCCCATCGTATCCACTTCAAATCCGCCGTTTGACTGGAACAGATCGTTCATTTTTTCCACATAGGCGCTGTTGGCGATCTCAAAGCCGGCGTCCTTAAATCCCTGCCATACCGTGATCGGATCATTTCTTAAGTAAGTAGCGCCTGAACCCGTGCCGCCTCGGATGGTGTCATATGATCCCGGTCCGTACAGGGCGATCGTGTTTCCTTTAAGAGGCAGCGCATCGTTGTTGTTTTCCAGCAGAACCATACCCTCGCTCTCCACCTTCTGGGAAACGAGCGCGTTTGCCTGTTCCATCTCCAGGGAAGCGTTCGGATCTGTGAACGCTGCCATAACGCCAAGTGAAGGCGCCGCTGCCATGGTCATCGCGCTTGATATCGCAAGGCAGACAGCGAGACCTGATTTTCTTCTTCTTTGTTTCATGACTATCCTCCCAATCTGTTTGTGATTCTGCCAGGCTTATCTTATTTTTTTGTTGCCTGTTCGAATACATTTGTTGATAAATGATGGTTTTATCTTAGTCCTGTCCGGCACAGATTTCTATCAGGATCGTATTTTTTCTGTATCAATATTGTATATTTTGTTTCTTTTTTTGTATTTTTATTATTCTTTTTTGTCATATTTTCATAAGGTATATTTTTTGTTTGCAATTTTCATTATCTCTAACTGCTTTATATTCGAAAAACCGCTCTGCGCCTCATATCCTCACGATGAAAATTGTAAAAAACGCCTAATAAATTATAAAAAAAATGTTTTTTTATAGGAAAAATGCTTGACCAGATTTACAGATTACCGTATAATAAAAATACGGTATAAGACGGAAAACAAGGTTGTCTGAAATATGTGTTGTCAGGCATATTTTTATGTTGAGGTTTTATCCGGGGACTTATTATCTGCTGTACATTAGGAAGTTGTTCTTGGTTCACGGAAATGAAGTTTAGAATCACGTTTTTGTTTTTGAGGATGTGAAAAAGAAAAACGTCTCTAACATGCAGCGGTCATATCATTTTCGAAGGGGGGATTAAAAAGATGAAAAGAAAGAAAGTTTTGGCTGTTCTGGCAGCAGGATGCCTGGCAGTGGGAATGACGTCTATGGTATCTTGCGCGACAGAGGCAGATGCAACACAGCCGGAAGCAACAGGAGCAGAAGCTTCCTATGAGAACGTAGTGGGCACTTCTATTTTTGTACAGGGATATGAATGGGGTCCGGGCGTTCCGAAGATTATCTTAGAACTTGCCAGTGAAGTATCTTCCGTAAGCGCACAGAGCTGTGCCGTGACGACAGCGGGAACAGAGCGTACTGTTACCGATGTTTATCTGTGCGATGAAAATGGCGAGAGAGCAGAGGGCGCTTCCAGCTATGTGGCAATTGAAATGGAGACAAGATCAGAAGTATCCGGATCTCCGTTTACATATGACATGTCCGTTATGATGAATAAATGGGCGGAAACCTATGAAGTAACCGTAAACTGCGCTGATTTTACAGTAGACGGAGAAGTTTATCCTCTGGCTATCGCTGAGGACTGCATCAACAGCCGTATCTGCCCGGATACAGAAAGATTTTCAAACAGAGGTTCCTTTACCGGAACATATATGAACAACTTTACAGGCGAAGAGGAAGAAGTAACGCTTCGGACAGCTGCTTATGAGCCGGAAGACATTGCAGGCGGAGAGCAGAATCCGTTAATCATCTGGCTCCATGGACAGGGCGAAGGCGGAACAGATCCTGACATTGAAATTCTCGGAAACGAAGTCTGCGCACTCGCAAGAGAAGAAATCCAGTCTTATTTCTCAGCAGGCGAGGAAGTAGGCGCTTATGTTCTGGCAGTTCAGTGCGAGACATACTGGATGGATGAAGGCGACGGAACAAACGGAAGCGGAAGCGGCGTCTCCAGATATACAGAGATTTTGATGGATACGATTGAAGACTATGTAGCATCGAATCCGGATGTAGATCCAAACCGTGTTTACCTCGGCGGATGCTCAAACGGCGGTTACATGACCGTGAACATGCTGGTAAATTATCCGGATTATTTCGCAGCCGCTTATCCGATCTGCGAGGCATATGCTTTCAATGAGTATGCAAGAAATGAAGACGGAACGTACAAACAGGGCGAAACCGGAGTGGAGAAGACAGAGACCCGCTGGATGACAGATGAAAAGATCGAATCTATCAAAGATATCCCGATCTGGTTTGTATTATCTGTAGACGACTTTGTCGTTGACCCGAAATCATATGAACTTCCGACTTACCGCGCGCTGGTACAGGCAGGCTCAGAGAACAGCTGGCTGTCCCTGTTTGAGTCCATCGTTGGAACAGACAGCCCGGGATCTACCTATATGGGACACTTTGCATGGGTTTATGTTCTGAATAATCAGGTGACGGGCGTTCAGGACAAAGAAGCGATTGCCGCTTCCACAGACAATGAGACATTTGGAACTACTCCTACAAACGACGGCGGCGGAACACTGCCGGCTGGAGAATTCACAAATCTCTTTGCATGGATGAATGCACAGTCAAAATAAAAGGAAATAGAAAACCGATATCATAAAAATTTCGGAGAGGACAGGGAGCTTTTTCATCAGAAAAAAACAGAATGCACAAGCTCTCTGTTTTTAAAAGAGAAAGGAGTCTTGTATGAAAAAGAAAGTGGCAGGATGCCTGATGCTGGCTCTGATGATTTCCGGCACAGCAATGGCAAATGAAGCAACATCTGCTGAGGCAGTTCCGGCGGAAGCGACCGCCTCGGAAGCAGATTCATCGATTGTATCAAATGTTTTGATTACTGCAGAGATTGGCGACAACGGACGTGAGGTCAAAAGCATTTCCTATGATGTGACAGATATCGGACAGACCGCAGATCTGTCGCCGGATGATTTCCAGATTACCCTTGGGGAAACCGTATACGGCGTCGAGGAAGTCCGGACAGAGGGCAGCGCTCTGACGATTATTCCAGAGGCGTTCAGCTATGATGGCACAGATGATTTCGCGACGGGAGAACATTACGACTTTTTTGTAGACTGTACAATGGACGATTTCGACTGCGCAAAGGATCAGGCGGAGCTTAAGACAGAATGGATCGATGATTTTAAGCATGACACGTTTACGGCCAGCAACGGCGAAGAATTGAGTTACTGGCTGTATATGCCGCAGGACGCGGAAAACGTTCCTTTGATGGTGTGGGAGCATGGCGGCGGCGAGGTGCTGGCTTCCTCCTATGAGGGCGCTAATCTTGACAAGAACAAAGGGGCTGTGACATGGATGCAGCACGGAAAAGAGACGGCTGTTTTATCGGTACAGTATCCGGACAACTATTCCTTCGGCGTGATGGAAAAACCGGAAGAATGGGAAAAGATGTGCGCTTACAACGACGCGAAATACGAACTGATTCAGGAGCTGATTGCGAGCGGTCAGGCAGATGAAAACCGGATTTATATTTCCGGGGCTTCCTCCGGAGGCGGCGGTGTTCTGAGCTTTGTCACACAGTATCCGGATCTTTTCGCAGCGGCTCTTCCAATCTGTGCAAAAGACGTCATTGTGCCGATGTCCGAGCCGTACGGTCTGGCGTACAAATTTGACGGAGACCTGACAATCAGCGATGAGGATTATCAGGAATGCTATCAGAAGATGGCAGATTATATCGGGCAGCATGATATCTCCAACGTTCCGATCTGGTTTGTTCACGCAGAGAATGATCCTGTCTGCACCAGCTATACTTCTACGATTCTGTACCAGGTTCTCGAGGACATGGGGGCTCAGAACAATAAGATGAGCTTGTATACAGACGAAGAGATGGTAGCGGGCGGTCAGACTTTCTTCCACAGCTCATGGGTTCTGGCGTTTAACGACCAGGAAATCATTGACTGGGTCTATGACCAGGTAAAAGAATAAAAAAATGCCGCCGCGGAAACGATACATACCGCGGCGGCAGAAACACCGTCCAAAATTTCATTTCAAAATTTTTATCCTCTCACTGCTTCATACAGCTTTTTGATATCGGCAAACTCATACGTCGGCACATACTTTGTACTTTTTACTTCTTCTTTTGTCGCCTCGCCTGTGTAGACCACGCATGTCTCCACGCCTGCTGCGATTCCGCACGCAATATCCGTGTAAAGCCGGTCTCCCACCACAACCGTCTCCTCCTTTGAAAATCCTGTCGCCTTTCTGCAGTAATCTACGACCTCTCTTGCGGGCTTTCCCAGATATTTGGGAACTTTTCCGGTCGCATTTTCGATCATCTGGCACATTGATCCGCAGTCCGGAATAAATCCGAAGGGAGCAGGGCAGCACAGGTCCGGGTTCGTCGCAAGGTATGCCGCGTCCGTGAGCGACAGAATTTCGCAGACGCGCTCCAGCTTTGCGTACGTCAGTTCGCTGTCATATCCGACCAGCACACACGCGACATCCTTTTGCACACGCTGTGTCGCCTCGATCCCATTTTCCCTTAAATCTCTCAAAAACGATTCCGTTCCCATCACAAAAATCTTCTCTCCTGGAAAATGCTCTTTCAGATATCGGATCGCCATAAATCCCGACGTCACAAACTGATCCTCCTGCGTCTGGATGCCCCATCTGGAAAATTTTTTTACGTAATCGCAAAGACTCTTTGTGGAATTGTTTGTGATATAGATTGCTTTTCCTTTTTTCTCTTCAATATACTTTAAAAGCTCCTTTGTACCTTCATACAGTCTCTCCCCCGTGGCGATCGTTCCATCGATATCGAATAAAAACAGTCTTTTTTCTCTCAGCATTTTTCTTTCTCCATTCTTTTGTTTGTGCTTAGTCCGTTATCGCTTATTCTAATACGCCTCTGGTGTCCTGTCTATTCTCTTTTTCCGCTTTCTTTTCTTTCTTTAACCGGCGCTGTGTGCATAGGAGAGTATCCCGTTTTTGATTGCCTGCGCTACCTTTTCTTGATATTCCTGTGTGGTTAAAAGATCCGCCTCCTCGGGGTTGCTTAGAAATCCGCATTCTACGATCACCACGGGGCTTTGCGTTTTTCTCAGAATATAGTACGTGTCATTTTCCTTTATCTGTCTTGGCTTTGCTATTTTTAATTCTGTATTTAAGGCATCCTGAATATTTTTCGCCAGGTTAAGCCCCTGATCTGAGTGCGAATAGTAAAATACCTGCGGACCGCGGACGCTTTGTTCTGTATAGCTGTTCTGATGGATGCTGACGGTAACCATGGGCTGCGCTTCATCAATTTTTTCACATCTTTTCTTCATGTCCTGCTGTTTTTTGCTGCTGGATCCTTCCTCATACAGTCCCTCATCCTCCTCCCGTGTCATCACGACGGAAAAGCCTTCCTCTTCGAGCAGCTGTTTTAATATTTTTGCGACTGCAAGATTGATGTCCTTTTCCTGCGCTCCGTTGACTCCAATTTTTCCGGGATCTGCTCCGCCGTGCCCTGCGTCCACCGCCACCGTCTTGCGCCCGTCCTTCTGCGTCATTGCATTTTCGACGGTTTTTTTCACTCCTGCCGTTGACAGGAGCAAGACGGCGGTCAGCAAAAAGCACCCCATCCACACTTCCCATTTTTTCTTTTCTTTCACGGATCTTTCTCCACTTTCTTCTTTCTTTGTTCTAGTTTATCCTGGTTTTTCTCCGTTTATCACATTATTTTTCTCACGTTTTCTTTTTATGTGTCTGTCGTCTTTTCTTTTCACGGCGCGGGGACATATTGTGCGCATACCCGGCTGTTTTTCAAGTATATCTGCATAACCGGAAAGATGCAATTCATAGGATAAAATTCTTGAGAACCATCCGTGAAAATGATATAATAGTTTTGTGCAGGATCGGCTGAACGTTTGATCCTGGATTCGTCAAAATAAAACTCCTCAAGCTGTAAGGGGGATGCAGATGCGAGACAAAATAAAAGAATTTTTTCTTCTGACTGCCGGTATTGTGATTATGGTCGTGGGAACTTATTTTTTTAAATTTCCAAACAATTTTTCGTTTGGAGGAGTGACCGGCATCGCAGTTGTCGCCTCAGAATATACCTCTGCTTCCAGAGGCGTTATCACCACCGTGATTAATGTTGTCCTTTTAATTCTTGGATTTCTTCTCCTTGGAAAGGGATTTGGGATTAAAACTGTCTATACGAGTCTTCTGATGTCATTTGGGCTTTCTTTTCTGGAGAAGGTCTGCCCCATGTCCCGCCCGTTTACCGATGAAGTCATCCTTGAGCTTGCTTTCGGTATCTTTTTGCCCGCCGTGGGCTCCGCGCTTCTCTTCAATATCGGCGCGTCGAGCGGAGGAACAGATATCGTTGCAATGATCCTAAAAAAATATACCAGCATCAACATCGGCAATGCCCTTCTTTTGACGGACTGTCTGATTGTTGCCGCAACCTTTTTTGTTTTTGACGTCAAGACTGGTCTTCTCTCGACGCTCGGTCTTTTCGTCCGCTCTTTCATGATTGACGGTGTGATTGAGAATATGAATCTGCGAAAATATTTTACCGTTGTGTGCAGCGACCCGGAGCCGATCTGCGATTTTATCACGCTGGAGCTGAACAGAAGCGCGACGGTATGCGAAGCGATCGGCGCCTTCTCCCACGATAAAAAATATGTGATCTATACGGTTGTCAGCCGTGCGCAGGCCGTGCATCTGCGCACTTTTATCCACAAGCAGGATCCATCTGCTTTCGTGCTGATTTCCAATACCAGCGAAATTATCGGAAAAGGGTTCCGCTATCACTGACCTGTCATTGAAACAGACGGCAGCCGAGGCGCGCAGGTTTTTTTATCCTGTGTGCCTCGGCTGCCGTTTTTGTGCCTACTTTGTGGTATATTCGGAAATTACATCCCACACGGAAGATTGTTCCAATCCCAGCTTCCACGCTGCGATGCCTCCCAGTTCATATTCTTCAATCAGCTGCGCTCTTGCGCCGACGGAATCGTCATTTTCCAGCCAGACCTGATAGAGCGATCCATCGCTTCCATACCACTGCGCATAGTCCTGTCCCGCCTCTTCATCCCGCACAATTTCAGCCCCGGCCTCTTCCACAGCGCTTTGAGCCGCCGCCATGCTGACTGCTTCGCTTGAGACATTTCCCTCTGAGTCTGTGTTCCAGATTCTGACGTAAAGCGGAATCGCATTGATCACTTTGCCGGACGGAACTTCCTCTACAGTCTGCGCGACGCCGCTTGTGACAAAGTTCATGCTTGCTACCGGTCCTACGTCGGAGCCGACATAGTGTTCGTCGTATCCCATAATGATGACATAGTCTGCAACAATGCCCTGTTCTGTTCTGTCATAGTGAAGCGTATACGGCTGGGGAACCGGATTGTCAACCGACAGCACAATGCCGTTGTTTCTGCATTTTACCGACATCTCACGGATAAACTGAATGTAATCTTCACCCGATGCTTCCGGAATCGCCTCGAAATCGATATTGATTCCGTCAAACTGGTACGTTTTCGCAGCCTCTATCAGCTGATCCTGGATATTCATTCTCGCGTCCATAGATGCCAGCACCACCTGCGTGTCAATGTTCGTGCTGAAATTGTCGATCAGAGCCCAAACCTGCATTCCTCTGTCATGCGCTTCCTCTACATAATCCTGGTCTGCCAGAGAAGTCAGGCTTCCCTGGTTGTCTAAAATGGAGAACCAAGTCGGCGAAATGACGTTGACGCCTTCCACGCCCTCCAGATCATCTGAGAGGTTGGCGTTCGCATCCATGTTCGTTACCTGATGCCAGACAAGCGTCACTTTCTCATCCTGAGTCAGGCTGGTGTAAACCGGTTCTGTAAAGTCTTCAATTTCGAGTGTCTCCTCGCTTTTGTCGCCCAGAGTGTTGTTTTTTACATATCCCAGATACCCGTCCTCTGTCAGAACTCTCGTCCAGTCCTCCATTTCCTCTACGATCATCACTTTATCCCCTTTGGAAACCTTTGTCAGAATCGGACTTTTGATGCCTCCCTGAAACCGTACGCTGGTGCTTCTCTTCATGGACGCTGCAGTCTGCGGCGTTTTTTCGTATCTGATGATCATCCTGTTAGGTTCCGCCATAAACTCATATTCCATAAAGGTAAATTTTTTTACAAATTCAATATCCAGATACAGAATTCCATTTTCCTCAAAAGCGATTACATAGTCTTCTGTGCGCGTCTCGTCTCCAACGGTATATTCCTGACTGTCGGGAGGAATTTGATAAATCTCTGTCGGTGTGGTAAACAGCAATACGTTCTTACTCTCATCCCAGTAAAATCTCGAATTCAGATATTCTGTCACAGCCTCATGCTCCAGATATATTCTGTCATCCTTTTGCATTCCCTTGTATCTTACGAGCTGATCCTGCATGATCAGAGCGATTTCACTGCCTGACGTATCAAAATATTCCTGCGTATCCATCCATTGATTGGAGGGAATATATCTGCTGACTACTCTTCCCAGAACAGCCAGCGCTGCAATTACAATCAGCGCGGAAATAATCGGAAATACGATTCTACGTTTTTTTTTCATTCATAGCACCTCCGCTGTATCTTACTGTCATTCTCCTTTTCTGTATGTAAAACCGTCGATCGATGCTATTATATCATGAAAATGCCTGATGTGATATTGTTATTCCATTTCTTAAGAAATTCATAATCTCCTGGGTTTTTTAGATTTGATCCTTTTACGCACTGGAGGATTTTGCAGGGGATTATTTTCGGTCTACACGGTCAAATCCAATCCCTATCACTTCGTTGTTTTCATCTTGGATGTAGTCTCTCATATAGCTGCTTTCCTCTTCTACCATACAGGCATGGACAATACTTTTGGGATCGCTTTTCTTTCCGTTGAGCATCAGATATTTTCCTTCTCTGACGTAAGCTTCCAATTCCTTTTTTAATTTCTTGCTTTTTTTGATCGTCTCACCTGCTTTCCTGCGGTTCCCTCTCTGATTTTCTAAGTGTCAGAGCATCTCCCGCCGTCTTTCCGTGACGAATCCATTTTGGTGCTGTGATATACTACTTTTCATATCAATCGCGGAAAGCCGCGCCTGTCCGGCTGACTGGGAGAATCATATTTTCCATGGGAAAACAGCTTTTTGAAGCTTTTGGGGTGACGCGGCGGGAACAGAACCTGTTTTTGTCGTGAGAAGAGATCTGCGTAATCCATGATTTTCAGTTTCAGTTTTTTGCTTGAAAAATTGCGAAGAAGCTCGCAGATAATAAAGATAGAAAAATCTTATGGGAAATAGAAAAAAATCAGACGGAAAACCTCCTTTCTTTTTTCCGATCTCCTCTCATGGGATTATTATATACAATATGTTGCAAAAAATCAAGCGGTTTGTGATTTTTTTCTTATTTTTTCTTCATTCTATTGACTTCTTCCCCATTATTGGATATACTATGTTTTCAAAAAGAAACATAAATTTGTCAAATATTTGTTTTGCATCTTGTTTTGTATTCGTATATAATATAAATTGAAAGAACTATAAATTCATTTGAATGAAGCCATTCAGAAATTTGATCAGTTAGGATGTGATTATATGAAGATAGAAAAAATTAATGATAACCAGATTCGCTGTACGCTGACCAGAGAAGATCTGGAGACGAGAGAGTTGAAGCTGAGCGAACTCGCTTACGGCAGTGAAAAAGCAAAATCTCTGTTTCAGGATATGATGCAGCAGGCTGCCTATGAATTTGGCTTCGAGGCAAACAATATTCCGTTAATGATCGAAGCTATCCCTGTTTCTTCTGAGACAATCATCCTGATCATCACCAAAGTAGAGGATCCTGAGGAACTTGATACCCGGTTTTCTAAATTTTCTCCGTTCACGGACAGCGAGGATGGCGATGCGTCTTCCTCTATTCCAAAATTAGAAGGCGCGGACGAAATTTTGGATCTCTTTCATAAGATTAAACAGGTTGGGAAATCCGCTGAGAAAGTTTCTGCGATCACTTCCAAAGAGAAAACGGACCATTCCTCTGTTCATCTTGCCAGAATGTATCAGTTCCGTGATTTAGACGTGCTAATCCATGCCAGCAAATCGCTGAAGGGTTTTTATAACGGCCGCAACTCTGTTTTTAAAGATGATTTTAACAAGGACTACTTTCTTGTTGTGTCGAAGTCGAAGCATACTCCTGAAGAATTCAACAAAGTGTGCAATACGCTTTCCGAATATGGAACGTCCTGTAAATTTTCCTCTGCCGCCGAGGCATATTTTTCTGAACACTACACGTTGATTTGGAGAGACAACGCTCTCCAGAAACTTGCCGAACTTTAATTGAAGTGCGGCTTTTTTCTTCTGCACGGTTTCTGAATTTTTCGCTGAAGAAAAAAACTTCGCGCCGGGCAAAAAGCGTAAGCCTGATGCCGCGCGAAGTTTTTTTTGTCTTTTTAACGGGGTCGCTCCCCTGCCGAGCTTCAAAATTATTCAGCTACAATTGCGCCTGTTGGACATTCAGATTCGCATGTTCCGCAGTCTAAGCATGCATCTGCGTCGATCACGTATTTTCCGTCTCCTTCACTGATTGCCTCTGCCGGGCAAGCATCCGCGCATGTTCCGCAGCTTACACATTCATCTGTAATTACGTATGCCATAGTCGATATCCTCCTTATATATTCTAAAAATAAGATCTGATTCTCAAATCTTTTCTCTATTCTAATACATCTGTTCCAATTATACAAGAGAAAACTTTTTAATTTTTGAAGCCTTGCATAACACGTCAAAAAGTATTATAATGATAAAATATCGAATGAAGGAGGTACCAATATGGCAGTTACCAAAGAAATGTTAATCGGAGAAATTCTTCAGCTTGATCCTCAGATGGCTCCGTTTTTAATGGCAAGCGGAATGCACTGCATCGGCTGTCCTTCTGCTCAGGGCGAATCTCTGGAGGAAGCTGCATTAGTTCATGGAATTGAACCTGATTTATTAGTGGCGAGAATCAATGCTTATTTGGACAGCTTACAGAAATAAATCCGTGCTTTTCGCACAGTTTTTGGATTTTTATCCGCAAAAATCCCTCTGGATATCTGGATTCAGAGGGATTTTTTGCGGATATGGCGCCGGGACGCCGTCTAAAGAGTCGTGTCTGTCCGGATTGCGATTCCGTTTATCTCCACATGGTCGTTCATTCGGATTACCAGGCATTGCTGCCCCTCTATGATCCTGGTCTCAACCAGGTCGGTGCGGTCAGGATTGACGCTGATCACAATATCGGGTGTCTTGATTTCAAACTTTCTGGCGTTCGTCACATTCGAAGCGACGAGCGGCTGATCCGTCTCATTGCATACCTCATACTGCGCGTCGAAATCCTCCTCCAGCTTTTTGCGCTCTACTCCGCTTTCGAGGAGCAGCGACTTAATCTCATTCTTATCAAGCGTGAGCGGTTCCGGATCCTCTTTTTTTATCTGAACCATCTCATTTAATTTTTCATGTATCGTCTTTACCGACTCAAAATCGCATTGTTCTCCCAGAGTATTTTCAATCAAAGCATTGAAGCTTTCTCTCTGGCTGCCCGCTGTCATAGGGAGAGCGCATCCAAAAACATTCTCGATCAGCTGTCCGTGCAGAGCCTCCGGTTTTTTTGTATAGTACGCCATACTGTGCAGATCGGTGGAACGTTCCGTAAAAGCTGGAAACAGAAAACCTGTCTCTGGCATTTCTACCACCCAGTCCCGGATCCGGTTGTGAAAACAGTTTTCCTCAGCGTTATAGGAGAGACCCGGTTTGGAAAGATTGACAGGACAGATGCTGCACAGAAGATATTCATACACTTCATCGGAAGCGTCAAACATTTCTGTTCCGTCCTTCGCCTTTCCCGGTATATCGTATGCGGCATGGATCAAAAGTATCAGATAGTTTTCTCCATAGTCGTACGATTCCACGATTTTATCGTAAAACTGTTCCAGAATTTCTGTATCCGTCAGTCTGCTGTCCCTTAATTTCAGCAGAAATTCCTGCGCTCCTCCTTCCGCCTCCGCCTGAAGGGGAAATTCCATGTTAATGATATTTCTGCCTACTGTGCCGGAAAGTGTTTTCTTAAAGATCTCAAAATATTTAAAAATCTCTTCCTCCGGCAAGGACAAAAACGCTTCCTTTATCTGTGTTTTCTTCTTTTTTTCACCGTCCACATAACAGCCGCACAGTCTTGTGACCGCACAGTTTTCCTGGGTAAATTGTTTCTTGATTTCCTGGATGTCTTTTTTATTCATTTTTATGTTCTTTCCTTTCTTTTTCTGAAGTCTGATCTGTATTGTGCTGTCCTCCCGCAAGACGCAGGAAGGGCGGCAGAACGCCTGAGACTGCAAAACGCCGGCTCCTGTTTTGAGAACCGACGTTTACCGTTTTTCTGGCTTTTTCTTTATGCCATAGATTTTTTCTTTCTTCGAAACAGCAAAAACTTTTTCCTTATGTTTCGTTCCTTCGTTGCAGCGGCAAGTCCCATTCCATGCTGATGCGCCCGAATTGCGGCGTCGAGCTGGCGGTACCGCTCTTCCTCTCTTTCTTCTTTGAGCTTCATCAGATAGGACAGCTCTTTTTCCACATTTTCGCTGACCATCTGCGCCAGCTCTTTATTGTTTTCCTGAAGTGCATGACCTAAAATCTGATCCATAATGACCTGAAACTGACCGATGCGGTCCGCGGCAGGCGCTGTGTTGGGAAACTGCATCACAACTGCGTCCGCCTCCTGCTGTCTTTTTTCCTGATCCTGACCCGCCGAAGCTTCCTGGCATTGCGCGCCGTCTTCCGCAGCCCTCTGTATCAGCTTCTCCTCGAGATCAATAATATGATCCGTATTCTTTTGTCCCTTCTTTAAGATCTCCGGCAAAAGCACCTTGATTGCCTTCAGCTGAAATCCCCGTTCTTTTAGTTCTTTGATATTCTGAAAAATACGAATATTTTCTCTGGTATAGTATCGGTGTCCCAACTCGTTTCTGGCAATCGGCAGTTCCAGCTCTTCCTCCCAATACCGGAGTACATGCGCTTCTACCTCTACTTTTTTCGCCGCGTCAGAAATCATATATCTGGTTTCCTCCATACTTCGCCTCCATCAGAACTATTCTTTTATTCGCTGCAAATCAGACCTTAAGATCCGTGCCTTACTGCGTTACCTTAAGTATATCATATCCGTTTTCAAATGCAACGGGTAGCTTTTGTAACAATCTGACATGTTGTGTCTATTTCTGAAGGTTTGCAAACTTCGTATAGTTTGGAAGCCATACGAGGTTGATCGTTCCGATGGGACCGTTTCTCTGTTTTGCAATGATTACCTCTGCAATCCCTTTCATATCAGAATCTTTATTATAATAGTCGTCGCGGTACAGGAACATCACAACGTCCGCATCCTGCTCTATCGCGCCCGATTCCCGCAGGTCAGAAAGCATCGGTCTGTGTTCCGGTCTCTGCTCTACGGCGCGGCTCAGCTGTGACAGCGCTACAACCGGCACATTCAGCTCTCTGGCCAGCTCCTTTAAAGACCTCGAAATGTCGGAAATTTCCTGTTGTCTGGAATCTGTCTTTTTGCTTCCTGTCATCAGCTGGAGGTAATCGATCATCACAATTCCCAGCTTATTTTCCAGCTTATATTTTCGGCACTTGCTCCGAAGCTCTGAGATGGAAATACCTGGGGTGTCGTCGATGATCAGGTTTGATTTTCCGATCGTTCCGGCCCCCTCCATCAGCTTCGCCCAGTCGTCGTCAGAAAGAGACCCTGTCCGGATCGCCTGAGAATCTACCTTAGATTCCAGAGAAAGAAGGCGGTTCACAAGCTGTTCCTTTGACATTTCCAGACTGAAAATCGCCACGGTCACATTATTGTGAAACGCCATATACTGAGCAATATTTAAAACGAAAGCGGTCTTCCCCATAGAGGGGCGGGCCGCAATCAAAATAAGATCCGAGGGCTGAAACCCGGAAGTCTTATAATCCAGATCTGTAAAACCTGTCGCAATTCCGGTTACGCTTCCTTTCTGTCTGGACGCCGCTTCAATCCGGTCCAGAGCGTTTAGGACGATTGTCTTAATCGGAACAAATTCCTCGCTTTCTGTCTGCTGGAGAATCTGAAAAATTTTTTTTTCTGTGTTCTCCATGATGTCTTCTACCTTCTCTGTGCCCAGATAGCACATATTCTCGATCTCTTCATTCGTCCGGATCAGTCTTCTTAAAGTCGATTTATCTTTGACAATCTTCGCGTAATACCGCACGTTTGCCGACGTCGGAAGAGCAGTAATCAAATCTTTCGCAAATTCCAGACCGCTGATCTCAGGCGGAACGTTTTTTTCTTTCAGGCGTTCCTGCAAGGTGACAAGATCCACCGGCTTTCCTTCGTTGTACAGCTCTGTCATCGCTTCAAATAAAACGCCGTACTGCTGCTGGTAAAAATCTTCCCTGCCGATTATTTCCGACGCAGCCATAATCGCTTCCTTGTCCACTATCATTGAGGCGATGACACACTGCTCCGCCTCAACGCTGTGGGGCATCACTCGTTTTATGAGCGCCTCATCCATCGTTTTTCCTCCCTGATTTACGCCTCTTTGACCATAACCTTCAGTTCGGCTGTCACCTTCGGGTGAAGTTTGATCGGCACGATCGTTGTCCCAAGCGCCTTGATCGGGCTTGGAAGCTGCATCTTCTTTTTGTCGATCTCATATCCAAGCTGCTCTTTCGCCGCCTCCGCGATTTCTTTGGCGGAGATGGAGCCAAATACTTTTCCTCCTTCTCCCACCTTTACAGAAACCACTACTTTTTTGTCTTTTAATTTTTCTGCGAAAGCCTTCGCTTCCTCTAAAATCTCCTGAGCGACTTTCTCTTCATGCGCTTTTTGAAGCTTTAAGTCGTTTATATTTTTCGGCGTCGCCTCCAGCGCCTGTTTTTTCGGAAACAGACTGTTTCTCGCATATCCGTCGCTGACATTGACGATCTCTCCTTTTTTTCCCAGGGATTTGATATCTTCCATCAAAATTACTTTCATCTCTAAATCGCTCCTTCTTTTATCATGTCTGAAATTACCTGTTTAATCTGTTTTTCCGCCTCTTCGACCGTAACCCCGTCAAGCTGCGCTCCCGCGATATTCATATGACCGCCTCCGCCGAGCCGTTCCATGATAATCTGCACATTCACCTCGTCAATTGCCCTTGCGCTGACATAAATTCTGTCATGGTATTCTGTCAGCACAAAGGAGGCTTTGATTCCAATGATATTGAGCAGCTCATTCGCAGCCTGCGCTCCGACAATCGTAGGGCTTTCCAAGTCCTCGCTGGGGCAGACCGCAATCGCGTAAGAGTTTTCAAACACTTCCGCATGGCGCACCGCCTCTGCCCGCGCCTTATACGACTTCATATCGTTTCGGAACATTTTGCGCACGCGTGTGACGTCGGCGCCGCATCTCCTCAAAAATGCAGCCGCCTCGAAGGTTCTGACGCCTGTCTTTGTCACAAAATTATTCGTATCGATCAGCATTCCCGCATAGATGCAGTCTGCCTCGTTGCTCTTTAATTTGATTCCTTCCTCAAAATACTGCAGCACTTCGGCGACCATCTCGCACGCTGAGGAGGCGTACGGCTCAATATACGACAAAACTGCGTTTTTGATCACATCGCTGCTTTGTCTGTGATGGTCGAGTACGACAATCGTCTCTGTCTGGTTTAACAGCTGTTCGCATTCCGTCATCTTGGGGCGGTTCGTGTCTACCACAACCACGACAGAGTTTTCGGACACCAGCTCGATCGCCTCCTCATGGTTGACAAACATATCTTCATCATAGTCTTTGTTGTTGATAAACATGTTGACCCACGGTCTGATCGAAGCCGTAATATCTCCAAGCACGATATGCGCCTTTTTGTCCATGAGCTTTGCCGCGCGGTAGATCCCGACCGACGCCCCAAACGAATCGATATCAGTGTTTTTATGCCCCATCACAACGACATTTTCTTTGCTTCCTATAAATTCTCTGAGCGCCTGCGCTTTTACGCGCGCTTTTACTCTCGTATTTTTTTCCACCTGCTGAGATTTGCCGCCATAATATGAGATCTGTTCATTTTCCTTTACCACCGCCTGGTCTCCGCCTCGACCCAGCGCAAGCTCTATCGCCACCCTGGCAAACTCATAGTTCTGGATATAGCTGCTGCCGTTCAGACCAATTCCGATGCTCAGCGTTACCTTCATCTCGTTTCCAATATTGACCGTCTTGACTTCCTCCAGAAGCGAAAATCTGTTTTTTTCCAGCTCATGCAGGTTTTTCTGCTGAAAAATCACAAAATATTTATCCTTCTCCAGCTTTTTGACAATTCCGTCCAAGCTTGTCATATACTTATTGATTTTCCGGTCAATCAGGGCTGCCAGCAGAGAGCGCCGTCCCTCTTCGATGCTGTCAAGCGCCTCGTCGTAATTGTCAATGTAGATCAGACCCGCCACCAGCTTTTGCTCCTGGTTTTCCCGGATATAGCGGTGAATTTCCGTCTTGTCGAACAGGTACACCGCGATCATGGCGTCTTTTCCTTTTGGAAGCTCAACGATATGGATGCCCTCCATCATCACATCTGCATAAATCCACTGCATTTTCACGGCAAAATCCTGTTCCCCGATCTGCACTTCTATTTCTCTCTCCTCGCCCTTTTTCGGAAGGACACTGCGGTTGATCCGGGGAATTAAGGTGATGATATTTTTCCGGTAATTGATATCCTTTCCGACTATCTTGGAGAATTCTCTGTTCATCCACAGAAAATTTCCGTCAATGTCCAAAAGCGCGTAGGGAATGATAAATTCCTGGAGCATTACCTTCTGAACCTGGGCGTACTGCGCTGCAAAGGAAGTCATTTCTTTTAAAATTTTGGGTCTGTAATATCGATAAATGAATCCCACACTAAAACCATAAATCACGATAAACACAGAAACCAGGATACCTGCTTTGACATCTATGATATAGACAAATAAATTCATCACCATCAAAAGAGCCGTCAGATACCAGGACCATTGCAGGTATAGCTTTAATCTGCCTCCATATTTCACTTTCGGCTTCGTTTTTCTTTTCATTCTCGTACCTCTTACTGATTTTACATTTCCTTTACCCCAAAACCTCTTTTTTCTTACTTTATCCTTTTTTACTTTATCATATTTTATCCAATCTTTCCAGTGTTTTATGCATTCTGCTGTCTGATCGGGAATTTCCGGCTGGAATTTTTCTGATATTTCTTGACATTGCCCTTGGATATGCTATAATTCTCACACAACTTGATAAAGGAGGGAGCATTGATGCTTGAAATCAAAAATTTTTCCAAAACTTACAAGGGCGGAAAACGCGCTGTATCTCACCTGAATCTCACCGTAGATGCAGGCGATATCTACGGCTTTATCGGTCATAACGGCGCGGGAAAGACGACGACGCTCAAAGCCGTCGCGGGAATTTTAGGATTTGAGGAGGGCGATATTTTGATAGACGGCAAGTCGGTCAAAAAAGAGCCTTTGCTGTGCAAGTCTAAGATTGCCTATATCCCGGATAACCCAGACTTATATGAGCATCTGACCGGCATTGAATATTTGAATTTTATCGCGGATGTATTCGGCGTGGCGGGGTCTGACAAGGAAAAGAGGATTTCTCACTACGCAAATCTCTTTGAAATCACTGGAAATCTCGGAAGTCTGATCGGCTCTTATTCGCACGGCATGAAGCAAAAGGTTGCCCTGATCGGAGCTTTGATCCATGAACCGAAGCTGCTTATACTCGACGAGCCTTTCGTGGGACTTGATCCGAAGGCTTCTCTCGATCTGAAAAATGTGATGCACGAGCTTTGCCAAAAAGGCTCCGCCATTTTTTTCTCTACCCATGTCCTCGAGGTGGCGGAAAAGCTGTGCAATAAGATTGCCATCATCAAAAACGGAACGCTCGTAGCAAACGGAGAGATCAAAGACGTACTCGGCGATGACAGCCTCGAAGAGGTCTTTATGGAGGTGACACAGCATGAAAAGTAAAGTTTTTGCTGATCTCGCCTGGATTCAGATTTCTGATTTTCTTGGCATCGGCAAATTAAAACACAGCCGCGATAAGAAGGCAATCGCAAGAACCTTCTTCTTCTGCCTTGCGTATGTGGCGGTCGCCGCCATTGTGACCGGATATGGTTTTCTGTTTGGAAAGCTGTATATCGATCAGGGGTTTGACGATCTCGCGCTTCCTTTTTTGTTTACGGTCGCCTCAATCGTAATTTTGTGGACTTCTCTCTTTAAGGCAAACAGCTATCTCATCGGCGCAAAGGATTACGAGCTGCTGCAGTCTCTTCCGATTCCGACGGGCAGTGTGGTTTCCTGCCGTCTGCTTGTAAGCTACTGTCTGGAATTCTTCTTTGGCGCGGCGCTTTTGCTGCCTACCGGGGTGTATTACGGATTTATGTTTGACCGGGGTGTTGTCTACTATCTTGTTTTGGCTGCGGATACGTTGTTTCTGCCGGTCTTTCCGATGATTGCTGCAGCTGTCCTCGGAGTGATCGTCACTGCGGTGTCTTCCAGATTCCGCCGCAAAAATATCATCACGATTTTTTTAAGCGTGGCGCTGATGATCGGCATACTGGCGATCAGCTTTGCAGCTCCCCACATTGACGGCAAGCAGTTTGTCTCTATCAACGATCAATTTTTGTCAGTCCTGTTTCAGGTTTATCCTCTGTCCCGGTTATTCTCGGAAGGACTTTGCGGAGGTCTTGCGTCCAGCACGGTTTTGTATCTCGCAGTCTCTGTGCTGTGCCTGGTCTTCTTTTACGCCGTGATGCACAGAGCATATCAGTTCCTCAACACAGCGCTTCTCGCCCACAGTGTCCGTGCCGATTATAAAATTACATCCATGAAGAACCGTTCTCTCTTCCACGCTCTGTTTCAGAAAGAGTGGAAGCGGTACTGTGCTTCTCCGGTCTATGTCATCAATACGGTCTCCGGATACATTTTAATGATCCTGTTCGGCGGATTTCTGTGTTTCTCCGGTCCTGACTTTTTGCAGTCTGTGATGCCCTTTCCTGAAGCCTCGGACCTGATTGCCGGCGCAGTTCCATTTGTACTCGGTCTGTGCGGTTCCATGGGCTGCTCGACAGCTTGCTCGATTTCCATAGAGGGAAAAAGTTTCTGGCAGACGGTCTCTCTCCCGGTACCGCCTTCAAAAATTTACAACAGCAAGCGCGCTGTCAGCCTCATTGTCGCTGTCCCCGCTTCTGTCTTATCGTCGGTTCTTGTGTCTGCAGTTCTTCCTATGGAACTTTCCGCCGCCGTTTTCCTGTTTGTCATTCCGCTGCTCTACGTCTGGTTCAGCGCTGAGTTCGGGCTGTTTTTAAACATATCGTTTCCCAAATTTGACTGGAAAAATGAAACGGCAATTGTCAAGCAGGGACTTCCGATGTTTCTTGTCGTTTTTGTCGGGATGGCGCTTGGAATCATTCCGATTGTTCTGATGAACGTGGTCCCGGCGTCTGCAAAAGACTTTGTCACTCCGGGCGCCGCCGTCATTTTGCTGGCTGCGTCGCTGCTTCTCCACCGCGCCTCCAATCGGGTTGCGCTTATCTCGATTTCCCAGTAGAGGCTGTCGACTGTATGGCTTGACGGCACAAGCCTTCCCGGAATGCAAAAAAGCCTTTAAGTACCGGATTCCCGGTATTTAAAGGCTTTTCTTTCATTCACTCATATTCGACTATTAAATTAGTCCTGAACGTATGGCATCAAAGCGATGTGTCTTGCTCTCTTGATTGCGACGGTCAGCGCTCTCTGATGTTTTGCACAGTTTCCTGTGATTCTTCTCGGAAGGATTTTTCCTCTTTCAGAGACATATCTCTTTAATTTGTTCAC
>CAWVKK010000021.1:0-42238 GCA_963929865.1 uncultured Eubacteriales bacterium | reverse complement strand
CCACCCTCTTTTATTATGTAAAATCTCTTCCGATTCTGCGTCAGAAGACCGTTTCTCTCTTAAATTTTACAGGGAAATAATGACTTTTCCCTTCTCCTCCTCCGGCAGATCCACCTCGTCCATCGAGATGCTCAGCACGAAGTTTACCTGATAATCATTTCCAATTTTTTCCAGTTTTTTCATGGTCTCTTCCAGTTTGTCCGCATTTTCGTCTTCCAGTTTTGCAATTTTTAAGAAGCTGTCGAGGTACATCTGTTCTAAATCATTGTCCTGAGAGAGAATTCCGCAGATAAATCCAATAAATTCATCGCTGTTTGTGACAGGATAAGCCGATGTATCAATCAAACGAATCTTGTTATTTAACTCATACATATGCTTCGTACTCTTATCCAAGTATACGATGTTGCCGTGTGCTGTCTTGATCTCTGCGTTTACTTTCTCCAGTAAATGTTTTGTTTTTCCTTTTCCTTTTTTGCCTGCGATTATCTGAATCATTATAATCTCCTCCTTCAGTTCTTGATGTTATTTAGTATTTCTGTCTAAAAACACAACTTCTATAAGAATGATTATAGAACATTTGACGATAAAATACAAGAATTATTTCTTAATTTGTGATAATAATTCTGTCATTTCTGAATAAAGAGTGTCTCTGGTGACAGCTCTTAAAATAACCGAAAAATAAGAATTTCCGTATTCATCTTTGCTCAGCAGAAGCAGACATGCCCCTGCTTCGTCGGTCGTTCCGGTTTTTCCGCCGAAAACCGTCACGTTCTCCGGCTGCTCGGATATCCCGGTAAAGTACTGATTTGTCGAATTCCAGGTAAGCTCCATCTGTTCTCCCTGCGCGGTCGTGTACGTCGCCGTGTAAAAGGACTGGCTGATCAGATCCTCAAACCCCTCATACTTCAGCGCCTCGTGGAAGATCAGATACAGATCGTACGCGGTCGTATAGTGGTTTTCATCGTGCAGACCGTGGACATTGACGAAGTGTGTGTTGGTCGCGCCCACTTCCATCGCTTCCTGGTTCATCAAAGCGACAAAATTTTCCACGCTGCCTCCCACATGAACGGCGATCGTCATTGCCGCGTCATTTCCGGATGCAATCATCAGCCCGTATAGAAGATCCCGAAGCGAGTATACCTCTCCCGGATCGATCTCGCAGACGGAAGACTCCGGATCGATCTCCTCGCATTCCCATCCAACCGTCACCTCGTCGTCAAGATTTCCGTATTTGAGCGCGACAAGCGCCGTCATGATCTTCGTCAGACTGGCCGGATAAAGACGCTCATGAATATTTTTGGCGTAAAGGACCTCCTGGTTTTCCAGGTCGAACAGCGCTGCCGCCTCCGATGTCAAAGAGAGATTCTCCGTCCCGCAGTCTTCATCCTCTACGCACAAATCGCCTGCGAAGGAGAGCGCTCTCTCGCTCTGTAAAGCTGTCTTTTCCACCCCTAAAACGGGATCAAACAAAGAAAACGGAAGCTGTAAAGCTGCCTCTGGTTGTTTTAATCTAAAATAATAAAATAAGCTGCCTGCCACAGCAAGGAAAAAAAGAAAGATACAGCCGCACAGGATCGTTGCCTTTCTTCTGCGTTTCCTTCTCATTTTTTCCCGTCTTTGTCTTTTTTCTCTCTCTGAAACAATCGCCATCATCTGTCAGC
This sequence comes from uncultured Eubacteriales bacterium, assembly GCA_963929865.1. Classification (GTDB taxonomy): domain Bacteria; phylum Bacillota; class Clostridia; order Lachnospirales; family Lachnospiraceae; genus JAGZHZ01. The sequence continues at coordinate 40,577 of CAWVKK010000021.1, read as the reverse complement.
CCGCCTTGTTTTTTCTCTATTTATACATCTCACGCCATTCTAATTCGCCCCGGTCTAAGGACTTAATCAGAAGCTCTGCCGTGGCAACATTTGTCGCCAGCGGAATGTTATGCTCATCACATAAACGCAGCACATTGTTGATATCCGGTTCATGGCGTTTCTTTGTCAGCGGATCTCTCAAAAAGATCAGCAGATCGATCTGGTTATGTTCGATCTGGGCTCCCAGCTGCTGTTCTCCGCCCAGATGACCGGCGAGATATTTATGAATGTTTAAGTTCGTAACCTCTTCTACCAGCCTTCCCGTTGTTCCAGTCGCATACAGTTCATTTTTGCACAGAATCCCCCTGTATGCAATGCAGAAATTCTGCATCAGTTTCTTTTTTGCGTCGTGAGCAATCAATCCAATGTTCATGCTTTCCACCCCCTGTGATTTAATATTTTTTGCCCTGCAGCCCGACATTGAGCACGACCCCGATTCCTATGCATAGACTGATCAGCGACGTCAGTCCATAGCTGACGAAGGGAAGCGGAAGTCCTGTGTTCGGCATCAGCCCGGTCGCCACGCAGATATTCATAAAGCTCTGGAACACAATTAATGATCCCACCCCACAGCAAATCAACGTACCCGTCAGATCGCGCGCTTTTTTGCCGATCCTGATACATTCATAAGCAATTAACAGTTCCAGAAGAATAATGATGCACGCTCCGATAAAGCCCAGTTCTTCCCCCGCGACGGAAAAGATAAAGTCTGTCTGAGGCTCCGCCACAAAATTGCCGTTTTTTACAGAGGACACCACATTGTTGTTCAGTCCCTTCCCGTAGAGCTGTCCCGACCCAATCGCGATGATGGAGTTTGTCTGCTGCGTAGCCTCCTCCGCGTATTCGGTCGGTCTTAGCCATGCGAGGATACGCATCAGCTGATAATCCTCCAGCAGGGTCTGTCCGGGCTGCGTGATAATGCCGATAAAAATCGCTGCCGCCGGAATGCATACTCCTATGATACCACCAATTATTTTATAACTCAACCCTGCAATAAAAAACATTGCGCAAAAGACCAAAATGAGTACAATACTTGTGGAAAGATCCGGCTGCTCCTTCACCAAAAGCCATGGAACTCCCAGAAGAATCAGTGAGAAAAATATGGTTTTCAATTTGCTGATGTCTTCCTCATGTTTGGCGAAAAAATAGGCAAAAAATAAAATCAGGACAATCTTTTCCAAATCGGAGGGCTGAAACTGGATTCCCGCGATCTCAATCCAGCGCTTTGCTCCCTTTACCTCCTCCCCGAAGAACCGGACCGCTACCAAAAGTCCAATTCCCGCGATATAAATCAGCCAGGAAAAGTTCAAAATCCATTTATAGTCAATCAGAGAGACGATCAGCATAACGGCCATTCCCAAAATCAGCCCGGCTGTCTGTCTCATCTGATAGCTCTCATCTGCACTTCCGATTACCATGATTCCAAGGACGGACAGCACAACAACCCATAAAATTAATCGGAATCCATAATCCTTTATCTTATATTGTTTCAGCATAACTTACACCCTATCTCTGATTTTTTACAATCTCTAACCGCACATGAAGCTCTTCCGGTTTTATGTCAAAGTATCTGCGCACGATCTGAAAAATCTCTCTCTCAATCTGTTCCAGAATCTCAGGCGTGCAGTCTGTATGGTCGCACAGCAGCGTCGACTGGATCCGCTCTTTCGCAATCGTTCTTGATTTTTCTCTCTGTGTTCGGTCAAACCACATCATATGACACCTCTCTCACTTCTCTTAAAAAAATTGGAAATTCTCGCAAAAAAGCTCTCTTCTCTCGCAAAATCGCTGATTGGGATTTTTTCCCCCTCAATTCTTCGGCAGATCTGCAAAAAAGCCTGTCCCGCTCTTGAGTCATTCCCGGCAAGAGGTTCGCCCTGGTTTGCGGAAATCACGACATTCTCATCGTCCGTCACAGCTCCGATCAGGGGAATCGCCAGAATTTCCGCCACATCCTCAATCGACATCATATTGCCTTTTCGGATCATATCCATCCGGACGCGGTTGACGAAAAGCTGGATATCGGTTATCCCGTGCGCCTCGAGCAATCCGATAATCCGGTCGGCGTCACGGATTGCCGAGACCTCGGGGGTAGTCACGACAATCGCCCGGTCAGCGCCTGCAATGGCATTTTGAAATCCCTGCTCAATCCCTGCCGGGCAGTCTAAAAGAATATAATCGAAGCTTTCCCTGAGCGCATCTGTCAGCTTGATCATCTGCTGCGGCGTCACGGCTGATTTGTCTCTCGTCTGCGCAGACGGCAGCAGATATAAATTCGGATATCTTTTGTCCCGTATCAGCGCCTGCTTCATCCTGCAGTTTCCCTCTACGACATCCACCAGGTTATAAATAATCCGGTTTTCCAGTCCCATCACCACATCCAGATTCCGCAGTCCGATATCGGTGTCGACCAGAACCACTTTTTTCTGCATCCTGGCAAGTCCTGTCCCCAAATTCGCTGTCGCAGTTGTCTTTCCAACTCCGCCTTTTCCAGATGTAATCACAATGACTTCGCTCATATCCGATCCTCCCATTTCTTTTCTTATGTCCTCTTTCGTAGCTCGGTTCTTTTTTCTATTTTTCCTCGCTGAGGTCTGATAAGACGTCCTGTGAGATCGTTTTTACATGAATCCGTTCGTCTTTTATGTAGGCGATTTTCGGTTCCATCCGATATTGATTTGTGTCATTCCACTTCACAATCGGGCTGCGCGCCGATTTGTCGGCAATTCTGACCTGGATCGGGCGCATAACGAGCGCTGCGATAAAGCACTGTGCGTTTCCGGAGGCTCCTGCGTACACGTTTCCGCGGCAGGAACCGATGATCACGATATTCCCTTTAGAAATTACGCTTGCCCCGGGGTTGACGTCCCCGATAATGACAATGCTTGTTTCGGTCTCCAGCACCTGCCCTGCTATCAGAGTCCCGCGGTAAAACTGTCCGTCCTGCTTTTTCAGCTCCTCCAGAGAATGCTCTGCCGCCCGGCGATAGTATTCCTCGTCCTCTTTTTTCTCATCAATCACGCATAAAATATGAATGTGAGAGTGATTGACAATCGTGGAGACCAGCTCTTTTTCCTGCTCCGTAGTCAGCTCTCTTCCGGAAAACGACACCGCCATCTTCGCATTTTTAAAAAAGTTGGAAGCTTCCTTAAATTTTTCAGCTACGTCCAAGAGCAGATCGGTAAATGGAATTTTATCGTCCAGTACCACAATCAATCCATATTTGTTGCTCTTAATCATGACAGAATTATGATTCACTGCCGCAATCCCTCTTTCTCCTTCTTTTTCTTTTTTTAGTCTGTACGCTGCGTATTGGTGGCGCCTTCTTTCGCGGTGCCGGAAAACAGCTCGTCTTCGCTTTGCAGATGAAACAGATAGCTTACCATATCCCCTGCGATCGCCGCCGAGTTCGCTGACGTGTAGCCGTTCGTCACACGGACCGCAATCGCATACTGCGGGTTGTCATACGGCGCGTATCCGACGAAAACCGCATGGTTCGGGCGAATCTTGCTCTCCTCAGCCGTACCGGTCTTTCCTGCCCACTCGATGCCGTCTGTCCCTTCAATCGACGAGGTATTGTGAATCACTTGATTCATACCGTAGTGGATCGATTCCCATGCCTGCGAGCTTAAAGATACCTGGCTGTGGACGCTTGGCGTCTGCTCGGTAATCACTGTCCCGGAATTGTCCGTAATTTTGTCGAGCAGCGTCAGGTCATAGCACGTCCCGTTGTTCGCGATCGTCGCCACGTACTTTGCAAGCTGCGTCGTCGTGTACGCGTTGTTGCTCTGTCCCATCGCCGCCGGCGCCACGGCCACGTCCGCCATCTGCGGATCGCTCTCGGGCATTTCAATGCCTGATACGTCGTCGAGTCCGAACAGCGCGGCGTAGCGCATCAGACGGTCAATGCCGACTGCATCCTCCGACTCTGCTCCTCCGTTAAAGCCGAGCCAGTATCCGACCGTGTTAAAATAATAGTTGCACGATTCCGTCAGCGCCTGCGACAGCGTCAAAGCTCCGTGGTTGCCCGGATAAATCCAGCAGTTGATGTTCGGCTCTACTTCCTCGAAGGTTCCCTCGCACACGATGCTCTCCGACGGATCGATGATTCCCTCGCTGATTCCCGCCACCGCCGTTACCATCTTAAACGTGGAACCCGGCGCAGTGACTTCCTGCGTCGCCCGGTTGTAAAACGGACTGGACTGGTCGCTTGCAAGGCTCATGTAGTAGTCTGAATCCATATCATTGGCCAGACGGTTGTTGTCATAGCTCGGATATGTGGCGCACGCCACAACGTTTCCGGTGTTGACGTCTGTCACAACCAGAGAACCCGAGCATGGCGCCAGGGCCAGCTGCGCCGGTGTGATCTCCAGGTTGTAAATCTTCTGTCTCATAAAATCATACGGCGTGTAAATTCCCGCCGCAAGGCTGTTGTAGTCGTCGTCGTTTTGTTCGATGATTCCCTGCTCAAACAGCAAAAGGCAGACCTCTGTGCCCGTCAGGGTTCCGTCCGCGATCATATAGCGGAAAACAAGCTTTGAAAATTCCAGATCATCTGAGAGATAGCCTGCGACCGAGTCGGCGAGAACAGAGTACATCTCATCTGAATCAAAATACTGATTTTCCTGCGTCACTTTCGAGATATCTATCCAGTTCTGGGAGATGGCGTACGTCAGATATTCTTTCAGGCTGATCGTCCCTGCTTCCCACGCCTGATACGTCTCGTCGCTTTGGTCAATCGCCTCCTCCAGCAAAATTCCATTTTCGCTTAAGGTCGTCTCTGTGATGTACGTCTGATACTCCCGGTACTCCCGGCTTAAGTCCTCATACACCGTCGGAGATTCGCTGATAAGCTGTTCTTTGAGCGATGTAAAAATCTGTTCTTCCCTTGCCAGAAATTTATCGTAGATTCCCTGCTCAAACGATGTCGCCTCGCTGCTTCCCAGATGGGCGATATCAAATACATTGTTGTCAAACAGGGCGTAGTACACCTCATAGATCGGAATTCGAATCTCATCCGGGTTGGACAGCTCCTCGAGATATCCCTCCTCGTAAAATCCTGTGTTGATGATCATGCTGTACAGGATACCGGCGATGCGCTGCTCCAGAATTTTATAGGCGGCAATCTGCGTCTCCCGTTCGATTGTCAGATAGATATCGTCTCCTGCTGAAGGGCTGACATAATCCTCCTCCTGCAGCACTCTTCCGAGGTTGTCCACATAGAAGGTTCTGCTTCCCTTTGTCCCTTGCAGATCTGTCTCAAAGTACTGCTCCAGTCCTACTTTTCCGACCGTGTCTCCCTGGTCGTAGGAGGGATCCTCCTTTTGCAGGTCTTCCAGCTCCTCTGCGGAAACCGGTCCGGTGTATCCGATGATCGGCGCAAAGTAGATCGCGTCGTTGTAGACGCGGATTGTGTCCTCCACGACGTCCACGCCGACAAAGCGGTCTTTATTTTCCATGATCACTGCGACTGCCTCTTCGCTGATATCCTCCGCGATCGTGATCGACTGATAGCGCTGATAGCTGTTTGCCGCGAGCGCGCTTCTGAGCGTGGCAAGCTGCACGACCTCCTCGTCTGTCAGGGTCTGCGGCAGTCCGTACGCTTCTAATTCCTCCGCGGTGTAGTCTCCCAAAATTCCGTAGTAGTCCTCGCCGCACAGCTCCTGCATCATGGTAGCCGCGTCCACATTTTCCTCCTCAGGCGTGAGGTCGTCGATGAAGATGCGCCCATAGATATCGGCTTTAAAACGCATCAGGTTAAATCCTGTCTTTGCGAACTCATATTCTCCTAAGCTGTTGAGCCGGATTCCAAAATCGCTGATGACCTCGCTTCCGTGCGCCTCAATGATCTTGATCAGCTGGTAGAAGATGCCGTTTAGCGTCAGATTTCTCTCTTTTGTCGTCTCGTAGCTTCCGACGTCCTCAAACGTCACGCAGTACACCAGCTTATTGTATGCCAGGGGATACCCGTTGACGTCGTAAATATTTCCTCTCGTGCCGTCCAGCACCTGCTCTTTTTTGATCTGCATCGTAAAATTGTTCTCATAATCCTCTCCGTGGATAATCTGCAGCGTAAAGAGGCGCTGGATCAGAAATCCGCTCAGAATGAGAAAGACTGCCAGAAGGATAAAAATCCTCGATCTCAGACCTTTTTTCATTCTCGATTTCATATACTGAAACAATGCTTTTTCACTCCTTTATCCTACCCTGCCGCCTCCAGCCATCGATTGATTCTGTAGAGCAGCTTGTAAATCAGAATGGTTACGATTACGGTGTACAACACCTCCGGTATGATAATCCGTCCTAAATAATAAAAAAAGTCAAGTCTCCCTCTCAATAAGAACAGCATCAGATACGTCGCCGTCCCATACGCCAGATCGCTGAGCGCCACAAAGAAAATCGGCATCCGGATGTCGTCGTCATAGAAAATATGGCAGCAAAAGCCGTTGGCGTATCCAACGCACATGTAAATCATCGCGTTGACTCCGATCAGCTCCCCCATCGACAGATCCATAAAGAGTCCGCAGAAAAATCCAACAAACAGTCCTTCTTTTTTTCCTCTCATAAAGGCAAAGGAAACCGTCAGGATCAAAAGCAGATTCGGCACAATCGACGCGACTGCAAATTGGCGGAACAGCGTGGTCTGAAGGACAAAGCACAAAAACATTAAGACGGCAAGGATGATCTTTCTTTTCATACGCTGTCACTCCTCCGCACCTGCTGTCTCACTCTCCTGCGCCGCGCTCTCCTGTGATCCATCGTTTTGCAGATTTGAATTTCCTGTCTCCTTTTTCTGTGTGATGACAAGAACCTCCTGCAGATGTTTAAAGTCTACGACCGGTGTGATATAGCCTGATTTTGTCAGCTGATTGCTGTCCTGCTCCAGGTCGCTGATATAGCCGATTAAAATTCCTGGAAGATATTTGTCGCTGATGTGGGACGTCACCACGCTGGCTCCTACCGACACCTTGTCCTCCTGATCCATCAGCCGGCTCAGTTCTAATTTCCCTTCGTCCAAAAGCGTCAGATTTCCGGAGATCACGCACACGTCAGACGTTGTGGAGATCATGGCGCTGACATTGCTGTAATCGTCGCATACGGCGCGCACTGTGGCCCAGTCCGCTCCCACTTCCGTCACGATCCCCACAAGTCCTCCGTCCGCAATGACGTTGTGGTCCACCTCAATGCCGTCGTTCGTCCCCTTGTCGATCGTGAACAGATTGAACCAGTTCCCGGAGCTTTTGGCAATGATTCTGGCTCCCACCTTGGGGTAATCCTCATACTGGCTGTCCAGATCGTACAGCTGTCTCAGACGGCTCAGCTCCTCCTGGTTCTGCAAAAGCTGCGTATTTTCCTCGGTCAGCTGGTCGACCTGCTCCTTCAGAGTCTGATTTTCTTCATAGATGTCAGCCGAGTCCCGAAAATATACGCCTCTTTCCGAAATCCAGGCTCCCACACGGTTCAGACCGTTTTGCACCGGCGTAATGACAAACTGCGTTACCTGCTTAAAAGGACCGGTCGCAACGTCTGTCGTAAACGTCAGAAAAATCAGAGCAAAACAGATTACCAGCAAAAAGATAAAAATGTATTTGCTCTTGATTGAGTCATTTGTTTTCTTTTTCATATTGCTTCCTCTTTTTTATATCATTTTTCCCGCCAGATCTTTCAACGAATACGTATATTTTCTGTATTTTTTCGGCTCGTTCATAATTCTCAAAAGCCCGCGTATCGTGCTGAAAACCGGATTTTGTACCGGATACACTCTCATCTGGGTCTGAAGCCTTATAAAATCGGCCAGGTTTGGGATCAGCGCCACTCCGCCGGCCAGCTGGATGCCGCTTCGCCTGATATCCTGCAGAATCTGGGGCGGCGTCCTCTCCGCGACGGATCTGACGTTTTCCGTAATGATCTCCAGCGTCTCCAAAATCGCGCCGCTGACGGCGTCTGCCGGTATCGCCGCCTCTCTGGGCAGCCCGGACAGCGTGTTGACGCCCCAGACGCGCATCTCTCTTTGCGGTCCTTCCAGGACGTATGCAAGATGGTTTTTCAGCTGCTCCGCTGTCTTCATCCCGATATTCAGATTAAAATTTCTGCGCGCCATCGTGCTGATGGCCTCATCCATATTTCTGCCGCCGACCTTAAGCGTCTTGCTGAGGATGATCTTTCCTTCGTAAATCACGGAAATCTCTGTCGTCTGCGCCCCGATGTTGATGATCATGTTTCCTCTCGTCTCCTCGATCGGGATTTCCATCCCGATCGCGTCCGCAATTCCCTTTTCGACCAGAAAAACCTTCTTTGCCTTGATTCTTCCCTTCAGCGTTGAGAAATACGCTCTCTTTTCCACCTCCGAGATATTCGTCGGGACTGCAAAGTAAAGCTCGGGGCGGCGCATCCGGAATGCCGCGCATTTCTTTAAAAATTTCCACAAAACAAGCTCCATATTCTGGGTGTCGGCGATCACGCCCCCCATCATCGGACAGGAAGCTTCCACCGAAGGCGGCGTCTTCTCATACATCTCAAAAGCTCTTTTTCCTACTGCAATGACATGAATCTGATCGCGGATCGCGATCATATTTTTCTCCATCAAAAATTTTCTTTCATCCCGATCGGTGATTTTCATCATATCGGTCCCCATATCCACACCATATGTATTGTGAAATAACATAATTGCTCTTCTCCTTCGTGTCCTTTCTGTCCTCCGTCAGGTCCTCTCTACCCTTCAAATGACAGCAGACCGCTCTCGCGGAAGCTGACATATCTGTGATCCCCGATAATCAGATGGTCTAACAGCTCAATCCCGATCAGATTGCCCGCGTCCTGAATTCTCCTTGTGACCGCGATGTCCTCTCTGCTCGGTTTGGGATCGCCGCTTGGATGGTTGTGTACCAGGATCAGGTAAACAGCGTGATAGTGCAGTGCGCAGATAAAAATCTCCCTTGGAGAGATCAAGGAAGCGTTGACCGTTCCTTTTGAGATAATCTCTTCTCCTAAAAGACGGTTTTTTGTGTTGAGCATCATGACAAGCAGCTGTTCTTGTTCACAATGTCTGAAATCCTCCATGCAGTAGCGGGCGATGGACGCCGGATTCTGAAACGACAGCTGATCCCTCGCCGAGGCTTTCGCCATTCTCTTTGCAAATTCAGCGATGCACTGAATCTGCATGGCTTTTACCTCCCCGATTCCCCTGATCTGCATCAGATCCTCCGCCGAGAGGTGGTAAAGTCCCAGCAGGCTGTCTTCCACTTTAGAGGCTTCGAGCACACTCTGCGCCATCTCCAGCACGTTCATGGAGGTTGAGCCTGTCCTGAGCATCACTGCCAGCAGCTCTGCGTCGGACAGCGCACGCGTCCCATATTTTTTACACTTTTCATAGGGACGTTCTTCTTTTCTTATCTGTTTGATAGAGCGCATTTTTTTTCTGACTCTCTCCCGAAAAAAATAACCTGCCGCCCTAATTTATTTATTTTACCATAGAATAAATCCAATGTACACAAAAGGAATCTTAATTTATTATTTATTTTGCCATCCCGCATATCTGGCTATCACAGACTCCGCCGCTTTCATTCCGTCCATCGCAGCCGATGTGATGCCTCCGGCATAGCCGGCGCCCTCCCCGCACGGGTAGAGTCCTAAAACGCCGCAGCTTTCAAGTGTCTGCGTCCGCTCGATGCGGATCGGGGACGACGTCCTGCTCTCCACCCCGGAGAGAACTGCGTCCGGTCTGTCAAAGCCTTTGATCTTTTTCCCGAACGCCCGGATCCCGCACGCGATCGAATCGGCAAGCTCATCCGGAAAGCAGGCGCGCAGATTTGCCAGTTTCCACTTTCCGCGCATCTGCGGTCTGATTTCCCCGAGCGCCTCTGTCGTGCGGCCGCGGCAGAAGTCTTCAAAGCGCTGGACCGGAATCTTGCCCTGTCCCGCTTCATATGCCGCTTCCTCAAGCTTTCTCTGGAAGCGGACGCCTGCCAGCGCGTCCGTACCTTCAAAATCTTCCGGCGTCACTGTCACAATCACCGCGCTGTTCGCGTTTTCACCGTCTCTTTTGTGGAAGCTCATGCCGTTGACCACGGTCCTGCCCTCCTCGGAGGAGGCGTTGACGACAAAGCCTCCAGGGCACATGCAGAAGGAGTAGACGCCTCTTCCGTTTTCCAGCTTATGCGTCACCTTATACGGCGCAGGCGGCAGCCCGTTTCCCGACGCCTGCCCATACTGCGATTCATCGATCATCCTCTGGGGGTGTTCGATGCGCACTCCGACTGCAAAGGATTTTGCCCGGATGGCAAGAGGCTTGTCTGCGAGCATTTCAAACGTATCGCGCGCGCTGTGCCCGATCGCGAGCACCACCGCCTCCGCCTCGATCCACTCTCCGCAGGCGCACTGTATCCGGCAGATTTTTCCGTCTTTCACCTCGAAATCCGTCAGCTGCGTCTCAAACCTCACCTCTCCGCCGAGAGCGCAGATCTCCTCCCGGATATGGCGCACCACATCCCGCAGGATATCCGTCCCGATATGCGGCTTGCTGGCGTATAAAATCTCTTCTGGTGCCCCTGCCTCTACGAACGTCTCAAGCACGAACCGGTTTCTCCCCTTTTCATCCTTGACGAGCGTATTGAGCTTTCCGTCTGAGAACGTCCCGGCGCCGCCCTCTCCAAACTGCACGTTGGAATTCAGCTTTAAGGCACCGCCCTCCCAGAACTGTTCCACGTCTTTTGTCCTCGCGTCGACGTCGCGCCCTCTCTCGAGCACAAGAGGACCATACCCCGCTCTCGCCAGCAAGAGCGCGCAGAAGAGACCTGCCGGACCTGCCCCCACAACGACGGGGCGGTGGCGCAGCCGCTCTTTTCCCGGATCCGGCAGCTGGTACGGGCGTCTGTGTATCAGGACGGCGTTTTTGCACCGTTTGATCTTATGCTGCTCTTTTTTTGTCTTCACATCCACAACATAGCTGTATAAAAGCTCTGGCTTCCTTCTCGCGTCGAGAGACTGCCTGACAATCTCATACTCCATCTCCTCTCCGGGCAGGAGATGCAGCGCTTTCTCTATCGCCTTCTCTAAATCTTCTTTTGTATGTCGAATCGGTAATTTTACCTGCTGCAATCGTATCATCTATTTTCCTTTCGCCGCGTGGATTCCGCACAGATATCCGCTCGTCCACGCCCACTGTAAATTATAGCCTCCGCAGATTCCATCGATGTCCAAAAGCTCTCCCGCCAGGTACAGACCGCTGTGGCGGCGGCTCTGAAGCGACGGGGCGGACACCTCGGACAGCTCCACGCCTCCGCAGCAGATCTGCGCCTGCTCAAACGATTTCGTCCCCGTCACGGTAAGCGGCATGCGCTTGCATCTTTCGCACAGCCTATCCCACTGCTCTTTTGCGTATTCCTCTGCGTGGCGTTCCCTGTCCCATTTTTGTTCCTTCAGCAGCCCGAGCGCCATTTTCTTTGGGAAGACGCCGCAGAGCACCTCCGCCGCCGTTTTCTTTTCATCAAACGCCGCCGCTGCTTCCAGAAACTGTGCCATCTCCTCTCTCGTCATCGCAGGGCACAGATCGGCGATCACCTTGACGCTTTTTTTCTCTTCCAAAGCCCGCGCGGCCGCAGCGCTGACCTGAAACACGACGATCCCGGAGATCCCATATTCTGTCCACTGCAGCTCCCCTTCTTCCTCTTTGACCTTTTCTCCGTCCACAAGCAGCGTCAGCTTCACAAAGGTGCGGATTCCAGAAAGCGCCCGGCAGATCGGCTCCCGGCATGTCAAGGGCACAAGCGCCGGAAGCGGCTTTTTGATCTTCAATCCCAGGCTTTTCGCCAGCTCATAGCCGCTTCCATCCGACCCGCTCACAGGAGCCGCCTTCGACCCTGACGCCAAAATGACGCAGTCTGCCTCGTACTGCCACCCCTTCGTCCGGACTGTCCAGACGCCTCCGTCTCTTTGCACGGCGGTCACTTTTTCCGAACATTTGATTTTGACCCGCAGTCTTTTTAATTCCATCAAGAGCATATCTCTCACCGTCGAAGCGCAGTCCGTCATCGGGTAGACGAGCGCTCCTCTTTTTTTTGTCGCCATTCCAAGCTCCTTAAAAAACCGGATCGTATCGTCTGCGTCAAATTCTGAAAAGCATGTCTCTAAAAAAGGGCGCGCGCTGAGCGGATATCCCGCGCTTAAAGGCTGCTCCATGTTCGTCAGATTGCAGCGCCCGTTTCCCGTCATCAGGATTTTTTTCCCGACATTTTCTTTTTGTTCCAGAAGCGTCACCGCCGCCCCTGCTCGCGCGGCCGCTGCCGCGGCCATCATGCCGGAGGCGCCTCCTCCTGCTATCAAAACCCTCCTCATCGCACTCTCCTTTATTCCTCGTCCGGGATGCGGGCCAGCCCTCTGTCGCAGAGCTTCTGGAGAGACATCAAGATTCCAAGCTTTGCATGGAACCATGTCAGTCCTCCCTGGAAATAGACGGCGTACGGCGGCTTGATCGGTCCGTCCGCGCTCAGCTCAATCGAGGAGCCCTGCACGAACGCGCCTGCCGCCATAATCACGTCGCTGTCATATCCCGGCATTGCCCACGGCTCAGGCTTTACATAGCTGTCGACCGGGGCTGCCGCCTGAATTCCCTCGCAGAAGGAGATGACGCCCTGCGGCGTTCCAAACGTCACAGCCTGGATAATGTCATGGCGCTCCTCGCTGCCGTTTGGCACAACCTCAAATCCCAGCTTTTCATACACATTCGCGGCAAAGATCGCTCCCTTTAAGGCCCCCGCCGTCACAGTCGGGGCGAGGAAAAATCCCTGGTAGAAGGAGCGCGTCACGCCAAGGCTTGCCCCCACTTCTTTTCCCAGTCCAGGGGAGGTCAGACGGTACGCCGCGTTTTCGATGCATCTCTTTGTCCCGGCGATGTATCCTCCCACCTCCGCCAGCCCGCCTCCCGGATTCTTGATCAGGGATCCGACGACCATGTCGGCTCCGACGTCGCTTGGCTCTATGCGCTCCACAAATTCTCCGTAGCAGTTGTCCACCATGCAGATGATGTCTGGGTTGATGCTCTTGACAAAAGCGATCGCCTCCCCGATCTGAGCGACGGATAGAGTCGGGCGGGTCTGGTATCCTTTTGAGCGCTGGATCTCCACCAGCTTTGTCTTTTCGCTGATCGTCTGCCGGATCTTCTCAAAGTCAAAGCTTCCGTCCGCAAGCAGGTCTACCTGGCGGTAAGTGACGCCGTACTCGGCAAGCGAGCCGTTTGAGGGGCGGATTCCGATGACCTCCTCTAAAGTGTCGTACGGCTTTCCGGAGATCGAAATCATCTCATCCCCCGGGCGCAGATTCCCTGAGAGCGCCACAGCGAGCGCGTGGGTTCCGCACGTAATCTGGGGACGGACCAGAGCCGCCTCTGTGTGGAACACAGACGCATATACTTCTTCTAAGGTATCCCTCCCCGCGTCATTGTACCCGTATCCGCTGCTTGTCTGAAAATGCTCGGCCGCCACGCGGTTTTTCTGCATGGCCGCGATCACCTTGAGCTGATTATATTCTGCCGTCTCATCGATCGCCTCAAACCTCTCTCTTAGCTGCGCCTCTATCTTCTGCCCAAACCGGTACACCTTCCCGGAAATGCCAAGTGTCTCATACATTGCTTCTGACTGTGTCTTCATGATTTTCTCCTATCTTCCATCCTCTGTTCTTTAGCTCCTCCAAAATGGCGCTGCATATCCTCTTCTCATCATACTGATATGCCCCCTTGTCTATCCAGATCACATCCCTCTCCCGCTTAAACCAGGTCAGCTGCCGTTTTGCGAAATGTCTTGTGTCCCGCTTCAGGATATAGACCGCCTCCTCAAACGAACACGCTCCGTCCAGGAAGGCAAGCATCTCTTTGTATCCCAGCCCCTGCATCGAGACCATCTCTTTCGTAAAGCCGCGCGCCTTGAGCCTTTTGACCTCGTCCAGCAGACCTTCCTCTATCATCTTGTCGACTCTCTTGTCGATCCGCCCGTACAGCCTCTCCCGGTCGTCGTTCAGGACAAAATACGCAAACTGGTACGGGGATTCTTTTTTTCTCTCCTGTTCATTGTGCTTTGAGATGGGGGTTCCTGTCTCTTTGTAGAATTCCAGGGCGCGGATCACCCGTTTTACATTGTTTTCATGGATATCCCGGGCAGAGACGGGATCTACCAGGCGCAGCTGTTCATGCAGCGTGCGGGCGCCTTGTTCTCTCGCCGTCCGCTCCAGCTCTGCGCGGTATGGTCCGTCCGATTCGCTCTGCGTAAAGTCGATATCGTACAGCACAGCCTGAATATAAAATCCCGTTCCCCCCGTCAGGATCGGAATGTGGCCGCGCTGCCAGATCTCATTCATATATTTCCTGGCAAGGCTTTGAAATTTCACGACGTGAAACGTTTCATCCGGCTCCAGCTCGTCAATCAGAAAATGGGGGACGCCCTGCATCTCTTCTTTTTTGATCTTCGCCGATCCGATGTCCATCCCTCTGTAGACCTGCATCGAATCCGCGGAGATAATCTCTCCTCCTACTGCTTTTGCCAGCAGGATCGACAGCGCTGTCTTTCCCACCGCAGTCGGTCCGGTTAAAATCAGTAATGGCTGCTTCATAGCTTCCTCTCCGTCAAATTCGTTTAAATTTTTTCTCCAGTTCATATCTCGTCATCGAAATGATCGTCGGTCTTCCGTGCGGACAGTGGTAAGGATTGTCCAGCTCCAAAAGCTCTTCGATCAGCGCCTTCGCCTCCTGCTCCGTCATCGCGTGGTTTCCCTTGACGGCAGCTTTGCAGGACATCGAGGCAATCTTTTCTTTTAAGATGTCGGGTTCCTCCCCGCCTGGAAGTTCCCCAAGACCGTCGAGCAGCTCCAGAAAAAGTCCTTCTTTCTCAATCCCGAACAGATTGCCCGGAACCGCGCGGATCGCATATTCTCTTCCCCCGAAGGCTTCGATCTCAAATCCGATCGAGGCAAAGAATGGAAGGTAGCGCAAAAGGAGGGCTTCCTCCTGCATACTCACCGACACGATCACGGGCGGCATGATCATCTGGGACGTAAACGAATGGTCTCTCAGACTTTTCATCGTGCGCTCGTACAGCACCTTCTCGTGCGCGGCGTGCTGATCGATCAGGTACATCTTCTCCCCGTACTCGACAATCCAGTATGTGCCGAAAACCTGACCGACAATCCTGTATGGCCGCGCGCGGCGTTCCTGCCGGGCGCAGTCGGAAAACAGCGTCATCTGCTGCGGTTTTTTCGTCTCGCCGTCCCGCCTTTGCGGTTCTCCCCCTCCGGTTTTAAAATATGACGGCTCCTTTCTCAAAAAAGCGTCCGGATCCCCGCGCTCTACGGCGCGGCTCCACTGCTGCGGCTTTTGCTCCGTCCGGTACGCTTCTCTTTGTTCTTTCAGGCTTTCGATCCTCCTTGGCTCAAACGGCTCCGCAAAAGAGGCGGTGTGCGGCGGCTGCCTTTTCTCCGGCGCGCCCGTGCGGGAGAGGGAGACCTCCGCAATCAGCTCTTTTCTCTCAAGCGCTTCTCTTACCGTCTCTTCCACGATCCGATACACGCTTTCGTTGTCGGAAAAGCGCACCTCCATCTTTGTGGGGTGGACGTTGACGTCGAGCAGAGATCCGTCCATCTTTAAGTGGATGATCGCAAAGGGGTACTTGTGCTGCATCAGAAAAGGCTTGTACGCATCCTCAAGCGCTTTGGCGACAATCTTGTTTTTCAGATACCGCCCGTTGATAAAGCATATCTCATAATTTCGGTTTCCTCTGCCGGCAGCCGGCTTTCCGATCAGCCCTTCCAGGCGCAGTGCGTTTTTCTCTCCCGCAATCGGCATGACCAGACCTGCGGTCTCTCTGCCGTAGAGGTGATAGACGATCTCCTTTAGGTTTGAGCTGCCTGAGGTGTACAGCTTCGTCTGATGGTTGCAGATCAGGCGAAAGGAAATCTCCGGGTGGGACAGCGCCATTTTTTCCATCAGGTCGCTGACATATCCCGCCTCAGCCGCCGGGCTTTTCAAAAATTTTCTTCTTGCCGGCGTGTTGAAAAAAAGGTTGCGCACAAAAAACGTCGTCCCCTGCGGGACTCCGACCTCCTCCATCCCCTTTTCCTCTCCGCCTTCGATCCGGTAGCGGATTCCGACCAGACTTTCTCTCGTCTTTGTCACCAGCTCCACCTGGCAGACCGCGGCGATGCTTGAGAGCGCTTCCCCGCGAAAGCCAAGAGAGCCAATCTGCAAAAGATCCTCAACGGTTCTGATCTTGCTTGTGGCATGGCGCACGAAGGCAAGCGGCACATCCTCTTTTGGAATTCCCGCTCCGTTGTCGCTCACCCTGACGAGTGAAATTCCTCCCTCTTTGATCTCCACGGTCACGCAGTCAGCGCCCGCGTCGACTGCGTTTTCCACCAATTCCTTCACGATCGAAGCGGGGCGTTCAATCACTTCTCCTGCCGCGATTTTGTCGATCGTGCTTTGATCGAGTATTTCAATGTTCATATTCTCACCAGCGATTCTTCAATTTATTCTGAAGCCGATACAGCGTGTTTAACGCGTCGATCGGCGTGAGCGTGCTGATCTCAATCTCTTTTAATTCCTGCAAAATGTCTTCCTCTCTTACGGTGTCAAACAGAGAAATCTGGTTCATCTCCAGCTGGTCATACTTTCTCTTTTTCGGCTTTGTCCTGGCGTTTCCCTCCGCTTTCATTTCTTTTACCTTCACCGTGATGTCGGCGTCGCTGAGTTCCTCTACCAGTTCTTTTGCCCTTTGAATCACAGCGTCCGGCACGCCGGCAAGTTTTGCCACCTGGATGCCGTAGCTTTTGTCAGCGCCGCCTTTTATAATCTTGCGCAGAAAAACGATGTCATCGCCCTGCTCCTTGACGGCGATGCAGTAGTTGTTGACGCCGTTTAGCTTTCCCTCAAGCTCTGTCAGCTCATGATAATGGGTGGCAAACAGTGTCTTTGCCCCCAGGATTTTGGGATTGCTGATATATTCCACGACTGCCCACGCAATGCTCAGTCCGTCAAACGTGCTGGTCCCTCTTCCGATTTCGTCCAGAATCAAAAGACTGCTGCCCGTCGCGCTGCGCAGAATATTGGCCACCTCTGTCATCTCAACCATGAACGTGCTCTGCCCCGACGCCAGGTCGTCTGAGGCGCCCACCCGCGTGAAGATCCGGTCCACAATCCCGATCTTCGCGCTGTCGGCCGGCACGAAGCATCCGATCTGCGCCATCAGCACAATCAGCGCCGTCTGGCGCATATACGTCGACTTTCCGGCCATGTTTGGACCGGTGATGATCGAGACGCGGTTGTTCGTGTTGTCCAGATACGTGTCGTTCGCCACAAACATATCGTTTGGAATCATTCTCTCCACAACAGGGTGGCGTCCGTTTTTGATGTCGATAATCCCTCTTTCATTGATTTTGGGCCTGACATAGTGATTTCGCTCTGAGACAAGGGAAAAGGAGGCGAACACATCGAGGCGCGCGATCACCCTGGCCGTCTTTTGGATTCTGACTACCTGCGCTCCGATCTGGTCGCGCACCTTGCAGAATAGATCGTACTCCAGCGCGCACAGCTTTTCCTCCGCCCCTAAGATCATATTTTCCAGCTCTTTTAATTCCGGAGTGATATACCGTTCGGCGTTTGCCATCGTCTGTTTTCTCGTAAAGTAATCCGGGACCAGGTTTTTGTAGGAGTTTGTCACTTCCATATAATAGCCGAACACTTTGTTGTATTTGATCTTTAAAGTCCGGATTCCTGTCTTTTCTCTCTCTTTTGCCTCCAGCTGGGCAAGCCACGTTTTTCCTTCCGTCTTTGCCTGCTTAAGGCGGTCGATCTCCCCGTCGAACCCTTCTTTTATGATGCCGCCTTCCCGGATGGCGATCGGTGGTTCTTCCGTTATGCTTTTTGCGATCAGATCGTACAGATCCTCAAGAGGGTCCAGATCCTCCCAAGCCTCTTTGAGCACTTTCGTCTCAAAAGAGCCTAACAGATACTTGATGTGCGGGAGCATCGACAGAGAGCTTTTAAATGCCAGCAGATCTCTTGGGTTTGCCGACTGGTAGCTGATCTTGCTGATCAGTCTCTCCAGATCGTAGACCGGGTTTAGGTATTCCCGGATCTCCTCGCGGCTGATTGCGTTTTTGGTCAGCTCCGCCACTGCATCCAGCCTTTCATTGATCTGCGCCTTGCTGAGCAGAGGCTGTTCCAGGAAGCTTCGCATCATTCTCGCCCCCATCGCCGTTTTTGTCTTGTCCAAAACCCACAGAAGAGATCCTTTTTTCTGTTTTTCCCTGAGCGTCTCGCACAGCTCCAGGTTTCTCCTCGTAGAGCTGTCCAGCGTCATATATTGCGCTGCTATGTACGGCTTTAGGCTTGTCAGGTTGTCCAGGGATGTCTTCTGGGTCTCGGTCAGATACTGCAGCAGCGCCCCCGCCGCGATCATGCCGCTGTCGTATTCGGCAATGCCAAACCCCTCAAGCGCCGTGACCTTAAAATGCTTTTTGATCGCCTCTTTGCACAGCTCGTCGTCAAAATACCAGTCCTCCAAAGAGTAGACTGTGATGCCGAGCCGTTCTTTCATCTCCTCCAGGTCAAGCCCGCACACTGCAAAGGACTGGTTGCAGATGATCTCTTTGGGCGAAAATTTTGCAATCTCATCGATCAGCTTTTTCCCCGTCTCAATCTCAGTCAGAAAATATTCCCCTGTCGTGATGTCCGCCATCGATACGCCGTATCGGTCCGCCATGCACACAATGCACATAAGATAGTTGTTTTTCGTCTCGTCGAGCGCCTGCGTGTTCAGGTTCGTGCCCGGCGTTACAATCCGGATCACTTCTCTTTTCACAATCCCTTTGGCGGTCTTAGGGTCTTCCACCTGCTCGCAGATCGCCACCTTATATCCCTTTTCCACCAGCTTATTGAGGTAATTGTCGACAGCGTGGTAAGGCACTCCGCACATCGGAGCGCGCTCCTCCTGCCCGCAGTCTTTGCCGGTGAGCGTAATCTCCAGTTCCTTTGAGGCGATCAGCGCGTCGTCATAAAACATCTCATAAAAGTCTCCGAGCCGGTAAAACAAAATGCAGTCCTGATACTGCTCCTTTGTCTTTACATACTGCTGCATCATCGGTGTTAACTGTGCCACTTTTTCTTCCTTCCTATCTTTCCCATTTTTCGCCCATGTAGTAAAATCCTCTGCACTCTTTTAGCTCCACGTCCACGATCTTTCCGATCAGGTCTTTCGTCCCCGGAAAGTGAACCAGAAGATTGCTGCTAAGTCTTCCCGTCATCAGGGAAGGATCCTGCGCGTTGACTTCTTCTACCAAAGCCGGAAGGATCCTGCCTTCCGCTTTTTTTGCCTGCTCCTTGGAAATCGCCTGCACCTGCGCGAGCAGTCTGTCAAACCGGTCTTTTGCCGTTTCCTCCGGAACCTGGTTTTCCATCGCCGCGGCGGGCGTCCCGGTCCGTTTGGAATAGAGAAAGGTAAAGGCGCCGTCATACCGCACTTTTTTTACGACGTCGAGCGTCTCTAAAAAGTCCTCTTCCGTCTCCCCTGGAAATCCCACGATGATATCTGTCGTCAGGGAGAGGTCGGGAATGGCTGTGCGGATTTTGTCCACCAATGCCAGATACTGTTCTTTTGTATATCTGCGGTTCATCTTTTTTAAAATCCTGGAGCTTCCCGACTGGAGAGGCAGATGGAGATGGCGGCAGATTTTTTTTGAGGTTCTCATAACCTCTATCAGCTCGTCTGAGAGATCCTTCGGGTGGGAGGTCATAAAGCGGATGCGCTTTAATCCGTCAATCTGCTCGATCTCTTTTAGCAGCTGCGCAAAGGTCATCGGCTCTTCCAGCGTCTTTCCGTAGGAATTGACGTTCTGCCCAAGCAGCATCACCTCTGCCACTCCGTCCGCCGCCAGCTTTTCGATTTCGCGGATGATATCCTTTGGATTTCTGCTGCGCTCCCGCCCTCTTACGTACGGCACAATACAGTAGCTGCAGAAATTGTTGCACCCGAACATGATGTTGACGCCGGATTTAAACGGATACTTTCTCTCGCACGGCAGATCCTCCACAATCCGGTCGGTATCTTTCCAGATATCGATGACCGGCCGACCGCTCTCCAGGCACGTCACAAACAGTTCCGCAAATTTGTACAGATTGTGCGTCCCAAAAATCAGATCCACAAAGGAATAGCTCTTTTTTAATTTTTCCACCACATCCGGCTCCTGCATCATACAGCCGCAGAGCGCGATCTTCATGTCCGGATTTTTCTTTTTATAGCTGTGCAGCACGCCGAGATGCCCGTATACCTTTTTGTTTGCGTGTTCTCTGACGGTGCAGGTGTTGTAGATCACGAAGTCCGCCTTCTCCGATTCTGCCCTGCAATAGCCCATCTGGCGCAGAATGCCTTCGAGCTTTTCCGAATCTCTCGCATTCATCTGGCATCCGAACGTCACCGTACATGCCGTGAGAGGCCGTCCCAGCTTTTGGGAAGCTTCCTCTATATATTTACGCGCTTTTTTCAGAAAATAGTACTGCCTCATCGGTTCCTGCGCAGGCGGCGCCGCATTTAAGTCGATAGCCTGCAACACTGTTTCTATCTTATCTACCATATTCGTTTCTCCTTTATCGCTGCTGCTTTTTTCTGGCATCCTGAAAAAAATTCCCAGCCTTACAGCCAGGAATTGTTATTGTGTATTATATAATAGGATGAAAAAAATTGCAAGGGTGTGAAAAAAGAGAGACCTCTCTTTTGATGAGGGTCTCTCTTTTTTCCTGTCATTGCTGTCGTCTGCGTTTACTGGGCGTTTACCAGTTTTACAGACGCTTCTGAGATTTCGATGTTTCCTTTGGAGGTAAACGGCGTTCCGTTTTCCATGTAAACGCGGATGCGGTCTGTGTAGACAGCGTCAAACTGCAGCGTCACCGGAGCGTCCTCGTCCTCCTGCGTGATGGTCTGAGCGCTTGCGCTCTGCCAGTCAATGCCGTTCCAGTATTCTACGGTCATCGTCTCCGGAACGGAGCAGTAGCGGTTGCTCTCAAAGCTTAAGCTGATCTGGTTCATCACTTTTTCTTTGTTCCAGTAAAATTCTACATAATCGGATTTTCTTGAGGCATTGTTTGCCGGAAGCAGAACAGATTCTCCTCTTTCATATGCGTTTGTCCATGTCGTCTCCTCGTCTCCGTCGAGCATATTGTTCGGATAGTTGGAAACCGATCCGGTGAACGATGCGGTTGCAAGGGCAAAGTCTGCCGCTGCGCTTCCCTCCTCCAGTTGTGCAAAGAGGAAGGTATCGTTCGCCTCTCCAAGATCCGGGTTGGAGGCAAGCTCCACATCCGTCGGCATCTCGGCAACCTCTGTCACGCTTGCGGACGCCGTCAGATCTGTGCCTTCAATCGTTCCTTCGGCAATTCCGTCTGTCAGTTCTCCCCATGTTACCGGGCGCATCAGCGTGTAATCGCCTGCCTCGCTGGTGTAATGGACTCTGACGGCTGCCGGCAGTTCTACGCTGATTCCGTTCGGGACGATGATTTCAACCGGATCTGCCGATACGGCGGTTCCGTCTTCCTGTCCCTGCGCAGTCTCCTGCGCGTCTGCGCCCGTCGCCTCTTCTTGCGCCTCTTCCGTCACAGTATAAGAAATCTGTACCGGTTTAAGATCATCCGAGGAAATCGTAAGCACGGCTTCCCCTGCCTCTTTTTCAGATTTTACGATGACGAGCACTTTGCCGTTGTATGCGCTGCGCTCAGAATAGCTGCTGCTGTCTGTGTTTCCGTATTTGTAAAGCTCTGTGCTTTCCTGCTGTCCATTGTCTACGCCGACGATGGAAGCTGCGCCTTCTATTTCAAATTTTACAAGATTTGACGCGTCAGGAACCATGTTTCCGTCTTCGTCTACGATCGTGCATTCTACGTAGGAAAGGCTGTTTCCGTCTGCGCTGAGCACCGTCTTGTCAACCTCTGTCTTGATCGTGTACGGCACAGAGGAAGTCGTGATGCTGTCAGCTGCCGCCTCGTTTCCGTCCGCGTCATACGCCTTGACTTCAAGCGTTCCTGCCTCGTACGGCACTTCCCAGGTCAGGTGCAGTTTTCCGTAATTGGTCTCTCCTTCGTCCACAACAGCGCCCGGGCTTGTGTATCCGCCTGGATTTTCCTCGTCTCCCCATGTCTTGTCGTCCTGAGTCGGCTCAGACGTCTCATAGTATTTCTCTCCATATGCCGTCTCTTTTTCGTCAAAGCTCTTGACTCCGAGCGATTCTCCGTTTAAGAACAGCTCTGCTGACTGCATGTTTGTGTTGACCCACACGGTCACGGTCTCGCCTTCCTGCCACTCATCCCAGTTCTGCGGAACCAGATGCACCATCGGCTCGTCCGTCCACTGGCTCTGATACAGATAGAAGGAATCCTTCTCAAATCCTGCGGTGTCGATTGTTCCAAATGAGGCTACGCCGACCGGATATACGCTGTACGGCGTCGGCTCGCCTAAATAGTCAAATCCTGACCAGATAAACTGTCCGATAAAGCTCTTGCGGTCGCGGTCTTTTTTCAGTCCGTACTCGTTCGACATGGTCCAGGACGCAAAATCGTTGTCATAGTTGGAGCCGCCTCTGGATCCCGGCGTCTGGTTGATACCGGTATTCGAAAACTGCGGGTCTAAATAAACGCCTCTGGAAGAGGTCTGAGAGGAGGACTCGGATTCAAAGAAGAAAGCGTTGGTGCTGTTTTCTCTGAGCGTGCCGTCCCCTGCTGAGAAGCGGGCGATCAGTCCGTCCGCAGACTGCGCCGTGTTATAGTTTAATCCATATCCGTCGAGAACCTGGTTGACCAGTCCCCATACGCTCTCCGCTTCCGGAACGGTTCTCTCCTGGTCGCCGCCCATCACAATGTAGCGCGAGCTGTCTAAGGCTTTTATGTCGCTTAAGAGGCGGACTGCCTCGGTGTACTCGTTCATCGACTCCGGCTCTGCGCCTAAGAGATCGTACTCGGCAACGTCATACCACTCCGGCTGTTCTCCCACGCCGCGCACCTCATTTCCGATCGACCAGGCAATGACAGACGGTTCGTTTTTGTCGCGGCTGACCATCTCCTGGATAACCCAGTCGCTCCATGTATATTTTGCGCCTTCATAGTCCACGCCCGGCGTTGGAAGAGAGGTATATCCGTTCGGCTTTAAGCCTGCCCATCCCTCCGGGACTTCCTGGAAGAAGAAGTTTCCAAAATCGTACGTTGCCTTTGAGCCTGTCGGATAAGCTCCCCATCCGTCAAAGGCTTCCTCTACCACCAAGATTCCTTTTCTTCTGCACACCTCGATCACCTGCTTGGAAGGCGGACAGTGGGAGGTGCGGTACGCGTTGACGCCCATCTCCATGAGCTTGTCAAACTGTCTCTCATACGCGTCGGTATAGCTTGCCGCTCCTAATGCTCCGGAATCATGGTGAAGGTCAACGCCCTGCACCTTTGTGTACTCTCCGTTTACGTACAGACCGCCGCTTGTCGGGTCATCGCTTACCGTCTCTGCTACTTCCACCCAGCGGAATCCGTATTCAAACTCCTCTGAATCGGTCAAAACGTATCCGTCTGCGCTTCCGTTCGCCTCTGTGTACAGGTCAACCTTGACGGTATACAGATACGGCGTTCCCAGATTCCACGGATACCAAAGCTGTACGTCCTCGATCTCAAGCGCCATTCTCTCTTTTAAGGACAGAGAAAATGCGGTCGACGGGTTGATCGCCATCTTTTCGGTCTGTTCCTTTGCGACTTCGTTTCCGTCCGCGTCGTAGACTGTCACTTCCATGTATGCGTTGGAATTTCCCGCATCGGAATAGCAGTCTGCCTGCACCTCGAGGTAGGCAGTCTGGGAGTATTCATAGTCCTCTTCCAGGGTCGGAGCGCTTAAGGTGATGCCGTTGCGGTTAAAGCGCGCCATATTGTCGATCGTCAGGTGAACCGGGCGGATGATGCCGCTTCCTGTGTACCACCGTCCGGAAGGAGACATGTTCTGTATCTTGACAACGAGTACATTTTCGCCGCCATAGTTTAACGAATCTGTCAGATCAAGAGCAAATCCGGTATATCCGCTTGGGTAAGCGCCGATTTCTTTTCCGTTTAAGTATACGACGCAGTTTTGATATACGCCTTCAAAGTCAACGCAGATCTGCTTTGTCCCTTTCATGGAAGCCGGTATCGTAAATTTCTTTCTGTAGTACGCAAGACCGCCCTGCAGGTAGCTCTGCGAGTCTACCGACTCGGATACTTTCTCTCCTTCAATGCTGAAATCGTGCGGGACGTCTACCGTTCTCCATGACGAGTCGTCGAAATCCTCCGCGATAATCTCGTCGGTCGTATACTCTCCGGCGTCCTTCACTCCGTTTGCGGCAAACTCAAATCCAACCGCCTCGGACGCAGTCGCCAGCTCCGGCGTTCTCGTCGCCAGATAGAACTGCCAGTTCTCATCGAAATCGACAGCGCCCTGCGCGTCCTCTGCAATGTTCTGAACCTGATCGCTTTGCGCGTCATGCTGTACCTCTTCGGCGCTTTGTGCCTGTACCGTCCACACCATTCCTCCCTGGGCGCTTCCCAGCGCTACCGCTGCCGCTAACGCCACGGAACAGCATTGTTTTCTGCAGCCGTTTTTTCTCTTCATAGACCCTTGTCATCCTTTCTTTTTCTCTGGAACCTTTCCTCCAGCTTTACTGTGCTGATAGCTTACCATTTTTTTCTGTCTCTATCCAGAACACATTCTATAGAATTTGTTTTCATTTTATAGAAATCTCCGGCAGCTCTCTCTTAAGCTCCTCTCTCAGCAGCTCGAGCGCCTGCGCGCTGTGGATGCTTCGGTCTTTGTTCAGCACGTTGGCGATCAGGCTGAGGCGGTCGTGGATGACGCTGTCTTCGACCGTCAGTTTTCTCGTCCTGATGTCCGGCACAATGCGGTCCATATAGTACGCCCCGATATCCTGGTCTCCAAACCATCCGCTTTTGTAGCTTTTCAGGCTCGGATCCTCCTCATACGGCTTTTTCGCCGCGGTCAGAAGTCCCATAGAGTTGAGCGCTCTCGCCCCTTCGGTCGAGAGTGTGGCAAACCTTAGAAACTCCCAGGCAAGCCGTTTGTCCTTGCACGTCTTTGTGATGCCCATCGCCGTGCCGCCCCAGTTGGCGTTTCCTTCGGGAGCGCTCATCAGCCCCCACCGCCCTGCCGTCTCCCCTTCCGGGTCATTCGCCTCGATCGTATAGCGCACAGACCACGCCGCGCAGACGGTAAAAATATACTGATCCGTCTGAAACGACGCATTCCACTGCGGCGTCCACGCGATCAGGTCGTCCGCGATATGTTCGTCCCGGAAGCGGCAGATCAGATCCATCGTTCTGCCAAACGTTCCTTCCAGGTCGATCTCTCCCTCCTCGGTCCATGACGTCTCCTGCTGCTCCTGCAAAAACTGCCGCACATCGCCAAGTCCTGCAAAGAGGCAGACGGTTCCGCCGCTTTTTTCCCAGACCTCTTTTCCCTTCTCGATAAAGCTCTCCCAGTCCGGCATCATTGCTTCAAGCTTTTTCGGATCGTCCGTACCGAAATATGTTTTCGCCAGGTCCCTGCGGTACGCAAGCCCCGCCGGTGAGAGGGACTGTTCGATCCCGCAGACGTTTCCCCTGGAATTGACCAGGTGCGGGTGCAGGTACTCATAGACCTCGGACAGGTCAAAGTTATACGGCTCCTGCTCGAGGTGTTCCCACATATCGAGTTCAAACGCTTCTGCCCTGGAGTCCACCACCGCCCAGGCAATGTCCGGCAGCTCTCCTCCGATCACAAGAGCCGTCTCATACTGCTGCACCAGATCCCGGTTCTGTGTCTGGACATACTCAAACTGCACGTTCGGATAATACCGGCAAAACGCCTCTGTGATCGTCCTGGCATATTCTTCATCCCATCCCCACATCGTCAAGGTTCCCTCATAATCTCTCGGGAGGGGTTCCTGATAGCTCCATTGCGTCTTGTCTTTATCATCCGCGACCGCGCTGGAAGCTGTCTCTTCTGACTCCAGACCCGGAGCGGACTGACGGCTGCACCCGGAAAGAAAGAGAAGCGCCGCCATGCAAAACGCCGTCTGCCATTTTCTTCCCAATTGTCTTTTTTTGGTCCGCATCCCCTTCATGCGCTCCCTCCCTCTGTCTTTTTCGTCTCTTCCGCGCCGTCCGCCTCTGCCGTGCTTTTTCTGAGCGGCAGGCACAGCGCTGCGATCGTGCCTTTTTCTTTTCCTCTGGCAATGCTCATGCCGTAAGGTTCGCCGTACAGGTAGACGATCCGGTCTCTGACGTTGCTGATCCCGATCCGTTTCCGCCTTCCCTTTTTCGGCTCGACGTTCTCTCCTCTTTCAAACCGCTCGCGGCACTCCTCATCGATCCCTACTCCATTGTCTTCTACCGTAATTTTCAGCTTTTCCTCTTCTTCGAAAATCCGCACCGCAATCTCCCCAAACGATTCCTGCGGCAAGATTCCATGTACGATCGCGTTTTCCACCAGAGGCTGGATCGTCGTCTTTGGGATGAGGCATTGCCGCAGCTCTTCCCTGCACGAAACGGTCACGGCGTACAGACCGGGATAGCGGTACTGCTGGATCGTCAGATAATTTTTCGTAAACGCCAGCTCTTTTTCGACGGTTGTCTCCACATTGTTCTCTCCGACTTGCAGCGTCTCTTGCAGCGTGCCGATCAAAGAGCGGACGATCGTGACGATCTCCCCCTCTTTCTTCGCCGCCGCCATATAGACGACGGTATTGAGCACATTGTAGAGATAGTGAGGGTTGATCTGGGAGAGCAGGATGTCAAACTCCATCTCTTTTTTCTGCCTCTCATACCGGTCGCGCTCCTGCGCGCCCTTTTTGATCTCGTCAAGCATCCGAGAAAATTTTTCGTACAGCGTCTCAATCTCGTCGCCTGTATGCACCATCTCCATCATCTCAAATTTTCCGTATTCAATTTTTTCCATCTGTCTGGAGAGCTTTTCAAGCGGCCGGATAATGCCCTCCATCGTTCTGGCGATAAAAAAGCAGATCATGCCGGTGGAGATCAGAAACGACAGGAGGAAAAAGACCAGGACAAACTGGCTTCTCTGCCACAGATACTGGTGCGTCACCAAAGTGCACAGCCTCCACCCTGCCTCCTCGACAAAATCGCACAGCAGATAGCCCTCCTCGATTCTGCACACGCCCTCTTTCGGGAGCTGACCGCCCTCCGCCAAAAAGCGTCCGATCATCTCCCCGGAATCCTGGTCATACAAAACCGTCTGCTCGTTGCCCAGAAGGCATACGTTGTCGTAGGAAGCGCCGTAGCGCCGCACCTGCTCAAGGAAGTATTCCAGGTTCAGCTCCAGATACAGCGTCGCCTCCGGAAATCCGAAGCGGCGCTTGTCCCACATCCGGATTTTGTAGCAGATCAGATTTTTCCCCTGCGGGTCTGCGCCTGCATACGGGTCTGAGTAGACGAAGCTGCTCTGCTGATAGCGCGCGATCTCGTCCTTTTTCAGCCACTGCTCAATGTAGTCCGTGTCCATCTGCACATAGCTCGTCCCGTAGCACATGCCGTTTTCCATCTCAATCACAGAATTTTCTATGTAAGTGCGCAGATCGTTGTAAAACGCCAGTCTCTTTGCGATAGCGTCATACGTGTTCTGCCGCTCAAACTCGCTTTCATACTCCTCCTTCTCCAAAAGCTTTTGCAGCTCCCTGTCCACCAAAATGCTCTGGGCAAATTTCTCAATGTCTTCCGTCATAAACGCGATCTGGTTCGAGACCTGCTGCAGCTTGATCTGCTCGTCGGAAATCGTCTGGTTTCTCACGACAGACTCAAAATAGGCAAATCCGATCAGGGCGCTTACAATCATCGACACGGCAAGAATCAGAAAGATTTTTTTTAGAATTCTCGCCTTAAGACATCTTTTTTTTACTCTTCTCTCTTCCATTTTTTGTTTTTATACTCCTGTGGCTTCATCCCCACGTTTTTGGCAAAAATCTGGCTGAAGTACTGGCTTGTCTGATATCCCACAAGGCGCGCGGTCTCGGCGACTGTGCTGTTTTTTTCTCCGAGCAGTCTCTTTGCTTCTTTCATCCGCAGGTTCGTCAGATATTTTAGGAAGGTCACGCCCACCTCCTTTTTAAACATCTGTCCCAGATAGACGCCGTTCATCTGAAATTTTTCGCCGAGCAGTTCAAGCGTGATCTCCTCTTTATAGTTTTTCCGGATGTACCGCACCATCTCTGAGACCGTCCGGGAGTAGCGGTTTTCTTCCCCGGCGCACACCTGCCGGTGAAGGCTTTCCAGGCATATCTCATAGTATTGGATGATTTCCTGCGCCGTATACCTCTTTTTTTCTTCTCTCCAGGCGCGCACGCCCTCCCTTTCTTCCAGCTCCCCGATCAGATCCTGAAGGCATGATATCAGCGATTTCCATCCGTCCGCCTGATTGTCCCTTATGATCTGCCCCATCAGCTCCGCCGCAAATCTGTGCGGACTCTCCTCCGGGTCGTACATCTTTTTCCGGAGTTCTTTTATCGTCTCACTCCAGTTTTTTTTCTCTTCGCAGGGCATTTTCTGAATCGGAAAAGCCTTGTTTACGCTCCAGAACAGCGCGTGCCGGATCTGCTGCGACATCTGCCGGAACGTGGCGCTGATTTCCTCCTTCGCAATCTCGCGGCTGTAAACCACGTTCAGGCAGCACTGCGGCAGCTCGGAGAGCTCCCGGACCGTCTCCGCGCTCTTTTGCTCGATCAGCCGGTTCACCGTCGACGTGCTCGGCGTATTTTCAATCTGATACAGCACCAGCCAGTTGTTCGGCGTAATCTGGATATCCGCCGCGTAAAAAATCTTATTTTCCAGCGGTCTCTCCGCAGCGCGGCCCAGCGCTTCCTTTTCCTGCGCGTTCCACTCCTCTTTCTGCATTTCCCCGCACACAGCGGGATTGCGCTTATGGATCAGCATCAGAAACAGACGGTTTCCAATCCCCGTCTCCTCGTATTCCTCTGCTGCGCCGTGGTCGTAGATCAGCTGGTTCATAAAATATTTCTGGTAAATCTTTTCCCTTTTCTGCTCTCTCTCCAGCCGCTCCCGGATCCGGTCCAGCTCCGCGAAAAGCGTCTCCTCGCACAGCTCATGCTTGACCAGATAGTTTGAGACCCCGTACTGGATCCCTTTTTGCGCGTACTCAAAATCCTTGTACGCCGTCAGCAAGATGACGGCGACGTCCGGATTTTTTTCTTTCAGCCTTCTGGCAAGCTCCAGCCCGTCCATGCCCGGCATCTGGATATCCGAGATCACAATCTGCGGCATATTTTTCCCGCACAGATCGAGCGCTTTTTTTGCGCTTGTCGCGCATCCGCTCACCTGGTAGCCGTGTTTCTCCCAGTCCATGGCATTTTTCATGTACTCCAGGGCCAGTATCTCATCGTCTACCAGCAGAATCGAAATTTTGTCCGCGCTCATGGGCGGATCTGTCCGTTTCCGTAGATGATGTATTTCGTCGTCGTAAGCGCCAGCAGTCCCATGGGACCTCTGGCGTGCAGCTTCTGCGTGCTGATGCCGATCTCCGCCCCGAAGCCGAACTCAAAGCCGTCTGTAAAGCGCGTCGAGGCGTTGACATACACAGCCGCCGCGTCAATCTCATTTAAAAATTTCTGCGCGTGGTCATAGCTGTTCGTGATAATCGCCTCGGAATGACCTGTGTTGTACCGGTTGATGTGGCTGATCGCCTCCTCGATCGAGGAGACGGTTTTGATGGAGAGGATATAGTCCAGATATTCCCTTCCCCAGTCGTCCTCTTCGGCGTCTTTGATGTCCGGCAGGACCTCCTTTGCCGCCTTGTCCCCTCTTAACTCCACATGCTTCTCGTCGAGTCTCTTTTTCATCGCCGGCAAAAGCGCGTCCTTTACGCTTTCGTGAACCACCAAGGACTCGCAGGCGTTGCACACGCCGATCCGCTGCGTCTTGGCGTTGAAGATGATGTCGACCGCCATCTCAAGGTCTGCCGTCTCGTCCACATAGATGTGGCAGTTGCCTGTCCCGGTCTCGATGACCGGGATCGTGCTTGTCTCCACAACCGTCCGGATCAGACCGGCTCCGCCCCTTGGGATCAGCACGTCGACGTAGCGGTCAAGCTTCATAAACTGCTGCACCGTCTCTCTGCGGTTGTCCTCGATCAGCTGCACGGCGTCCTGCGTGATGCCAAGCCCCAAAAGCGTCTCCCTTAAAATGCCCACAATCGCCGCGTTGGAATTCGCCGCGTCTCTTCCGCCCTTTAAGATCACGGCGTTTCCCGTCTTAAAGCAAAGCCCGAATGCGTCTGCCGTCACGTTCGGTCTCGCCTCGTAGATGATGCCGACCACGCCGAGCGGAACGCGCTTTTGTCCGATCAGGAGACCGTTTGGGCGCGGCTTCATCGAGACGACCTCTCCGATAGGATCCTCCAGCGCCGCAATCTGGCGCAGTCCCTCCGCCATGCCCGCAATCCGCGTCTCATTCAGCATCAGGCGATCGACGAGACCCTCCTTCATCCCTCGTTCTCTTGCGTCCTTTACGTCTTTTTCATTCGCCTCCAAAATAGTCTTCGCCCCGTCGGTCAGCGCCTGCGCCGCCTTTAAAAGCGCCTCGTTCTTTTTTCCGCTCATCAGCCGGACAAGCTCCGGCTCCGCCTCTTTCGCTCTTTTTCCGATTTCTTCTACACTCAGCATTCTCTGCTCCTCCTTTTCTTTTTTTATTGGATGACTCTCTCCTCCGTCACCAGAATCTGCGGAAACACGTCATGTCGGTCCGCCGGAACTTCGTCCACAATCTGAAATTCAAACGCGACCGCAATCGTCTTATGCTTCGTATGTACGCTTAAATACCGGTCGTAAAATCCCTTCCCGTATCCGCAGCGGTGTCTGTTCTCGTCAAACCCCACGCCCGGGACAATCAAGAGCGCGTCCTCGCACGACGCCTCATCCGCCTCCCCTGATGGCTCAGGCACTCCAAAATATCCCGGCTTTACGTCCTCATACGAGCGGATGAAAAAATAGCGCATATCCTCTGCGAACACCTTCGGCGCCGCCACGCGCTTCCCCATCCGCCATGCCTCCTCGATCAGAGGCTTTGTCGAGACTTCTCCGTTAAAGTCCATGTACACGTAGATGCACGCGGCTTTTTGAAACGCTTCCATCTCTATAATCTTCCTGCAGATCCTGGCGCTCTTTTCGGCGCACTCTTTCTGCGTCATCTCTCTGCGCCTGCCCAGGACATACTTTCTAATTTCCTTTTTTTCCATATTTCTCACCCAGATTCGTAATGCTCCCATCCGGCTCCAGAATATCGATCCGGTCCAGATGCCCTTTTAAGTTTCTGCGGAAGGCTTCCACATATTCTCTTCTGAGCTGCGCCTGTTCTTTTTTCTCCGTCTCTGTCAGCCCCTCCGCCTTTGCTTTCCAGTAAAGCTCATTGATTCTCGCGATCTTTTTTTCGTCCATACGGCTTTTTTCCTTTCTCTACATTTTTCTTAAATAGTCGATCAGATGGAAATGCTCGTTTTTTTTCTGCAAAAACAAGGTTCCATAGTTCAGCCCGTTCATAATCCGGTGAATGATGTGAAAATCTTCTCCGTTTGCGATCAGCATGTCGGCTCCCGCCGAGGTTGCGATCTTTGCGGCGGAAAGCTTTGTCGCCATGCCTCCTGTCCCCACGCTGCTGCTGCTCCCCTTTCCCATCTGCATCAGCTTGTCGTCGAGATTTTCCACAAGGCTGATAAATCTGGCGTTTTTGCACTGATGCGGGTCGTCGGTAAACAGCCCGTCTATGTCGGAGAGCAAAATTAAAAGTTCCGCGTGCACCAGGGCGGCCACGATCGCGGAGAGCGTATCGTTGTCTCCGAACTGCATCTCATACGTCGAGACCGTATCGTTTTCATTCACAATCGGAATCGCCCCCATTTTTAAAAGCTCCTCGAAGGTGTTGGACGCATTTTTGCGGCTGACGTCGTTGATCATCGTATTTTTTGTGATCAGAATCTGCGCCGCCATCTGACCGTACTCTGCGAACAGCTTCTGGTAGATCATCATCAGCTTCGCCTGACCGATCGCCGCGCACGCCTGTTTTCTCGCGATCTCGCCCGGTCTTTTCTTAAGTCCCGCCGTCTGCTTGCCCACGGCGATGGCTCCTGAGGAGACCAAGATGACCTCCTTCCCCTGGTTTCTTAAATCGCTCAGCTCCCGGATCAGGATTTCGAGCTTTGTCAGGTTCAGCGCCCCCGTCTCCTCGTGCGTAATGGAAGATGTCCCGATTTTGATGACAATCCGGTGTTTTTCTTTTAATCGTTCTCTTTCGTTCACTGTCTTTTCCTCCTCGTTATGTCTTTTTTATCTTACACCACTTTGCGCAAAACGTCTAATCTTTTTTCTCCTGCCTGTACGCCTGCCCGTTTTCCCTAAGCATCTCCTCAAGCTGTCTGGCTTCTATCTCATACATCGTCTTTTGGTAGTCGTAGCAGTAGGCGAGGCAGAGCAAAATGACGCACAAAAAAAAGCTGATTCTCCATTTCCATTTCATGTTTTCACACTCCTTTGAAAATAGTATCAGCTTTTTTTGCCGGTTATTCTTTTTATCCGATCAGGCGGAGCTTTCGAGCAAGGTCCACAAGCAGATCTCCCTTCGGGAACGAGGCAAGTTCTCTCTCGGAGACTCCTCTGAGCCGGATGAGGAGAATAAAGTAGACGGCAGCCCCTGCGATGATGGCAAGAATCGTCGCCAAAGTGTTTCCGATCAGACCGGCAAGCACGGTGTGGACGCCCCAGGCGGCCGCGCCCATCACGACCGAGCTTAAGAGCGGAACCAAAAACGTCTTGACGATCTCCTGGCGGTAATGCAGATACCGCTTGACCGCTACCCCGTTCAGGACGCAGACGATGAACGCAAACACCGTATTGGCGGCGATGACGCCGTAGATGTTCGTTCCGGTGAACCGCAGACTCGCATATAAGACGGCGATATGGATGACAAGCGCCACTGCCGTGTTGACCAGCGGAATCTTCATCTTTCCGATTCCCTGCAGCACTCCTGTCGTCAGCGTGGAGAGGGCAAACAGCACCATCATGTGTGATCCCGACTGCATAATGCCCTCTGCCAGCGAATTGCTGTCGTGAAAGAGCATCTGCATGATCGGTCCTGCCAGAACCGTCATGCCCGCAGCGCACGGGATGGTGATCACCATCGTGTAGCGGATCGCATCCCCTGTCTTTCTCTTTGCCCCTCTTCTGTCCTTTGCCGCCCAGGCCGCCGCAAGGCTTGGCACAATCGAGGGGGCAAGGCAGGACGCCAGGGCGAGCGGCACGTTCATCAGCACCCGGAATTCTCCCGAATACGTGCCCCAGATGATGTTGTACTGCTGTGAGGAATATCCCTGCGCCGCCGAGACGCTGTTAAAAATACTCTGGTCTACGATCGTTGTGATATTGTACAGCACGCTGCTTAAGATGACCGGCACAATCGTGATCATAATCGCGCGGTAAATTTTGCGGCTTGATTCGCGTTTGTGCGTCCTGTCGCGCCGCATCTTTTTCTTATACCGCTTCATATAGGAGATATAGATCACGCCTAAAAATAAAAGTGCGATGGTGACGCTCACAATCGTGCCGATCGTCGCGCCCGCCGCTCCAAACGCAGGCTCAAACGAAGTATTTTCCTGCCGCTGCGCGATGCCGGCTCCGATTCCGATCATCACAGCCGCTCCCGCCACAGACACGACTGCGTTGACAATCTGTTCGATAACCTGCGAGACAGCCGTCGGAACCATGTTTCCGTGCCCCTGAAAAAATCCTCTGACTACGCCTAAAACCGCAACCAGAAACAAGGCCGGAGACAAAATGCGGATCCCGTAGACGGCCATCTCATTGTGCACCAGATCTCTTGCGATAAATTCCGCGCCCGCAAACATGGCGATGGCGAACGCGCCTCCTACCGGTATGGACATCTTCAGCGCGCATCGGAACACACGGTAAGCGTTCTTATACTCCCTGTTGTTTAGCCGCTCCGATATCAGCTTCGATACGGCGAGGGGAAGGTTATAGCTCGAGATCAAAAGCAGAATCGTGTAAATCTCATTTGCCGTCGAGTAATAGCTGTTTCCCTCCTGGCCAATGATGTTCGTAAGCGGGATGCGATAGATCATCCCGATGACACGGGCGATAATCGATGCAGCTGTCAGGATCGTTCCCTGCACTAAATAATTGTTATTCTTTTTGTTTCCCACAACATCCCTCTATTCATCCTAGGTTTTTTCTTTTGCGCAGACATAAAGACTGTCCTCTATTCTAAGATAATATTGTCGCGGTACGTATCCTGAACGATGCAGACCCATGTCTTTCCCTGATTGAGCGTAATCTCCTGACCGTTTGCGTCGTAGTACCGGGTCACTCCAAATTCCGAGTCCTTCTGCCAGGTGATCGGAACCGCGTATCCCTTCGTGATGTAGTATCCGTCCAGCCCATTGTACGTGTCGATGTTCAGATAGCCGTTGTCGTCATACGGCGTCCACTGGGAAATCTGGATAATGATGTTGTCATAGGAGAGCTGTTCTCCGTCCAGCTCGTCGACCTGCGGCTCGCCGTACTGGAAGCGGTAGTACTCCCCGTCTTCTTCGTTGTACTCAAACCACGGGCTGTTAAAGGAATATCCCGGCGTTACCGTGCCTGCGCTGACGCCGCCCTGCGCCGCCAGATCCACAGTCTGCCCGTCCGCCGCGAACTGGTAGTGACCTGTATACCCCTCCGGATAATACCGGTCGTACCCGCACAGCGCGATCCCCTCTTCCAGCATCTGCGCGTTCGTATAGACGTTGTGCGGCGCCACGCGGTCGTCCGAGCGGTAGTAGACGGTGCTGCCGTAGTCGGAGAGTCCGCTCAGGTTGTCGATCTCCGGGCGCGCCAGCAGATCAAGCGCGTAGACTGCCTGTCCGTAGTGGCAGTAGATCGCGTCGAACTCCGCCGCGTAATAGACATAATAATTTCTGCAGCTTCTGACAGATCCGATCCTCGAGGCGTCGGCATAGTCCTCCATAATGCCCATCAGTCTCGTGATGCCGCCCTCCACAGGCGCTTCATACACCACGTCCGCGCATCCGATTCCCGCCTGGGGGATGGCGTTTAAAATATTGTTGAACATGATGGCAACCGGTCTCTTGCTTCCGATCTCCGTGCTGACCGGCTCTCCGGTCAGATAGCTCGTCATCATGCTTCCCGCTTCTTCCGCCTCAACGGCAAATCCTGCCGTCATGCTCAGCGCCGCCGCCATTGCCCATAATTTCCATTTTTTCATTGTCATAGCCTCCTGCTTCTTCGATTTCTAAGATTTTTACCGGGAAATTCCAAGCTTCTTTAAAATCTCTTCCTGTTTTTGCTCCATCGCCTCTGCCTCCTCCTGCGTCATATGGTCATACCCCATCAGGTGAAGCATACTGTGCGCGATCAAAAACGCGTACTCCCTTTTTTCCGCGTGGCCGTAGCTTTTGGCCTGCTCTCTCACCTTATCGCCTGAAATCACGATATCTCCCAGCATCAGTTCCCCTGTATCCGGATGAAAATTGTAGATTTCTTCTTCTCTTTCCAGAAAATCAAAATTTCCAGCCCTCTCATACGTCAGGGATGGAAATGACAATACATCTGTCGGACGATCGATTCCTCTATACTCCCGATTCATCTCATGAATTCTCTTATCATCTGTAATCAGCAGATTGACCTCCGCCTCATAGGGACACCCCTCCTGCTCCAGCGCCTCGCTTATCACGTCCGCCGCCACGCTCTCCTCCGAAAAGGGGAACGGCGTCCCGTACTCGTTTTCGAAATTAACTGTCATAACGACCTTTGCCTTTCTTTGATCCTGTCTTTGGAATTACCGTTCGTTTTTCATACGCCTCATACGCCTGCACAATCTTCTGCACCAGCGGATGGCGCACCACATCCTTGCTGGAGAGCTCGCAAAAGCTGATTCCCTCTATCTTCCGCAGCACTCTCTGCGCCACCTCCAGACCGGATTTCTCGGATTTTGGCAGATCCTTCTGCGTAGAGTCCCCTGTCACGATGACCTTTGATCCAAACCCGATCCTCGTCAAAAACATCTTCATCTGCGCCGGAGTTGTGTTCTGCGCCTCGTCTAAGATGATAAACGCGTTGTCCAGCGTCCTTCCTCTCATGTAGGCCAGCGGCGCCACCTCGATCAGCCCCCGCTCCATATTTTTGGCGAAGCTCTCCGCTCCCATGATCTGGTAGAGCGCGTCGTAGAGAGGCCGCAGATACGGGTCCACCTTGCTCTGCAGATCGCCTGGCAGAAAGCCCAGCTTTTCTCCCGCCTCGATCGCCGGTCTCGTCAGAATAATGCGGCTGACTTCGTTGTTTTTGAATGCCTGAATCGCCATCGCCATCGCCAGATACGTCTTGCCGGTCCCCGCAGGTCCGATGCCGAACACAATCATGTCTTTTTTGATCGCGTCGACATACGCCTTTTGTCCAAGCGTCTTTGGCTTGACCGCTTTTCCGCTCACCGTATGGCAGATGCATTCCCTGTCGATGTCCACAATCGCGTCCTCCTTCTCCTCGAAGGCAAGAGAGATGGCGTAATCGACATTCTGCTCCTGAATGATGTTTCCTCTCTGGGAAAGCTGTGTCAGTTTTTCCAGGACGCTCTTTGCCCTCTGCGCAGCCGCCTCGCTCCCCACAATTTTCAGCATTCCGTTCCGCGAGACGACCGTCACATTCAGCGTCCGCTCAATCTTTTTGATATGCTCGTCAAACTGTCCGAACACATTCCTCTCTTCCTGCGCCGGAATGGATGCCGTAACTTCTATAATGCTCATTCGCTCTGTGTTCCTTCCTCTCAGTCCAATGTTTCCTGCAACGGTACCCTCTTTACAGCCTGTTCATGCAGCACCAGGGACCCACTTGCTGTGCATCCAGAGATACCTGGTACTATTTTAACATCATTTTTAAATATTTGAACCCCTTTTTCCTGATTTTTTTCTGAAAAGAGGATAAAATTCTCCTCCGCCTTGCGCACCGCCTCTTCTTTTGTGTATGTTTTCTGCACCGTTTCATACTCCCTTGCCGTGTAGGAGCCGACGCAGACAGGCAGGTAAAAATTGCCCCACAGTTTCAGTCTTGTTCTCGTATCCACCGCGTCATACGTCTCATACGCCTCCCCGCTCCACGGTGTTTTGAAAAACGTCTCCCCAATCTGTATGTAATACGCCGTCTTTTTCCGGCCGGTATATACCTTTTCCTCATACTGCATGGAGAATTCCTCATGGTACGTCTGCGTCGTCTCCAAAATGATGTCGGCGTCCGCAGCGCATTCCTGGTAGGAGACAACCTCCCCGGCGTCGTTTTTGATCTCCAGTCTTCCAAGGACCAAAACGTCTCCCTCTTTTACCGTATCTCCCACCGAGACCATCGGTCTGCCGCTTCTTGTAACCATCTCGACGACTGTTCCGTCCTTCGCCGCCACAAGGCTGCTCGGCTCTTTTTCGATCTCTTCGCTCAGCGTCAGATCCGTATTTTCCTGCACATGGATCTTTAAAAGCGTTCCCTCCACCTGCACGGAAACCCAGATAAACTCGTCAAACTCTTTTCGTAAATCGGCCGCAAGCTTTTTCGGATCCACCGCGTTTTTCCAGCTGCCAAAGGAGATGTGTTCCTCTTTCAGGTAATCCAGAACCGCTTCGTCTGTCTGCGCCAGATTGCCCTCGATCTGGATATCCCAGATAAAAAGGGAGAGCGCGAAGACGATGGCGGCGCACACGGCAAGCCCGAAAAAAAATCCCGTTCTCTTTTTGTGCCTCCGGATCCAGAACGGAAGACCCTTTTTGCCCGAAATCGCGACCTGCGATCCGCTTTTTTTCGCGATCTCTTTTAGCTTCGGAAAATCGTCCGCAAAAATTTTTCCTCTATACCATCCGTCTGTGTGGGTCAAATCCCAGATCAAAATCTGGCGGTAGGCGCACAGATTCAAAAACCGCTCATAGGAGTCCGAACGTATGACAATCTCCACATACCCCCGCCCGCAGCGCATCAGCTGATCAATCAAAGACGTCCTCCTCTTAACAATAATGAATGGATTCCAGCACTCCTTCAATCCTCATCTCCACGCAGGTGTAGTATGCAATGTGCAGATTTCTGCCTTTGATTTCCACCCTCGCGCTTTTTGTCTGCAAAAGTACTCTCTGGTTCGTGTACTCTAAAATACTTTTATAGTTTTCAACGAAAATCTCTTCTCTCCCCGTCACAGACAACAGCACGGCGCCCTCCGACAGATCCTTTGGAATCTGCATCTGCGCCGCCATGATCTGATAAAACGGTTTTTTTTTTCGTCTCATAGATCCCCTTTATGCTGTTTTGTTATTTAATATATGACATTTTCAGACGGATATACCTTTCGTTTTTTCAGCGGAAAAAAATCATGCTGAACCATGTGACGGTCTGGCTGTCGCTGAAAAAATCAATGTCTGCCTTTTCCGCCGCGTCAGTCACCAAAATCCCGTAGCTCTCGATACACGGGTGCATGATCTGCGGATGTCTGCACGGCGCGTCCGGGTACGTACACGTCCCGCAGAAATCGCACGAGTCGGTCGACAGCCCTAAAATCTCCCCCGCTTCTTCTGCGATCTCTCTGCACAGCGCGCGCATCACCTCCTCGTGCGCCCGCCGCGTCGGGAGGGTGTCGTCCATGTTTGCGATATCGCCGACCTCCGCCACCGTCGTAAAGACGAAAACGTCCTCAAAGCTAAGGCAGCGCTCTCTGCACTGCTCTACCGTTCCCGTCGCCGGCGGACACGACCACGACTTTCCGTACCGCGGGCATTCCGTCCGGCAGATATAGCGCACCTGCTCGGAAAAAACCAGATCCTTCGTCTTTAAAAAGTCATACTGGCACAGAGGATATTTTCCTGCAATCTCCTCAATCCGTTCTCTTGTGATCATCCGTCTGCCCTCTCCTTTTTTTCCCTCTTCTTTCCGGTAAAGGAGATAACCTCCACGCAGTAGACATCTACACGGTCGAGCATCTCCTGTGTGAACGCAATCTCCGCCTGCGGCGCCATGTGTCTCATCAGGCATTCCAGCCCGCGGCGCTTTTCCTCCTCATTTTCCAGCTTCCGGATCATCCCGTTCCCCATGATGCTGCAAAACGCAAACGAATAGGCGCATGTGTAGTCTCCCGTTATCAGCCCCTGCGGACAGTCCATCTCAAACGCCACAGCCGGGTTCTTCGCAAACGCCTCCGCCTTTCTCCCCTCCTTCGCCGAGTGGAAATACAGAAAAAGCTGCTCCTTGCCCTCCGGCGTCTTTTTTTTCTCATATCCGTAGTTGACCGGGACGATAAACATGCCTTCCCCGTCCTCCGCCCCGATCCGCACGACGTCGCACGCCTCCAGAATCTGTATAAGTTCTTCTTTGTCTGTTACCTCTCTCTTTTTTAAGCGCATCGCTCTCATATTGTGCATCCTCCTTTTTCTCCCTCCTAGCATATCCTTTTTTTTCCTTTTTGGCTAGCCCTTTTTCGCTCTCGCCCCGGATGGGGTTCTAAGCTGCTTTTTTTTCTTCATATACTTAGAAAAAAGATCAGGAACGCTAGGACTATGAAAAAAAATACTCTGATCGGGAAGATTTTGTTTTTGTGCTGCCTCTTTATCCTCGCCTACATGGGCGGCGCGGGAATCCGCTTTCTCGTCCTCTCAAACCGCGCCGCACAGACAAGCGCCTCTGCGGAGGGGAGCTGGGGACTCAGCTTTCAGCAGGAAGGCAGCGCGCCTGTCGGAAACGCCTCCGCCGGGGAGCTCCTCTCCTACCGCGCAGCCTATGTCGACCAGACGGAAGAAAAAGTTCTGTATCTGACCTTTGACGCCGGATATGAAAACGGATGCACTGAGCCGATTTTAGACGCGCTGAAGCGCCATAACGCCCCCGCCACGTTTTTTGTCGTGGGACATTTTCTCGAGACCAGCCCGGATCTCGTAAAGCGCATGGTGGAGGAAGGACACACCGTCGGCAACCACACTTACCATCACCCGGATATGTCCGCCATCTCTTCGAAAGAATCGTTCCAAAAGGAGCTGCACGACGTCGAGGCGCTGTTTGAGGAGATCACAGGGACCTCCATGTCCCGCTTTTACCGCCCTCCTCAGGGGAAATACAGCATCTCGAACCTGCAGATGGCAAAAGAGATGGGATACTCCACCTTTTTCTGGAGTCTCGCCTACGTAGACTGGATGCAGGACGATCAGCCCACAAAAGAGGAGGCGTTCGACAAGCTTTTGACCAGGGTTCACCCGGGAGCCGTCGTCCTGCTGCACAGCACCTCCTCCACAAACGCTGAAATCTTAGATGAGCTTTTAACGAAATGGGAAGAGATGGGGTATCGCTTTGCGCCGCTCTCAGATCTCGCGGCAAAGCTCGTCTGAAAAATGGAGGGACGGACGAGCGAAGGCTCCTGTTCCCGTCCCAGACTCGCCGATTTTCTGATTTTGCTGCGCCATCTATAGACG
>CAWVKK010000020.1:0-9357 GCA_963929865.1 uncultured Eubacteriales bacterium | reverse complement strand
TTCATACTGATATTCCGGAATCGTTTTTCTTGGAAGCAGTACAGCAAAAAAACCTGCTTCATCGGCGAGCTCCATCGGATATTCTTCTTTGACCCCTGTAATTTTTACGGACACCTCTGCTGCTGAAGGAATAAATGCCTGGATCAAGATTCCATCCTCTGTCTCGTGAGCCCCTAACAGAGAATGCGGATGATCTTCTTCAGAATAAACGACTGCTTCAATCGCCGCCCAATCCATCAAATCATATAATTTTTTGTCCATAAATATCCTCCCATAAATCGTAAATTTTAATGAAAATATTTTACCATTTTTTCCTGTGAAAAACAAGTTGCCATCCGGGATATCCGCCGAATCTTTGCCGTGCACAGAAGAACCCCTTTCTGCGTTAAATCAGGTGCAGAAACAGACCGCTTCTGAGCTTTGGCTCAAACCACGTCGACTTCGGCGGCATCAGCTCGCCTGCGTCCGCCACCTCAAACAGCTCCTGGATCGTGGTCGGGTACATGGCAAACGCCGCCTCGCAGTCCTCTTCCACGCGCCGTTCCAGCTCTGCGATGCCGCGGATTCCGCCGATGAAATGGATTCTCGCATCCGTCTTGGGATCCTGGATTCCCAGTACGGGACCGAGCAGCTCTCTTTGCAGGTAGGAGACGTCCAGCCCTTCCACCGGGTCATCCTGCTTGTATTCCTCCCTGCACTCTAACAGATACCATTTTCCCTTTAAGTCCATTCCAATCTGTCCTTTTTTCTGCGGTCTGACCGCTTCTTCCCTTGGAGATACGGCAAATTTTTCTCTTGTCTTTTCCAAAAATTCTTCCTCTGTGTATCCGTTTAAGTCCTTTACCACACGGTTGTAGTCCATGATCAGAAGCTCTTCCTCCGAGAACAGGAC
The DNA here is from genome assembly GCA_963929865.1 of uncultured Eubacteriales bacterium. GTDB lineage: Bacteria > Bacillota > Clostridia > Lachnospirales > Lachnospiraceae > JAGZHZ01. The sequence continues at coordinate 8,465 of CAWVKK010000020.1, read as the reverse complement.
GGACAGAAAGAAGTTAAACTCTTCCTGTCCCGTATAGCCGGGATGTTCTTTTCTTCTCTTTAATCCTACCTTCACAGCCGAGGCGGCTCTGTGATGTCCGTCCGCGATATAGATTTCGTTCATGCCGCTGAAGATCTCCCCGATTTTTTTGATCTCTTCTTCTGCGTCAATTTTCCATCCTCTGTGTGTAATCCCGTCTGCGGAAGTAAAGTCAAATTCTTTCGGTCTCTTTTTGATCTCCTCGATGATCTGCCTAAGCTGCGCGTTTTTGCGGTAGGCCAAAAAGATCGGTCCCGTCTGCGCGCCGCACGCGTCTACGTGGCAGATCCGGTCCTGTTCCTTCTCCGCTCTTGTACACTCATGCTTTTTGATGGTCTCATTCAGATAATCGTCGATCGACGCGCACGCCACCACGCCCGTCTGGGATCTGCCGTCCATAATCAGCTCGTACAGATAATAGCAGGGCTTTTCATCCTGGACAAATGTTCCGTTTTCTATTTTCTCCCATAACAGATCGTGCGCTTTTTTGTACACTTCCGGGGCATAGATGTCGATGCCCTCCCTGCACATCGTCTCCGCGCGGTCAATCTGTAAAAAGGACTGCGGTTCTCTCTCTACCTCCTGTCTTGCTTCTTTTCGGTTGTACACATCGTACGGGAGAGCCGCAATTTTTGATGCAAGTTCATTTCTCGGGCGGACTGCCTGAAAAGGTCTTACCACTGCCATGTTTTTTTCCTCCTCTTGTCCTCATCCGGTCCTCTGTTTTCTGACAGATTCTGGTTAGGACTTTGTATCTTTCTTTTTATTTTCTGATGAAAAAAGGACTATCGCAAGACATACTTATTTTGCGACAGTCCCCGATTTTGATTTTTATTTGATCACACGCACCTTCAGCACGCCGTCTAATTTCCGCAGTTTTTCTACAATTTCATCCGGAACCTGCTGATCCAGATCGAGCAGAGAGTAAGCGTAGTCTCCCTTGCTTCCGTTGACCAGATTTTCAATGTTAAAATGTGCCTCTCCTAAGACAGACGTAAACTGGCTGATCATATTCGCAATATTTCTGTGATTGATCGCAATTCTGCACGCATGGCTGCACGCTCCCATGTCACACGTCGGATAGTTGACGGAATGGTTGATATTTCCGTTCTCCATATAGTCTCTCAGTTCTCTGACCGCCATCATCGCGCAGTTGTCCTCCGACTCCTCTGTGGAAGCTCCCAGATGAGGGATTACGATCGTTCCCTTTGCCGCCGCTGTCGTGGGATTCGGGAAGTCGGTCACATACCGCTTTACTTTTCCCTCCTCGAGCGCTTTGACCATCGCCTCTTCGTCTACCAGCAGATCTCTGGCAAAGTTCAGCACCACAACGCCTTCCTTCATCAGATGGATGGCCTCTTCGTTGATCATGTATTTCGTGCTGTCCATCAAAGGCACATGGATGGTAATATAATCGCATTCCCGATAGATTTCCTTTACGTCCTGAATATGGCGGATGTTTCTGGAAAGCTTCCACGCTGCCTCCACGGAAATAAACGGATCGTATCCGTATACCTGCATACCCAGATGGATCGCGGTGTTTGCCACCTGGACTCCGATCGCTCCCAGTCCGATTACGCCCAGTTTTTTGCCCTGGATCTCACATCCGGCATATTTCTTTTTCTGTTTCTCCGCTGCCTTTGCGATATTTTCATCCTCTTTGTCGTACTGAACCCAGTTGATTCCCGCAACGATATCGCGGGAAGCCAGCAGCAGCCCGCAGATCACCAGCTCTTTTACGCCGTTTGCGTTTGCGCCCGGCGTGTTGAACACCACAATTCCCTTTTCTGCACATTTGTCAAGCGGAATATTGTTGACGCCTGCTCCTGCTCTTGCCACTGCTTCCAGTTTTTCCGGCAGCTCCATCTCGTGCATCGAAGCGCTGCGGACTAAGATCGCATCCGCCTCCTTGTAATCCTCTACTTTTTCATACTCCTGCGAAAATAATTCCAGTCCTTTTTCAGAGATCGGATTTAAGCAACTATATTTCAACATTTTACAGATTCTCCTCTTCAAATTTTCTCATAAACTCTACTAATTTTTCCACGCCCTCAACCGGCATCGCATTGTAGATGCTTGCGCGCATTCCTCCGACTGTGCGGTGTCCTTTTAAGTTGACAAGTCCTGCCGCCTCTGCCTCTTTCACAAATTTGGCGTCCATCTCTTTGTCTCCTGTCACAAACGGTACGTTCATCAGAGAACGGTCCTCTTTTCTGACTGTGCCGTGAAACAGCCTGCTCTGATCAAGGAAATCGTATAAAATCGCTGCTTTCTTTTCATTGCGCTCCTTCATCGCTTCCAGACCGCCCATTTTCTTCAGCCATTTAAACACCTTGCCGCACATGTAAATGCAGTAGCAGTTCGGCGTGTTGTACAGAGATTGTGCGTCCGCATGAGTCTTATACGTCAGCATCGTAGGCGTTCCCGGCAGAACGTCCTCCGTGATCAGATCCTCTCTGATAATCACAATCACCATGCCGGCCGGTCCGATGTTTTTCTGAACGCCGCCGTAGATAATGCCGTATTTTGTGACGTCTACCGGCTCTGACAGAAAGCAGGAGGACACGTCTGAGACTAAAATTTTCCCCTTTGTGTTGGGAAGCGTTTTAAACTTCGTTCCATAGATCATATTGTTCTCGCAGATATAGACATAGTCTGCGTCCTCGCTGATCGGCAGATCGGAGCAGTCCGGAATATAAGAAAAGGTCTGGTCCTCTGAGGAGGCAATCTTATTTGCTTTTCCGTACTTCTGCGCTTCCTGGTACGCCTTCTTCGCCCACTGTCCTGTCACAATGTAGTCGGCAACTCTGTTTTTCATCAGGTTCATCGGAATCATCGCAAATTGCTGGGAAGCCCCTCCTTGCAGGAACAAAACCTTATAATTGTCCGGAATATTCATCAGCTCTCTCAAATCTGCTTCCGCTTCTTTAATGATGTCATCAAATACCTTTGAGCGGTGACTCATTTCCATGACCGACATACCGGATCCCCTGTAATCTAACATCTCTTCTGCTGCTTCTCTTAGAACCTCTTCTGGCAATACGGCAGGTCCCGCTGAAAAATTGTACACTCTACTCATGACTTTTTCCTCCCAAATTCTAATTATGGCAAAACAAGGAAGAACGGCAATCTGCCTGTTTCCTCTTCCTTGCTTTGCCTTGATAATCGATTAAATTTTCAATACTTTATATTTTACGCTTTCGTTAAAACTTCGTCAATAGGTTTTTACAAATCGTTCTGGTCAAATGCGTTCTCGATCGCTTCTCCCGGAGGCACCATCGGGAACACCTTGTCGTCGCATCCGATATAGCAGTCGATGACCACCGGCTTTTGCAGAGCGATTGCCTTTTGCAGGGCGGGAGCGAATTCTTCCTTTTTCGTGACGCGCATACCCACAGCTCCCAGAGCCTCAGCCACCTTTGCAAAGTCTGCGGCGTCATTTAAAATCGTGTTCGAATACCGCTTTCCATAGAACAAGGTCTGCCACTGGCGCACCATGCCAAGCACATGGTTGTTGATGACCACCTCGATAATCGGAATCTGGTAGCGCGCTGCCGTCGCGATCTCATTCATATTCATGCGGAAGCACCCGTCGCCCGCAATGTTGATTACCGTTTTGTCGGGTCTGCCGACCTTTGCCCCGATGCTCGCGCCAAGACCGTATCCCATCGTGCCAAGACCTCCTGACGTCAAAAACGTATGCGGTTCCTTGTATTTGTAAAACTGCGCCGCCCACATCTGATGCTGTCCGACTTCCGTTGTGATGATGGCGTCCCCTCCTGTCACATTATAAATCTGTTCTACGATAAAGGGTCCTGTCAGCACATCCGGATTGTACTGGAGCGGATATCTCTTTTTCAGCTCCAGGATGGACGCAATCCAATCGTCGTGACGGTTTTCTTCGATACGCCCGTTCAGTCTCTTTAAAACCTCCCGGATATCCCCTACGATGCTCGCGTCGACGCGGATATTTTTGTTGATCTCAGCAGGGTCGACATCAATCTGGACGATCTTGGCATTTTTTGCAAATTTGCTGGCGTTTCCGATCACGCGGTCGCTGAATCTCGATCCGATTGTGATCAGAAGGTCGCACTGTGTCACGCCGAAATTCGACACTTTTGTCCCGTGCATGCCAAGCATTCCGCAGTACAGCTCGCTGTTGCCGTCAAAAGCCCCTTTGCCCATCAGGGAATCCGCAACGGGAGCCTGCACCTTGTCCACAAATTCTGCCAGCTCTTTTGACGCGTCGGAAATGACAGCGCCGCCTCCCACAAAGATGAACGGTTTTTTCGACTCGTTGATCAGCTGTGTGACCGTTTCCAGATCGCATTCTCTGATAAACTGGGTGCTGCGCTCAATCGGCTCCGGAACCGTCTTCTCGTATTCCGTCTCCGCAGCTGTTACATCCTTTGCGATATCGACCAGAACCGGTCCCGGTCTTCCCTCTTTTGCGATCCGGAACGCGTTTCGGATCGTGTCCGCAAGCTTTGTCACATCTTTTACGATATAATTATGTTTTGTGATCGGCATTGTGATGCCTGTGATATCTACCTCCTGGAAGCTGTCTTTTCCGAGCAGCGGTACGGTAACGTTTGCCGTGATCGCCACAACCGGCACAGAATCCATATAAGCGGTCGCAATTCCTGTGACCAGATTGGTCGCTCCCGGACCGGAAGTCGCCATGCAGACTCCGACCTTTCCTGTCGCGCGCGCATAGCCGTCCGCCGCGTGCGCCGCTCCCTGTTCATGCGATGTTAAGATATGGACAATGTCGCCGCTGTGTTTATACAGCGCATCGTAAATGTTTAAAATCGCTCCGCCCGGATATCCGAATACGACTTCTACGCCCTGCTCTTTTAAACATTCCACTAAAATTTCTGACCCGTTTAATTTCATGCACGCTTCTCCTTCCTATTTCTTTGGGATCTCCAGAATTGCTCCCCGGTTTCCTGACGTCACCATCGAAGCGTATCTCGCGAGATACCCCGTCTTCACCTTCGGCTCCCTCGGCTGCCATTTTTCTTTTCTTCTTGCAAGTTCTTCGTCCGATACGAGAAGTTCAAGCTTCGTCTGCGGAATGTCGATGCGGATGAGGTCTCCCTCCTCCACGAGGGCAATCGGTCCGCCCACGGCCGCTTCCGGTGAGACATGTCCGATCGACGCTCCTCTTGAGGCACCGCTGAAGCGTCCGTCTGTGATGAGGGCGACACTGGAACCCAGCCCCATACCGGCGATGGCGGAAGTCGGATTGAGCATCTCTCTCATGCCCGGACCGCCCTTCGGTCCTTCATAGCGGATCACAACGACGTCGCCCGGCACAATTTTTCCTCCCGTGATCGCTGCGATTGCGTCCTCCTCACAGTCAAACACTCTGGCTGGTCCTTCGTGCACCATCATCTCCGGCACAACGGCGGAGCGCTTTACCACGCTGCCGTCCGGCGCAAGGTTGCCTGTCAGAACGGCAAGACCTCCGTTTTCACTGTACGGGTTTTCAATCGGGCGGATCACCTCCGGATTTTTGTTGACGCATCCTTTTATGTTTTCTCCCAGCGTTTTTCCGGTCACAGTCATGCATTCTGTGTGGAGCAGCCCCTTTTTGTTCAGCTCATTCATCACCGCATAGACGCCGCCCGCCTCGTTGAGTTCTTCGATGTAAGTCGGACCGGCAGGCGCGAGATGGCACAGGTTCGGCGTTCTTTCGCTGATTTCATTTGCAAATGTGATGTCAAAATCCATTCCAATCTCATGGGCGATCGCCGGAATATGGAGCATACTGTTTGTGGAGCATCCAAGCGCCATGTCAACAGTGAGCGCGTTTAAGATGGCTTCTTTTGTCATAATGTCTCTTGGACGGATATTTTTTCTTAAGAGTTCCATCACCTGCATACCGGCATGTTTTGCAAGCTTTAAGCGTTCCGAGTACACGGCCGGGATCGTCCCGTTTCCCTGCAGTCCCATGCCGAGAACCTCTGTCAGGCAGTTCATGCTGTTTGCGGTGTACATGCCGGAGCAGGAGCCGCACGTCGGGCAGACGTGTTCTTCCATCTCGCGCACGTCTTCTTCTGTCATCGTTCCTGCCGCGTACGCTCCGACTGCCTCAAACATACTCGAGAGGCTTCTCTTCTTTCCTTTGACGTGACCGGCAAGCATCGGTCCTCCGCTGACAAAAATCGTCGGCACATTGATTCTCGCAGCCGCCATCAAAAGTCCCGGCACGTTTTTGTCACAGTTCGGGATCATGACGAGGGCGTCAAACTGATGGGCAAGCGCCATCGCCTCTGTGGAATCCGCAATCAAGTCTCTTGTCACAAGAGAGTATTTCATTCCGATATGTCCCATCGCAATCCCGTCGCACACGGCGATCGCCGGGAACACCCTCGGCGTCCCTCCCGCCATTGCAACGCCTAATTTTACTGCTTCTACAATCTTATCCAGGTTCATATGCCCCGGCACAATTTCATTATATGAACTGACAATCCCGACCAGAGGCCGCTCCATCTCTTCCTGCGTCAGTCCCAGCGCGTTGAACAAAGATCTGTGAGGTGCCTGCTGCATCCCCTTTTTTACTGCATCACTTTTCATTGTGGTTCTCCTTTTCCTTTCGTCATCTCTATATTCTATCGGCGATCAGATCGCCCATTTCCACGGTTCCTACTTTCGTGCAGCCCTCTGAGAAAATGTCGGCTGTGCGGTATCCGTCAGCCAGCACCTGTTTCACCGCTGCCTCCACGGCGTCTGCGGCTTCGTCCAAATCCAGAGAATAGCGCAGCATCATCGCCGCCGACAAAATCGTGGCGATCGGGTTGGCGATATCTTTTCCCGCGATGTCCGGCGCGGAGCCGTGGCTTGGCTCATACAGACCGAATTTTGTCTCATTGAGGCTTGCGGAGGAGAGCATTCCGATCGATCCCGTCACCATACTTGCCTCGTCGGACAAAATATCTCCGAACATATTTTCTGTCAAAATCACGTCAAACTGTTTTGGATCTCTGACAAGCTGCATCGCGCAGTTGTCGACGAGCATGTGCTCCAGCGCCACATCCGGGTATTCTTTTGCCACCTCTTCGACCACGCTTCTCCAAAGTCTGGAGGAATCCAGCACGTTCGCCTTGTCGACGCTCGTCACTTTCTTTCTTCTTTTTCTCGCGATCTCAAATCCTTTCACGGCGATGCGGCGGATCTCCTTCTCATCGTACACCAGCGTATCCACCGCTTTTTTCACGCCGTTTTCTTCTTTTGTATATCTCTCTCCAAAGTACAGACCGCCTGTCAGCTCTCTCATGATCACCATGTCAAATCCGTCCCCGATAATCTCGTCTCTTAAAGGACATGCGGCTTTTAATTCCTCATACAGATAGGCAGGTCTGACATTGGCAAAGAGGTTGAGTTCCTTGCGGATTCTCAGCAGTCCTGCCTCCGGTCTTTTTTCCGGCGGAAGCTGATACCACGCAGACGTCCTGGCGTCTCCTCCGATCGAGCCCATCAGCACCGCGTCGCTGCTCTTTGCCGCCGTGATCGCTTCTTCCGTCAGAGGCTCTCCGTAAACGTCAATGGAAGCTCCTCCCATCAAAATTTCCTGGTATTCCAAGGAAAATCCATATTTTTTCCCCGCTGTGTCCAGCACCTTTACGGCTTCTTTTACAATTTCCGGTCCGATTCCATCTCCCGGGATCACTGCTATTTTGTAGTTCATCGCTGTATCCTTCTTTCCTGTAATGATTTCTTCCATCTTTTTGTATTTTTTTACAGTCTCCGCGTATCTGCGCACAACCGGCATATTGCGGCAGAGACTGCGTTCTGTGCGAAAAATCCGCTTACAGAACTGTTTATTCAACATAATATTCATACTATACCACATTATAGCGATAAAAAAAAGAACCTTTTTCGGGTTCTTTTTCTGTTTTTTTATTCATTCTCCTGTTTTTCGATCTCCGCGATCGCCGATTTTTTCATCGGAATCCGGCAGTTTTTATTGCTTCCAAACTCTACGATCACGTCTTCTTCTGTGATATCGATGACCATTCCGTAAAATCCGCTTGTCGTCACAACCCAGTCTCCGACTGTCAGCTCGGAGAGCATCTGCGCCATTCTTTTCTGTTCCTTCTTCTGAGGTCTGATCGCCATAAAATACATGATGCCGCCGATTACGACAACGTAGAGAAGAATCATGACAATGCCGCCTCCGGCTGAAGCTGTTTCTAATAAATTCATGCTTTTTCCTCCTTATGCTTTTCCTGCTAAAGCACTCTCTGACTAAAACTTCCCACACCAATACGGTGTGTTGAACCTTGAAAATTCAATATTTCAGCCAATAAAAAAGGCATAAACCTGTTCCGTTTGGTATAAAGGCATCCTAATGGATGCCTTAATGGCAAGCCTTCAGGAAATCTTAAAACTCAGCGATGAGCAATTGACAGCTTTTACTG
>CAWVKK010000019.1:0-32331 GCA_963929865.1 uncultured Eubacteriales bacterium | reverse complement strand
GCTTCCGAGAAAAACCATCCCGGAGTACCAGTATGAAATCACATATGACAACGGCGAAAAAGAAGAGATGATGGATCCCTATGTCTTTGAACCGCAGATCTCCGAGGAGATGACAAAGAAGTTCAATGCCGGAATCTGCTATGATATCTATGAAAAAATGGGAGCGCATCCTATGACCGTAAACGGAGTGGACGGAGTTTACTTTGCAGTGTGGGCTCCCAACGCCGTCAGAGTCAGCGTAGTGGGAGACTTCAATCTCTGGGACGGAAGAAGAATGCCGATGAGAAGACTGTGGGATTCCGGCATCTTTGAGCTGTTTATCCCGGGACTCAAAACAGGAGAGCTGTATAAATATGAGATCAAGGCAAAGGGCGGACTGACTTACCTAAAGGCGGATCCGTACGCAAATGCCGCTGAGATGCGCCCCAATACAGCTTCGATTGTCACTGATCTGAGAAACTTTAACTGGACAGATAAAGAGTGGATTGCGGAGCGCAAGAAAAGAGACACGAAAAAAGAACCCATGTCGATCTATGAGATGCATTTGGGATCCTGGAGAAAGCCGCAGGAAGAGGGACGTGAATTTTACAATTACAAAGAGCTGGCTCCGATGATCGCAGAATATGTAAAAGAGATGGGGTATACGCATATTGAGCTGATGCCTATCATGGAACATCCGTTTGACGGCTCCTGGGGATACCAGGTGACAGGATATTATGCGCCGACCAGCCGGTACGGAACGCCGGAGGACTTTATGTATTTTATGAACTATATGCATGAGCAGAAGATCGGCGTCATTTTAGACTGGGTTCCGGCACACTTTCCGAGGGATACGTTCGGGCTGTCCAACTTTGACGGAACGTGCCTGTATGAACACCAGGACCCGAGAAAGGGATGCCACCCTCACTGGGGAACCTTAATCTACAATTACGGAAGACCGGAAGTGAAGAATTTCCTGATTGCCAACGCTTTGTTCTGGGCAGAGAAATACCACGCAGACGGGATCCGCATGGATGCGGTCGCTTCCATGCTGTATCTGGACTACGGAAAGAACGACGGAGAATGGGTGGCAAACATCTACGGCGGCAATGAGAACTTAGAGGCGATCGAGTTCTTCAAGCACCTAAATTCTATCTTCAAGAAAAAAGAAAAAGGCGTGATGCTGATCGCGGAAGAATCGACGGCATGGCCGAAAGTGACCGGAGATGTGGAGGACGACGGGCTTGGATTTGACTACAAGTGGAATATGGGATGGATGAACGATTTTATCAACTATATGTCCCTCGATCCCGTCTACCGCTCCGGATGCCACGGTGAGCTGACATTCAGCATGATTTATGCCTACAGCGAAAACTTTATTCTAACGCTGTCCCACGATGAAGTTGTCCACGGGAAGGCTTCTATGATCGGAAAAATGCCGGGAGACAGAGAACAGAAATTTGCAAACTTGAGAGCAGCCTATGGCTTTATGGCGGCACATCCAGGGAAAAAACTGCTGTTTATGGGACAGGATTTCGCACAGTTTTCAGAGTGGTCGGAGGAGAGAGAACTGGAATGGGATCTGCTCCAATATGACGACCATAAAAGAATGCAGCGGTATGTGAAGGACTTAATCAAAATATACAGAGAGTACCCGGCGCTATACGCGCTCGACTACGACCCGAAGGGCTTTGAGTGGATCAACGCCATCTCAGCGAATGAAAATATGCTCGTATTTACGAGAAATACAAAAAAGAAAGAAGACACTCTTTTGATTGTCTGCAACTTCTCGCCGCTTGTATATGAGAACCATAAAATCGGCGTTCCCTATCCAGGAAAATACAAAGAGATTTTCAACAGCGACCGTCCGGAGTACGGCGGAAAAGGAAACGGCAATCCGCGCCTGAAGCAGTCGAAAAAAGATGAGTGCGACGACAGACCGAACTCGATCACGATCAAGGTTCCTCCGATGGGAATTGCGATTTTCAGCTATTCGAAGGCTGCCGAAAAAACGGCGGCAAATAGATCGGCAAAAAAAGATCAGACAGATACTCAGCAGGCGGCAGCAAAGAAGACAAGAAAGAAAAAAAGCCTGAAGGAGGAGCTGGAGCAAAAAGTTGCGGAAGAGGAGAGCAAGGGAACACACAAAGAGATAGAAAAAACAGAAAGAAAAGCTGCGCCGCAGGCAAAAAAGACAAAGGCTGCGCAGAAGACAAAACAGACAGAAAAAGAAGACCAGGAATCATAAAACAGCGGGAGACAGTATGAAGAAAATATGGACAGCGTAACACAATTACAGCAGACTACGGCAGAGGAGGCAAACCGTATCGTCACATACTTTCAGGACAATGCTTCCAACCTTTTTCTCTTCGGACTGAGGATTGTCTTTGCGGTTGCGATATTTTTTATCGGAAGAAAGGTGATTGCTCTTCTTTTAAGACCAGTCGACCGCTTTTTGGAGCGGAGCATCAAAGAGGAGAGCGGACATCATTTTATGCTGTCCTTAAGCAGAGCAGGAATGTATGTAGTGCTGGCGGGAATTCTGGCAAGCATCGTCGGGATTTCCTCCGCCTCCTTTGCGGCTGTGATTGCCTCTTTGGGCGTCGGCGTCGGTCTTGCGCTGAAGGAGTCAATGTCAAACCTTGCAGGAGGCATGATCCTGATTCTGACAAAGCCGTTTGGGGCAGGAGAATATATCAAAGAGGACGGTCACGGAAACGAGGGAACGGTTCAAAAAATCGGCTTGTTTTATACAACCCTTGTGACACCGGACAACCAGGTGATTCACCTTCCAAACGGCGTGCTGGCAAATTCAGGGATCACAAACGTTTCCGGGCAGAAAAAACGGGAGCTGCGCTATACGGTGGGAATCTCATATAAATCCGATTTAAAAAAGGCAAAAGATCTGATCCTGGACATTTTAAACCGGGAAGAAGCGGTGCTTCAAGGAGAGAGCAAGCAGGTGTTTGTAGACGAGCTGGGCGACAGCGCGGTAAAGATCGGCTGGAGAGCATGGGTCGCAACAGAAAACTACTGGAGCGCCAAATGGAGTATCACGGAACAGATTAAAACTGTTTTTGACAGAGAGGGAATTGAAATTCCGTTTTCTCAGCTCGACGTCAATTTAGATACATCAAAACAATCCTCAAAACAGAAAGAACAGCCGTCTTTGACAAAACCAGGAAAGGGGACAAGATGAAAAAAGAACAGACAGAAAACGCAAACCGGCAAAATGATTTTCATGGACATGACCATCCGGTTGGAAACGCTCAAAGACATGTTCACACCCACCACACGGAAAAAAAGGAGAGTCTGGCTCACACTCACACCCACACTCATACCCATGAAAATACAAAAGCCGTTTTAAACCGGCTCTCCCGGGCGATCGGTCATCTGGAATCAATCAAAAAAATGGTGGAAAACGGCAGAGACTGCAGCGAAGTGCTGATTCAGCTTTCCGCTGTAAAAGCGGCGATCAACAATACGGGAAAGGTGATTTTGCAGGATCACATTCAGCATTGTCTCGTCGATGCGATAGAGACCGGAGATTATGAAACGATAGAAGAATTAAATAAAGCGATAGACAGATTTATCAAATAAAATAAGACTGATTCTGTTTCGCTCAGACGAAACGACAGCGCAAAAGAAATACACATAAGCCTGAAAAACAGAACAGATACTGTACAGGGAGGTTATAAGAAATTATGAAACTTGATTATTTAAAAGACATACTCCAGAAGGCTGAAAATATTGTATGCCTCGCCGGCAAGGAAGTGTCGCGCGAGATGGGGATTCACACGTATGCGGAAGCGGAAAAGGCATATGAGATTGAAGAGACGTACGGAAGCTCCCCGGAAGAACTGTACACGGCTCAGTGTCTGGCGACAAGACCGGAAAAATTTTACGAATACTACAGAAACGAAGTGCTGATGCAGGACAAAGAGCCAAGCTCCGCATACTATGCGCTCGCCAAGCTCCAGACGAAAGTAAACTTAAGCTGGATTATCACGAGAAGCATCTATGATCTTCCGGGAAGAGCAGGATGCCAGAACGTGATTAACCTGCACGGAACCATCTTTAACAGCCACTGTCCAAGATGCGGTCAGCACTATTCAAAAGAATACATTCTGGAGTCTAAAAAAGTGCCGCTGTGTGAAAAATGCGGAGTTCCGCTGAACCCGGGAGTGACGATGATGGGAGAGATGGTCGACAATCACGCGATCACAAAAGCGGCGGACGCAGTGTCAAAGGCAGACGTCCTGCTGGTGCTGGGGGCAAATCTCAGATCGAAGATCTGCTCGGAGGAGCTGCAGTACTTCCACGGGAAGAAGCTGGTGTTGATCAACCCGGAAAAACACTATATGGATCACATAGCAGATCTGGTTATCAATGAAAATGTAGAGGACGTAATGAATCAGCTGATAGCGATTTTATAATCCTTTGCGGGTGGGAAAACCCACGGTTTCAACCGTGAGGATGATGGCCCGCCCTCTTTAATGATAAAAAAGGAGATGGCTTTTTCATGATGGAGACAATCAGAAAGGAAGCAGAAGAGGCGGCGGAGGAATTGCTGACGGCGGCGAACCTGGAGAGAGGAGAAATTCTGGTCGTGGGATGTTCCACGAGCGAGGCGGCAGGAAAGAAGATCGGAACGTTTTCGAATCAAGAGCTTGGAGCGGCTATTTTTGATGGGATTTATCAGGCAGCCAAACGACATGGCGTCTATCTTGCGGCGCAGTGCTGCGAACATTTAAACCGTGCGCTGATTCTGGAGAGGGAGGCGGCAAAGCAGTATGGCTTTGAGATCGTCAACGTGGTTCCTCAGCCGAAAGCGGGGGGATCTTTTGCGACGGCGGCATACCGGGGAATGAAAGACGCAGTTGCCGTGGAGTTTATCTCGGCACATGCAGGAATGGATATCGGAGATACCCTGATCGGGATGCACTTAAGACATGTCGCCGTTCCGGTCCGGATCAGCCGGAAAAAAATAGGAGAGGCGAATCTCGTGTGCGCGCGGACCAGAGCCAAATACATTGGAGGAGAACGCGCAGCCTACAAAAAAGAATGAGAGGATGACAAAGATGAGCAGGATTGATGAAGTAAGGGCAGCGATGGTAGAAGCGATGAAAAAGAAAGACAAAGAGAGAAAAGAATCCCTGTCTATGCTTTTGTCCGCCCTGAAAAACAAGGCGATTGACAAGCGCGCCGATCTGACGGAGGCAGAAGAGGACGAGGTTGTCCAAAAGGAAATAAAGCAGACGAAAGAGACGATGGATCTGGCTCCTGCAGACCGCACAGACATTAAAGAGATGTGCCGGAAAAGACTCGACGTTTTAAAAGAATTCGCCCCGAAGCAGATGAGCGAAGAGGAGATCAAAGAGGCGGTCCGTTCCGTCCTGGAGAAGCTTGGTATCGAAAATCCGACAGGAAAGGACAAAGGCAAAGTGATGAAGGAACTGATGCCGCTCGTGAAAGGGAAGGCAGACGGCTCCGCTGTAAACCAGATTGTGGGTTCAATGCTGTCGTAATTGTTTAAAAAATAAAAAAATTTAAAAAAATAAAAAAAAGACTTGCAAAATCAAAAAAAAGGTTATATAATAACAAAGTGCAGTGAGGAACTGCACTTCGCTGGAATAGCTCAGTCGGTAGAGCACTTCACTCGTAATGAAGGGGTCGAGAGTTCAAGTCTCTTTTCCAGCTTCTCAAAAAATCTTGATTTTATAAGAAAAATGGAATGTCACAGAAAAAGGATCACCAGAAAAAGTGGTCTTTTTTTGTGCTTGGCTGCCATTTGGTTACTGCTGCGCCTGTGAAAGGACGCAGCCGAGATAAGAAAAAGGAAGAAAATTCACGCAAAGGCTGGATTTTTTTCTTTTTTTTTGTCATAAAATGATAAAATAGATTGTGCGTGCGAAAAAGAAAAGCGAGGTATACTGATATATAAAACGAACGGAGGGATACTGTGCGTCCGCCAATGTTGCGAAAGGAGAGACGGGATCATGGATAAGGAAAAGGAAAGTACGCGGCGGCTCCTGATAGAAGTGCTGAAAAGACTGGACGAGGAACAGATCGCCGCCATCATCCAGGATCTTGGATGGGAAGAACCGGACGGAAGGGCGCTGCGGGCCGTCGTGCAGGAGATGGATCAGACGCGGCAAAAACCGGGAACGACTTTTGGGGAAGTGATGGACATGCTCAAAGAAGAGATCCGGTTTCGAAGCGGCAGCGAGAAGAAATTTTTTGAACAGCTGACTTTTTTTATAGACCGCGCGCAGAAGACAGATTCGCAGGTATACAACGCTATCGGGATGAACCGTTCTCTCTGGTACCGCCTGCGGGACAATAAACATGCGAAAACGGCAAAGGAAAATGTGCTGAAGATGGCGATCGTGCTGCATCTTGACTACTGGGAGATGTATTATCTGGTGAATCTGGCCGGTCATTCTCTGATGCCAAAGACAGACGTCATGGACCGTGTGGTGTCGCGCTGCGTCCGGCACGGGATTTACGATCCGATCAAGATCGACGAATTGCTGGAGGAAGTCGGAGAACACACTTTATTTTCAGAAAAATAAGAGGAACAGCAGATCGGATCAAACAAAAATGCGGCCGGTCTGGATCAGAGACGGCGGGGAGGAACGATATGAAGCTAAAAGACATTAAGATTGTAAACATCGGCGGATTCAGAAACCACTTTGATCTGCCGAACATATGGGAGAATATAGAGAATGGGACACTGCTGGAGTTCGAAAAAAATGAACTCAACGCGCAGACGACAGACGCAGTGAAGGAGATCACAGAGATCTTAAAGAGATATGAGGAGGGGCGTCTGGATGAAATCGAGATGGAATGCCTGGACGGAGATCGCCTCCTAAAAGAGACTTTGAAAAAAAAGCTTAAAGAGACTGCAAAAAGCAGCCGAAGCCATGACGGGTCCGATTTTTGCACCAGAAATGCAGACTTTCTCGATGAGATGGCGCAAGAGAAGACAGCAGGGTGGAATCCGCAGGCGGCGGCGGTCTTCTATCTGCTTTTGCTGCTGATGATTCAGGGAAATCCGAGAGGAAAGATCTCAAAGGAGGAAAAACGCTTTATCAAGGAGACGGTATCGCGCTTTCAGACGCATAAGCCCATATGGAAAGAGGAAGACACGGGCGGTACGCTCGCTGACGGGGGAGAGGCTGGAATTTTATATCTCGAGGAGGGAAAGGTGGTCAACCATGAAGGCAAAACCGTGCTGGAGGAAAAAGAACTGGCAGGATTTGCCTATGCTTCCGGCATCGGAGTAATCGGATACCGCCGGGACGGCCGGCTGGCGATGCAGACGCCGGTGCAGATCCGGTGGCATGTGGAAGATGCCGAAAAAAAGCTCAGAGAACAAGGGGATGAGGCTCAGATTGCGATGGTGTCAGCGTATGGACAGAATTTTGCCCTTCTGACAAAAAAGGGGAATCTCATCACAAATATCGCCTCGGAGAAGATACGCAGGTGGAAAGAGATTCACTGGATTTATGTAGGGCTTAACAGCATTGCGGCGATCGTGGGAAAAAACAGGATGATTGAACAGATTGGGTCGGCGCAGGAGCTGTCGGCAAACTTTACAGATGTAAAAGCCGTCTTTACGAGGACAGACCGTGAACGGCGCTATGCGGTCTTAGAAAACAGCAGCGTGATGACGACGGACGACGGAGCCGTCATAAAAAGCGTCACAGCTGTCGAGCTGAACAGATGCGGCTATCTGTATGCGGTGCAGGACCGGATTATATTCCGAAGATTTGATGAGGCGCAGACGTGGAGCTGCAGACCGGAAGGCTTAGAGAGCGGAAGCGTTGCGCAGATATGCAGCGCGTTTGCAGAAAGAGGAGAAAAAATCGCGGTCCGCTGCAGACGGCGGGGAAAGGCAGAGATCGTATGGATTTTCAGAAATCAGTTTCAAAAGGACATAGGAGAAGCGGCGCAATGAGAGAATAGAGAGGTGTTTGAGATGGAACAGATAGAAAGCGGAATGCTTGTCTGGTCAGAGACGGAAACGGAAACAGAGTTCTCTTCAGAGGCAGCATCAGAGGCATACACGGAGGCGGCGGTCAAAGAGACACAACAGCAAGGCAGCGCAGACGGTCTGCCCTGGATCTTTGGAATAGTCATGATAGCGGCAGCGGCAGCAGCTTTTTTCTTTGGGCGCGCGAAGAAAGGAAATCGTGCAAAGCCTTTTATGGGAAATCAGGAGAAGCCATTTGACGGCGGCGCGCAGATGACTATGGAGAAACAGTCGGCGCTGAACTTTGCGGAGAGAAAAAGAGAGGAAGAAAAAAAGCGAGAGCGTTTGCTCAGACAGAAAGAAGCGGTCTGGGAGGCGCGGCAGTGCGAGCCCTATCGAAAGCTTTTCCTGGATCTGATTCCCACATTTCAGGAGCTGATCGGGATGGAGGCGGTCGAAACGCTTCTCCCAAGAGAGACAGTGTGCCGCTGCGTAAAAAAAAGAATTCTTCCCATGATCGCGCAGAGAATTGAGAGCGCGGGGGGAATCGTGAGAAACCGCAAGGTGATTTTGCCGGGGACGGAGGAAAAATTTGACCGGGAAGGGATGAGAAGAAAGCTCTCCAGCAGCTCCGACGAGGAGGTAGAGCGCCTGCTCAGACAGTACAGCGCACAGCTGTCCGGTCAGCAGAACGAACTGTCAGACGGGAGCAGAAAGCCCTTTTTGCTCTGTGCCAGAGAGATTGTCCAAAAGACAGGAATGGTGACGGAGCTGTTAAAGGAGGCGGTCCAGGGAGAAGAGACGGAGTGGAACACCGTAAAAAGAGCGGTTCAGACGCTGAAAAATATTCTGGAAGAAAATGGAGTTTTTGTGATGTTTGCCGAAGATGAAAGGCTTAGGGAATATCCGTCGCTGAGGCGTTCATTTACGGAGGCTGAGGCAAAGGACATCCCGTATCCGGGATTTTTCGTGAAGAGAGAAGGAAAGCTGGAAATATTCGGCGCGTATCTGGGATCTTTTATCAGAGAAGAAAAAAGGGGAGCGGAAAATGGAAGAAAAACGTGATATGATCAGACATTCCGATATAAAGGAGAGAAAAAAAGGCTGGGATCAGAGCCGCCAGCTGGAAGAGAAGATTAAAAGACGGGAGGACGTCATCGACAGATACCGGGAAGCGTGCAGAAAATATGAAGCGCTGTGCGAAAGCTACCGGGAGGAAAATGCAAAGCTTTTAAAGACCGTAGAGAGTATGCTCCGCGTGCAGGAGCAAAAGAGCCAGGAGTACCAAAAAATTTTCAATGACGTCGCCTGGACGCTGCAGTCAATGCTGGGAAAGGAAAAAGCCGGCAAAGATGTCTCTTATGAGAAAGACAAAATCCGGCAGAGACTGCGGGAAGGGTGTCTGGAGACGACTCAGAAAAAAGAGCCGGAAAACTATTCCTATTTTCTGACCGGAGCCGATACCCTTCTTTTAGAAGGCAAAGATCTGGAGACAAGACCGAAGGAAAATCTGAAACGGTACCGGGAAAATCAAGAGAGACAAAAAAAGGTTTTGGAAAAATATAAAAAATATAGGCAGGATCTGGAAAAACAGAGGCTGAAACAGCAAAGACAGACGGCGTTTCAAAATGCCGCAGAGATTTTGATGGCGTTTTTTTTACAGGAGGGAGTATCAGATGAGAGCGGCGCGCAAAAGCCGGTCGACTTGCTCCTGGAGGAAAAGACCGGCATCTGCTTCCGATACCGGGATGATCCGGAGATGACGGCTGCGATGAGGGAAGAATTCCTTCCGTGCGGTGAGGAAGGCATTTGCGTGCCGGGGATCTTTGTAAGGGAGTATGAAGATCGGCAAAACGCAAAGGGAAGGCTGGTCAGATACGGAACGAATGTGGGATACTATGCAAAAGAGTGAGGAATCGTAAATGATAAGAAGCTTTGATATGTGGAAAGAGTTTGGAATCTCCCCGGAATATTTTTCAGATATCAGTGAAGATCTGGAAAATATCAATATTATAGGAGTCGATTTCGGGGCGGGAGAGCTGAGCAGTTTCCGGGGCGGAATTGCCGAGGAGGAAAACAAAAAACACACGATGCGTACCGAGGCGTTTAACTTAAACAATGCAAGCAAGCAGATTTTGTATACGGTTTATTCCAGGCAAAACAACGGCGAGGAAGTGATTGACGCCCCGATTTTCAGCCAGTCCCAGTACGTGTACAGCAATATCAAGTGTCCGCCCGAATATGCGCTGAATCATTACAACGGACTGCTGGGAGAGGATGTGCCGACGTATGAAACCTTGATGGAACGCACGTTTTACTGCCTGATAAAAGCGATTTTCAAATATAATCAGTCGTACAGCAGATCTTTAAAGGACGTAAAGAAAACCGTCGTTTTTGTGGGAAGACCTTCGGGAGGTCTGTGGGAAAAAAGCGAGCAGGAATATCAGAAAATTTTGAGCAGAAGTCTGCCCCAGCTAAAAGAAGAGGGGGTCTATGACGGACAGATTGACGTGATCGTCTATCCGGAAGCAGCGGCGGCGCTGGCGTATGAATTTTCCAAGGGAAATATCGACGGCAGGGAGACTGCTGTGATCATCGACGGAGGCGCAAGCACGTTTGACTGTGTGGTGATCGAGGGAAACCAGGTGGCTGCAGAGTACAGCAGACAGGTGGGCGGCGGAATCATGGATGAAAATATGCTGGATCTTTTCCTCGCCGATACCTGGGAGGAGGGGACGGCGCCGATTGAGAGACGGCTGGAGCTGCGAAAAGAAAAATATTGTTCGATCTATCCCAAGCAGGGACAATGCCTGCTGGAGCTGCGAAAAGAAAAAGAGCGCTATTACGGACAGACGGGGGCGGAGAAGAGAACAGGCATCTATGAGATGACGGTGAGCGGAACTCCGAGATGCCGCAAAATCGACGCGCAGTTTATGGACCGCGTCGTCTACAAGATGCCGGTGTTCGTCAGAAAATCGAATCTGCTGGAGCCGGAGGAGAAAGAGTGCTATCCGAGTTTTTACGAGGCTGTCGCGGACTTTTGCAGAGGCGCGCTCAGACGGTGCGGGGATGAAAAAGGCAATCCCAGAAAAATAGACCGGATTATCTTGTCTGGAGGAGCCACGGTGATGCCGTTTGTCAGGGAGACAATCGAAGAGGTTTTTGAGACAAAAAAGAGACAGATCAAAATAGACAGGACGGACGATCCGCACTCTTCTGTGGCGAAGGGACTCGCCTATATGGGTGGTGTGGAGATCAAAAAATATATCGCGCTGCAGGCAATTCAAAAAAAGGCACACGACAGATTTTTAATCCTTAAGCCTGTGCTGGAAAGCCAGGTGCAGAAAAGCTGCGCCGACCATCTGTGGCAGGAAATTTATGTCGAGCAGTTTCAGGAGTGGATGGA
Source organism: uncultured Eubacteriales bacterium (assembly GCA_963929865.1). Lineage (GTDB taxonomy): Bacteria > Bacillota > Clostridia > Lachnospirales > Lachnospiraceae > JAGZHZ01. The sequence goes on along the minus strand of CAWVKK010000019.1, from coordinate 20,968 downwards.
TAAGGACGAGATGAAAACGATGAGAGACTGGCTGCAGCTTCCCTTTTCGCGCCCCACGTATGAGATGGCAAAAGATATTCAAGGCGTCCTCCAAAACAGCCGCATTCTGGAAGAAATCCAGACGGATATGGAGGAAAGCTTCCGCCAGCTTTTCCCCAACGCAAAGGAAAATTACCGGTATGAGATAACACAGTCGGATATCATCGATTCTTTTCAGGGCGATTTGAGCAAGATCAAGATACGGCTCAGATCCCTTCTGCCGTTTGGGATGCGTCTGGGATTCTTTGGAATCGGAAAGACGGTGACGTGGGACACCGTTTTGACGAGAGAAGAAAAAAAGAAAATACAGATTTATATCTTAAGCCATAAAAACAGCGTGATGGGCAGACTTTCAGACGAGATTTCCGATAAAACGCACAATGTAAAGAAAAACCTGTATCAGACGATCGTAAGCAATATGGACCAACAGCTGGAGGAGTATATGGAGAGCCTGACGCCGTATTTTATTCAGCGCCATGAGAAGAAGACAGAGGAATAAGAAAAGGAAGTGAAACGATGTCCAGAATGCATAAAATTGAAGAGCGGCTGTCGATGATAAAAAGCAGAGGCAAACATATCGTATTTCTGATTACGGAAGACCGCGCTATTTTAGAATCCGTCTTCAGCGAAGCCTCCGACACCGTCAGGGGACTGGCAAGAGGCAGCGTGGGAGGAAAAATGGAGGAATTGATTCAGACGGTCAACAGCGACACGCTGTACGACTTTTTTCTCATGAACCATCTGCTCCAGGACGCATACGAGGTATTTCCGCTTGCAGAAAAGCGGTATATCAAGGCGGGAAGCTTCTCAAGGGAGGAAGAAGGCGAGGACATGAAAGGGATGGCCGGCGCGGAGCCGGAAAGAAATAAGGCTGTATTTTTCTGCCTGACGGATTTTCAGATCATAAAAAAAAGCACGGCTTCCCACTTCCTCAAACAGTTTTTGGCGGAGGCGAAGAGAGAAGAGGAGGAGACGGGGCGGTTCATCGTCTTATTTTTGGTCAGCCCTGTCATGAAGCTGGCGGACGGGGACGGCAGGCTGGCGGAAGGTCTGGAGGACAGCATCGAGATGATCGATGTGCCCGGCATGGATCTGGAAGATATCGAGCAATTTCTGTACCGGGAGGCATACAGGGAAGACAACGGATATCTGCCTGCGTCGCACAATATGTACCGCAATTGGAAACAGGAACTGGCGCAGGCAGACAGGCTGCGCATTGAAGAGGCGGCAAGAGATTTCAAAGGGATTTCCAGACAGGGGATCAAGGAGATACTGGCGGATCTGCAGACAGAATACAGAAGCTTTTTCGGGAGAAGCAAAGACTCGACGGGGAAAAAAGAAAACTGGAATAAAATCAGATGCCGGAGAAAGCAGTGTGTGACGGATTACAAGAAAGAGGAGGCGAGAAGGGACAGCACCATCACCATGCTGGAGGCGGACGACGCGGTTGCCGGTCTGGGAAATCTAAAGAGATGGCTCCACGATATCCGCAGCGACTTGATTTTTCCGGAAGAAGCGCTCAAATATGGGAGCAAAGCGCCGAAGGGGGTGCTGCTGACAGGCGTGCCGGGGAGCGGAAAAACGCAGGCGGCGAAAATGGCGGCGGCATGTCTTGGAGGAACAGAGGGAAAGGTTCCACTGGTGCAGTTCCGCATGGATAACCTCCTGGGAGGGCTGGTCGGGGATTCAGAGGCAAATTTTAAGCGGTGCCGAAAGCGGATCGAGGCGCTGGCGCCGTGCGTCGTTTTGATGGATGAGATGGAAAAGACATTTGAGATGAACGGCAGCGGCAGCCACGAAGTCAAGATGAATATTTTGACCGCGCTCTTAGACTGGATGCAGGAAAACGACAAACCGATTTTCTTCTTCGGCACCAGCAACAGCGTCAGCGGACTGCGCCCGGAGCTGCTGAGGGACGGACGGTTCGACATGCGTTTTTGCGTTTTTATGCCGACATGTGAAGAGCTGAGAGAGATTTTGACGTTTCATCTGAGGCGCGCCAACGAATCGGCGGGAGGAACGCTGCTCTCGGCGGCGTTTCAGTATGACCGGCTGGCGCAGGAGTTTCTGGACGAGATTGCCCTCTACGGAGAAAAAAACAGAAAAGATATGTTTTATACCGGAGCAAATATAGAAAGCCTGGTCGCTCAGACAAACCGAAATCTCAGAAAGGATAAGGCGCAGCGCCCCTATACGGCGCAATTGTACCTGCAAAAGCTGCTCCAGACAGCCCAGAGTCCATACAGCCAGCCATACGGCGTGACAAATATGGAAGATATCGCGAGATTTTGGCTGTCTTCCTATAAAAATCAGTATGCCGGCACCGGCAGCAGCAACCTGTTTCCGTTTGAAGCGTACCAGTGGGAGGAATGCAGATTTGACGAGACAAAACTTCCAGAGAGAACAAACGCGTACGACGCGTATCTGTACCGCCGCATTTCCTCGGAAATCGCCAGAATCCATCAGAAAAGCAAAAAAAACGGGGATAAGAAAAAAAGATGATCAAATCACAATGATCAATGAGAGTGTTCAAAATCGGGACACGTTTCTGGTAAGATAGAGATGTCAACGAAAATAGGAGGTGAGAGCAGTGTATTTCAATGTCAGGCAGAGACAGCACCTTAAAGACTGCTACAACACGATCAGACCGAAAGAACCGCAGGAAGAGGCAGTCACCGTCACATATGCCGCGCAGGCGCTGAGCGACGTGTGCGAAAACATAGACTGGGAAGACGCCTGTGCAGTCTGCGGGCGCATCAGCAGCGGACAAGTTCAGTTCCGGCGTCTGCTTCGCGGCAGCGCGGCGAAGACGAGCCGAGAGTTTGCGCAGAAGATGATAGGGGAGATCACGGCAGATCTGACACAAGCGCAAAAAAAAGGATTTTACCTGCAATGGATCGACACAGCGCAAAGAGAAACCGGATGCTGCGGGCTGCACAGCGCTGAGACTGCAAAAAGAGCCGCGCTTTCAGAGGAAGAAATGGAACGGGAATGCGCAGCGCAGATTGAAAGCATGGAAGAAAAAATTTTCTGGCAGCTGCGGGACGTCATGGCGGACGCCTCCTTGCGGGGACCATATCAAGACACAGGGGAGAAACAGAAAGAATTTTCTGAAAACGGCAGCTTTCTGTTTGCGGTCGCACAGTACGCGTCGTGCGCCAACGGAATTTTTCAGCACAATCTTGTCCAGTATCCGGAACTGATGGGAGCATGTGCCGCGGGACAGACTGTGATAAAAGAAAACTGGACGCGGGAGACGGAGAATTTCTGCCCCGACGATCAAAGCCAGATCTGGAATGTGATGCGCCATGTCATCTTGGGAGTGATCGGCACGGCAATGGTGTTTGCGGTCGGGATGGAAGAGGAACTCATCTCGGACGCTGTCTTTGAACTGCTCGACGAGGGGATGCTGGGCGTGACAGTGGGAACTCTGATCGCAGTATCTATATGGGGACTTGACAGTCTGGGAGGAATTTTTATTCTCCGTGCGGCCGAGCGGGCATTTAAGCGATGCCGGGCGGAAAAGATACCGGCGGCAAAGCACAGGGCGGATTGTGGCGGGACGCAGGAACAGAAACAGGACGAAATGGATTGGATGAAGACAGAGGTAAGAGTATGAAGACGAAAAGTATGAAATTTAAAGAAGAGGAAGTAAAAGAAATTGTTGATCTGGCGCAGGAGCTGGAGAATGAGGCAAATGACACTTTGTCGGTGAAGGAGAACGTATCGATATCTCTGAGAGCGAGACTGGATGAAATCGACGTCTCCGGGGTCGTAGAAGAAATCTGGGAGGGAGCAAAGACGTTTCAGCATTGGATGGAAGAGGGAGAACAGACCGATGCAAAAGACATGATAGCAGAGATTGTGGAGCAGTCTCCTGTCTGCAAAAAAAGCGTGGAAGAACAGTATGAGATTTTTGCGGGCGTTCTGGCCGCCGGCATGGACGTGATCGCAAAAAATCCGGAATATGGAATCAAGCCTGCCACGGACGTGAAAATCAAAAAAGACGGCGAGATCACACAGGAAGATCTAAAGATCTTAAAAGAGGCGGTGACGGAATACCTGGAAGAATTTTCCGCTTTAAGCCTGGAAAATCCGTTTACAGAGGCAGTCTTTGAGCTGATCGGAGAAAAGGCGGGAGAAGAGCTGGAAAAAATATTTGAGGACGAGAATAAGAAATACTATGTATCCGCCGCCGTCTTCATTTTACAGCGACAGGGAAAGCTCTCCTCCATTTCCCAGGAGATGGGGGCAAGAGAGATCAGCATCGGCATCTCGGCAGCCTTTGAGGCGGCAAAGACAAAAGTGAAGGGAATCCTTGGAAAAATTTCCTGGCAGAAGGTAAAAGAAAGACTGAAAAAAATCTGCATGACGGCGCTGGGACTTTTAGTCGCCGTCTCGATCGGCGTGGCGGCTGTGGCAGTGTTCAGCGTGATTTTCAGACTGGTATCCGGCATTTTGACATTCGGCATCTTCGGAACAATCATCGCTGTGATCGTGGCGATGTTCAGCGGCTATAAAGTGATAGAAGTACTCAACTATATGGCAAAATATATAAAAGAGATCGCATGCGGCACAGCCAGAGAGATCGCGGAGTGCACGGCGAAAATGCGCGAGTGGATCCATGAGACCCTGATCCCGAAGCTCAAAGAATTTCTGGAGAAAATCCGTCGGAAGCTGGCGCATCTTCTGATGGGAAAACAGGCTGAGAATGAGCGGCAGGAGGAGGCGGCGGAAGAGACGGAGCCGGATCAGGAAAAAGAGGAAGAGGACGACGACGAGGAGAATCACGAGGAGGGCGGAGAAGTGTTCGCTTAGGTTTTTTCTTAGAATAACTCGCAGAAAACGGCAGGTTCCAAATTGTTTTACAGAAAGTTTATACGCAGTTAATTGATTTCAGAATTCTTCTTTGTATAATGGTAGATAGAGAAAAAATGATACGGTACATGGAGGAATACAAAATGGAAGGTTTCAAACAAAAATTCCGCAATTTTATGTCCGGGCGGTACGGAGTCGATGAACTGTCGAGATTTTCTATGGTGATCCTGCTGATTCTGCTGATCCTTTCCGTTCTGATCGGAAATCCGGTGACAGACGGCATCCTGATCGCGCTGCTGGCGGTTTCGTACTTTCGGATCTTTTCCAGGAACGTGCAGAAGCGTCACCAGGAAAATGAGAAGTACCTTCAGATTAGAAACAGACTGTTCGGGAAGTGGAACAAAGAAAAATATATGATGGAACAAAGAAAAGAGTTCCATATTTATAAGTGTCCGAACTGCAGGCAGAAGATCCGCATCCCGAAGAGAAAAGGAAAGCTGAGCATTACGTGTCCGAAGTGCCGTACCGAGTTTGTAAAAAATACCGGAAGGAAAAAAGAAAAAAAGGAACAAAAAGGGAAAGACTGATCAAAAAGCGCCCCGTGAATGCGGGAAAATGAAGAGAAGGCTGAACCGACAGAAAAAATCTGCGGATCCAGCCTTCTTTTGCGCTGCTTTTCATGATTTAATGTTTCTTTTTATGACCGCTGTATTTTTCCTCGCAGTATTTGCAGCGGTATACTTCCTTTTCCGGATCTGTCAGGATGAAGACATGGTCGAGCTCCTGCTCGATCGAGGTAATGCAGCGGGGATTTTTGCACTTAATGATGTTGACAAGCTGCTTAGGAAGAGACAGTACCTTTTTGTCCACGATGACGCCGTCTTTGATTGTGTTGACGGTGATATTGTGGTCAATGAAGCCTAAAATGTTTAAGTCCAGCATGTCGATCGGGCATTCAACCTTGATGATATCTTTCTTGCCCATCTTGTTGCTGCGGGCGTTTTTGATGATGGCAACGCAGCAGTCCAGCTTGTCCAGCTTTAAATAGCGGTAAATTTCCATACTTTTTCCCGCCTCAATGTGATCGAGAACGAAACCTTCATTTAACTGACCTACATTTAACATGTTTTCCTACCTCCCAGCTTTAACATTCAATTTCCAGCAGTGTCAGAATCAGCGCCATACGGACATAGACGCCGAACTGCGCCTGTTTAAAATAGACGGCTCTCGGATCTTCATCCACCTCGACGGAGATTTCATTGACGCGCGGGAGCGGATGAAGCACCAGCATGTCCGCAGGAGCAAGCTCCATCTTCTTTTTGTCGAGGATGTAGAAGTCCTTCATGCGCACATAGTCTTCCTCGTTGAAAAACCGTTCCTTCTGCACACGGGTCATGTACAGAAGATCAAGATGAGGGAGAGCGTCCTCCATGCGCTCTACTTCCTTATAGGAAATGTGGTTTTTGTCGAGAACATTTTCCTTGATATAATCGGGGATGCGCAGTTCCTCCGGAGAGATCAGGACAAAACGGATATTCGGATAGCGGACGAGCGCGTGGATCAGGGAGTGAACGGTGCGACCGAATTTTAAATCGCCGCACAGACCGATCGTGAGGTTGTCTAAGCGTCCTTTCAAAGACCGGATCGTCAAGAGGTCGGTCAAGGTCTGGGTGGGGTGCTGATGTCCGCCGTCCCCGGCATTGATAACCGGAATGGAAGATTTTGAGGCTGCCACCATAGGAGCCCCTTCTTTGGGATGTCTCATTGCGCAGATATCTGCATAGCAGGAGATTACACGAATGGTATCGGACACGCTCTCGCCTTTTGCAGCAGAACTGGAATCAGCCGAAGAAAAACCAAGTACACTGCCGCCCAGATTCAACATTGCAGCTTCAAAGCTAAGTCTGGTTCTTGTACTTGGTTCATAAAAAAGTGTGGCAAGCTTTTTGCCGGCACACGCATGCGCATATTTTTCAGGATGATTTTCTATATCGTTGGCGAGATCCAAAATGCGATCCAGTTCTTCCACAGAAAAATCAAGCGGACTCATTAAGTGTTTCATAGTCTTCCTCCTTTATTTGACATACATTTTTATTATCATATACTATTCAAAAGGAAATTTCAAGGAAATTTAAAAAAGTTTTGCATTTGCAGATCAGCTGATCTATAATAAAAAACAAAAGAGCGGGAGGAACGATTCATATGGTTTACAAAGAGAGAAAACGGTGGGTCTTTTTAGGACTTCCTTTTACCTTTACAAAATATACAGTCAACGATGAGCTGATTACGATTAGAGCAGGTCTGATCAACACAAAGGAAGACGACTGCTATATGTATAAGGTGATTGACGTCCGGCTGGAACAGAGTATTTTTGAGAGAATGTTCGGGCTGGGAACGGTCGTGTGCTACGGGGGAGATGTGACGGATCCGACGCTTCGCATCGAACATATCCGCCATTCAAAGGAAATTAAAGATTTTATCCTGCGCGCTTCAGAAGGGGAGCGGCTTAAGAGAAGAACCATCCGGACAGAGGATATCGGAGGAGACTTTGACATCCAGGATCTCCATGATGGCGACTGAGAAAAAAAGCTGTACGGGGAGACCGGTACAGTTTTTTTTTGCCCGGCAGAAGCGCTCCAAAGCGAAGAGCAGAAAGCCGCGGCGGCTTTCCGCATACGCCCGGCAGGACAGAGTCAGCGCAGAAGCTTTTCATAGAGAAGCCCTGTGGTAAACCACAAAGGAGCGTAGTCAAGGCGGATCAGCCCGTTGATGTGAAAGGGAGAGCCGCTGTAGTCCCAGGGACAGCTGCCGTGTTTTTTTAAAATCGAGCCTGAGAGATATTCCGTGCCGAAGATGCAGCATGTATAGAGGATGCCCCTGGCAAAAAAGCTCCACTTTCTGATGACTCTGGACAGAGGACGGATGAAAGCCGCCATGCCGTAGATAGGAAACATCCAAAGGGAGGACTGACCTTTTAATTTGGGATCTCTGCGGCGAAAAGAGAGAAAGCCAGTCCACGCTATTTCCAGACACCAGCCGCAGATTCCGCATCGAATCATATTTTTCATGGCTTTAGGATGCCCGAAAAAAAAGAAACTATGCGTGCGCTCAAGAATTTCCGCACAGAAGCGAAAAGGAGAGAACAGGGCGCAAAACGCGGAGAATTCCTCAAGAAACATCCAGAATGGCTACTTTACAAAAACAGGGCAGTGTACTATAATAAATAGTCAATGAAGCAAAAGATTTTTTGGAAAGTGAAATGAGAAAATGGATTATAGAGAAGCGAGAGTTTATTTAGAAAATGTGACTAAATACGGAAGTGTACTTGGCTTGGAAAATATGAAAGAGCTTTTGAAAAGGCTTTCAAATCCGCAGGATGAACTGAAGTTCATACATATCGCAGGGACAAACGGAAAAGGGTCTGTACTCGCATACGTATCGACTGTTTTGACGGAAGCGGGATATTGTGTCGGGAGATATATCTCTCCGACACTGTTTTCCTATCGGGAGCGTATTCAGGTAAACGGCGTTTGTATCGAAAAAAAATCTCTGGCGAGATGGGTGACGCAGATACGGGATGCCGTAGAACAGATGACAAAAGAAGGAAAAGCGCATCCAACGGTTTTTGAAATTGAGACGGCTCTTTCTTTTTTATATTTTAAAGAAAAAAAATGCGATATTGTGGTCCTGGAGACAGGAATGGGCGGGCTTTTAGATGCGACAAATGTCGTAAAGACAACGGTGGCGGAGATCATCACGTCCATCAGCCTGGATCATCTGGGAATTCTGGGCAGCAATTTAAAAGAGATCGCGCAGAACAAAGCCGGTATCATCAAGCCGGAGACAGCAGTCATCACGACGAGACAGGAAAAAGAAGCGATGGAGGTGATTGAGTCGGCGTGCCGGGAAAGACGGTGCAGTCTGTATGTGACGGATTTAGAGACGGTAGGGGAGATCCACTACGGATATGACAGACAGACGTTTGACTATAAGCAGTACCGGCAGCTGGAGATTTCCCTCGGCGGAAGCTATCAGGTACTCAACGCCGTCCTCGCGGTGGAAGCGCTGGAACAGCTCAGACATCTGGGATATCCGGTTACCGAGGAGCAGCTGCGCGCAGGAATGAGAAAGACGCAGTGGAGAGGACGCTTTACGGTGCTGAGAAAAAATCCGGTTTTTGTGATTGACGGAGCCCATAACCGGGACGCTGCGCGCGTCCTGCGGCAGTCCATTGATCTGTATTTCCCGGATAAGAAAGTTTTTTACATCATGGGAATGTTTAGAGACAAAGAGTACGAGGAAGTACTCAGACAGACAGCGGACAGGGCGGAGCATATTTTTACGATTGAAACGCCGGACAATGCGCGGGCGCTTCCGGCAAGCGAGCTTGCGCGGGCAGCCAAAAAATATAACACAAATGTAGAAGCCGCAGATACGATCGAAGACGCCGTAGAGGAGACAATGCATATGGCAGGCAAAGACGATGTGATACTGGCTTTTGGCTCCTTGTCTTTTTTGGGGCAGGTGACAAAGACAGAAGAGGCGGCAAGGAGTGAAGAAAAATGATGGATCAGGAAAAAATCAAAGCAGGAGTAAGACTATTATTGGAGGGAATCGGCGAGGACGTCAACAGAGAAGGACTGATTGAGACTCCGGATCGGATTGCGAGAATGTATACGGAAATTTTCGGAGGCATGTATGAAGACGCCGCACAGCACCTGGACAAGAGGTTTCATGTGGAAAACAACGAGATGGTTCTCGAAAAGGACATCACCTTTTATTCGACATGCGAACATCATATGCTTCCGTTTTACGGAAAAGCCCATATCGCCTATATTCCGGACGGAACGGTAGTGGGGCTGAGCAAGATCGCCAGAACCGTCGAGGTGTTCGCAAAAAGACTGCAGCTTCAGGAGCAGCTGACGGCTCAGATCGCGGACGCTTTTATGGAACACTTAAAGCCCCAGGGCGTGATGGTGATGATTGAGGCGGAGCACATGTGCATGACTATGCGCGGAATCAAAAAGCCGGGGTCTAAGACGGTGACGATGGTGACAAGAGGGGTTTTCCAGGACAATGCGGAACTGCAGAATAAATTTTTTCAGATGATCAGATTAGGGTAAGACATGGAGAGAGTAAACAAAATCATCAACGACGCGGAATACCGCAGCTTTTTGCATGAAATTGAAAAATGCGAGAAGGACCGGATTTTCTGCAGACACAATATGGCGCATTTTCTGGATGTGGCGAGAATCGCGTGGATTTTGAATCTGGAAGAGCATATGAATTTAGAGAGAGAGCGGATCTATGCAGCCGCTCTTCTTCACGATATAGGGAGACATCTTCAATACCATGAGGGTGTCCGCCACGAGATTGCGAGCGAAAAGCTGGCCGGACCGATTTTGGAGCGGTGCAGTTTTTCGGGAGAAGAAAAAGAAGAGATCTTACAGGCCATCTTAAACCACAGAACGCGGGAAACTGCCAAGGAACGGTCTCTTTCGGGAGTACTCTACCGCGCCGACAAGATGTCGAGAAGCTGTTTTGCGTGCGGCGCTGAGCAGCAGTGCGACTGGGGCATCGAAAAGAAAAACAGGCAGATTGTCCGATAAAAGGAGCTTTTGGGATGAAAATAGGAAACAGAGTGTTTGACACAAAACATCAGACGCACATCATGGGAATTTTAAACGTGACGCCGGATTCTTTTTCTGACGGCGGCAGGTGGAACCGCATCGACGCGGCTTTGAAGCACACGGAAGACATGATTCGGGACGGAGCCGATATCATCGACATCGGCGGAGAGTCGACAAGACCGGGATACACGCTTTTGCCCGAGCAGGAGGAGATCGAGCGGGTAACGCCGGTCATTGAGGCGGTAAAGAGACATTTTGACATTCCGGTTTCCGTAGATACGTACAAGACGGCAGTCGCAGAGGCGGCGCTCAAAGCCGGAGCAGACCTTGTCAACGATATCTGGGGATTAAAATATGACCCGGATATGGCGGATGTGATTGCACATCATCAGGCAGCGTGCTGTCTGATGCACAACCGAAAAGAGGCAGCGTATGAAAACTTTCTGGAGGATATGCTCAGCGACCTGCGGGAGACGATTGCGCTTGCAAAAAAAGCGGGGATTGCGGACGATAGGATTATGCTGGATCCCGGCGTGGGATTTGGAAAGACGTATGAGCAGAATCTTGAGGTCATCCGCCGCCTGGAGCGGATGCAGGAACTGCACTTCCCGGTTCTGCTCGGCACGTCGAGAAAGTCGGTGATCGGGCTGACGCTGGATCTGCCCGCCTCAGAGCGGATCGAGGGGACGCTTGTGACAACCGTCTTTGCAGTCTTAAAAGGAGCGGCGTTTGTGCGCGTCCACGATGTAAAAGAAAATAAGCGTGCCATTTCCATGGCACAGGCAATTTTAGGACAGAGATAGAAAAGAGAGAAGGACAGATGGATAAGATAAAAATCAAGGATTTGGAAGTGTTTGCCAACCACGGAGCGTTTCCGGAGGAGAATGTTCTGGGGCAGAAATTTGTGGTTTCTGCGACCATGTATCTGGATACGAGGGAGGCGGGAAAGAGCGACGACCTGACAAAATCCGTCCACTACGGGGAGGTCTGCCACTTTATCAGGAAATTTGCGGAAGACCATGTCTTTAAGCTGATTGAGACGCTGGCGGAGACGCTGGCGATGGAAGTGCTGATCGCTTTCCCGCTGATAGAGAAGCTGGATTTGGAGATCAAAAAGCCGTGGGCGCCGATCAAGCTGCCGCTTAAGACCGTCTCCGTCGAGATATCCAGAGCGTGGCACACGGCGTATGTGGCGATGGGGTCGAGCCTGGGCGACAAAAAAGCATATCTGGATCAGGCGGTGAAGGCACTGAAGAAGACGCGCGGATGCCGCGTGGAGAGGGTGGCGGACTACCTTGCCACAGAGCCGTACGGAGGAGCGGCGAAGGAAGAGTTTCTAAACAGCGCGATGGAGCTCAAGACATTGCTGACGCCCCATGAGCTGCTGGAGAGACTGCATGAGATTGAGCAGGAGGCGGACAGAAAACGGACGGTCCACTGGGGAGACAGGACGCTGGACCTTGACATTTTGCTGTACGATGATCTGACGATGGAGAGCGAGGATCTGACGATCCCTCACACGGAAATGCACAAGCGCGCGTTTGTGCTCGATCCTCTGGCGCAGATTGCGCCGTACCGGAAACACCCTGTGCTTCAGAAGACGATCACGCAGTTAAGGAGTGAATTGCACCATGATTGATTTAGGAAAACTCAGAGACGAGATCGACGAGGTTGACCGCCAGATCGTAGAGCTGTTTGAGAAGAGAATGGATCTGTGCGGCAAGGTGGGAGAATTTAAGATCGCGACTGGGAAAAAGGTTTTTGACAAAGAAAGAGAAAAATCAAAGATACAAAATCTTAAACAGCTTGCGCACGGCGATTTCAACAGGCACGGCGTGGAGGAGCTGTTCCTGCAGCTGATGGCGATCAGCAGAAAGCTTCAGTATCAGCTTCTGGCAAAAAAAGGCGTGATCGGACGTCTGCCGTTTATCGCGGTCAGACAGATCGACCGCGAAAAGGTGCGGGTGGTCTTTCAGGGCGTGGAGGGCGCCTACAGCCAAGCAGCCATGCAGCAGTACTTCAGCGGTAATATCACATCGTTCCATGTGGAAAAATGGAGAGACGCGATGGAAGCGATCCAGGAGGGAGCGGCAGACTATGCGGTGCTGCCGATCGAAAATTCCTCCGCAGGCATTGTGGCGGATGTGTACGACCTTTTGATGGAGTACGACAATTATATTGTCGGCGAGCAGGTGATCCGCTGCGAGCACGCGCTGCTGGGACTGGAAGGGACGGATCTTACACAGATCAGGACGGTCTACTCTCACCCGCAGGCGCTAAGCCAGTGCAGCCGGTTCTTAGAGGAGCACAGGCAGTGGAAGCAGGTTCCGGTGGAGAACACAGCGGTGGCGGTGAAAAAGGTCATGGAGGAGAAAGACCCGTCGCAGGCGGCGATCGGAAGCATGTGCGCGGCGGAACATTTCGGCGCATCCATCTTGCAGGAGCATATTTATTACAATGAGGCAAATTCGACGAGATTTATCATTGTCTCCAACCAGAGAGTCTTTGAGGAGGACGCCAAAAAGGTCAGCATCTGCTTTGAACTTCCACATAAGAGCGGCTCGCTCTACAACATGCTGTCCCACTTTATCTATAATAATCTGAATATGAGCCGGATTGAGTCGAGACCGATTCCGGGGAAAAACTGGGAATACCGCTTTTTCGTTGACTTTGACGGAAATCTCGCAGACAGCGGAGTCAAGAATGCGCTGCGCGGGATCCGGGAAGAGGCAAACTATTTTAAAATTTTAGGAAACTACTAGAGAGGATGAAAAACAATGACAAGAATATCCGAGCTTGTAATCTACCGGCACTTTGAACACGGGCAGATCCTGGAGAAGATGGCATGGATCATGGATCATGCACAGCAGGCAAGGGAGAACGGGCAGGAACGGGAAAAGATAAAAGAGATGTTTTTTTCGTGCATTCACGGGCTGATCGATCTGGCGTCCGCATACGGGTTTGAACATAATCTGTGGCACAATTATCTGACGTTTCTGCTTGTCAACAATGAAAACGCCTACAGCACGTCGTGCGAGATCGTAGGACCGGTGAAGGGCAGCATCAATGAGCTGGCGCGCCACGATTTTGAGATTTTCAAAGAACTGTACGACTACAATTTCGCCCCGGTCTCGCAGATGCTCGGGACAGACTGCTTTTCCCTCATCGAGCAGTATGAAAATATCGATGAAAACAGCAAGCTGTTCAACCAGAGAATCCGCGACAGGATCTGCGATCTGAGCAGACAGCTGGGAAAAGCGGAAAGCGTAGAGGAATTTATGGCGGATATGACGCTGTTTTACAAGGAATTCGGAGTCGGAAAGCTCGGACTGCACAAGGCGTTCCGCGTTGTGCACACAGAAGACAGAGCGCAGATTGTCCCGATTACGAAGATTGCGCATGTAAAGCTGGAAGATTTGGTAGGATATGAGCTGGCAAAGAAAAAGCTGATTGACAACACAGAGGCGTTTGTAAAAGGAAAAAAAGCAAACAACTGTCTGCTCTTTGGAGCGGCGGGAACTGGAAAATCGTCCAGCATCAAAGGCATTTTAAACCGCTACTATGAGCAGGGGCTGCGGATTATCGAGATCTACAAGCACCAGTTTCAGGATCTGAACGATGTGATTGCGCAGATCAAGAACAGAAACTATAAGTTTATCATCTACATGGATGACTTGTCATTTGAAGAATTTGAGATCGAATACAAATATTTAAAAGCCGTCATCGAAGGAGGACTCGAAAAAAAACCGGACAATATCCTGATTTACGCGACGAGCAACAGGCGTCATCTGATCCGGGAGACATTCCGGGACAAGCAGGAGAGAGACGAAGAGCTGCACACTTCGGACACCGTCCAGGAAAAACTGTCTCTCGTCTACCGGTTTGGCGTCACGATCTTCTTTGGATCGCCGGATAAAAAAGAGTTCCAGAATATCGTCAAGACGCTTGCGGACCGGTATCATGTGGACATGCCGGAGGAACAGCTGTATTTAGAAGCGAACAGATGGGAGCTGAACCACGGAGGACTTTCCGGGAGAACGGCGCAGCAGTTTATCGACTATCTGCTCGGACAGCGCTAAGAGACAGAGGACGCTAAAAAACACATAAGCTGCAGGGCAAAAAAGATCAGATCTTTTGTAAAAAGTAAGTAAAGACTCTGGTCTTTTTTCTTGTTTATTGATAAAATAGAGAGATAAATAAAGAGACAACCCAGTCGAAAGGAAGACAAAAGACAAGACTGGAGAGGACGGAAAAGGCAGAGAGGTGAATTTTATGCAAATTATAACATTTGCAGCAATCAACGTAGGTTCCTACGTCACGGAGATGAAGATTTATGAATTGTCCGCCCGCAATGGAATGAAGGAAATCGACTGCATTCAAAGCGGACTGGAGCTGGGAAAGGACGCGTTTACAAAACAGAAAATCGGAGTGAAGCTGGTCGACGAGCTGTGCAAGGTTTTGACGGATTTTCGAAAGATCATGGAAGGATATAAGGTGAGCGGCTACCGCGCGTGCGCGACGAGCGCGTTTCGGGAATCAAAAAATGAACTGATTATGGTCGACTATATCGAGAAGCACACCGGCATTCATCTGGAGGTTCTCGGAAATTCCGAGCAGCGGTTTTTAGACTACAAGTCGATCGCTTCCAATGAAAGAGAGTTTAGCCAGATTATTCAGGACGGAACCGCGATCGTGGACGTAGGCGGCGGAAGCGTCCAGATTTCCCTTTTCGAGAACGGAACGCTCATCACGACGCAGAATATCCGGATCGGAAACCTGCGCATCCGCGAAAAACTGGCGGGGGTCGAGCAGACAGAGACGCAGCTTGAGCGGCTGGTGGAGGAGCTGATCAACAACGAACTCAACAGCTTTCAGAAACTATATCTAAAAGACAGGGAAATCAAAAATATCATCATGATTGGAGATTACCTGCTGGAGCTGATGCAGACTGGGACGGAGGAAAATCCTGTCACGATGATTAAGAGAGAGGATTTCCAGAAGAAATATGAAGAGATTATCAGCCAGAATCAGGAGGACGTGGCGGAGAAATACGAAATTCCGTCAGAGAGCAGCTCCCTGATTATCCCTTCTCTCGTCATCTACAGACGGTTTATCGAGATCTGCAACGCAAAGATGATCTGGATGCCGGGATTCAGCCTGAACGACGGCATTGCGTACGACTATGCCGAGAAAAAGAAGCTGATCAAAAACGGGCATAACTTTGAAGACGATATCATCGCAGAGGCAAAGAATCTTGCGAAGCGGTACCAGTGCAATAAAAATCATACAAAGACGATGGAAAAAATCGCGATGGGAATTTTTGACAAGATGAAGAAAAACCACGGCATGGGCAAAAGAGAACGGCTTTTGCTCAGAATCGCGGTCATTCTGCACGGGTGCGGAAAATATGTCAGCTTAAATGAAGTCTCCGATTGCTCCTACAGCATTATCATGGCGACGGAAATGATCGGACTTTCCCATCTGGAGCGGGAGATCATCGCGAATGTGGTGCGCTATAACACAAAAGAATTTGAATACTATGACGCGATTGTCGCGTATTCTGAAATGCACAAGGAGGAATATCTCCTGATCACAAAGCTGACGGCGATTCTGCGCGTGGCGAACGCGCTGGACAGAAGCCATCAGCAAAAATTTGAGAACGCAAAATTTGCTCTAAAGGACAATCAGCTGACGATTACGGTCGAGACGCAGAAAGATATCACGCTGGAAAAGGTACTCTTTGAGGAGAAAGCCGATTTCTTCGAGGAGGTCTTCAGCGTCCGCCCGGTGATCCGCCAGAAAAAGCATTTTTAATTTTAGGAGGAAAAAGAAATGGGAGAAATTGATTTTACAAACCCGGTCTATTATACAAACCGAGAGTCGAGCTGGCTGAGCTTTAACGCCCGCGTACTGAGCGAGGCGAGAGATAAGTCGCTCCCACTGTTTGAGCGGCTGAAGTTTTTGAGCATTACCTCTTCTAATTTAGACGAATTTTTTATGATCCGCGTGGCCTCGCTGAAGGATATGGTCCATGCCGGCTACACGAAAAAAGATATCGCCGGCATGACGGCGAGCGAGCAGCTTGAGCAGATCACAAAGGAGGCGCACGATCTTGTGAGCGTGCAGTATTCCACCTACAACCGGTCCATTCTGCCCGCCCTGAAAAATATAGGACTGACGATTATCACAGAGCATGAGGAGTTAAAGAAGGATGAGGCGGAATTTGTCGACGAGTATTTTGAGGAGAACGTCTATCCGGTGCTGACGCCGATGGCGATGGACTCGTCCAGACCGTTTCCGCTGATCCGCAATAAGACGCTCAATATCGGCGCGCTGATCCGAAAAAAAGGAGGATCAAGCAAGACAGAATTCGCCACGGTTCAGGTCCCGAGCGTGCTTCCGAGAATTGTAGTGCTCCCGGAAAAAGAAGCGGGAAAAAAGAAGGTGATTCTGCTCGAAGAAATCATCGAGAGGAACATCGGAAAGCTGTTTCTAAATTATGATGTTGTGTGCGCCCACCCGTACCGCATCATGAGAAACGCAGATCTCACGATCGATGAGGACGAGGCGGCCGATCTGCTCAAGGAGATCCAGAAGCAGCTAAAGAAGAGACAGTGGGGCGAGGTCATCCGCCTGGAGATCGAAGACAAGATGGAGCCGAAGCTCCTGAAAATCTTAAAGAAGGAATTTGACATCAAAGAAGAGGGCATCTTTGAGATCAATGGACCGCTTGACCTTACGTTCCTGATGAAAATGTACGGGCTGGAGGGATATGAGGAATATAAGCAAAAACCGTATATTCCGCAGCCGGTTCCGGCGATGATGGAAGAGGGGGATATCTTTTCCCAGATCCGCAAGGGCGATATTCTGCTGCACCACCCGTACATGACGTTTGACCCGGTCGTCGACTTTGTGCGCCAGGCTGCAAAGGACCCGGACGTCCTGGCGATCAAACAGACGCTGTACCGCGTCAGCGGAAATTCCCCGATTATCGTAGCGCTGGCCCAGGCGGCGGAGAACGGAAAGCAGGTGTCCGTGCTGGTGGAGCTGAAAGCGCGCTTCGACGAGGAGAACAATATTGTCTGGGCAAAGATGCTTGAGAAGGCGGGATGCCATGTCATCTACGGCTTAGTCGGGCTGAAGACGCACAGCAAAATCACGCTGGTTGTCAGAAGAGAGGAGGACGGAATCCGCAGATACGTCCATCTGGGAACCGGAAACTACAACGACTCGACGGCGAAGCAGTACACAGACTGCGGTATCCTGACGTGCTCTGAGCCGATCGGGGAGGACGCCACGGCTGTATTCAACATGCTCTCCGGATACTCCGAGCCGAAGCGCTGGAACAGATTATCTGTCGCTCCGCTCTGGCTCAGAGGCAAATTCACAAAGCTGATCGAGCGGGAGACGAAGCACGCAAGAGAGGGAAAACCGGCGCACATCATCGCAAAGATGAACTCCCTGTGCGATCCGCAGATCATCGCCACTTTGTACGAGGCGTCCGCGGCGGGCGTAAAGATTGAGCTGATCGTGCGCGGAATCTGCTGCCTGAAGGTGGGAATCCCGGGAGTCAGCGAAAACATCAGCGTCCGCTCCATTGTCGGAAACTTCCTGGAGCACAGCCGGATTTTCTATTTCCTGAACAACGGAATGGAAGAGCTCTACATGGGAAGCGCGGACTGGATGCCGAGAAACCTCGACAAGCGTGTGGAGATTCTCTTCCCGGTAGAATGCGAGCGCCTGAAAAAAGAAGTGTTCCATATTCTGCAGATTCAGCTTGAGGACAACGTAAAGGCGCACCTGCTGCAGCCGGACAACACATACGTCAAACAGGACAAGAGAGGAAAGGTTCTGCTCGACTCCCAGAGCTACTTCTGCCAGGAGGCGATTGAGCGGGCAAAGGTGCCGCAGAATCCGGTCAACAAGCGGGTGTTTATCCCGGCAGAGCCGATT
This sequence comes from uncultured Eubacteriales bacterium, assembly GCA_963929865.1. GTDB lineage: Bacteria > Bacillota > Clostridia > Lachnospirales > Lachnospiraceae > JAGZHZ01. The sequence goes on along the minus strand of CAWVKK010000019.1, from coordinate 2,528 downwards.
GAGATCGAAGAAGAATAACATAAAAATAGGGAAAAAACAGGAAAAGAAGAGAAAGAAAAAAGGAGAACCGCGGGGCGAAGCCGGTAAGGACAAAAGGCTTCCTCCTGCGGCTCTCTTTTTCTGCAGCTGAACAGAAAAAAGAAAGCCTGCAAAAGACGGGCGGATGAGCGTCAGAGCATAAAACGGTCGATAAGCTCTGCAATAGCGCCGTGATTGTTGTCGCAGAGCGTGACATAATTTCCATACCGCTTCATCTGATCGGAGGCGTTCTTCATGACAGCGCCGATGCCCGCCGCCTCGATCATGGAGATATCGTTTTGCTCGTCCCCGACTGCAATCGAGGCGGACAGCGGAAGACCGAGAAGACGGCACAGCTCCTTTAGCGCCGCCCCCTTTGAGACGCCGCATGGGAGAAATTCCAGATACCGGTCGCAGGAAAAAACGGTGTCAATTCTGCCCTCTCTCCACGACTGCGTCGCGAGACGGAACTGCTCGAGCCGGTCGTGGTCCGCAATCATTAAGACTTTAGGCGGTCTTCTGGATTGAAGCTCCTTAAGCACGTCCGGGACAACCTTTTTGCCGATGCGGATGACGGCGGCATATCGGTCAAAATCTGCATTTGGATGTTCCGCGATCACACACGTATCGGAGTACGTCTGCGCATGGATGCCGGCTTCTCTCGCCTCATCTATCAGTCTTCTGACATCCTCGTGCGATAGAGTCTGTTCGGCGATCACCTGATTTTTAAAGCAGTCATAGAGGATCCCGCCGTTAAAAGAGATGGAATAACATCCCGGCGAGGTCAGCCCAAGCTCTTTTGAGAGCTTCTGCGCGCTGACCAAAGGGCGCCCCGTCGTGATGACAATGCTGCACCCGGCGGCAAGGGCGCGCCGGATAGCCTCACGGTTTTCCGGGCAGATCTGTTTGCGGTCGTCTAAGAGGGTTCCGTCTAAATCCGTAAATAGAATTTTCGCACAATGTTTTTGTCCGGTCATCAAAGCGCCTCCTTTTGACGTTCCTGATTCATAAAGGCTTCCAGCGCCTCATCGCTTTGGCTGATCCAGATATCCTCTTCCTCCTCCGTAAGTCCCAGATATTCCCGGAGTGTGCGTGTGTCGTCGCTGAAATTCCAGTCCTCGGTATAGTCAAAAATTTCTTCAAATTCAATTATCCCAGCCATAAATTGTTCTCTGAATGTCATATCAAAACCCTTCCTTCTATTGTTTGTCATCCTCTTTAGCGCATCGGCGCATAATCTCGAGCAGCTCATACGGAATTTTCAGATTTCCCCTGCCGCACCCCAAATCGATGGACGGCTTGATCGCCCCGTGAAAGTCAGAACCGCCTGAGACGCACAGCCCGTGAATGCGCGCGAAACGGCGCATCTCGTCTTCTTGATACCCTACATGCTTAGAATAGACAGCCTCGACTCCGATCAGACCGTTTTCTTTTAGATGGTCGGCTAAGACGTCAAGCTCCTGCCTGGACATGTGATACTCAAGCGGATGAGCGAGGACGGGAATCCCGCCGCACTGGCGGACCAGACGCACGGCGTTTGCGGGCGTGACCTTCTCCCGGGCGACGAAGCAGGGAGCGCCGTCCCCGATCAGGCGGGCGAAGGCGTCATCCATATCGGAGACATACCCGTTTTCCTCGAGATATTTGGCAAAATGCGCCCTTGTCCACACCGCGTCCCCAAACCGCTCCTTCATAGTATCCCAGGAGATCGCGATCTGATGCTCCTGAAGCTTGGCAATCATTTTTTGATTCCTCACATCCCTGGAACTTTGAAAGTCGTGCAGCCGCGACTGAAAAAAGTCAGACTGGTAGTCAATGTCCAGCCCGACGATATGGATATCCTTTCCGTGATATTCAGTAGAAAATTCAATGCCGGGAATCACTTCCAGCCCGGTTCCTCTGGCGGCGCGCATCGCCTGCGGCAGCCCGGCGGTTGTATCGTGATCCGTCAGGGCAAAGGCTGCCAGCTTTTTTTCCAAGGCATAGGAGACAAGCTCGGAGGGAGAAAGCGTTCCGTCTGAACAATTCGAGTGAACATGCAAATCAATAAGTCTCATAAAAACCACCTTTCCGAATTTTCTGATCACAGTATACGAAATTTTCAGAAAAGTTTCAAGAAAAAAAGCGGTCTTTTGCTTCCGGGCAAAAACAGGAAATTTCAAACATAGGACTTGACAAACGGAGAAAACAGGAATACGATATACACGTACCCCGTAATGGTATATAGAGAGGCGGATCGTCCCGCCGCCGGCAGTACGGGAAAAAATCTGCCCAGGACAGATCCGGACAGAAGAAAGGACAGGAGGAAAAAAATGAAGACAGAATGTTATCTGATTAAAGGGATGACGTGCGCTTCGTGCAGCAGCGCAGTAGAGAGAGTGACGAGAAAGCTCGACGGCGTAAAGGAAAGCCAGGTCAATCTGGCGACGAACCGCATGACGATCGAGTACGACGAGACAAAATTAAAACCGGAGGACATCATCGCGAAGGTGGAGCGCGCCGGTTTTGAA
>CAWVKK010000018.1:0-4865 GCA_963929865.1 uncultured Eubacteriales bacterium | reverse complement strand
ATATAAAAACCAAAAATTTGACATAAAAAAAGCAGGTTTTATGCTGCTTGCAAGCACTTTTCTTATTATTCAACTGTCAAACTCCCGCGCTGGAATTGTATCTGGAGGAACGCAAACAAGAGCAAAAAGAAAAGGAGGATTCACATGGCGCAGATGTTGTTTTCTGATAATTTTCCTCTTGCCTATGCGGCGGAAGACGTGGCTTATATTGGAGACGTGGCGCTGGATTATAGGATAAAACAAGGAAAAAAGCAGTTGACATTTAAAGAAAAATTGATATAATGAAAACGTAAACATTTACAAACCAAATACGCGCTAACAATCATTTTTAGTGGAGCAGTCGGAAGTCAGGGGCTTAGTGCGTCATATTGCAGCAAATACACTGGGTCTGTCTGGTACAGGCGCAGTATTTTTTTTGCACGAAGATTCCGCCTGGCTGCTGAAAACGTCGAGGAAGGCGTGCCGCCGACCGGGACGAATCAATCAAAATCAGACGAGTGCGGGGTTGGAACTGCGTAGAGTTTTCCAACAGAGACATAGTGCTTCTGACTACACTGTGGGGCTGCTCCCGACAGCAGAAAGGTAACTGATTATGAAGTGTTGATTGTTGGAGGTAAATGTTTATGAAAATGATTTATGGTTCTTTGGCATGTGAAGTTTCTGCTGCATCTGATTTTTCCTTTTCTTCGCAGGTGACATGCAGCTATGAGAGAGATACGGTCCGGTACGCGGCTGAGCTGTTCCTGAGGAGGAGTACAAAATTTCGAAGAGCGTGTACCTATGAAAGCTGGCAGATCCGCATTGCCAAGGGAAAGGAAAGAAGAAAGCACAGATTTGCCTATCTGATTCCGGCAGTTCTCATGGAACTTCCCGGTGCCTGGGTGAGAATAACAGGAAGTATTGACGCAGTGGGCGTCAAGATTGAGAGGATGGAAATTCTGAAAGCATATCCTGAATTGGATGAAAGGATAGCTTTGTAAACACATATACAGGACGGCAGTCACGCAGAGCAGAGAGCGTCATGGCTTTTTGCTCTTTTATTTTGCATCAGGTCGGGAAAAAACCAGACTTTAGCGCGCAGCTGAAGTCGCCAGACAGATCATATCGTGCTATACTGTCAGAAGAGACATATCATGATACCATTATAAAAAAGAAGTCACATGACACAAGGCGGACAGCGCGGAAACAGGAAAGCCGTCAGATTCCGGATTGGACGGAAGACTTCGGAAAATCAGAGATGGGGAGGGGAAAAATGATTTATATAACTGGCGATACACACGGAAATCAGGATAAATGGATGGAACAGATCGATCCGGTGTTAAATCCGGGCGATACGATCATCATCGCAGGGGATTTCGGCGTGGGATTCTGGAACGGGAAATACGGGTCGGAGGATACTTTTTTTGACTGGATAGAGAGGCAGCCGTACACGGTTTTATTCTGCGACGGCAATCACTGCAACTTTGACCGGCTCTATGCCTTTCCGGTTACCGGATGGAGCGGAGGGAAGGTGCACGTCCTGCGAAAAAATGTGCTCCACCTTATGAGAGGCGAAATCTATCAGATCCAGGGTCAGAGCTTTTTTGTCATGGGCGGCGGATATTCGCTTGACCGGTACCGCAGGGTGGAGGGAATATCCTGGTGGTCCGAGGAAATGCCGTGTGACGAAGAGTATAAAAATGCAAGGAATCGTCTTGCAGAGGCGGAAAACCGGGTCGACTATATCGTCACGCACACGGCTCCGTCAGAGACGGTTTTTTACATGTCGACGCAGCGGCGCTTCGGCATTAAAGCGAATGTAGAGCAGGAATGGGAGCTGACGACCTTTCTGGACTATATACAGGCAGCGGTACAGTATAAGCGGTGGTATTTCGGACATTTTCACCTGGATCTGGAGCTGTGGAGAAACCAGATTGCGCTTTTCAGCACAATCCGCGAGGCAGAGAGCGGGAAGATTATCCGGCGGTGGGAGACGTACGAGGGGTGAGACAGACTGCGGCACCGATGAAAATCTGCGCAAAATATAAAAAAATTCGGCAGAGACGCCCCATAGAGAAAAATATTGGGGGAGAACTCTTGACACTGACTGTGAATAATGTTATATTAACGATATAACAAATAGAACATAGTTTACCTTGTTTTAGAGTGAATGGATGAGGTGATTAACATGGCAGCAAAGAGAGATTATTATGAAATTCTTGGAATCAGCAGAAACGCTGACGAAGCAGCGATCAAAAAAGCATATAGAAAACTGGCAAAAAAATACCATCCGGATACGAACGCGGGAGATCCGCAGGCGAAACAGAAGTTTGAAGAGGTGGCGGAAGCGTACGATATTTTGAGCGATCCGGAAAAGAAAAAGCTGTACGATCAGTTTGGTCACGCCGCATTTGAAGGAGGCGCGCAGGGGGAAGAGGCATACAGAAATTTTTACGAAAAAGGAAACCGCTCGGGAACGTATCATTTCGAGGGTGGGGATATGGATGATCTGTTCGGGGATCTGTTCGGAGATATGTTTGGAAAAAAAGGCGGAGGCAGTCAGTTTGGAAACGGAACGTTTTACCGCGGCAGCTTTGGCGGTCACGGGTTTAACGGTCATGGATTCGGGGGAGAGCCGTTTCCGGAGAAGGGACGCGATATCCATTCTGAGATATCCGTCAGCTTTGAGGAGGCGGCTTTCGGATGTGAAAAAAGGATTCAGCTGCAAAAGGAGAACGGCAGTGTGCAGACGCTGCAGATTCATATTCCGGCCGGGATTGAAGACGGAAAGGCCATCCGCTTAGGCGGAAAGGGACTGCCCGGGAGCGGCGGCGCAGAGGCGGGAGACCTGTTGCTTAAGATCCACGTTGCCGAGAAGCCCGGATTTACGCGGAAAGGAATGGATATCTACTCCACCGCACAGATTCCGTTCCTCACAGCTGTGTGCGGCGGGGAGGCGACGATTGCGACGATTAACGGAAGAGTCAGATGCAAGATTCAGCCAGGCACGCAGTCCGGAACAAAGATCCGCTTAAAAGGAAAGGGAATCGTCTCCATGAATCAGCCCTCCGTATACGGAGACCAGTATGTGACGATCGAGATTCAGGTTCCGAGAAACGTAAGCCCGGAAGCGATCCAGAAGCTGAAAGAGTTTGACGCGGAGTGCCGGAAATCAGGGCGAAGCGCCGCATGAAGAGAAGAGAGATAAGGAATAAAAACGGAAGATTTCGCTTTTGACAATAAAAAAGACGAAAAATAATAGAAAATAAATTGAATTTTTGTGAAACTTTTTCTGATGTATGTGTTATAATATACATGTAACAAAAAGACATACTTAACAGACCTGAGAAAAAGAGGGCCGCTAAGCAATCAGTTTTGTAGGAGGAAAAGATAAATGAATACTTTGAAAGCTGAAAAAAGAGATATGAACACAAAGGCAAAAAAGCTTAGACGGGAAGGCTTTGTTACAGGTATCGTATTCGGAAAAGAAATGAAAGAGTCGATGCCGGTCCAGATTGCACAAAAAGAAGCAGAGCGGGTTCTTAAGACAAACGGAAAAGGCAGCCAGGTGATGCTGGAGGTAGACGGACAGTCTATGGATGTTCTGATCAAGGAGATTGATTTCGACTCCATGAAACATCAGATTCTGGAAATTGATTTTCAGGCTTTGGTAAAAGGAGAAAAGGTTCACTCCGTTGCAGAGATCGTTCTGCTCAACCATGAAAAGGTAACGACGGGGGTTCTGGAAAAACTGCTGAATGAAATTTCTTACCGGGCAGTTCCCGAAGCGCTGATTGAAAAGGTTGAGATCGATGTGGGAAATCTGAGAGCCGGCGACAGCATTAAGGTAAAAGATCTGCCGATCGCGCAGAACAAAGAGATTGATCTGATGACAGATCCGGAGGCTGTTGTGGTAAACGTAGCAGAAGTCCACAACGATGTTCCGGAGACGGAAAACAGCGAAGGGGCAGAAGAGACAGCAAAATAAAAATAGATCAAAAAAAACAGGTTCCGTGGTCATGGAACCTGTTTTTTTTGATCTATTTTATCCTGCTCAGTAATGGGGCGGAGGACGCGGCACGGATTGCCGGCGGCGACCACGTTCGCGGGAATATCATCTGTGACGACGCTTTTTGCGCCGATGACGCTGCCTTCTCCTACCGTGACTCCGGGGAGAATTGTGACGTCGCCGCCGATCCAGACATTGTCCTGAATCACAACCGGTTTTGCCTGCTCCAGCCCCCGGTTGCGCTCCTGTGCGTCAAGCGGATGAATGGCGGTATAGATTCCGCAGCCAGGACCGATAAAGCAGTGAGAACCTATGGTGATCGGCGCACAGTCCATGAGATAGGCGTTGTGGTTGATAAAGGTATCAGACCCGATGAAGCAGCGGTATCCATAGTCTGTGTAAAAAGGCGTCAGAATGGTGACATTTTCTGCCATATGAGGCAGAAGCTTTGACAAAAGCGCAGACTTTTGGCTGCAGTCTCTTGGGCTTGTGTGGTTAAGCGTAAAACACAGTTCTTCCGCGTTTAGTCTTTCCTCGAGCAGCTCTTTGTCATAGTTGGCGTCATACCAGAGTCCCTTTTCTAATTTTTCGCGTTCCGTCATGAAAAAGCTCCTTCCTGATTTTTTCTTTTCCAGCTCTGTTTTTTCGCAGACAGACAAGCAGTCTGTCTGCGAAGAATATCATAATAGCTTTTCGCCGGCATTTCAAGAATAAAAAATTTAAAAAATTTGTTGTAACTTTTTGCACCCGAAAAGGATCTATAAAGTAGAAGGAAAAGAAGATCCAATATTTAGGACAATATGAAGTGACCTCACATTTGTAGCAACGTGGATTTACCTGTATACTAAGTTTTGGAAAAAACAATGGTAACAGGGAT
>CAWVKK010000017.1:0-7672 GCA_963929865.1 uncultured Eubacteriales bacterium | reverse complement strand
GATTTCTTATTTTTTTCTCTGTCTGTCCATTTTTCTCTTCCGGCTGCCATATTTCGGCATTTTTCCTTTTTTTCTCTCCGGCAAAAAAGCTCTGCATAAATGAGATTCTTTACACAGAGCTTTTTCCGTTCCACTCTCCTGGCGAGATGCGGTTTTTCTCTCATGCCATTTTTGCGGAAACTTTTTTGTATGTATTGTATGCGGTTAGTTATTTCTAACTAAGTATATCATTCTTTTTTTCTTTTTGCAAGCTTTTTTTATGTTCTTCCCGGTACTGCTCCATCTTTTTTCTGCCAAGTCTTACCTCTTCCATAAAGTCTGCCAGCTCCTTCGGTATTTCGCGGAACAGATAATTTTTTCTCGCTTTCTGCTTTTCCAGATATTCGCTCCGAATTTCAACATTGACCGCATCGATCTCTTCCTTCAGCCCCTGCGCCGACATCCTTTTTGCTCCCTGTCCTAAAATAATCACCTGCTCCAGGGCGTCTGAGGTGGCGACCGTCACCTGATACTTTCTCCCGATCTCGTGAACCGCCTTTTCAATATACTGGTCTGCCGTCTCCGCCTCTTTCGTGTATACGACATAGATATTGTGGTATCTGGAAACCTCGCCTCTGTTCCCCTCAACCTTATAGGCGTCAAATACTAAGATGACGGCGCATTTTTTAAAGCCCTGATAATTGCACAGGATATCCATCAGCTTTGTTCTCGCCCCGTCGATGCTGATCTTTGCCAGTTCCCGCAGCTCTTCCCAGGCGAAAATGATATTGTAGCCGTCTACCAGCAGATACTCTTCTCTCTCTTCCTGCTTTCTGACCCGGTATTCTCTCTCCCTGGCTGCCTCTCTCGCCATGGCGCTTGCGGTTTTCCGAAACGGATTCTTTCTCTCTTTGACATTGCCGTATGTCCTGGCAAAGATCTCCTCCAGCTCCTTTTCATCCGCATAAAAGGCAGACGAGCCTGCCCCGGCGCTGTTTCTCTCTTCCTGTTTTTGCTGTCTTTGTCCCGGCGCCGGCTTTGTCACAAGCGGAAGATGCATGTAGGTTTCGACCTCCTGCCATCCGACCGCCGTCCCCGCGCCGTGAGAGCAAAAGACAGAACCGGTCGGATTCTCCAGGTCCGCCTCTGAGTCGTATCCGACTGCTTCTATGACTTCCTCCGCGTTATGGCACGGCTCATATCCCTTCAAAGAGCAGAACAGCTTGCCCTCCCCGCTTGTGTAGGCGAGTACCTCTGTCTGATAGCCGCGCATTGTGACAACCGGAGCTGTCCCTGTGATAACGGCGCTTTCTTTTTCAATCCGGGGAGTCTGAAACGTTCCGCACATCTTCTGAATATCGGCCATCGCTCTTCCTAGTTTTTCCTTTGGGATTTCCAGGCGGAATTCGTAGACCGGCTCCAGCAGAATGCTGTCTGCCTTCTTCAGTCCGTGCCGCACAGCGCGGTACGTCGCCTGCCGGAAGTCTCCTCCTTCTGTGTGCTTGGGGTGGGAGCGTCCGCTGACCAGAGAAATCTTCATGTCAGTAATCTCAGACCCTGTCAGGACGCCGATGTGCTTCTTCTCCGCCAGGTGGGTCAAGACGAGCCTCTGCCAGTTCCGGTCCAGCACGTCTTCGCTGCATCTTGTCTCAAAGTGCAGACCGCTTCCTCTCTCGCCCGGCTCCAGCAGCAGATGGACCTCCGCATAGTGGCGCAGAGGCTCAAAGTGCCCGACTCCTTCCACAGGCTGTGCAATCGTCTCTTTGTAGACAATGCTTCCCTCTCCGAATTCCGCCTCTATGCCGAACCTCTCCCGGATCATACTCTTTAAGATTTCCGTCTGGACTTCCCCCATCACCTGCGCGTGAATCTCCCCGGTCCGCTCCTCCCAGACCATGTGAAGCTCCGGCTCCTCCTCCTCGAGCTGGCGCAGCTTTAAAAATATTCCATACACGTCGCACTTCTGGGCAAGCTGAATCTGATACGTTAAGACCGGTTCCAAAAGAGGCGCAGCCGTACTCTGCTCCGCCCCGATCCCTTCCCCGCAGTACGTCTTTGTCAGCCCCGTCACAGCGCAGATCATGCCGGCTTTTGCCTCCCCCGCGGTGCGGAACTGTTCTCCCGAGTAGATGCGGATCTGATCGACCTTTTCCTCCCACTTTTCCTCGCTGTCCTTTTCCTTTCCGGAAAGCGCCATCTTTGTCCTCAGCGTTCCCCCTGTCACCTTCAGATACGTCAGGCGGTTCCCGTTTGAATCCCTTCCGATTTTATAGATTCTGGCTCCCAGCTCTTCGCCGTAGTCCGGGCATTTCGCATACCGCGCAAACCCTTCAAGGAACTGCGCTACCCCTTCCATCTTCAGGGCAGATCCAAAGTAGCACGGAAATACCTTTCTCTCCCGGATCAGACGCGCCGCCTCTTCCTCCTCCACGCGCCCGCTCTCCAAATATTTCTCCAGCGCCTCTTCTTCGCACACGGCGAGATTTTCCATCCATTCTTCTGTTCCCGCTTCCGCAAAGGAAACGCACCGTTCATCAAGCCGCTTCTTTAATTCCTCTAAAATTGCATTCTTGTCTGTCCCCGGCTGATCCATCTTATTGATGAACAGAAACACTGGAATGCGGTAGCTTCTCAGCAGCTTCCACAATGTCTGCACATGTCCCTGCACACCGTCCGGTCCGCTGATCACCAGCACAGCGTAGTCCATCACCCACAGCGTTCTCTCCATCTCTGCGGAAAAGTCGACGTGTCCCGGCGTGTCCAGAAGCGTTACCTCTGTGTCTTCCAGCTGAAATTCCGCCTGCTTGGAAAAAATGGTAATCCCTCGCTCTCTCTCCAGCTCGTATGTATCCAGAAACGCGTCTTTGTGGTCGACTCTTCCCAGCTTTCGGATGCTTCCGCTCAGATATAAAATACTCTCGGCAAGCGTCGTCTTTCCGGCGTCGACATGAGCCAGTATCCCCGCACACAGATGCCTGGACGTTTTTTTCTTCGCTAAGCGGTCTTTCTTTTCAGTCGTATCTTCCATCGGAAATTCTCCTTTCTACTCCATCCATGAGATGCGCCGATCTTTATAGTAATATTGCCTGTCATGCTCTCCGATCTCTCTGATCACTGTGCACGGATTTCCCACAGCGACGGCATTTGGCGGGATATCCTTTGTGACGACGCTGCCTGCGCCGATCACGCTGTTTTTTCCGATTGTCACGCCCGGAAGGATGACCGCACCGGCTCCGATCCACACGTTTTCTTCAATTTTGACGGGAACATTGTACTGATATCCTCTCTTTCTCAGTTCCGGCCAAATCGGATGTCCCGCCGTCGCGACCGTCACATTTGGTCCGATCATGGTAAAGTCCCCGATGAAAATTTCCCCGTCGTCGACCAAGGTCAGACCGAAATTTGCGTAGACGCCTTTTCCCATGTGGACATGACGCCCGCCCCAATTTGAATGGAGAGGCGGCTCAATATAGCATCCCTCTCCGATCTCTGCAAACATTTCTTCAAGCAGCGACCGCCTTTTTTCTTCCTGAGACGGCCGCGTCGCGTTATAATCGCACAGCAGTTCCAGACATTTTTTCTGCTCTTGCTCTATGCTTTCTTCCCCGGGAAAATACAGCTCTCCCCGCGCCATTCTCTTTTTCATTTCCTCTGCGTTCATGTTTTTTTCCTTCTCATTCCAGACTGTTCTCAAATGCCTCGCACAGCTTGGCAATCCATTCTTTCTTTGCGAGATCCTCAATCCACTCTTGTGGAATCTGTTCCATTCCGTACCAGATTCCCGCCAGAGAGCCTGCAACGACTCCGACTGTATCCGTGTCCTCTCCGAGATTGACAGCCTTCAGCACGCACTCCCGGTACGAGGACGTCGTCAGCAGACTCCACAATGCCGCTTCGAGTGTGGCAACCACATATCCAGAGCTGGAGATCTCTCTTTCCCGGCACTTTTTCAGCTTTGCGGCGTCTCTGATTTTTTCATACCGCTGTGCCGTCCCGGCAAATTCCGCTTCTTTTTCATAATAGTCAAACGCCGCCGCAATGCCGTTGTGCACCGTCTCAAAGAGATCTTCTTTTCTTTCCGCCGCCATCTTCCACACGATGTTGGCGTAAATTCCGCATCCCATCAGGCTGCAGCTGTGCGCATGGGTTAAGCTTGAAATCCGGTGAATCAGCTCCATTTTCTCCTGCACGGTTCCATATTTTTCCTGCGCGGCATAAAAAACAGCAGGCAAAATTCTCATCAGAGAACCGTTTCCGTTGTCCCGCTCTCCGCTTCCCCCGCACGCAGCCGGATTTTGATGATAGATTCTGTACCGGTTCAAAGCCTCATACACTGTTCTTCCGATATCAAACCGCTTCCCGGTCGCCGTGTAGGCGTTTTCCCACGCCCACGCTGAAAAGCGGTCCATAATGTCAGACTCGTCTACGGTTCCTTTTTGGCTCAGACTGTCCATCAGCGCAAACGTCATGCTGCTGTCGTCCGACCATGTTCCTCTTGGCTGGTGATGCGTTCCGTACGCTCTCATCTCAGCCACAGGATCGATTTCTCTAGTTTTTCTTGAGGTAAATTCTACTGGAACGCCAAGCGCGTCTCCCACCGCGAGACCTAGAATTCCGCTTTTTATAAGATCCATATTCTCTTTTCTCCCTTCTCTTTTCTTTTTCACTGCTATGAAACACATTGTATCATATCTCTTTTTGTGACAAAAGCTTTTGTTTTAAGATAAAAGACATCTGCTTTGCTCGCCAGTCCAGGCTGGTTTTTTGCCGCAAAGCAAATGTCTTTTTTTTCTGTATGTACCCGTTTCTTTTTATTCTTTTATGAGCGTGACAAGTCTCTTCCGCCCTCCAAACAGATGCGTTCGGCAGCGGATATAATATCCTGCTCCCACAGCGTCGGCGAGAATCCATCCAATCGGAACGGCTGCCCAGATGCCCGTCACTCCGATAGCCGGAACGGCTGACAGCGCATACGCAAGCGCAACTCTCGTTCCCAGAGAGATCACCGTCAAAACCACCGACATCCCTGGCTTGTTGACCGCACGGTAAAATCCATAGAATAAAAACAGCAGCCCGATTCCGAAGTAGAAGGATGCCTCAATTCTCAGATATCCCACACCGACCGCTATAATGTCTGTCCTTTCCAGGTCAATGAAGATTCCCATCAGGGGACGTGCGAACACGCATACGAGCAGACTCACCGCCGCACAGAACAAGATGGCGCACGCTGCTGCGCTCTTCATTCCTCTTTTTATCCGATCCTCTTTTCCGGCTCCGTAATTCTGCGCGATATAAGTTGAAAAAGCGTTTCCAAAGTCCTGCACCGGCATATACGCAAAGGAATCGATTTTGACCGCCGCCGCAAAAGCTGCCATCACTACAGTTCCAAAACTGTTGACTAATCCTTGTACCATCAAAATTCCGAAATTCATAATCGACTGCTGAATGCACGTCAGAAAGGAAAGTTTTGATATCTCTTTTAAAATAGAGGCATTCCAGGACAGATGGCGTTTCTCGATCCGAAGGCTTGGAAACTTCACAAAATAATAAATGCAGATGCCTATTCCGGAGACATATTGAGAAAACGCCGTCGCGATGGCAGCGCCTGCCACTCCCCATTTAAAAATCAGAACGCATACAAGGTCGAGAATAATGTTTAAAATGGCGGACACAGCCAGAAAAACGAGCGGAACAACCGAATTTCCAACTGCGCGCAGCAGATTTGCAAAATAATTATATAAAAATGTCGCAAAAATTCCTGTAAAAATCCAGATCAGGTATTCTTTCATCAGCCCTGTAATTTCTTCCGGGACCTGCAGGATCTGGATAATCCAGTCTATTCCCAGAAACACAGCCGCATTGATCACAACCGTAACAAGCCGATCAGCACGAAGGACAGAACAAAGCTGTTTTTCAGCCGCTCTATATCTCTCTTTCCAAACTGAATTGAAAAAAAAGCTCCGCTTCCCATGCACAGTCCCAGCAAAATGGAAGTCAGAAATGTCATCAAGGTATAGGAGGAACCGACTGCCGCTAAAGCGTCAGATCCCAAAAATCTTCCCACAATCAGCGTATCGGCAACATTGTAGCACTGCTGCAGCAGATTTCCTATCATGAGAGGAAACGCAAATTTTAAAAGATTTTTTGTAATACTCCCCTGCGTCAATTGAGATTCCACACTTCTCATTCCTTTCGTAATATAAACTATACTATATGTAAATTATATTACTAAAATTTATTCATATTGTCAATTTATACTTTCTTTTAGCATTCAGATTTTTATGGTATAATCATACCAAAACGCCAGGTCCAAAAGGTCAAAATACTGTTTCAGCTTGCGCGATTAGGGGTTTAACCTTTTGAACCGCCACAGAGGAGGAACTTTTTATGTACTTAGATCAGTTAGATTCGCTTGACCAGAAAATTTTGTCTCTTCTTACAAAAAACGCCAGATATTCCTATTCCGAAATCGGAGATAAAGTCGGTCTGTCCAGAGTCGCGGTCAAAAGCCGCATCGACGCTTTAGAGAAGAAAGGCATCATTGAAGAATATACAACCATTATCAATCCTCAAAAAATCAGCGGAGCGATTTCGTGCTATTTTGAGATTGAGACGAAGCCGGAAGCCTTAAACCATGTGATTGACCGGCTTTACAGCAGCGATACCGTGACGCAGATTTACCGCATGAGCGGGAACTGCTGCCTCCACGTTCATGCGGTCGCCTCTTCTCAGGATGAACTGGATCGCTTTATCCGGGATGAGATGGATACTCTCGAAGGAACGCTCTCCGTCCGGACGCATGTCATTCTCTCACGCATCAAGGACGTCAAAGGACTGCGCCTTTAACCTTTTAAGGAGGCAGACTGTGCCGCGCCTGTAATCTCAAATTCGATCTGTCCTGCCGACCCCGGCGCGATCTCGTATTGTCCAAATACCACAACTGCTTTTCCATCTTCATTGACATAAAACTTTGTGCTGTCTGAAACGGTTGTAAAGCCTCCCTGCTCAGGACCCCAAAACGCGGTATCCGTCCGCCGGCTCATCTGAGCTCGAATGCTTTCATTGGCGATCTGGACATAATCTTCGCCCAGGATATCTTCTAACGATACCGTCCCGCCCTCTTTTAAGTTCAGATTATAGTAGACCTCCTGCGTGTATGCCGAGATCCAGTTTTCCTTTTCTTTTACCGCTACCGACAGACAGTCCTGCGTCCAGCTCTTAATTTCATATCCGACTGAAATTTGAACATTGTGCTGCATCCACTCCTGCTGTGTCCCGCCTGTCAGCAAAAAAGCTTTTCCGCAGTTGTACGCCCGGCTCAGCGCCTCATCGGCGTACTCTTTGCACCAGTTATAAATTTCCTGACAGATGGAAGCCTCCATTCCTGTCAGATCTTTCTGAATTTCTTCAATGCTGGGAATTTCTGCTGAAACCGGCATGTCTGTTTTTTTCTGCCTGTAATCCCGAAATGTCAAAGCTTCCGCCACCTCTGCGATCACCGGAATTTTTTGAGCCTCTTTTGCAAAACCGGCGTTCATATTCAGCCCGGCGATAAATAGGACTGAAAGGCTTGCCGCGGCTGCGGCCGTCTGCCCGATTTTTTTTCTTTTTGTCTTTCTTAAATCGCTCATAAACCCACCTCCGTTATGAAGTGACTTTTGTCAAGAGGCAAATTAAAAAATATCAAACTTTT
>CAWVKK010000016.1:0-39739 GCA_963929865.1 uncultured Eubacteriales bacterium | reverse complement strand
TCTATAGGAGCATAAATCACTATTTTGTTGCCAGAAATATTGAATTTTCAAGGTGCAAAGCCCATTTTAAGTATGGGAAGTCTTAGTTCTTAATTTTATGGTGCAAAATTCCCTTGCTTAGATTTTTCGGATCCCTCTATCAGCTAAGCCTTCTTTTTCTTCCCCTGTGTAAATAGCAGGTTTGCGAAAAAACTTCAGGGATCGGAGTGATTTTCATGAGTCACTCCGACCCCTGTTTAGAATTATTTATTTCCCGGAAAAGATCTGAGAGTCCGAAATCGCCGGCAGCGCGATCAGGATGCCGTTTATCAGCCGGATCTCTATTTTTATTCCGTATAGACTAACATTCCTGTTTCCAGGTCACGGCTGAAATGTTTCATGAAGTTCCAGGCATACTCTGCGTCATATCCGCTTGGCATATGTCCGTGGTTTTCTGTAAGTACCTGACATAATGTTACGATACCGTCTGTGTTCGTGATCGTGCTGACATAAGTTCTGCTGTTTGTCCGGTGATCAATCGTTGTGTTTTCATATTCATATCCTGTTAAGGCTGGAATCAATTCTGTAGAATAATCCCTGTTTTCTCGAACCTGCTCCGGTGTCAGTTCATAGCCTTCAATTCCACATGCTCTCAGCATCCTATTCCATCCGTCTGTTCCATCCAGAATTTCTGCATGTTTCTCATACGTCTCATCTACGCCCTGCTGCAGGTTAAAACGATAATACTTATCCTGAAGTCCTCCGATCGAAATAACTGCCAGCCCGTATTTTTCAGATTCTTCCAGTTGTTCTTCCGTTCCATTGTAAACCGGCGCATTGTTTTCCTTCTCTTCATAGAGATTTCCCTTCCGCCGCCTTTTAGTTGGCGGCATAAATAGTGATCTAAACGGCTTATCTGAGACTATTTCCACAGTGTCGTCTCCACATAGTCTTTTAAGATCTGCGGCCATGTAAACCAGTCATGCGCTCCCTGTACCGTCACATACGGACCTCCATGGTTGAACGTAATGCCCGCTTCATCCAGAAGCTCTTTAAATCCCATTAACGTCTTGTCTTCGTCTGTATGGTACGTATTCTGCATCATCAGATGATCTGCAAAGCCTGCTGCGAGATAGATGTTCGGCTCTTTCATCGCGCTGTAATCGTCTAATTCCGGCCACGCCCACGCCGCTGAACCGCTGAACATTCCATAGTATCCGAATAGCTCCGGATCCTTATAGTAAATCATAGTGGTCGTCTTGGCGCCGTTTGAAAGCCCCGCATACGCCCTGTCCTCCACCTCAGTGGAAACGTTGTAGTTCTGTTCGATATAAGGCAGCAGATAATCTCTCGTATTCTCAAAGATAGCGTCGAAGTCCCAGTCTCTTGTGCCCTCTATGATGTATTCCGCATTATTCATGCAGACCATGATAAATTCTTCACATTTCCCTTCTGCCGCAAGACGGTCTACAATATTTGCCGCATTTCCCTGATGGAACCAGTCGCCTTCTTCTCCGCCGCCGCCATGCGACAGATATAAGACTTTATACGGCTCTTCTCGCTGGGCGTCATAGTGGGCCGGCAGGTAAATTTCTACATTTTGTTCTTTTCCAAGGCTTCCCGGATAAGTCTCATAGACAATCGTGCCCCTGTCTTCTTCGTTTTCGGCGGGCGTCAGCCAGCTCCAGTCATCGATCTGTGACTGTTTTTCGGAATCGTACGGCACATAAAATTTGCTTCTCATCTGATGCGCGCCCATCTCATTGCACTCCGGCAGATTTCCCGGGTCCGGAATCGCCTCAAACGTCTCTCCTCCGTCGTAGGAAACCTGATACTGATACAGATACGATCCTCCGGGCAGATTCAGGCTGATTGTCCACGATTCGCTCTCCTCGTCATATGTCATATCGCCGACGTATCCGGCGTCATTGATATGGCAAAGATTCAGTCCGTTTTCCCATTCTTCGGGGCTATACAGATAATTTTCCAGGCTGTCGTTTGCTACCAGAGTAAATCCGGACGCATAAACATTTGGATCGTTCTTTACATAGAACTGAAATCCTCCGACAAGCTGCACGTCTGTCGCCTCCTCATCGATATACGTAAAGGTTGTCGTGTAGCCTGTCTTTGATTCCCCATCTGCCTCTGTGACAACGCCTGCACTGACAGTTTCTGCCTCCTGTGCGCCTGCCATGGAAACAGGGGCAAGCACGGCAGAGAGCATTGCTGCTGTCATAGGTAAAATAGCGCCCGCTTTTTTCAATCTTCTCATACTTTCCTCCTCCAATACTGAGCTGACTGTATCGCTTTTTGCTTTACAGGATTGCTGTTTTTCACTGCTGTGATTTAAACATAAGATACCATCCTTTTTGTCTCTCATCAATCTTACTATCTTGATATCTCATCTCTAAATTTGCCATCCTGCCTGACACTATTTTGCCCTTTTCTCTTATCTTGCTCTCTGCGCCTTTTTCCCCCGCGCCTGTGTCTCTATTCCATCTCTCTTAAGAACGCGCAGTATCCCAGATACGACTCATAGATATCCACCTTGCTTGCAACCTCCCACGGCGCGTGCATGTTCTGGACGGCAACGCCGCTGTCTACGACGTCCATCCCGTAATTTGCCATAATGTAGGCGATTGTTCCGCCGCCGCCCTCGTCTACCTTTCCAAGCTCTGCCGTCTGGTAGGCAACGTCGTTGCCGTCAAAGACTCTTCGGATCTGCGCCAGATATTCGGCGTTGGCATCGTTGGAGCCGGATTTTCCTCTCGATCCCGTATATTTGTTGATCGTCAGCCCTTTTCCGAAATACGCCGCGTTCTTCTTTTCCATGACGGAAGGATAGTTCGGGTCAAAAGCTGCGCTCACATCAGAGGAGAGCATTTTTGAGTTGGCGAGCGCTCTTCTCACTTTGAGTTCACTGTATTCTCCCATACAGTTTAAAATCTCGGCAACCGCGTTCTCAAAAAAACGGGAGTGCATTCCGGTCGCGCCGACGCTTCCGATCTCCTCCTTGTCGACGAGGAGGCAGACGCACGTCTTCTTTACCTTTCCGAGGGAGAGCATTGCCTGATAAGACGGATACGCGCAGATTCTGTCATCCTGTCCATATCCCATGATCATGCTGCGGTCCAGACCGTAATCTCTTGCTTTCCCCGCAGGCACGGCTTCAAGCTCTGCGGAAGTCAGATCTTCCTCTGTGATGCCGTATTTCTCGGAGAGAATTTTTAAGATCTGTGCCTTCACCGGCTCTTTCTCCTCGCCCTCCAGCGGAATGCTTCCGATCAGAATATTTAAGTCTTCTCCTTCGATCACCTTGTTCGCCGGTTTTTCCATCTGCTTTTGGGAGAGATGGATCAGGAGATCGGAGATGCCTACAACCGGGTCGCTTTCATCCTCTCCGATTACGACCGGAATGGACGTTCCGTCCTTTTTTACCACCACGCCGTGCAGCGCGAGAGGGAGCGCAACCCACTGATATTTTTTGACGCCTCCGTAGTAATGCGTGTCCAAAAGCGCAAGATCCGCCTCCTCATAGATCGGGTCCTGCTTGATGTCAAGCCTCGGGGAATCGATATGCGCGCCTAAGAGATTCATCCCCTTCTCCAGCGGCAGCTCGCCGATCTGGAACATGGCAAGCGCCTTGCCCATATGCTGGACGTACACTTTGTCCTGAGGCTTTAATTCTTCTCCCTGCTCGATCACTTCTCTCAGATTGCGGTATCCCGCTTTTTCAATCTCCTCTGCCGCAAAGGAGACGCACTCTCTTTCTGTCTTGCACGTACTGATAAAGTGTTTGTACGCCTCGCAGAAAGAGTTCATTTTTTCCATCTTTTCGCTGTCATATTTCTTCCATGCATTTTCTCTCAACATTTTCTTCTAACATCCTTTCGCTTTCTTTGTGCACGCCTTCATCGCTTCTATCACTGCGCTGCGCATTCCCTTCTCCTCCAGGACGCGGACGGCCTCGATCGTCGTCCCTCCCGGCGAGCATACCATGTCTTTTAGTTCTCCCGGATGCTTTCCCGTCTCCAGAAGCATCTTTGCGCTGCCCAGGACAGACTGCGCCGCCATCCGGTAAGCCTGCGCTCTGGGCATCCCGTCCGCAACAGCCGCGTCCGCCATCGCCTCCAGGAATAAAAAAACGTAGGCCGGAGAGCTGCCGCTGACCGACACGACGGTGTCCATTAGGGATTCTTCCACCAGCTCCACTTTTCCAAAGCCCTCCAAAAGCCTGCAGACCTCTTTCATCTCTTCCTCTGTCAGGAGGTCGTTTCTGCACACGCCTGTCATGCCTTCCCCGACCAGCGCCGGTGTGTTCGGCATACACCGCACAAGCTTTACCGGTTTTCCCGCGGTTTCCTCCAGCCACTCCAGCGTCTTGCCCGGCGCAATGCTCACGACGATCTGATCGCAGCGGATCTGATCTCTCACCTCTTTGATCACTTCCTCATAAAATTTCGGTTTCACGGCAAGAATCAGGATATCGCAGTTGTGCGCCACCTCGCGGTTATCCAGCGTTGTCCGAACACGGTAAGTCTGCCGGACACGCTCCAGACTTTTCTGTGTCTTTGTGGAGACTATGATATCCTCAGCGCCGGCGATCTTTTGGTTTAAAATGCCGCCTATCATCGCCGCCGCCATGTTTCCGCCTCCGATGAATCCAACCTTCATCGCTTTTCCTCCTCTGTCTTTTCTCTCGTATCTCAGCCCTGCGGCTGTCTCTGAAAACTTGATCATGTATCCAGCATATTATATCATTTCCGTTTCTCAAGTCAAATATTTTATCCGCCTCTTTTTTTCCCTTTTTTCTCAAGTTTCCGATTGAATCTTCCCCTGCTTTGCCCTATAATAGGCACTGATACTTTTAAACGCAACGCATCCGGAACAGGAGTTGATGATCACGCAGAACGCTACAATCCGATTATTAGAAGAAATTTCTCTGAACGCCTGGCCTTCCCACAAGATCGAGCTGTATGACGGCTGGCTGATCCGCTTTTCCCACAATTACACATACCGAACGAACAGCGTGGAGCAGATCGGCGTTTCCTCGATCCCGACGGAAGAGAAAATCGCCTACTGCGAGTCGGCTTACCTCAATTATCACACCCCCGTCAATTTCAAGATCAATCCTCTGATTGACTCTTCCTTTGACCACCGGCTCTCAGAAAAAGGATATCAGATCCGCCATGTGACGGAGGTGATGACGATGCCTATGAGCCGCTTCCGCCCTTACCCCGCCGTCTCCTCGGAGTATGAATTTTACGGCCGCAACTCGGGTCTTCCCTCAGCGCTTTACTATCCCCGCGATATCATTGTCCAGCTGCGGGATACGATCACTGACGACTGGATTTTGTCTCTGTTTCGCCTGAACGGGACTGCAGATCCTGTGCTCCAGCGGATTGTGCCGTCTATGTTTAAAGCCATTCCGAAGGAGACGATCGTGGCCTGCATTGAGATCGAAGGGCGGATGGTCGCCTCGGGTCTGGGCATCTTAGACCGGGGATATGTCGGTCTTTACGCCATCTATGTCGACGCAAGCTGCCGCCGCAAGGGATTTGCCCGCTGCATCTGCAGCTCCATCTTATCGGAGGCGCAGAAAAAGGGCGCCTCTAAGGCATATCTTCAGGTCGTGCAGGGAAACGCAAACGCCAAGAATCTGTACCGGTCTCTTGGCTTTGAGGATTTCTATACATACTGGTTCCGCTCTCTGGAGCTGTAAATGCAACAAGGTTATTTGTTAAAGATAAAGAAAGGAAACGATTCATTCATGTGGATAGCTGATTCTTGGAAAGATTATGAAGTGATTGACACCTCAGAGGGGGAAAAATTAGAGCGATGGGGAGAGTACCTTCTCGTCCGCCCCGATCCCCAGGTGATCTGGAATACGCCAAAGCAGCACCCTGGCTGGAAAAAGAAAAACGGGCATTACCACCGCAGCCAGAAGGGCGGCGGCGAGTGGGAATTTTTTGATCTCCCGCAGCAGTGGACGATCTCGTACAAGTCGCTGACGTTTCACCTGAAGCCTTTTAGTTTTAAACACACCGGACTCTTTCCGGAGCAGGCGGCAAACTGGGACTGGTTTTCTGAAAAAATCAGAAATGCCGGCCGCCCTGTCAAGGTTTTGAATCTGTTTGCCTACACAGGCGGCGCGACTCTCGCCGCGGCTGCCGCAGGCGCTTCGGTCACGCACGTCGACGCCTCGAAGGGCATGGTCGGATGGGCGAAGGAGAACGCGAAGGCTTCCCGCCTTGAGGACGCGCCGATCCGCTGGCTCGTCGACGACTGCGTCAAATTTGTCGAGCGCGAGATCCGGCGCGGCAATCATTACGACGCCATTATCATGGACCCGCCCTCCTACGGGCGCGGACCAAAGGGAGAGATCTGGAAGATAGAAGAGTCGATCCATCCGTTTATCCAGCTGTGCGCAAAGCTCTTAAGCGAGGACCCTCTCTTTTTCCTCGTCAATTCCTACACCACCGGTCTCGCCCCGGCTGTGCTTACTTATATGATATCTCTCGAATTGAAGAAGTGGAACGGGCATGTCCAGTCGCAGGAGATCGGACTTCCCGTCACCCAGACAGGGCTGATTCTCCCGTGCGGAGCCTCCGGGCGCTGGAGCCGGGACTAGAAGTCCTA
Source organism: uncultured Eubacteriales bacterium (assembly GCA_963929865.1). GTDB lineage: Bacteria > Bacillota > Clostridia > Lachnospirales > Lachnospiraceae > JAGZHZ01. Next base: position 33,121 of record CAWVKK010000016.1, on the reverse strand, counting down.
ACAGGAGAATAAACATGCTAAATCAGAAAAAATCAAAGGTCAGTCTTATCATTGACGGCATCTCCGGCATCTTTATGCCGATTGTCAATCTGCTCAGCGCTGCCGGTATCTTAAAGGGAATCCTCGCGGTTCTGACCGCCTGTGGAGTCTTGTCTGAGGCGGGCGGAACGTATCTGGTTCTCAACGCCATGGCGGACAGCCTGTTTTATTTTCTTCCCATAGTCCTGGCGTTTACGGCGGCAAAAAAATTCGGGGCAGATCCGTTTACCGCGGCAGTAATCGGAGGAGTTCTCCTCTATCCTGACCTGGCGCAGGTCTTCGAGACCGGGACGGATCTTTCTTTTGCCGGGCTTCCCATGCGGGCTGTCATCTACCATTCCAGCGTGATACCCATCATCCTGGCTGTCGGTCTGCTCACCTTTGCCGAGCGGTTTGCCAACCGTATTGTGCCCGGCATCGTCAGAGGATTTCTGACGCCCCTCTTGTGCATCGTCTTTGTCGGGCTGGCGACTCTTTTTGTGTTTGGACCGGTCGGCAGCGCTGTCGGCGATGTCCTGGCGGACGCCTATGACTTTGTCTACCAGGTCAGCCCGATTATCGCGGGCGCGATTTTCGGGGCTGTCATCCAGCCTATGGTGATTTTCGGCTTTCACTGGAGCTTCATTCTCGTGTCCATGAACAACCTCTCCGTAAAAGGATTCGATACGATTCTGGCTCTGATGGGACCTCCCGTGTTCGCGCAGGCGGGCGCTGCGCTCGCCGTGTGCATCAAGAGCAAAAACCGGTCGTTTCGCTCCACCTGTATCTCGGCGGCGCTGTCTTCCTTCTTTGGCGTCACAGAGCCGGCGATGTTCGGCGTGAATCTGCCGCTGAAGAAACCGATGATCGCCGTGTGCGCGGGCGGCGCGCTCGGAGGAGCCCTCGCGGGCTTTTCCGGAGCCCATGCGATGTCGTTTGCGCTTCCAAGCCTGGCAACGCTGCCGGTCTTTCTTGGAGAGGGCTTCGCGCTCTACGCCGTGAGCTGCGCGGTCGGATTTTTCGCGGCGTTTGCGCTCGCCCTTCTCTTTCGGTATGACCCGGACGCCAAAGCGCCCTCACAGACCGCCGTATCCTAGGGCACAGATGCGCTCGCCCGGGCGCACCCGTCAAAAAAGAGTGAACAGTCTTTTTTGGCTGTTCACTCTTTTTTGACCGCATCCGCGGACATTTTCCGTCTCAGTACCATCCGTTTCCGTAGAGATACATGTAATATTCCGTCACAGGTATCACCTGTGTGACGGACAGAATCACGCCGATAACCACGCCGATCAGCATAAAAATCAGTATCGCCTTTGCCCAGTTTGATTTGCTTCTCTTTGTCCCTCTCCCAAAAGCCCACACAAACATCATAATCACATTGACACATGGAATGACAGCGACCAGAATTGTCAAAAGCCATTCTCCAAGCGTCATCGGCTCTTCCAGACGGCTTCGCCTCGGGTCCTGATAGTAAGCGTTCTGGTAATAATTCTGCTGATAATATCCCTGTCCCTGAGATCCCCATCCGTTGCCGTATCCGTTCTGATAGCCGTTCTGGTCGTTTCTCTGGTAATCGTCCATAAGGTATCCCTCCCAATTTTTTTCTTTCCTTTTTCCTATCATACCATACTCTTTTTCGATTCTCAATCGACATTTTTTTCTTGTATCCTGTTTTGCAATCCGCTATACTGGAGCAAACGGATAATTCAGACAGAAAGGAATCCATTTATGTCACAATTTTCTCGAACAGAACTGTTATACGGTCCTGAGGCCATGAACCGTCTTTCCCGCGCCCGAGTCGCAGTCTTCGGAATCGGAGGCGTCGGCGGATATACCGTGGAGGCGCTTGCCAGAAGCGGAATCGGCGCCCTGGACCTCTTTGACAACGACACGGTCTGTCTCTCCAATCTAAACCGGCAGATCATCGCCACGCACCGCACCATCGGGATGTACAAGACGGACGCCGCAAAAGAGCGGATTCTCTCGATCAATCCAGACGCCCGCGTCTTCGCCCACACCATGTTTTTTATGCCGGAGACGGCAGACCAGATCGATTTTTCTCAATTCGACTATGTCGTAGACGCAATCGACACTGTCGCCGGCAAAATCGAGCTCGCAGTGCGCTCTTATGCCGCGCACGTCCCGATAATCTCCTCGATGGGAGCCGGGAACAAAAAAAATGCCAGCGCGTTTGAAGTCGCTGACATCTACAAGACGTCTGTCTGCCCGCTCGCCAGGGTGATGCGCAGAGAGCTGAGAGCGCGCGGCATCCCTTCCCTGAAGGTAGTCTACTCTAAAGAGATCCCCATAAAGCCTCTTCCCGCCTGCGAGGATCTGCCGCAGGGCAGACGCAGCATCCCGGGAAGCACCGCTTTTGTCCCGTCCGTCGCCGGTCTGATCCTCGCCGGGGAAGTCGTCAATGATTTGACCGCTCCCTATTGTCCCTGAGCGCTTTCCCGGGGACTTTTTTCGCGCTTACCTCATGCGGACCATGCTCTGAATCCGCTCGAGCACGCTGCCCGGCGTATACGTCATCGGCTCCCGCACGGGAAACCAGGTCTTCATCCGCCAGACGTACACAGCTGCCATGGCGATTAAGAGCAAAGCGGCGTACCTGACAAGCCCTTTTGTGCTTTTTCCCATCCCATAGCGCCTGACGCAGAAGACGGCTGCCAGAGCGATCCACCCATAGACCAGCGGGTGCATCTCCCACGCCTCGGCGAAGCGCAGCTGCAGGACGAGAAGAAAGGCTCTCGTCATCCCGCATCCGGGACAGGGCAGCCCTGTGAAGAAGACCATCGGGCAGACCGTCCCGAACATCAGGTTAGAGGCGGTCAGATACGCCGCAATCCCGGTCGCCGCCTTCCAGTATCCGCAGACGTCCTGCCCGATTCTCCGTCCGGTCTCTCTCACTCTTCGCGTCAGACCTTCTCTTTTCATCTATTTTAAGAATCCGCTGATAATCTGCTCCTCTGCCTCCGCTTCCGTCAGCCCCAGCGTCATCAGCTTTATGATCTGTTCCCCTGCGATCTTTCCGATTGCCGCCTCATGGATCAGCGCTGCGTCCGGATTGTTTGCGGTAATCTGAGGAATGGAGCTGATCTTTGCGCTGCCCGCAATGATCGCGTCGCATTCTGTGTGACCGCTGCACGGCGCGTTTCCTTCCAGGTCGGAGAAAAAGACCTGGCGGGACTCGTCCTTCGCCACGGAGCGGGAGACTATATTTGCGGAGGAGTCCTCTCCGTTCATCTCGATTTTAAAACGGCTCTCTGCCGTCTGATGTCCATGCGTCATCAGACGCTCCGTCACGACAATCTTAGCGCCTTTGCCCAGCTTCGCGGCTGTCTCGCGGATTGTAGAGTCGACTCCCTTAATCTGTACCGTGTCCATCTCCATATATCCGCCCTCATCTATCTCAATCTCCGTCTTCGGGTTCATGATTCTCTCTCCCGATCCATCCCCGCTTCCGTAATGCTTTTCCACATATTTCACCTTTGCGTTTTTTCCGATCACAAAGCGGTGGATGCCGTCGTGCTGGGTTGAGGCGGAACCCCCGTTGTGGATGCCGCATCCCGCTATGATCGTCACATCCGCGTTCTCCCCGATATAGAAATCGTTGTAGACAACCTCCTTTAAGCCTGCCTGGCTTAGGATAACCGGGATATGGACGCTCTCTTTTTTAGTGTCCGGCTTGATGTGAATCTCGATTCCCGTCCCGTCTTCCTTTGGAATAATCTCTATGTTCGCGCTGGAGCGTCTCGCCGCTGTCTGTCCGTTTGCGCGGATATTGTAGGCTCCCGCCGGGATTTCATGAAATCCCGCCACTGCCTCTAATAACTGCTTCTGAATCGCATCCATTTATCTCTCCTCCTTCTGCCAGTATTTGCATCCCGCAACGCCGCCTTCTCCTAAAAGGGTCGGCAAAATTTCCTCTTTCTTTCCGTTTGCCGTGATTCTTCCGTCCGCGATGACCACAATCTCATCCGCTGTCCGCAGAATTCTCTCCTGGTGGGAGATAATCAGAATCGAACCGTGAAGGCGGTCATGCATACTTTCAAACACCTGAATCAGGTTCTGAAAGCTCCACAGATCGATCCCTGCTTCCGGCTCGTCAAAGACAGAAATGTTCGTACCTCTCGCGATCACAGTCGCAATCTCAATTCTTTTGATTTCCCCTCCGGAGAGACTTGCGTTTACTTCCCGGTTGATGTAATCCTTCGCGCATAGTCCAACCTCCGACAGATATTCGCACGCGCCCGCCACTGTGATGTTTTTTCCCGCCGCAAGCCGGATCAGATCGAGTACTGTGACTCCCTTAAAGCGCACCGGCTGCTGAAACGCATAGCTGATTCCCCGTTTCGCCCTCTCTGTAATACTTAAATCCGTAATGTCCTCTCCGTCCAGCAAAATCTGTCCGGAGCTGGGTTTTGCAATCCCCGCTATAATTCTGGCAAGCGTGGATTTTCCGCCCCCGTTCGGACCGGTAATGGCGACAAATTTATGATCCTCCAGCTTAAAGCTGACGTCGTTTAAAATCTCTTTCTCTTTGCTCTCCTCAGAGACCTGAAAAGAAACATGTTTTAATTCCAGCATATTTTTTCCTCCACTGACTCTGTTTGCTTTTTTCTCTGCCGTCTGTCTTTTTTCGGTAAATTTTTAATCTTTCTTCACAAGACCGCATTATATCACATTTGTCCGTGCGATTGCAAATTTATCTTGTCTGTCCCGGATTCCCGTTTTGCCCTCCATGCCTCAGATCCACTTTCTTCCACATGATATGGCGGGGCAGTCCTCCGTATTTTTGTACTGTTGTTAAAATGGTATATCCTCTTTTTTTCATATTATTCAGGCTGTAGATGTTTTCGGGGTGGACGGTCGCCATGCGGTAGCGGTGCCTTCCCGTTTGGTCCAGAATCTCCTCCGCCTCTTTCATCATCTGTTCCTGCAGACGGCTGCCCCGGTACTGCGGCAGCACCGCCGCAGAGTCCATATGGACGACCTCGTTGAGTTCTCTCCCTTCCAGCCCCAGATACCTTCCCAGATTTCGCCGCGTCTCTCCCGGAAAATCCACCATAAAAAATCCTGCCGTCTCTCCTTGTTTTGTCTGCGCCGTCACAATAAATCCTCTCTCTTCTATGTGCTCCTCCACATAGCCGCGCTCATCGCTTACAAACCATCCGGCGTCCGCCAGCCTTTTCGCCGTATCCATCACTGTCATAATTCCTTCCACGTCGGACGTCGCAGCGCGGCGGATTAAAAAAATCTCTCCGTTTTTTCCTGTTGTCACACTCATCTTCGTCTCTCTCTCTTTTTGTAATAAAATCCTAAAACTGCATTTTAAATTTGCTCTGTCTATGTTAAAATAGACAAAAGCGGATATCCATATTCTTTTTGTACCATAACATTACTGCTTGGAGGCATGAACAGAATAATGAAAACTTTATTTGAGACAGCCACACTCGGGAATCTTGAATTAAAAAACCGTTTTATCCGCAGTGGAACACTGTTGATCGGCGACGCTGACCACGGCGTCATTTCTTCAAAGCTTCACCATACCCACCAGGCTCTTGCAGAGGGTGGCGTTGGGCTTATCATCACAGGTATGATTTCTGTTATGGAACAAGGCAGTGCCAATTTCAGCATGGTTCGGGCAGATCTGCCGGAATTTATCTTTGAGCTCTCCAAAACTGCACAGACCGTACACCGCTACGGCTGCAGGATCATCGCCCAGCTGTGCCATTGCGGTTTAAAATCCCATTCCATTCATCAAATCCCCTATGGACCTAACGCCATGCACGACGGGCGCGGCATTCTCCGCGAGGAAATGCGCCAGGTGAGAAAATCGTTTGCCAACGCCGCGAGAAAATGCAAGGCGGCGGGCGTCGACGGCGTCCAGATTCACAGCGCGCACGGCTATCTGCTCAGCGAATTTCTGAGTCCTTATTTTAACTGCCGCAAGGATGAATACGGCGGCAGTCTGCCAAATCGCTCCCGGTTTCTCCTGGAAATCTGCGAGGAGATGCGCAGCTGTGTCGGGGAAGAGTTTCCCATCTGGGTAAAAATCAATTCTGATGATCTCACCGTCCCCGGTCTGACGCTCGCCGAGAGCGTCTGGGTCTGTCAGGAACTCGAGAAAAGACGCGTGGACGCTATCGAGATCAGCGGCGGGATCTGTGTCAGCCCGGAATCTGAAGCCGTATTGCCGGTTCGTTCCGTCTTCGAGGAGGGATATTTCTCTGACGGCGCTCTGCGCATCGCAGACCATGTCCGCATCCCCGTCATCAGCGGCGGCGGCTACCGCACACGCTCCGTGATGGAGCGTGTTTTAAACGCTGGAAAGGTTGAGGCAATCGCGATGAGCCGTCCTTTTATCCAAAACCCTTCTTTTTTAAAAACATTATTGTAACAGAGCCGTTTTATCCGCTTTCACGCACATCGAAAATGCCGTTTCCGGCAGATCTGTTCTGACCGGAAACGGCATTTTTTTGCGGATTCCAGCCTGCCCTAATCCCTTGTGCCGACACAGACCGCGCGCTATCCCAGCGCTACGTCTAAGATCATCATCAGCACAAATCCCAGGGCAAACCCGATCGTTCCGATGTTGCTGTGCTCCCCCTCGCTTGCCTCAGGGATCAGCTCTTCTACCACGACATAGACCATTGCGCCTGCTGCAAAAGCCAGAAAATAGGGCAGACCCGGCATAATTTTTGACGCAACCATAATCGTGACCGCCCCTGCTATCGGCTCTGCAGCTCCGGAAAGCGTCCCGTAGAGAAACGCTTTTTTCTTTGTCATGCCTTCGCTTCTGAGAGGCATCGAGATGATGGCTCCCTCGGGGAAATTTTGAATGGCAATGCCGATTGACAGGGCAAACGCGCCGGCAGCGCTCACCTGTGCATTGCCCATCATGGCTCCCGCAAAGACGGCTCCGGAGGAAATTCCCTCCGGGATATTGTGGAGCGTCACCGCAAGAATCAGCATCGTTGTTTTCTGCAGGGAACACCGCGGTCCCTCCGCCTTGCCACACCCCAGATGCAGGTGGGGGACAAGCCGGTCCATCAACAGCAAAAACGCCATGCCTGCCAGAAATCCGACCGCTGCGGGCACAAAGGCGAATTTTCCCATCCCCTCAGACAAATCCATCGCCGGGATCAGAAGAGACCAGACAGACGCCGCCACCATCACCCCGGACGCAAATCCAAGCAGCATTTTCTGGACAAGCTGATTCATCTCCTTTTTCATGATAAAAACACAGCCGGAACCCAGCATAGTTCCCAAAAACGGGATCAACAGTCCTAACGCATTCTCCATCGTATCCTCCCCTTTCTATTCTTCATCGTTCCTTTTTCCATATCCGTATATCCGTGCGCATTCCCATGCCTGATTCTGCGGGAAAGAAGCGTATCCCGACCGCGTTCCCCGCCATCAGTATATCACAGACAAAACCGCAAAAATAGACACAAGCGCAATTTTTTACGCTCTCCACTGCAAAAATAACCTCCTGTTTCTTAAAAACGTTCTATTTCTTTTTTCGGTTTTTTCTGCTATTCTATTATTCAGATACACAAAACGAATGTTCTTACAAAAAGGGGGATTTTACTATGAACAGCAAGAAACTGAGAATTTTTCTCGCTGCATCAGGCGCTATGGCGATGGCGCTCGGCACAAATGTTTTCGCGGAGGAAGCGTCTGATCTGACTCCAGGCGTTACCGTCACCGCAGATGAGGATTCCATCACAGGCTATACGGCTACGTTTGTCTATGAGGACGCCGACGCTGAAGCGGTCAGCCTGATTGGAAGCATGGGATTTTTCTATGACGACGGCTCTGTCGGCAAAAACCCGGAAATCTGCTATTCTCCGTATGAGTGGAAGCCGGATATGATTCCATCTGGCGACGGAAGCTACCGCACAGAGATGACAAAAGTAGAGGGCACTGATTACTGGACGGCAGAAATGCCTCTGCCCAGCGGCAAATATCTGTATGCCTACAATGTGGACGAAGCGGAGAAAAATATCGCCGACCCGGCGAACGCTCCTATGAGCGCCGATGTGGAAAACGGAAATGCGTTTGACCGGAGCGTTTTCTATGTTCCGTATGACGGCGAGAAGCAGGCTGGATACAAAGACTGGTCTTTCCTGATGGAGCGCGAGGATGAGCAGAAGGGAACCGTATCGTTTGTCAACTATGACGATCTCGACGGAACCGCAAGACCTCTTGGCATCTATCTCCCGTACGGATATGATGAAGCTGCCCAGGAGCCTTACAAAGTATTATATCTGTCCCACGGCGGCGGCGGAAATGAGACCGACTGGTTCTACGGAGGAAGCGCCGACAATATCTTTGACAACCTGACTGCGGAAGGTCAGATCGAGCCGACCATCGTTGTGACCATGAACAACTCTGTCTATGACTGGGATTACGACCGGATTATCACAAACCTGATGGATTGTATCATCCCGTATATGGAAGAGAATTACAACGTTTCCGCAGAGCCTTCCGGAAGAGCCTTCGCGGGGCTGTCCATGGGCGGCATGACCACCTCCAACGTCTACTACGCCTGCGCTGATCAGTTCGGCTATTTTGGAATTTTCAGCGGCTCTGAGGCTGCCATCGATACGAGTACCTTAGACCTTGAGACACTGAAGGAGCCTTTCGTCATGATCGGCGCCGGAAAATTCGATATGGCTTATGTCAACGACACCTACGGACAGGAGGGAGACCGCACCAGCCTCGGACTGAAAGACAACATGGATGAAGCCGGAATCTCTTACCGCTTCCACGAGGTAGACGGATCTCACGACTGGTTCGTATGGCCGCAGCTTCTCAACATTTTTGCAGAAAATTATCTCTGGAAATAACAGATCACTCAAAAATAGTTTTGCCGATACGCCTCTGAACAAGAGGCGTTTTTGGCTTGTCAAAAAGGAGATTTGTATGAAACGGCTGAAATACCTGATTTGCTTTCTTATGATTTTTATGCTATTTCTCGTAAAGACCCCCGAGACACCGTCCATGCGTCAGGAGAGCTTGTATCACTTTACCTTTGTCTGTCCTCTCACCTGGAATCTGCTCGCCTCCGGGATCCGCGATGCGGACCAGAATTTCGGGACGGACACAAAGCTTGTCGGCTGTTCCCGCCTTGATCCCGCTCTGCAGGCGTCAGCGCTGAAAACGGCGATCTATTCCAACCCCGACGGAATCATCACAGCAGGGATTGAGGACAGCGATCTCCTGCGCGACGTCCTGCGCGAGGCGGAAGAGTTCGGCATTCCGGTCGTCTTGGTCGACAGTGACCTCCCTGATTCCGGCCGGGTCTGCTATATCGGCACGGACAATGTGCAGGCGGGCAGGCTGGCGGGCAGAGATATCTATGAGGCGACAGGCGGAACTGCTAAAATCGGCGTGATCGCCTCAACGCTTTCCTCTGTCAATCAGCAGGAGCGCCTAAGAGGATTTCAGGAAGAGATCCTCCAGTATCCCGGTCTGTCTATCGAGGCGGTGGCAGAGTGCAAGTCCAGCCGTCTGCTCTTAAACGAAAAGATTCCGCAGATGTTGGAGGATCATCCTCAGATCAGCGCGCTGTTCTGCATGGAGGGCTACTCCTCCGATATGACCGGAAACATATTGAAACAGCTCGGAGAGCCTTACTGCGATATCCCGGTCGTCTCCTTTGATCTGGTCGCCCCGTCTCTTCAGTATATCGAGGAGGGGACGTACTATTCCATTATCGCCCAGTCGCCGTACGAGCAGGGCTATCTCGCCGTCTCCGCTTTGGTCAGCTACTTAAGCGGCGAGCCGGTGGAGGATACGATTTTTACCGATACCATCAGCATCAAAAAACAAAATTTAAAAGACGAGGTGAGCGTAACCAATGAGAACCATAGCTGGCATCTTTACTAAAAAAAATACGATCGTGCAAAATCTGCTCTCCTATTTTTTTCACTCTGCCTTCTTTTTCGTCCTGCTGACTGTGCTGAATATTCTATTCTACACGATGACGATTGTGCAGTACGAAAACGAAAATGAGCAGCTTCTGCTCCTCAACGATTTCTACACCCAGCTCAATGAAGCGCATCAGAATCTGTACACCTACGCTTTTTCCGGGGATTTGCAGGTCTACCGCGTTTTGGAGGAAGAGCAGGATTGTCTGACCGCCACGCTGCGCGAGATCTCTTCTCTCTCTGTCGGATCTGGATTCTCCCGGGATCTGCGGGATATCGGGGGCATTTTGGAAAATTATATCGACCAGTCGCAGGCGATCCATCTTCTGAGCGCCGCCCCGGAAAATACCGGATCCATCAGCAGCAAGTATAACGCGGCAAACGATATGTTTCAGCGGATTAACTCTGAGTTTCAGAACCTGTACTCTCAGATTTTAAACGCATCGAGGGACGCGGCCCTTATCCGCCAGAAAAAGGAGAACTGTTTTCTGGGGTGTATGGTCTTTGCTCTCCTTTTGATTCTTGTGTATGAGACGTATCAGGCAAAGCATCTCGCCGATCGGATTGCCCGCCCCATTATCGCCCTGACGGAAAATGCCTCCACGATTGAGCGCAGCGGTCTGGAACACGCCTCGGAGATCCCCGTCTCCCCTCTCTTCAACGAGGAGACAAGGCTGCTTGTCAACATTTTTAATTCGATGCTTTCTAAGATTCAGCAGCAGGTGGCGGATCTGGAGCATTATATGAATGCCAAAATCAAGCTCAAGCAGCAGGCCCTGGAAAATCTGAAAATCAGCGAGCAGCTCAAAAACAGCCAGCTCAAAATGCTTCAGATGCAGATCAACCCGCATTTTCTCTTCAACACCCTGAACATGGTCTCCCAGACTGCTTACACAGAAAACGCCTATCAGACCATCTTTCTTCTCGGAAAAACGGCGTCTCTTCTGCGATATTCTCTTGATTTTTCCGATAAATCTGTTACGCTGAAAAAGGAACTGGAAGAGCTTGAGAATTATGTCTATATTCAGGAGCAGCGCTTTGGAAACCGGATCCGGTTTTCCTTTTCGCTGGATGAGCGGTGCCACGCCCTTCTCATCCCCAATTTGATTGTCCAGCCCCTTGTGGAGAATGCGATTGTTCATGGAGTCAGCATGTATCCGAAGGACGCTTCTATTCAAATCTCGACCTCACTTGATCCGTCTTCCCATACGGTTCAGATCTGCGTGGCGGACAACGGAGTCGGTATGGGCGAAGAGCAGCTCAAAAAAGTCAGGCAGGATATGGCGTGCAGCCGCGCCTTTGACTCAAAAATCGGTCTGAGCAATGTGTATCACCGCCTGCAGTATTTTTTTAACGGGCGCGCCGATCTGACTATTTCCAGCCTTCCAAATGTCTCTACAAAATTTACGATTGTCCTGCCTTTTCCGGACAGCGACGCTTCTTATATCAACTGAAAGGAGAATTGTGATGTACAACGTTTTGATTGCGGATGATGAAGCCATAGAGTGCCATGTCCTCACGCTGATGCTGAAAAATCACTTTGAGCAGCTGACGGTTCTTCCCCACGCCTCCAACGGTCTTGAGCTGATCGCCGCCGTGGAATCCTATCATCCTGACATTGCTGTCGTCGATATCAATATGCCCAGTCTAAACGGTCTCGAAGCTTTGGAGATGATCCGGCAGAAAAATCGAAGTATGAAAATCTTGATCGTCTCCGCCTACAGCGAATTTGCGTATGCCAAAAAAGCGCTTGCCCTCGGCGCGGCCGACTATATCCTAAAGCCGGTCCAGCCCGATGATTTCGTCCGCGCCGTTCAAAAGATCTGCGCGGACCTCGACCAGGAGCACAGCAGACAGGAGCAGGCGCGAAGGCATCAGGAGATGATCTCAGAGTTCGATCAGATGGTGGAGGAAGATTTTCTCTCCAATCTGATTCTCGGAGAACTCAGCCCCAAAAACGCCATGCGCCTGCTGCAGTCCCTAAAATCCCCTTACCGCGGCGGGATTCTCGTCACTCTGCGCCCTGCGCCGCGCCCCGAGGTTTCTTTTTCGTTTCCGTGGGAGAACTATGCGCTCGCCATACAAAAACAGCTGGGGCAGCTGTGTACGTGTTTTGGAAAATGGTATCACCGCGACTTTATTCTCTGTCTTCTGCCCGGCATGTCATTTGAAAAAGATTTGTATCAGGATTGGATCCGCGAAATTTTTCATGTGGCGTTTCAAAAAGCAGACCCCCAGTTTCGCTGTCCTCTTCTGTGCGGCGTCAGCAGCGTCAAGCTCAATCTGAACGATCTGCCCCACGCGTTTCAGGAGAGCGCCCTTGCCATCCACCAGAAAACAGATCCGGACCTCTATTTTTTTGAGTACTGCCCTCCCTCCAGTCCGTCCGATCCTTATCGCAAAATTTTCGAACCGTGTCTGGAGATGCTCAGAGGTCATCAGATCAGGCAATGCACTGCAATGGCGGACTCCATTTTTTCCTCGCCTGAAATTTTTAAGGAATCTCTGCCTTTTTTGAAAGTGAAAACGTGTTATTTTCTGTTTCGGCTCAATACCGCCTTTTCCGCTCCTTCTCCGCACCGCAGCGTTTCCGGCGATTCCTGGATCTTTTTTTGGGAGCTTCTCTCCTGCGCGGAAAGCTGTGAGGAAGTCCGGCGCGTTCTTCTGAGGGGAATCCACGCGGTTGCTTCCCGCACCGCTTCGTACAGCCATCCTCAAAATCCCCATATCGCCCGCAGTCTTCTCTACATGAAACAGCACTATATGGAGGATCTCTCCTTAGACCTCGTCGCCAAAAATACAAATGTCAGTTCCTTCTATTTGAGCCGCCTTTTTAAGCAGGAACTCCGCCGCAATTTCCTTGAGGTCCTGACCAATATCCGGATTCAAAGGGCGATCGAGCTGCTGCCGGATTCCCGCTTAAGCGTCAGAGAGATCAGCGAGATGGTGGGATATCTCAACGCTGCCTATTTTTACAAAGTGTTTAAAAAGCATGTGGGCGTCAGCGTCAGTCAGATCAGGGAGTATCTCCAGAGCTGCTGCTTTTCCCCTTCTCTGCCGCATTCCTGAGGGCAGCCTTTCTCTTTTTTCTTTCCAAGACCATTCCCCCAAAAAAGACCGCAGGCTTTCTCGGATCACCTCTGCTGTTTTCCGAAAACGCCTGCGGCTTTTTCATTTTTTCTTTTTCTCTACATCTGAAGGCAAAATCCATGACCGACGGCCACAAACTGAGGGAGAATCTGCTTTAAGTCTTCCTTCAGCTGCTCCAGCAGATCCCCGTCGCAGACGCGGTCTCTCTGTATTTTCTCAATCTCTTCCTCCCAGCAGCCCTGCAGTACTTTTCCGCGCCCGTCTCCTCTGCGCACCATTAAATCGCTGCTGAAAAAAATTCCGTTTTGCTTTTCAAAAAATACAAGCCCGTTTCTCAGATGAACCTCAGACGGATAGTCGATAAACTGAAGCTCATAGTCCTTCTCTTTTAAGGTCTCTCCCCCTCTCTTGGAGATTGTCTTCCCCTTGTATCCGAATCCCTCCATCTCCCTTGCAGTCATCTCCGAGGAAATCACGGCAAGATCCGGGTATGCTTCTTTGAGTACCGCCGTTCCCCCGCACTCGTCGGATTCCATGTGGGAGACCAAAAGATAGCTCAGCTTTTCTCCTCCTAATGCTTTTTCAATTTCCGGCAGAATTTCTCTCGTGTGCTGCGCTCTGCCTGTTCCGACCAAAAAAGGATGTTCCCCTAAAAATAAATACTGGTGGATTGTCAGCTGAATCTGTTCTATGTACTCGGTAAACTGGTACAAATTTTTAAAAACCTCTTTCATTTTTAACCTCTTAACCTCATTTCTTTGCCTGATGATTCGATGTTCTTTCATTATACTGCTTTCCACGCAGCCATGCAATCATCCTTTTCTGTCTTTTTCCGGAATCTTCTTTTCCGGCGCCGCTCTGCCGGATTCGTTGTCCGCCGCGCTCTTTTTTCGTATTTCCTTCTCTCTAAGCCCCTTTAAAATCCGGCAGATATCGTCGATATCGCCGTCGGTGAGCAGCTCCGGATGATCCAGCCTGTTCTTGATCATGTCGAGCGTCTCGTCTTTAACGCTCTTTGTTTTCTGGTTGAGAAAGTAGGAGGTCAGCGTACTCGTGACCGTACCGATCAGCCCGATTCCCACCAGCATCAAAATCATCGCGATCAGTCGCCCGTACACAGTCGCCGGCGAGATGTCGCCGTACCCGACGGTCGTCGCCGTCACAAACGCCCACCAGATGCCGTCCGCATAGCTCATTCCCTCTGCGAAATGGATCGACACTCCTCCGAGCAAAATCAGAAGCGCTGTCACAAAAACAACATATTTAAATCCGTTTGTGTTAAAAAAGCGCTTCGCTTTCTTAAACGGACGGTACAAAAACGCAAACAGTCTGGGCACCTTTGCCGCTTTTGCTACCGCCACCAGCTTAAACGCGCGGAAGATCATATGGAACGGCAAAATGGCTATCAGATCACAGATGTTGTTCCGGACAAATTTCCATTTTTTCGGCGCATTCCAAAACCGTACCATATAATCGACCGCAAACACAGTCCATATTACAGTGTCCAGGACGCTCTGCCACGCATTGAGTCCGTCTGACAGATCGATCAGGATTAAGAGGATCGCCGCCGCCGCCAGAGCGCTGATCACAATATCATAAATCCGATGCTGTTTTTTATTTAATTTCATCCCTTTTCGTCCCTTTTCTCCCCGTTCGCTCCGCTTTATGATTTGGCAAATAAAAAGTTTCTGTTATAGTAGTGGCTCGTCTTTTTGATCTGGTCGGCAAGCTCTTCCGTCCCCATCGTCTCGCACAGGGTCGGCTCCTGTGAGAATAAGTTCGCGCCAAGTCCCAGACGGTCTCCCGGTATCTCAACTCCCATCGCCGCAAGCGTCGTCGGAAACATATCGAGGGCGCAGAAGAGGCGGTCCTCCGTCTTTTTCGCAGCAGCAGCCGGATTGACGATCACCTGAAAAACAGTGCGCGGAAAATCCTCATCCACAGAATCTGCATACCCTGCGTCCATCGTCAGGTGATCGCCGCACAGAATGATCGTCGTGTTTTCATACCACGGCTGTTCCTTGACCCAGCTGACAAAGTCGGCAAGCTGCCGGTCTGAGCAGGCAATGACGTTGTGGTATTGGTCCTCATATTCATCGCCGCACAGCCCGCACACATATCCATTCGAACAGTGTGTGTCGAGCGTCGCGATCGTCAGATGAAACGGCTGATCTCCTTTTCCAAGCTCTTCCAGTTCTTTTTTTGCAAACGCAAACAGCTTTTGATCTTCAAATCCCCACCACTCATAGTAGTCCTCAGGGATCCATCCCTGTTCCAGCGCATACGGATAGTCGTGGATTTCATAATTTCCATGCTGCTCAAAATAGTGGTCTGTACCGGCAAACGCCGCGTCCGCTCCCATCAAAAGCTCCTGATAGTAGCCCTGCTCTTCCAGAATTTCTCCAAGCGTCGTCAGTCCCGGAAGAAACGTCTGATACATATTGTAGCCATTGTTCGAGAGCGGGATTGACAGCGGAACTCCGCTCGTCTGCGCTACCATCGACGCCATCGTCCAGCCGCAGTTTGCCATATCGATCATGCCGTATCCGCCCGGCGCGGAAAAATAAACGCTGTCCTCTTCCCTCTGAAGCTTTGTCATCTCGGGGATCAGATTTTCTTCCTCGTATCCCCCGTACTCTCTTGAGGCAAACGTCAGCTCAAACGATTCAAGAAAAATATAGATCAGATTTCTTTTCTTCTCCGGAAATACCAGCTCCACATCGTCGGGGTTGACGTAGCTCGTCTCATACAGGCGGGACGGATGCGTCTGATCGTACAGATAATTGGGGATATCATAGCGGTACAGTCCGAAGCAGACTGCGGAGAGCAGAAAAATTCCGGAAAGCGCGAGCAGATGTCTCTTAATCCACGCGGCCGTCTGCCTGCCGATACCGCTGATTTTTCCCCTGATCTTTCCCGTCTCTTCTTTTCTATCGCCGTTCTTTTTTTTCCGGAGCAGCAAAAAAAGCGCTGCTCCCATAATCAAGCAGGGCGGAACCGCATACAGCAGATAATTCAGGACAATCCCTTCTCCGGTTCCCTCCATCGGCACTTTCATCTGGAACACAATTTTATCCATCGTAAGGTCTGCAAAGTAATTCTCCATCCAGACAAAAGAAGCCCAAAGAAGAGTGGCCGTTAGCGTCAAAACGACCCCTGCCACTCTTCTCTTTCTTCCCTGAATTTGCTTTTTTCTTTCTTCTTCCATTTTTTTCAACCACCTCGCCTATGATGCTCTCTCATTTCTGATTGTCTAAAACAGCTACTACTTTAGCATACCGTTTTGGGAAATACAAGGTGGTATCCCACAGTTCATATTCTTTTAAGAATTTGACGATTCCGTCATCACTTTGTACATGTACGCGTCTTCCAGCGTCGCCTCCCCCTGCGTGCAGTTTTCCTGCGGCTTTGTCCCGCTTAAAATTTTTACTCTCATGCCTCGCTCTGTGACCTGCTTTGCCGATATGCGGTACGTCTCTTCCAGTCTTCTTGTCTGGGTCTCGCTTTGCGTCTCGCAGATCCAGACGGCGTGCTTTGCCTGTCTCATCAGCTCTGCGACCGGTCCGGCGTACAGAAATCGTCCTTTTTTCATGATCGCAAGCTGGCTGCACGTTGCCGCCAGATCCTCCACCACATGCGTGGAAAGTAAAACCGTTCTCTCTTTGGCAAAGTCGACAAGCAAATTTCGGATTCGAATTCTCTCTTCGGGGTCAAGCCCTGTCGTCGGTTCGTCCACGACCAGAAACTCAGGGTCGTTCAGCATTGCCTGGATCAGTCCCACGCGCCGCTTCATTCCTCCGGAAAGCTGTCTGTTTTTCTTCTTCTGGTGTTCAGTCAGACTCGTCTTCTCCAGATAGTAGTCGATGCGTTCTGTGCGCTCTTTTTTCGGAATCTGCGCAAGCTCTCCCAGATATTCCAGACACTGTCTGACTGTCAGATCCGGGTACAGATTCAATTCCTGAGGAAGGTATCCGATTTTTCTCTGAATCCTCTCATAATTTTTTTCTTTATATTCCAGATTTCCCAAAAATACCGTTCCCTGCGACGGCTTTAGAATCGTTGTCAGCACACGCATCAGCGTCGTTTTTCCCGCCCCGTTTTCTCCGAGCAGTCCGTAAATTCCGCGTTCGATCTGCAAATTTGCGTGGTCTACTGCTGTTACTCCGTTTTTAAATGTCACGCTCACATCCTTGATCAAGATTCCCATCTCTTCTACCCCTTTCTTCTCAAAACGGCGGGGCGGATCAGCAAGGCGGCTCCGACCGCCGCAGCCAGCGTTTTTCCCGCCATCCATCCGTAATGGTCTGTTTTCATGATATCTCTGAAATCAAAGGCAAATACGCTCAGATTGCCCAGAATCTCGGCTCCGCCCTTAGAATTGACCAAAAGCCACGCCAATACGGCGATCCCGATCCCCGGCAGCAGCCGCCTTGTCACGTTGACCATCGCCATGGAAAGCGCGCCCCAAAACAGAATCGACGCGGCGGAAGCGATGGCGAACATTCCGTATAAGAAAAAATCCGACATTCCGTTTTTGAGCGGTCTCTGCCAGTAGAACAGCCAATATCCTGCCAATCCCAGAAGCCACAGGTATGCCCACTGAAACCAGAATCTCCGGCGGATTGTCCCAATCCGGCTCTTTTTAGGGAGCAGGCAGAAGACCTCCCATCTCTTTTCCCTGTATTCGCATTCCAGAGTATCCGCGCAGAAAATAACAGCTAAAAGAGACAGATTTGGGTCCAGCGCCACTCCAATCTCGCTCGTCACGGTGATTCCCCGTATCGCGCTTAGAATCGCTATAAAGCATACAGAATACAGTATCTTGTATTGCGGCAGCGCAATTTTTGCGTTTTTCAATAGAATCGCCTCCTCTTAAAGATGACGGTCGCAGCGCCAATCAGCGCGATCGACGCTGCGGTCAGAAAAATCTGATTCCACGCCGCAAGAGGCGGGGGATTCGTGTCCAGAAACGATCCCGGAAACCGCACCATAATCGCGAGTATCCTCCCGTAATATCCGTAGACGCCGTCCACCCGGCTGCCCATGTTCGAATAGACGATGTATAAGAACAGCAGCGGGATCGCCGGAAGCGGATTTTTAAAGATCAAAGCGATGGCAGCATACACACTTGTAATCATCATCATGTTCGGCAGCATATACCAGACCGCATGGAGGGCAAAGTCAGACGCCCGGACAGTCAGCCCTTCCCTTGTCCCGTGGACCGCGCACAGCGTGCCGAAGATGACTGTCAAAATCAGAATCGCCGTCCCCATCGCTGCCATCCCGCCGCCGATCTTTCCCAGTATGTACGACGCCGCTTTCACCGGCTTTGTGTGGAGCAGCTCGTACGTATCTCTTCTTGTATCCCTCAAAAACAAAAATGCAAGCAGAACCGTCGCGAAAAATCCCATCAGCATCCCGCAGAAATCTGTAAACTTTCTCGCAAAATAGTAGGAGTACGGATGCTCCTCCAGCTTTTTGTCCAGATAAGCGTTCACCTCAGCGGCGTCTCCTCTGTGGCAGTCGGCTTCCTCAAAATAGTAGTCCGACCCATAGATCTGATACGTCTCCTCCAGATAGCGCACAGCCTGTGAATACTCGGAAAAATGCTGCTCTCTCACATCCTGTGTGATCTTTTCCGGGTCCTGGGCGGGATTTTCCCAGTAGAGAACCTGTTCGTCTTTTCCCTCCTCATACTGCTCCAGCCCCTGCTCGATCGCCTGCAGACCATACGCGATCTGCTCCTCGGGTGTGGAGCTCACATACCCCTGCATGATATCGAGGTCATCGCCCTGCGAGACTTTTATCTCGGCAATCTCCGCGTCCGTCTCAAAATACCGCACCTCCAGATAAGGCGATACCATCTGATACGTCAAAATCAGGACGGCGATCAGTCCGATCCAGTACAGAGGATTTTTGAAATAATTTTTGATCTCCCGTTTGAAAACGGCTTTCATATTCTTCTCCTCTCTTTCTTTTTTGTATAGAAAGAGCATATCAGGAAAATGACAATGAAAAGACAATGGATCTTATTCTGTCCGGAAAATAGCCTTCACCTGCGCTCCGCCCTGCGCGGTGTTGCCGATCAGCAGCTTTCCCCCGTGCTTTTCGCAGTACATGCGGCACAGATACAGCCCAAGCCCAAAATGCTTGAAGTCATCCTGCGGATTTGCGTGATAGTAAGCCTGCGTCACCTTCTCAAATTCCTCCGAAAATCCTCTCCCATCGTCTGCGATGCACACCTCCAGCCTCTTTTTTTCCGCGTTTGCCTCAAGGACAATCTGTATCTTCTCTCTGGCGTAGCGCACAGCGTTGGAGAGCAGATTTTCATAGACCTCCGAGACGATCGCTTCGTCCACCGTGACTTGCGCCTCGCACGGACATATGATCTCCCACGCCACATGGTATGGTCTGCTCATCATCTGCGCCGTCTTTTCAAATCGGTTCTTCATTTCTTTCATCGAAATATTTTTCTTTTCCACAGCGCGGTCTTCGATTTTGGAGAGCGCTCTCATCGTATCTAAGAAGCGGTCAAGGCGCTCGATCTGCTCCATGCCGGACTGGAGCATTTCCATCATCTGATCCCGGTCGATCTTTTCCTCCGGCAAAAACTCGATCATCATCTCCTGGTATCCGCGCAGAACGGCGAGCGGAGAACGGATATCGTGCGCGACTGCGGAGCGCAGCGCCTTTTCCTGCTCCGCGCTCTCCCACATCTTTTTGTTGTTCCGGACAAGCTGTCCTCTCATCCGCTCAAATTCCCGGCACAGCTTTCCCATCTCATCGCGGTTGCGGTACGTGACGGCAAATTCCAGATCGTCCTTGGAAATTCTCTGCGCCCCGTCTGAGAGTTGTCTTAGAGGCTCTCTGATCTTATTTCTGTAAAACAAGAATACCGCCGCCGCGCAGCCTGCCGTCGAGACAATCAGCACGCTCCAGGTCTGCACAAAATCGCACGCCTCCGAGACGCTGTTGTCCCACGGCGTCATCGCGTAGCCGCTGACACGGTACACGTCAACGCTGAAGGGGCTCTCCGCCTCTCTGATATCATTCTGCGCCCGTTCATACTCTTCCCCTACATACTTCATCCAGATATTTTTCTGTACGCGCTCAGCCGTAAAGACCAGAGCGCTCGCCGCAAAAAAGCTGACGGTCAGCGACAAAGCGACGTAGAGCATAATCGATTTTCGCAGCGAAAGATTCCGAATTTTCTCTCTTATTTTTTCCATTTGTACCCGTTCCCCCACACCGTCTCGATATATTCCTGATCCGTCCAGGCAGACAGCTTGTTCCGGATTCTTCTGACCAGCTCCGTGATGCTTCTGCTGTCTCCCTCCGCATCGTACCCAAACACCTTTTCATAGATTCGCTCTCTGTCAAACACCTGACCGGCGTTCATCGAGAGAAATTCTACAATATCAAATTCTGCCTTTGTCATCTCTATCTCCTGTCCGTCATACAGCAGGGTTCTTCCGATATAGTCGATGACGAGATGACCGCAGAATCGAAGTCTCGACTTTTTGCTTTTCCGCTCTTCCCGTTTCAGGTGCGCCATGATTCTCGCCTCCAGCTCCTTTAGGCTGAACGGCTTTAAGATATAGTCGTCCCCTCCGCTTAACAGTCCGTTGACGCGGTCCTGCTCCTCCACCTTCGCGGTCAGAAACAGGATCGGACACGATACGGCGTCGCGCACGCGGCGGCACACCTCAATCCCGTCCATCCTCGGCATGTTGACGTCGAGAAGAATCAGATCCGGCTCCCTCGCAAGCCTGTCCATCGCCTCATCCCCGTCGGACGCCGTCTCCACCTCATATCCTTTTTTCTCAAAATAGCTCCGCAGCATTTTCTGCAGAGCCGCGTCGTCATCCACAATCAAAATCCGGTACCGCAACTGTCTCCCCTCCAATTTTTTCATAAAAATTTTTTTCATTATAAATCTCTTTTTTTCTCCGGGCAATAAAAAAATCCAACAGGAGTCTTTTCCTGTTGGATGGATTCTTCTCTTTTGTCTGTCAATACTTTTTATCTTTTGTCTCATTTTGCCCGAAACCGCTTATGCATCGCAGAGGTGCAGATGGCTGTGCCTCTGCGTGCTTTTGCAAGGATTTCACAAAAAGAATTTTACATTGAAACATTTGTCACAATGCGAAATACCTCCGGTCCTGTCTTCTCCACTTCAAACAGGTACGGATTTTTTTCAGCCCATACCGGGTCGGAAACAGCCTTTTCCAGCCAGATATAGTAGCCTTTGACAAAATTTCCATGAATTTGTTTTTCAACCTTAAGGCGGGCAGAAACGGCATCCTCAAATGTCCGATAGGTGCCGATATAAAAATTCTTTTTTTTGAATCCAATGCCGACTCGGTAATGCCCATTTTTTAACCGGTAGATGCCGCGAAAACCGCTCGTGTTGTCGCGGCGGTGCTTTCGGTTTTCCAGCCATTCCAGGCATGTGTGATCTATCAGATGAAGATGTGTCGAGATTTTTTTCTGGATTTCCCTCTTCAGGCAGCCGCAGCTTCGGTAGCTGCCATATACCAATCCGTCCTGCGTCACGTCCAGCTCTTTTCCGCAGTCACACCTGCAATGCCAGAAAACAGAGCCCTTGCTGTCTCTGTTTTCTGTAGAGTATAACGCCACAAGACGCCCGAATCTTTGATTTGTGAGATCTCTTCTGTTGTGCGCAAGACGCTGTGTCTGACATCCGCACGATGTCCTCTTTCCCGCCTTCAGCTGCTGCGCGTTCACGGTGACCTCATTTCCGCAGCTGCATCTGCACACCCATCTGGTTCGACCATTTTTATTTTCTCCGCGATACAATACTGTAAGACTTCCGAATGTTCTGCCGGTAAGGTCCTCGGCAATGGAGCCGTTCCGGGCGGTCGTCTTGGGGATACAGCCGCAGTTTGTGACTGTTCCCCTCGTCAGCCGCTTCGTGTTGACACAAATCTCTCCTCCGCAGTCGCAGCGGCATCGCCAGACACAATACCGGTTTTGAACTTCCCCTGTCTTCTCGATCACCGTCAGATGACCAAAGCGCTGTCCGACCAGATTTTTCTTTTGTGCCATACAAGCAAGCCTCCCTGCCTTTTACAGTTTCGATCGCCAGAATATCTTTTTTATTTTGCCGCGATGCCCTTTGTGTTATATCCGCTCAGATAGGTCTCGCCGTCCCATGTGCAGGTAGCTCTTACCGTATAGGAATAAGTCTGTCCTGCCTGTGCCGTCGTATCTGTATAGGAAGAAGTATTTCCTACTGTGGCGATGCGGATCCATCCGCCGCCGGCTGTCTTTCTGTAGACACGGTATCCGTCTGCGTTTTCTACCTGTGTCCAGGAAACGTTAACCTGTCCGTTGGAGGAAACTGTAGCGGAGCGCAGAGCCGGCGCTTTCAGATTCGTTACGCCTGCAAGTGCGTTGTGCTCCTTTGCGCTGTAGTATACAACACCGTCAATGTTGCAGAAGGACTGTACACAGTACGTATATTTTGTTCCTGGCTCCAGCTTAATGTTGGAGTAGTGGTCTGTAGCCTGTCCGGAAACCTTCTTAATTCTTACCCACTCATCGCTGTTTACATCTTTGCGGTAAATGATGTATCCGTCTGCGTCTGCGACCGGTTTCCATGTAACGCGCAGCGCTGTCGTCACGTCAGCAGGTGAAGTGATCGATACAATTGTAGGCTCTTCCATGTATTTGATTGTCGCTTTGATGCCGGCTGTCACATAAGAGCTCAGATTCAGATTTCCGTCTCTTGAGCAGGTAGCTCTTACGGTGTACGTATATTCTTTTCCTGCCTCAGCTGTGGTATCTAAGCAGTAGTATTTATCTTCTCCTGCAATTCTGCGGATCAGCTGCCAGCCTGTTCCGGCTTCTTTTCTGTAGATGCGGTATCCCTGTGCGTTTTCTACAGGCTCCCAGTCAATTCTGATCTGGTTTTCTGCGTTGGAGTAAACCGGTCTTGCAGATACTAATGCCGGCGTCGCAAGTTTTGCAACTGCGGTAGCTTCTGCAGATTTTCCGCTGTAGTAGTCGGATCCGTCAACGCTTGCATGAGCTTCCACTGCGTACGTGTAATCCATTCCGGTTTCCAGACCTGTATCGGTATAGCTGTATTTGGTCTGTCCCTCTGCGGCTTCTACTCTTGCGATCTCAACCCATGTTTCTGCGTCCATGCGGTATACAATGTATTCCGTTGCGTTTGCAACTGCGTTCCATGTCAGGTTCAGCGTGCTTGTCGAGTCCGTAGGTACGGTTACGGATAATTCCGGTGTCTGAAGTTCAATGTCTTCTTTGCCTAATACCGTGATTTCAACGGACGTCTTTGCCTGGCTGTAAGGAGAGGTTACGACGATCTGTGCTCTTCCTGCCGCGACTGCTGTGACGACTCCGTTTTCGTCAACTGTGATCACATTTTCATTGCTGCTGCTTACCGTGTAAGCCATCATTTCCGGCGCTAAGTTCTCCGGTGCGACCTCAACGGTTACCTGTGTCTGCTCTCCGATTTCCAGAGTATCTTTCTCTACTGCCACAGAGATTTCGCTGATCGCTCTCATTGCGGTTCCTTTTTTCAGATAGCAGTTCTCCGCGGAGATTGGCTTGTGCTCTGTCACATTGTACCAGTAAGAAGATCCGAAGATCAGGGCGAGATCCATTGTGATAGCAGAATTGTTTTCTACTTTATTGATTCCGGTATTCAAGAACGCATATTCCTGAATTTCTGTTACGTTTTCCGGAATTGTCACCTCGAGCAATCCGAGGCATCCTGCAAATGCGTTGTTTTCAATGATTCTTACGCTTGCCGGGAATGTCAGGCTTCCGCTCAGTCCGCTGCAGTCTGCAAATGCGCTTGCTCCGATTGTCGTCACTTTTCCTGGAATTTCCAGCGTTCCGGATAAGCCTGCGCATCCTGAGAAGGCTTTGTCATTGATTACAATGATAGAATCCGGCAGCTCTAATGATCCTGTCAGTCCGCTGCAGCCCTCAAATGTGCTTTCTGCGATCATAGTAACGTCTGCATCCAGATTTAAAGCGTTAAATCCGCTGCAGTTCTTAAATGCGCCATCTCCGATCTGTGTAATCTTAGAGCTTAAGCTTAAGGTTCCGCTCAGTCCGCTGCAGTCTGCAAATGCGTTTGCTCCGATTGCTTCCACGTCTGCCGGTAAGCTTAATGATCCTGTCAGTCCGCTGCAGCCTGCAAATGCGTTTGCTCCGATTACTGCTGTATTTCTCGGCAGCGTCAGAGTTCCTTCCAGACCGCTGCAGCCCTCGAATGCGCTTGGTGCGATTGCGCTGCCTGAAATGTATTCCGGCAGACTCAGTCTTGTAAAGCTGCTGCAGCCCTTAAATGCTGCTTCGCCGATTGTGTCAAAGTCTTCCAGATTCAGTGTTCCTGTCATTGCGCTGCAGCCTTCAAATGCGCTTGCCGGAATGTAGTTTGTATCCGGAAGTACTAAGCTTGTCAGTCCGCTGCAGTTCTTAAATGCTGCCTCGCCCAGAGAGGTAACATCGCCTAAATCCAGTGTTCCTGTCAGTTTGGTGCATCCTTCAAATGCTCCGTTTCCGATCACAGAGGTCTCTCTTCCTAAATCGAGAGCTGTGAAGTTTGTTCCTGCAAATGCGCGGTCTCCTACTGACTTGATTCCATCGAGTGTCAGAGTTCCGGTAAAGCCTGTACAGTTCTCTACAATGCTTGCCGGAATGGTTTCCATATTTTTCAGAACCAGATTTGTGAAGCCTGTGCATCCTGAGAAGACGCCGGTTCCCATCTGTTTTGCTCCGTCTAATGTCAAGGTTCCGGTAAAACCGACACAGTCTTTGAACGCATTGTTTCCGATCACATCAATGCCTTCTAATGTCAGATTTCCTGTAAATCCGGTACAGCCTTCGAATGCGCTCTCATGAACCTCTGTCACATTTGCCAGTCTCAATGTTGTAAAGCCGCTGCATCCTGCAAATGCGTTTGCAGATACGATCGTATTGTTTGCCGTAGCGCCGTTGATGTACAGACGGCCGTCGAATCCGGTGCATCCTGCAAATGCGCTTGTGCCGATTGTGATGATCTTTGTCAGATCTAAGCTTCCGGTAAAGCCGCTGCAGTTTTCAAATGCGCTGTTTCCGATATGTAAGATATCCGGAACGATGCACTCTGTAAAGCCTGCGCAGTCTTTAAACGCGTTATTTCCGATTGCCGTTACGCCTGTCAGATCCAGCATTCCTGCAAATCCGGTACAGCCTGCGAAGATATCTTCCGGAACTTCTTTGATGGAAGCAGACCATACTAAGCTTGTCAGTCCGCTGCAGTCTTTAAATGCCGCATACTCGATGTAAGTAACGCCGCTTAAATCTAATTTTCCTGTCAGACCGCTGCAGCCCTGGAATGCGCTTCCCTTGATTGTTTTT
The DNA here is from genome assembly GCA_963929865.1 of uncultured Eubacteriales bacterium. Classification (GTDB taxonomy): domain Bacteria; phylum Bacillota; class Clostridia; order Lachnospirales; family Lachnospiraceae; genus JAGZHZ01. The sequence goes on along the minus strand of CAWVKK010000016.1, from coordinate 7,670 downwards.
ACTTTGCTTAAATTTAATTCTCCGGTCAGGCCGCTGCAGCCATAGAATGCATTCTGTCCGATTTCAGTTACATTCTTCAGATCCAGCGAGCCTGCAAGACCTGTACAGCTTGAAAATGCGCTTGCCGGAATGACTGTCATTTTGTCAGACAGAACTAAGCCTGTAAATCCGGTACAATTTGAGAACGTTGCCTCTCCGATTGCACCTACGCTGCTCAGATCCAGTGTTCCTGTGAAATCGTTGCATCCCTCAAATGCTCTTGCTCCGATTGTTCCTACATTTGTCAGTTTCAGACTTGTAAAGTCATACTCTGCAAATGCGCTTTCTTCTATCACATCAACATTTACTAATTCCAGACTTCCTCTGAAGTTCTCGCATCCCTTGAACGCATCTGTCGTGATCGTTCCAACGTCTGTCAGCTTCAGGCTGGAGTAGTTCGTTCCTGTAAATGCGTTTGCTCCGATTGTGTTGACGCCGTTTAACTCTAATGTGCCTGTCAGCTGAGCGCACCCTACGAATGCTCTTTCTCCGATCGTTCCCACATTCGTAATCTTTAAAGCTGTGAATCCGCAGTTTGCAAATGCTGCTTCTGACACTGCATCCACATCGGTTAACTCTAACGTACCTGTAAGGCTGCCGCAGTTTTTAAATGCATCGATTTGGATTGTTCCTACGTTTGAAATCTTTAATCCTGTGAAATTGCAGCCGCTGAATGTGTTGTCTCCAATACTTTCCACGCCGCTGATTTCCAGAGTGCCTGTCATGCCTGCGCAGTCTTTGAATGCTTCCGCTGCAAGATTTTTTACATTGATTAATTTCAGGCTTGTAAATTTGCTGCCGTTGAATACTCCTGCCGGTACAATATTTACATTGTTCAGTTCCAGACTGCCTGTCATATTCTTATAGCCGATCTCATTTAATGCAGTCATCACACCGTCAAGGTTTGCCATATTCGCCAGTTTTAAATTCGAGAAGTTTGTGCATCCTGTGAATGCTCCGGCTTCAATTACAAGATTGCTGTTCAGCTCAAGGCTTCCTGCCAGACCGCTGCATCCTGAGAACGCATTTGCTCCGATGTAGTTTAATTTATCCGGGAATACAAGGCTTCCGCTCAGTCCTGTACAGCCTGCGAACGCATTTGCTCCGATTGTCGTAAGACCAGCCGGGAAATTAACGCTTCCGCTCAGTCCTGTACAGCCCTGGAATGCTCCTGCTCCGATTTCTGTCACACCTGCTCCGATATTTAAGTTTCCTGTCAAACCTGTACAGCCTGCAAACGCGTTTGCTCCGATCTCTGTCAGGCTGCCTGGCAGACTTAACTCTCCTGACAGTCCCGCACAGCCCTGGAATGCTCCGTCTCCGATGGCGAGCAGACCCTCTGACAAGCTCAGACTTGTGAAACTGCAGCCTGCAAATACATTATTTCCAATCGTCTGAACAGATGCCGGGATCACAAGACTTCCGCTCAGGCTGCCGCATCCCTGAAATGCAGAATCTCCGATATAGGTCAGTCCTGACGGCAGTCCTGTAAAGCTTGTAAATTCACATCCTGCGAATGCCCAGGCTCCAATGCTTGTCAGTGTGGACGGCAGTCTCAGCTCTCCTGTAAATCCGCCTCTTCCATTAAATGCATTGTCTGCGATCGCTTTGACAGGATAACCGTTAATGCTTTCTGGAATTACCAAGCTTCCGGTTGCACTGACACCTGCCTCAAGTCCTGTAATAATCACGTACGTTCCATTTGCATCACGACCATATGTCATTGTAAATTCTGTTGGTTCCACTACAGATTTTACCTGTGACTCCGTCTCTTTTTCTGTCTCCGTCACAGGTTCTGTCACTGCTTCTGTCTCTGCTACCGGCGCTTCTGTCTCTGGTACTTCTGTTACCGGTGCTTCTGTTACTGGCTCTGTCTCTGTTACCGGTGCCTCTGTCTCTGGCGCTTCTGTCTCTGCTACCGGTGCCTCTGTCTCTGGCGCTTCCGTCTCTGCTACCGGTGCCTCTGTCTCTGGCGCTTCTGTCTCTGCTACCGGCGCCTCTGTCTCTGGCGCCTCTGTCTCTGTTACCGGCGCTTCTGTTACTGGCTGCGTTTCTGCCTCCGTGACTGGCTGTGTCTCTGCCTCTGTAATCGGCTGTGTCTCTGCCAGCTCTGTTTCGCTTTGCTGTACAATCACTTCCTCTGCATAAATCGGTGTCGGAACAGCCGTGGATACAACTGTAGCCGCTAAAATTACACTGGCTACTTTGTTTGTCTTTCCTTTCATTATGATCCTCCTTCTGCATAAAACGGATATCTCACATCCGCCTGAACAGTACACATCCTGTGTCACTGTTTTTCTTGCAACGCAGACATTCTGAAATTTTTCTGCGTTTCAATCCTTTCTTTCAATTTCTACTTGTCACTCCAAATGCATTTTGCTCTGCGAACATCTCCCCCTTTTTCCAGGTATGATATCCCTGAACATCCAATTTTTTCTTTGTTTGCACTCGAATGTTCGTAGAATATCTAATTCTGCGATAGCAGGAAAAGCTTGTTCATCTGAGATCTCTTGTACTCGAAGGACGAATGAAAATAGTAGTCCATCGTGACCTTGATGTCAGAATGACCGAGAATTTCGCTTAAGGTCTTGACGTCCCACCCTATCGTCACGCACCGGGTGGCAAACGTATGGCGGAGGCAGTGAAAGTTCAGATAGCGGATCTCGCATTTTTTTAAGATTCTTTTGTACGCATACTGCAAGGTGCGCGGTTCGCACGGCAAAGCCTTTCCGCCGATCAGAAACAATTCCTTATCGCTGCGCAGAGTTTGAAAATCATACAGATATTCCATCACAAACTTAGGCAGCGGAATAATTCTGCGCGAAGATCTGCTTTTGGGCGAAGATACGACCAATTCTGTCTTTCCCTCAGCTGCGGGGGCGGACTTTAAGCGCTGTATCGTCTTGGTGATCTTTACCGAATCATTGTCGAAATCAATATCTTTCCACTTTAACGCGCATAACTCCCCGATCCGGATTCCGGAGTAGAGGGCGAGCAGCACCGCCAGAGAATAGGAATCCTTATTGCGGTACACATACTTTTCCAGCCTGCTCTGCTCTTCTGTGGAAAAAACGCGGACAATCGGTCTCGATTTCGAGAGACAAGGTTTGATATGGAACGACTCTCTGAGCATCTGACGGTGATAAGCAAATTCAAGCGAGTGATTCACAATCATAAGGATCGTCCGTATATTGCTCTCCGACAGCGGGGTGGGGGCGTCATGCCCGCACAGAGAATCATAAAATTCTTCCAGTACCTGCGCGCTTAAATCACTGCATGTAACGAGATTAAAATATGGCTTGATATGGTTTCGAATAAGCTGTTCATATTTTACGAAGGTAGAATATGTTATTTGTGTGCTGCTGTTTGACAGCCACTGAAAAATGATTTCTGTAAAAACAGTTTTTGTTTGTTCCATAGTAATACCTTTCTTTTTTCTAAAATTAAAACAGAAATGATACAGTAACAAAATCATATCATCTTGATAAGTCACGATTGCTGCAAGATTGCTGAAAACAAAAGGGTATTTGAGTTTGAGACAGTTAAGAATAAAAAGAGACACGTATCGCGGCGCAGTATGAGAGATCTGCGCCGCCTGACAGATTTAAAAAGCAGGCGATGATAATGGACACAGCTGCACAGATCCGCTGTGTGAGACAGAACACAGAAAGGGTAGAAAAAAAGCCCGAGACATAGCAAAAAACTTCAACAAAATGAGTGCTTTTGCGTGCAGAATTTTCAGAGATGGTATCACTGTGCTGAAGTTTAAAAACAATCATACCATTATTTTATGCATTTTGAAAGATGTTATTTTTTTATCTTGCCGCGGGCGCGTCTTCTTTCGAAAAAATAGCTGTTTTTTTGTTCAAAAAAGTGCCGTTTCGCAAAATAACATATATTGCAAAATAAGGATAATAATGTATCAAATGGAAAAAATATCTTGATTTTAAGAAAAAAAGGTGTTAGAATGAGGTTCATAGAATTAGATATTCTACGAAACAGGAAAAGTGCAGATCTGCAGGGCTGTTCATTCAGCCCTGTTTTTTTTATTTTTTTGTGCCGAAAAGCTTCCTAATTAATATGGTATTTTCTTCCAAATCTGCGGCTGATTTTACAGCAGACTTGATATTTTTGACAGAAAAAAAGCGCCGTGTGCAGACGCCATCCTGAATCTGAACAGTCAGCTGTTCAGATAAAGATTTCCGTCTGCAGACAGCGCGCTCTTTAAGAGCAGCTGCGTATACGGATCCTTCGGTCTGTGAAGGATCTCGCCTGCCAATCCGTATTCTGCAATTTTCCCGTCTTTCATGACCGCAATCTTGTCGCAGATTGCCGCCGAGAGCGCCAGGTCATGGGAGATGAACAAAAACGTCATCTGTTTTTCTTTTTTTAGTTTTCTCATCAGGTGGATCACCTGCGCCTGCACCGAGACGTCCAGAGCGCTTGTCGCTTCGTCGCAGATCATCAGCTTGGGACCGCACAGCAGCGCTCTGGCGATCGCCGCTCTTTGGCATTCTCCCCCGCTTAATCTTCGGACCGGCATATCCAGGAGAGATTCCTTCAATCCCACATATCCGATCATCTCCCGCGCCGCATCTCGCAGTTCTTTTTTTCCATAGATTCTGTAATGGCGCGCTCCCTCCATCACTCCTTCTATCAGGGTGCAGCGCGGGTTAAACGAATCCTTCGGGTTTTGAAACACCATCTGCAGTTCTTTTCCTACCGGCTTTAGGCGGCGTCCCTGTGAGATTTTTTTTCCGTCAAAAAAAATTTCGCCGCCGTCTTCCTTTAAGAGCCTCGCAATGATATTCACGGTCGTGCTTTTCCCGCATCCGCTCTCTCCGATTAATCCGAGGCATTCTCCCTCTTCGACGGAAAAGCTGACGTCGTCGACTGCCGCTTTCTCTTTTCTTCCTTCCCGGAATACTTTCCGCAGATGATTTACCCTCAGCAGAGATATCTTTTCAGACATTTTTTTCATCCTTTTCTCTTTTTTGTGTGTGCCTGCGGCATCCTGCACCTGACCCAGTGCGTCTTTGAGCATTCATATCGGTCGGGAGGAGCGCCCCCGCACTCCGGTCTTTTTTTCGCACATCTTGGCGCAAAGGCGCAGCCTGTTCTCTCCTGTCCATATTCCGGGGGCTTTCCTGGTATTCCCTCGGAGATGGTTCCGTCCATTCTCGGAATCGACGCCAAGAGCGCTCTCGTGTATGGGTGGGACGGCGTCTTTAAAATCTCAGGCGCCGTTCCCCATTCGATCAGTTCTCCTGCGTACATCACGCCTACCTTGTCGGCAAGCTGCGCGACCACGCCCATGTTGTGAGTCACCAGGATCATGGAGGTACAGCATTCCTCTTTGAGCTGTCTCATCGTCTTGATCACCTCCGCCTGGGACGTCACGTCGAGCGCGCTTGTCGGTTCATCCGCAAGAATCAGCTTTGGTCTGTTCATCATCGCCGCCGCGATCGCGACTCTCTGACACATCCCGCCGCTGAGTTCATACGGGTAAGCCTTTAAAATTCTCTTTGTATCGGATAAATTCAGCTTTTTCATCCACGCCTGGGCGGACTCAAGACATTGCGTTTTCTTTTTTCTCTTTTCGTGCATCCGCGCAGTCTCATAAAAGTAATGCGAAATTTTTTTCATCGGATCCATCGCCAGCTCTGCGTTCTGAAAGATCATCGCCATGTCCTTTCCCCGCAGTCTCCTCCACGCTTCCTCGCTGAACTCTTTGAGGTTGTTTCCGTTGAACTCGTAGGATTCGCTCGTGGATGACGCTGCGCAATCCAGCTGCATCAAAGCGTGCAGCATCGTGCTTTTTCCGCATCCGCTCTCCCCTACAATTCCGATCGTTTCCCCTTCTTCCGCGTCAAGGCTTACATCTTTTACGATGAGAACGCCGCCATACGATACCCTTAAATTTTTTATCGAAATAAGCACGTCCTCTCACCCTTACCCCTCTATCCATACGTCTGCGTCCAGCAGGTAATACTCCGATGGATTTGTCTGGAATCCTTTTACTTTTGTGCTGTACACGATGATAAACTTGCTGTGTCCCACCACAAGATATCCCGTATCGTCCACGATCTTCTGCTGGATCTCTTTTGCGATCTGAGCCTGCCGCTCCACGTCAAACTCTCTGTCCAGCTCGTCGATAAGCGCGTCTACCTCCGGGTTGGAATAGTGACCGTAATTCATGCTGCCGTCCGTGCGGAAGGCAAGATCCGCAAAATATTGGGCGTTCCCCGTCGGACACATGTTTGTGCTGATCATCATCATGTCAAACTCCCCGGTTCTCTCATATTCCACCAGCGTGTCATAGTCCGTCGTCTCCACATCCAGCAAAATGCCGATCTCTCCCAGCTTTGACGCCATCTCCTCGCAGTATGGGACAAGCTCTGCCTTTGTGCTGTACGTCTTGATCGTCAGCTCAATATTTTTTCCGTCTTTTTCTGCGATCCCGTCGCCGTCGCTGTCTGTATACCCCGCATTCTCCAAAAGCTCTTTTGCTCCCTCCAGATCATATTCTTCGCCATCGGCGCCTCCAAACTCCATAAAGTCCGGATACAGCCCCGTCGCGGAAACAGAAGCGTTATGGTTTAAGACGGAGGCATAGCTCTCCTTGTCAATACTTTTTGCGATGGCTGTCCGGATAACGTCATCTTGCAGGAATTCATTTTCAAAATTCAGATAGATGACCTGTCCCCGCGATCCGGCTACGCCGTCGATGACGTACCTGGACGTATCTTCAAATAGGCTCAGACTCGCGGAAGGCATGGAGACGGACAGATCAATCTCCCCTGACTGCTGCGCCATCGCCATCGCGCTGGGATCGCTGATTACCTGGAATGTCACATGCTTCAGCTTCGGGGTTCCGCCCCAGTAATCTTCGTACCGCTCCACCTCGCACTTTTGCTTCACTTCATAGCTGACCGCGCAAAACGGTCCTGTCCCGACCGGATGCTTGGCCGGATCCTCCGGCGCGGTCACGTCGATAATGCCCGTCAGCGGCTCCGCCAGTGCGCAGACAAACGTTGTCACCGGTTTTGTCGTCTTTACCGTCAGAACCTGACCGTCCGCCTCCATCGAATCGATAAAAAGCAGCTCTTGGAATCTGGCGTTTTGTTCCATCGTTCTCTCCCAGCATTTTTTGACTGCGTCCGCTGTCAGGGGATTGCCGTTTTGGAATGTAATTCCCTCTTTTATCGTGATCTTCCATGTCGTATCGTCCTGCCGCTCGCACGACTGCGCCAAAAACGGCTGCGCCTCCAGGCTGCCGTCCAGCTTGTACAGCGTTTCCGTAATCCCATACCGCGAGGTATACCAGCTGTTCCATCCCTGCGTCAGATCGAGGCTTGTCGGCGCCTGTGTGTCGGCAAACACCGCCGTGTCCGCCGCTGCGTCTGCCTTCGTCTGCGTATCTTGCAAGTCTGTTTTCTCCGTGTTTGTATTGTCTTGCGGCTGTGTCTGATTTGCTCCGCATCCGGTCATCATCACTGCCGCCGCTGCAAGCATGAGACTCTTTTTCCATCTCTTCATAATCATTTCCTCGTATTATAAAGTAGTAGTGTTTATAGACCCTCTCCAAGGTCTGTATGCTATACTGTTTGGAGATACTGTGGATTGGTTTT
>CAWVKK010000015.1:0-28338 GCA_963929865.1 uncultured Eubacteriales bacterium | reverse complement strand
TCAGAGAACAAATGTGAGTTTTGTCAGAGAAAAAGTTTGATATTTTTTAATTTGCCTCTTGACAAAAGTCACTTCATAACGGAGGTTATATAATGGGAAATTTTAAGCTGACAACGGTGGAAGAGTTCGAGGCGGCGACGGAGAGGCTGCTTGAGACAGGAAAAAAAGTGGGCGCAGACGCCTGGCAGCTGCGCGTGAAAAATCAGACGCCGCACTGTAAATTCGGAGAGCAGGGAATCTGCTGCCGGATCTGCAGCATGGGACCGTGCCGCATCACGCCGAAGGCGCCGCGCGGAATCTGCGGCTGCGACGCGCACGGAATCGCCGGAAGAAACTTCCTGCGCTTTACGGCAGGCGGAGCGGCGACACATTCCGACCACGGAAGAGAGATCTGTCACACCCTGCACACCGTGGCGCCGGACGGAAACTATAAGGTGAAGGATCCGGAAAAGCTGCTCCGGATCGCGAAGGAATGGGGCGTGGAGACAGAAGGCAAGGATATCTACGACCTGGCGCACGAGATGGCAGAGCTCGCCCTGCTCGAATACGGAAAGCCATTCGGCGTGCAGCGCTGGCTAAAGAGAGCGCCGGAGCATACGCAGAAGCTGTGGAGAGACGCAGAGATCGAGCCGCGCGCCATCGACCGCGAGGTTTCGACCGCTATGCACATGACGCATATGGGAAATTCCAGCAAGCCCGAAGCGCTTGTCCGCCAGTCCCTGCGCTCCGGCATGTCGGACGGCTGGGGAGGATCGATGTGCGGAACCGAGTTTTCCGACGTCATGTTCGGAACGCCAAAGCCGGTCGACACCGAGGCGAACTTAGGCGTCATGAAAGAGGACATGGTCAACATTATCGTTCATGGACACGACCCGTCCCTGTCTGAGATGATCTGCGACTATGCAGAAGACCCGGAGATGATCGAGCTGGCAAAATCCGTCGGGGCAAAGGGCATCAACGTGGCAGGCGTGTGCTGTACGTCCAACGAGGTTGCCATGCGCCGCGGCATCCCGATGGCAGGCAACTTTTTACAGCAGGAAAACGTGGTGCTGACCGGAGCGTGCGAGGCGATCGTCGTCGATGTGCAGTGTATCTTCCCGGCTCTGGGACCTCTGAGCAAATGCTTCCACACGAAATTTATCACGACTTCCCCGATCGCGCAGATGCCGGATTCCGACTTCATCCGCTTCGACTCTAAGACGGCGGGGGAAAACGCGAAAAAGATCGTGCGCACGGCCGTGGAAAACTTTGTAAACAGAAAGCCGGAGCTTGTCTACATTCCGCAGCTGAAGCAAAAGGCAACGGTCGGCTTTTCGACAGAGGCGATCGTGAAGGTGTTAGACGGCGTGACCAACTCACAGGTGGACGAGCTGGGAACGACAAAACCGCTGATCGACTGCATCACATCAGGCGTCATCCGCGGAGCCGCAGCGCTTGTCGGATGCAACAATCCGCGTGTCCGCGCAGACCATGCGCATATTGAGCTGATGAAAAAGCTGATCGCAAACGACGTCATCGTCATCCTCTCCGGATGTTCGGCACAGGCGGCAGCGAGAGCCGGTCTGATGGACAAGGAAGCCAAAAATCTGTGCGGAGCAGGCTTAAAGAGAGTGTGCGAGCTCGCCGACATTCCGCCGGTATTACATATGGGTTCCTGCGTCGATATCTCCCGCATGGTTGTGCTGGCATCCCAGCTTGCGAAGGATTCGGGGCTGAACATCTCCCAGCTTCCGCTGGTAGGATGCGCGCCGGAGTGGATGTCCGAAAAAGCCGTCTCCATCGGAAACTATGTCGTTGCGACCGGAATCGACACCTTCCTCGGAGTTGAGCCGCAGGTGACAGGATCTGACCAGATGGTATGGTGGCTGACCGAAGGAATCCGCGGCTGGGTAGAAGCAGCGTACACGATTGAGACCGATATCGAGAAATTAGGAGACGCGATGCTGGCACGGATCGAAGAAAAACGCGCAGCGCTTGGAATTTAGGAGGAAGCACATGACATTATTTGATGTTGTATTTAAAGGAAGCAGCATCGCGGCAGCCGCGCAGTAAAGGATTGACATCGAATTCCTCTGTCCGTATAATAAGTCCGTATCATAAAGCGGAAGCTTTTGACGGAAAGGCAGATTTTGCCGCAAATACGGACAGGAGGAAGGAGAAAAGATGAAAAAGAAAATATGGTGGAAGATTGGAATCGCGGCAGTCGTCGTACTGCTCGCGGCTCTTTTCTTTGTCGGAAATTATCTGGTGAATTTCGCGATTGTGCGAAAGGACAACCCCGAGAGCGTCGCGCCGGCTTCGGCGGTGACGGCGGAAAATCAGGCGGTCATTGACAAAAACCGGGAAGAGATCGAAGAGCAGAAGCAGGAGTGGACCGCGCAGACAGCAAGAGAGGACGCCGAGATCGTCTCAGATGACGGGCTGGTCTTAAAAGGCGACGTCTTCTGGACAGACCCTGAGAGCCACAGGTGGCTGCTCGCGGTTCACGGGTATACTGGAAAAAGGCAGGATATGCAGAACATCGCAAGCTTTTACGGAAGAGAGGGCTACAACGTGCTGACGCCGGACATGAGAAGCCACGGCGAGAGCGAAGGGACGTACATCGGCATGGGATGGCTCGACCGCAAGGACGTGGAAAAGTGGATTGCGTATATCGCCGGTCTCGACGCGGAAGCCGAGATTATTCTGCACGGAGTCTCGATGGGAGCAGCGACGGTGATGATGACAGCGGGAGAGGATCTGCCGAAGCAGGTAAAAGGGATCGTGGAGGACTGCGGCTACACCTCTGTGTGGGACATCTTTTCTGACGAGCTGAGCTACCTGTTCCACCTTCCCGATTTCCCGGTGCTCTACGCGGCGGATGCGGTTGCGAGAGTCCGCGCCGGATACGGATTTCGGGACGCCTCCTCGATCGAACAGCTCAAAAAAAGCCAGGTTCCGGTTCTGTTCATCCACGGGTCTGAGGACACATTTGTCCGCACCGACATGGTGTACGAGCTGTACGAGGCGTGTCCGACCAAAAAAGATCTCCTCGTCGTGGAGGGCGCCGGTCACGGCGAAGCCTATCTGATGGATCCGGAGCTGTATTTTGACACGGTATTTGCATTTTTAGAGGAAAACTGCTTTGCAGCGTAAAAGACAAGACAGCTTTTCCATGAGGAAGACATACGCTCTTCTTCAGGGAGGGCTGTTTTTTCTTTTTAGAAGCGCGATTTGGAAAAACGGTCCCGCAGGCGCCGCCCGAGCAGAGCAATCCGGAAGTTCCAGCAATTTTATCGCAAAAATACGGCGCATTTGTGATAGAATGGAGAGGAAAACAAAAAAGAAAAAACGGGAGGCGATTTACAGATGAAAACTGCAGTGGGAACAAGAGAAAATATCAGAGTGATTGAGGAATATGAGAGCGGAGGGCTCAGAGTGGAGGTGCTCGAGTACGAAAAGCTCCTCGGGCTCTCCAACGCCGCCATGGCGCAGCAGGTGTATTTTATGGAAAAGCAGAATATCAGGGTCAGACAGATCGCCTTGTATCTGCGGAATGAAAAGGTAGTCATCGAAAAGGGAGCGATGAGCTACTTTCAGGGAAACATCGAGATGGTCAGCGGCGTGACGCTCGGGAGCGCGCTCGGCAGGTTTGTGAGGGGCGCTGTCACCGGAGAGCAGATGGCGCAGCCGGAGTACACAGGAAGCGGACTTTTGGTGCTGGAGCCCTCGTTTCAGCATTTTCTGGTGCTCAAGCTCGAGCCGCAGGAGTCGATCATCGTGGACGACGGTATGTTTTACTGCGCGCAGGGAAGCGTTGCGGTCAGGGCGGTCGCCCAGAAAACGTTCTCTTCTGCGATCGCCGGAGGGGAGAGTATCTTCCAGCAGCAGCTGACAGGACCGGGGCTTGTCATTCTGGAGTCGATCGTGCCGATGGAAGAGATCGACATCATCGACCTTCACCATGACACGCTTAAGGTGGACGGAAACTTTGCGGTGCTTCGGTCAGCCACGCTTGACTTTACCGTAGAGCGCAGCGCAAAGACTCTGATCGGTTCAGCGGTCAGCGGCGAAGGTCTCGTCAATGTGTACAGAGGAAGCGGGCAGGTGTGGCTTGCGCCTACGATCAAGGTGTATAAAACACTGGAGACGGCGCAGCGCCTGGGCGTCTCAAACACGAAAAACATGAATATGAATACGAGCAATTCCTGAAGATATCTATGTATGGATGTTGACTTTTCACAAAAACAGAATTAAAATAGTTGGAATATTAGACGAAATGCTAAGGAGGAAGTTTTATGCTTACAATCATGCTGGCCGACGACAATAAATTTGCGCTGAAGCATTTTGCCGGATTAGTAAATTGGGAAGAGTTTGGATTTGAACTGATTGACACGGCGATCGACGGAATTGAAGCGTGGAATAAATTCTGCAGGCTTTCTCCGGATGTGGTGATCACGGACGTGCAGATGCCGGGGATCGACGGCAGAGAACTCGCAAAAAGAATCAAAGAGACAAAGCCCGACACGGTAGTCATCTTTTTGTCAAGCTATGACGAATTTGACTACGCCCGCTCTGCGATCGACTTAAGCGTGCAGGAGTATATTCTTAAACAGGAGCTGGACAAAAAGACGCTGGAGAAAAAATTAGGCGAGATCCGCCTGATGATCCAGAGCAAAAAAGAGAAAATGAGAAAAATGGGGCAGGGACATCTGATCAACTGTTTTCACACGCCGCTGGAGGATTTAGACGGCGTCCTTTATCAGGATATCTTTAAAGAATCGTTCGGATTCCTGATCTTTGAGCAGGATCATATCCCGGAAATTCTCTCAAAAAAGTCGGGATATACGACGCAGGAGGCGGATTACAGGACGCTCCTGCCCCGCATACAGGCAGATTTTGCCGATATCCGCTATCTGATCCGCATAGAAGCTTACCGGTGGCTGTGCTTTTGCGGCGCGAATACGGACACAGAGAAGATTGCCGACCAGGCAGTCCGATACGTGGAGCAGGAAAGCCAGACAAAAATTTCTGTTGTTTTGTTCCCGGAGCCCATGTGCATCCTCAAATGCCGCAGAGCGTACGAGAAGACAAAATTTTTGATGGAACAGAGGTATTTTGACGGAAGCAGCGCCGTGATGTACGCGGAGATGTACGAAGAACCAAGACAGTGCGGCGGGGGAAACCTTGACGAGTTTCGGGAAGCGCTGGAAAACGAGCAGGAGGAGCAGACGCTGCGCGCGCTCGACCAGATGTTCCGCCCGATTCTGCACCGCTATGATTTTCAGGCGTTTGAGAAAACGCTTGAGGGCGTGCTGGATGAACTCGAAAAAGAAGCCGGCAGGCTATACGGCAGCTTTGAGCTGTACGACGAAAGCGTCTGCGACTTGTTCAGCGCGCGCAGAATTGTGCGCTGGCTTAAAGGAAAAACGACGGAGATTTTGGAGATCAAGAGCAAAGAACACCACTTTACGCCGAACGCCATGGAGCGCGCGGTGCGGTTTATCTATCAGGAATATTCCAATCCGCTCTTAAGCGTGGAGGAGATCGCGGAAAAAGCGGGGCTGAGCGTCAACCGGCTCAACGACCTGTTTAAAAAGGAACAGGGCGAAACGGTAGGGCGCTTTCTGACGAGAGTGCGGATGGGAAAAGCGAAGGAGCTGCTTGATAAGGGCGAGAAGATACCGGACGTCTCTAAAAAGACAGGGTACGGATCGAATTCTTACTTTGCGAGAGTATTCCGCAAGATGTACGGGATTTCTCCGCAGGAATACCGCAGAAAGGAAAAGAAATATGAATGACAGGAAAAAAATGCGCCTGCGGGACGTCCTAAAGCCGAACACGCTCGTCAAAAAATGCGTCTACGGGATTGCAGGAGTAACGCTGATCATGCTGATAGGCGCCGGAAATATCATGCCGGACTGCGTCTACTATCTGCTAAAGCCCAGAATGCAGCAGGACTTTAAGGTTCTGACGTCCGCGGTCGCCACGAAAATCAGCTATCTGCTCCACCAAAACACGCAGTATCTCCTGAAATTCTGGCAAAATGAAGAGCTTTGCTCCCAGATCGTACAATATACCCAGGGAGAACCCGATCAGACGGTCAAAGAAGAGATTGAAGAGCGGCTGAAAGGGGAGAGGCGCGGAAAGGACGAGCCCGGAGCGATCCTGTCGAGCCGGGACATCCTTGTCATTGTGGACTGGGAAGAGATGGTGTGCAAGCCGGAGATGGAGCCATACGGCGAAATCGTGATGGAGTCGGAGTGGTTTGCCGGATTAAAAGAGGTCTTAACAGAGGCGCCCACATATGAACACGACCACTTAAAGAGGAGATATTCCCCTGTCTTTCCAGCGGAAGGGGAGACGGAGGAATTTCTGTCGTTTGCGATGCTAAAAGAGATGGAGGATCATGAGATTATTCTGCTGATGATAGAGCCGTTTCAGGAGTACCGCAGCCTGTTCGAAGATCTTTTGCAGGCGGACATTGAAGATTTCTGCCTGATCGGGTGGAACGAGGAAATCTTATTCCACAACAAAGAGGATTCCATCTTCTGCGGAAAGAAACCGGATGAGCTGACAGATCTGTTCTATGAGGAGCAGTATGAGACAAAGCTGATTGAGGAGGAGGACGTCACCGTGATCGGCGTGCGGCTCTCTTACCAGATGGAGCAGCTTAAGCTGGCGACAGCTCTGTCAAAGGACGAGTTTTTAAAGCCGTACCGGCCGTTCGCCCACATGATTAATCTGATGTTTGTGATTTTTACCGTTCTGCTGCTGATACTCGTCATGATGATTTTAAACGGCAGTCTCTTAAGGCTGAAGAAACTGGTCGTCCAGATGAAGGCGGTCAGAGGCGAAGCGTACCATGTCCCCAGAAGCATCCGGGGAGACGACGAAATCGGACAGCTCGCCGGCACCTTCTACCAGATGATGGACGAGATTCAGGAAAACGTAGAAAAAATCAAAGAGCAGGAGAAGAGGGAAAAAAGGATCGAATACAGTCTGCTGGTCTCGCAGATTGATCCGCACTTTATCTACAATACGCTGAACACGATCACTTACCTCGCCGAGCTGAACCAGACGGAGGACATCATGATCATCAACAAAGCGCTGATCGGGATGCTCAGAGACCGTCTGAAGATGACGAAGCTTCAGATCTATGACACGATAGAAAAGGAAAAGCAGCAGCTCGAGGCGTATATGACCATCCAGAAATATCTCTGCAACAATGAAATCACCCTGGAATTTCCGATTCCGGAGGAATGCGCGGACATCCGGTACCCGAAAAATATTCTGCAGCCCTTAGTGGAAAACTCGATTTTACACGGAATCTTGCTCCACCGCGACAGTCAGGGAAGCTTGATACCGGGAAAGATCGAGATCTCCGTCAAGCTTTTTCGGGAATGTGTCGTGACGGAAATCAAGGACAATGGAATCGGCATGACCGACGAGGAGATTCAGAAATATTTTTATGAGGAAGCGGCAGAGGAAAAAGCGATGGCGAATCAGCCCGCAAAGGAACATATCGGAATTTACAACATCCGGATGAGGATGAAATATCTGTACGGGAAAAAGTTTTATATCCGCGCAAAGCAAAGAGAGGAAGGCGGACTGCGGATCCGGATGGAATTCCCGATACAGAAAATGTAAAAAATCACCGTACAGGTGATTTTTTGCTTTATACTGTAAAAAAATAACAGATATGGTGAAAAAAGACAAAGAATAGGAAAAAGAAGAAAAAAATAATTGTAAAAAAGTGATATTGTTTCGTTGAAAAAATGATTTTTTTTGTGTAAGATATCTATATCCAATGAGACAGATTTCTGACAGTCCGGAAAGTTTTTGTAAATCTGAAAATGGGGAATATACAAAAACAAAAGGTGTCAGAGACAGAATCAAACGATAGGGAGGTACTTAGAATGAGAAACAGAAAACGCTTTCTTGCAGCAATGATATCCTTAGCGATGGCAGCGACCGGCACGATCGGCATGACGGCCTTTGCCGCAGAGGCAGAAGCTTCTGACGGAATCGGCGTCGTCTCGGTCGAAGGAGGACAGGTACAGGGAGTTGCCTCCGACACAGAGGGAGTTCAGGTGTTTAAAGGAATCGCGTTCGGAGCAGACACCTCAGGCGAAAACCGCTGGAAAGCGCCTCAGGATGTGGAAGAATGGGACGGCGTAAAGGTATGCGATACGTGGGGCGACCAGGTTATGCAGAAACCGGCGTCAGTCCTCAACCCGGTAGGAGGATTCTGGGGAGATGAATTCTACTTTGACGAGAGCTATGACCCGGCAATCAGCGAAAACGGATTAAACTTAAACATCTACACACCGGCAGCCTCCGCAGACGACAATCTTCCGGTTCTCGTCTACATCCACGGCGGCGGAAACAACCACGGCAATGCTTCTGAGATGGAATTCAACGCTGCAAAGCTGGCAGAAAAAGGCATCATCGTGGTGTGCGTACAGTACCGCGTCAGCATGTTCGGATTCTTGACGCTTCCGGGATTATCGGCAGAGAATGAGAACGGGGCGTCCGGAAACTATGCTGTGCTCGACCTGATCAAAGCTCTGGAGTGGGTACAGGAAAATATCAAAGGCTTCGGCGGAAACCCGGATCAGGTTACGATCTCCGGACAGTCCGCAGGCGCTATGAACGTGACGGCGCTTCTGCGCTCGCCGCTGGCAAAGGGATTATTCCAGAACGCAATCATCCAGAGCGGATTCAGCGGTCTTCTGACAGCAGAGGGAACGCTTGCCTACTCTGACATGGAGACGGTGCAGCAGGCGGCAGAGCAGACCGTCAAAGAGGCGATGGGACTTCCAGAGGACATGACGTCAGAGGAGGTTGTGGCAGAGCTGCGCTCCCATGACGCTCAGTACTATATGGACACGCCTTCCGCAGTCAACGAGGAACAGTCCTTATACGACGCCATCTCCAACGCGAGCGGCTCTTATGTCATCGACGGATACGTATTCACCGAGGAATCCGTAGACCTGACAAGACCGGGCGCGCTTGACGGAATCAACATCATGATCGGCGGAACCTCCGACGAGATGACGTCTCTGGCAGGAAATCCGGAAGGAACGATGAGCCTGGACGACTTTGCGGCAGCGATGGAAGCAAAATACGGCGAGGGCTATGAGGCAGGATACAGCGCAGAGGACGAGACAGAGGCTTACCGCGTCAACCTGCGCTCAAGCAGCGACAGCTCGTTTGCAAACTATGTCGTATCCGCAGAGTACATTGAGAAAAACAACGACACAGACGTGTATGTATACTACTTTAACCATGCTCTGCCAGGACACGAAAACCCAGTCAGAGACGAAGAATTCTACGGCTCCTTCCACTCCTCGGAGCTGTGGTACACATTTAACTCCCTGCGCGACGTTGAGGGACAGAGAGAGTGGACAGACGCAGACTATGCGATGGCAGACCAGATTTCTTCCTACTTTGCGAACTTCACAAAGACCGGAGATCCGAACGGCGAAGGTCTGACCGAGTGGGAGACATGCAGCGCGGAGACAGACGGAGCGTTCATGTGGTGGCATGACGGAGTGTCCGAGAACGTAGTCAACACACCGTATCCGGAGCGCGACGCTTTAAACAGAGCCGTTACGATGGCTTCCTGGGGACTGACAGAGGAAGATCTGCAGTGACACAGCGCCGGCAGGCGGCACAATGAGAGAAGGTACTTTTCTGAGGGGTGTCTGTCAAGGGGCAAATGGGGGTTTGTCTGACAGAGGTCAGAAAAGAATCGGATAAAGATAAAAAAGATAAAGAAGAAAAGCAAAAAGCAAAACAGACTGGAAATCAAAACAGACAAAAACAAAGACAAGAAAAGATGATTCGTGAGAGAATGCTCCGGGGCGAAAGCTCCGGAGCATTTTTTTGAAAAAAGCTTTCCGTAAAAGGAAAAACAGGACCTCAGAGGCAGAAAAGAGAAAACCGGTTCTTCTTAAAATCTAAGAGCCCGTCGCGCTTCATGCTGCCAAGCTCCTTGGAGAGCGCGCTGCGGTCCACGCTGAGATAATCCGCCAGCTGCTGGCGGTTAAATGGAATCTCAAACTGGCGGCTGCCGTGCAGGATGCTCTGGTCGGAAAGATAAGAGAGAACGCGCTCGCGTATCGTCTTGGGAGCGCAGTGGGCGATCTTCCGCGTCAGATTCAGATTCTTCCGCGCCGTCATGCACAGCAGGTTGCGGATGAGACGGCTGTGGCAGGCGCAGGCGGGAGAGCAGGGATCCAAAATCCGCTTGCTGTTTAAAAATAAGATTTCGGAGGGCTCCGCCGCAATCACATCAATCATAAGAGGGACGCCGCCGGCGCAGGCGTACGCCTCGGCAAACGACTGCCCGGGGCGCACGCGGTCGAGCAGGAACGTATTTCCAAGGACGTCGCTGTTTTCGAGCCGGACACTGCCAAAGAGGACAAGCCCAAAGCACTCCGTCCTGTCCCCGGCGTGAAAGATCGTCTCCTCCTTCTGGTAGCGCCTGGCGTAAAACCGGAGACAGCGCATCATCGTCCGGGCTTCCTGATCGGAAATGCCGCAGAACAGAGCGGAATGAAATAAAAAATGATCATAATCCATAAAATTTCTCACTATCCATAAAATTTCTCACTTTCGTTGTTTTAACAACCGTTATCTGGAAACGATTATAGTATAGTCCTCTCAGAAACGCAAGGACAACAAAGAGAAAGGAGAACACCACAGATGGAACAGACCATGTTTTGCTATCAATGCCAGGAGACAGCAGGCGGCAGCGGGTGCACAAAGGGAGGCGTCTGCGGCAAGACGCCGCGCACGGCAAACCTTCAGGATCTTCTGATGTATGTGACAAGAGGATTGTGCGAGGTGACGGCGCGCCTGAGAAAAGAGGGAAAGGAAATCGAGACGGAGGTCAACCGCCTCATCACGAGAAACCTGTTTGTGACGATCACAAACGTCAATTTTGACGACGCGGCGATAGAACGCCATATCAGAGATACCGTACAGACGGCGAAACGCCTGAGAGAAGAATTAAGCGATCACAGCGGGCTCAGCGAGGCGGCGCTGTGGGAGGATGAGGACGCACAGAAGCTTTGGGAAAAGGCGAAGAGCGCCGGCGTCCTGGAGACGGAAAACGAAGACGTGCGCAGCTTGAGAGAGCTGATCACATACGGTTTAAAAGGAATGGCGGCATACCATTACCACATCAACGCGTACGGAAAGGAAGAAGAACAGATCGACGCCTTCTTGCAGGAGGCGCTCGCAAAGACGAGAGACGACTCCCTAAGCGTCGACGACCTGATTGCCCTGACGCTGGAGACGGGAAAATACGGCGTGGAGGTGATGAGAGCGCTCGACGAGGCGAACACACAGGCGTACGGAAATCCGGAGGTGACACAAGTCTCAACCGGCGTCAGAGACAATCCGGCAATCCTCATCTCCGGCCACGATCTCCATGACCTGGAAATGCTCCTGGAGCAGACGAAGGGAAGCGGCGTCGACGTCTACACGCACGGCGAAATGCTGCCCGCCCACTATTACCCGAAATTTAAGAAATATGATCATTTTGTCGGGAATTACGGAAATTCCTGGTGGAGACAGAAGGAGGAATTTGAGGCGTTTAGAGGACCGGTGCTCCTGACGACAAACTGTCTCGTGCCGCCGAAAGAAAGCTACCGGGACAGGATTTACACGACAGGGACCGTCGCGTTTCCGGGATGTCCGCATATTCCGGAGGACAAAGACGGGCATAAAGATTTTTCAGTTATGATCGCGCACGCGAAACGGTGCCAGCCGCCGAGAGAACTTGAAAACGGCACGATCACAGGCGGCTTCGCCCACAGCCAGGTGCTCGCCCTTGCGGATAAAGTGGTGGAGGCAGTCAAGTCAGGGGCGATCCGGAAATTTGTCGTGATGGCAGGCTGCGACGGGCGCGCGAAATCCCGAGAGTACTACACGGAATTTGCCCAAAAGCTTCCGAAGGATACCGTCATCCTGACGGCAGGCTGCGCAAAATACCGCTATAACAAGCTGAACCTTGGCGATATCGGCGGTATTCCGCGCGTGCTGGACGCAGGTCAGTGCAACGACTCGTATTCCCTCGCCGTGGTCGCCTTAAAGCTGAAGGAGGTGTTCGGGCTTGAGGACATCAATGAGCTGCCGATCATCTACAACATCGCCTGGTATGAGCAGAAAGCGGTGATCGTGCTTCTGGCGCTTCTGGCGCTGGGCGTCAAAAACATTCACTTAGGACCGACGCTGCCAGCTTTCCTCTCGCCAAACGTTGCGGACGTCCTCGTCAGGCAGTTCGGAATCGCAGGAATCCAGACAGCGCAGGAGGATTTAGAGCTGTTCTTTGCATAAAGCTTAAAACTATGGGAGCGCACAGAACACGGCGATAACCCAAAAAGAAAAGTAAAAGCATCAAGCAGAAAAGCAGATAGACAGACAAACAGAAAAACCGACAAACAGAAAAAAGACAAAATAAAAGCTGACAGATATGGGCGCCGGGGGAAAGCCAGGCGTCCATTTTCTGGGTAAAAAGGAAGAATTTACATACCCTTTACCGCAGCATGACAAAACCGCGGAAAAGAAACGAAAAAAACATAAGTGAGCAAAAAAACGGTTTTTTTGGTAGTTGACAGAAAAAAGGCATAGGGATATAATCAAAACTAGTCGAAGAAAAGACAACAAGGTCAAAGAAGACCAGGGGACATTGGACATTGAAAAGAGAAAATTCGATGTCTTTTTTCGTGGAAAATAAAAAAACGAGAAAAAACATCGGATTAAAAAGAATCATCATCTATGCTAAAAATGGCACAATTATGCGGAAATATTGAAAAGACAAAGTGCTGTGGCATGATCCTGTGTGCAGCTCACAGAGTGATACAGGAAATCGACCAACAAAACGACATACTATACGAAAAGGCAAGAGGACACGAAAAAGAAAAAAGGACGGAGAGAGAAAGCACAAGGCATCGCAGGTCGTCCGGGAGATGAGGAGTGAAGGTTCATGTATAGTAAAAGAATTGGCAATTGGCTGAAGCATTTAGACTTTTTCCTGATAGACTTTGTGTGTCTGGAAGCTGCATATTTCCTTGCGCTGTGGCTGCGCTATCAGGGAGAACTGTCATCCCAGGAGATGTATTTTGGAATTACAGGATTGATTCTGTTTATCCAGGGCTTTGTTGTTCTGTTCAGCGAGAGCTACAAAAATATCATCAAGCGGGGGATGCTCAAAGAGTTAAAGGAAGCATTTATCCACACAACGTATGTCAACGCCTGTATTTTGATCTGGCTGTACATGTCGAGAGAGATTGATTCGTATTCCAGATTCATATTTTTCATGACGTGGATTTTTTCTTTTGTGTTCTGCTGGACGGCGAGAACCGTGTGGAAGAAGAATCTGATGAAGCACCAGGAATTGAATACCGGGAAAAGAAAGGCGATCATCATTACGCTGGCGGACATTGCAGACCGCGTGGTGGAAAAGACAAAGAGAAACTGTCAGCCGGACGTGCGGCTGGAAGGAGTGGTGCTCTACGGTCAGAAACACGTCCCGGAAACGATCCAGGGACTGCCGGTTATCGCCAGCGAGCAGAACTTTGCGGAAGTGATCAAAGATCAGTGGATTGACGAAGCGCTTGTCGTCATGCAGTACGAAGGGGAAGAGGCGAGAGACGTTTTGACCGTGTGCGCCAAAATGGGAATCACGACGCATTTTTCCTGGGATCTCCCCAAAGAGGAATTCGGCAAGCAGGTGATTGACAAGTTCTGCGGATACACGACGATTTCCAACTGCGTCAACGCCATCTCGGGAAGGCAGCTGTTCCTAAAAAGAGTCATGGACATTGCCGGAGGCTTTGTGGGCTGTGTGATCACGGTGCTTCTGACTATCGTCATCGGACCGATCATCTACATCAAATCGCCGGGACCGATTTTCTTCTCGCAGAAGCGGATCGGGAGAAACGGGAAAACGTTTAAGATGTACAAGTTCAGATCCATGGTCATGAACGCGGAAGAGCTGAAGAAGGAGCTGATGGAAAAAAATAAAATCAAAGACGGCATGATGTTCAAGATCGACAACGATCCGAGAATCATCAAGGGAATCGGAAATTTCATCCGGAAGACGTCGATCGATGAATTCCCTCAGTTTTTCAACGTCCTAAAAGGCGATATGAGCCTGATCGGGACACGGCCGCCGACCCTCGACGAGTGGAAGAAATATGATCTGCACCACCGAAAGCGGATGGCAATCAAGCCGGGAATCACAGGAATGTGGCAGATCAGCGGAAGAAGCGACATCACAGATTTCGAGACCGTCGTCAAGATGGACGTCGAGTATATTACATCCTGGTCACTGGGACTGGACATCAAGATTCTGTTCAAAACCGTAGTCGGCGTGTTCACCGGAAACGGGGCGTGCTAGAAAACAGTTGACAGAATACGACAAACATATCTATAATAGACAAAGAAGCTCGTTGCACGACAGAAAAGAAAGACAGACAAAGACGAGAGTACATACAAAAACAAGCAAAAAAAAGAAAAAACCATACATACCAGATAGACAGACATGAGGCGGGAGCTAAAAATAGTGATAGAAGGAGCTTTTATGAGATGAAATGAGTGTGAGATCGCTCCTCTTTTCTATTTTTTATATGCGTCTGCCAAAAACTACAGACAGAAAAAAACATGAGATTACAGCCGCGCTGGAAATCACATTTTTATATAGAAGAAAATTTTTAACAGAAGATATTCCATGATTTACAAAACCGCTGTGGTCTCCACGGCAGACTTTACCCACGAAAGGTACGGAGATACAAAGGATGAGTTCTATTACATTAGAAAATAAGACAATCCTCGTCACAGGTGCGGCCGGCTTTATCGGCGCACATCTTATAAAAAAAATATTCGAGACAGCTCCGCATGCAGCTGTGATCGGAATCGACAACATGAATCCCTACTATGATGTTTCCATAAAAGAAAAACGGCTCAGAAAGCTGATGCGCTGCCCCGCCTTTACTTTTGTAAAAGGCAGTATCGCAGACAAGGCGCTGCTCTCTTGTGTTTTTGAGCAGTACCGTCCGCAGATCGTCGTCAATCTTGCGGCGCAGGCCGGCGTCCGATATTCCATTGAAAATCCTGATGCGTATGTGGAATCGAACCTGGTAGGATTTTTTCATATTTTAGAGAGCTGCCGCCGCTCTTACGACCACGGCGCCGAAGGGGTCAGCCATCTGATTTACGCCTCAAGCTCCTCAGTATACGGAGACAACAAAAAAATCCCGTACAGCGTCAAAGACCAGACGGATCACCCTGTCTCGCTGTACGCCGCCACAAAAAAATCGGATGAACTGCTCGCCTATGCGTATGCTAAGCTCTACGGCATTCCATCCACAGGGCTGCGCTTTTTTACGGTGTACGGACCGGAGGGCCGGCCCGATATGGCTTACTTTCATTTCGCAGACCAGCTGCGCGAAGGAAAGACGATTCAGCTTTTCAATTACGGGAGATGCAGGCGTGACTTTACCTATATCGACGATATCACAGAGGGCATCATCCGTGTGATGCAAAAACCGCCCCAGAGAGAGATTGGAGATGACGGTCTGAAGACGGCGCCGCACAAAATTTACAACATCGGCAACAGCCATCCGGAAAATCTGATGGATTTCGTTGACATTTTACAGCAGGAGCTTGTCCGCGCCGGTGTGCTGCCGGAGGATTATGACTTCGCGGCGCACACACAGCTTGTGCCGATGCAGCCGGGCGACGTGCCGGTCACTTATGCGGATACGTCTGAGCTTGAGCGCGACTTTGGCTTTAGGCCCTGCACCTCTGTGCGCGAAGGACTCCGGGCATTTTCGCAGTGGTACCGGACATACTCTCAGGAGAAATCCCGGGAGACATCAGACAAAGGAGAAAATTTGGATGAGAGCATTTAAGAATTTAAAAATTGCAGTCGCCGGGACGGGATATGTCGGACTTTCTCTCTCCGTTCTGCTCAGTCAGCGCCACGAGGTGAAGGCAGTCGACCTTCTGCGCGAAAAGGTAGACTTGATCAATCAGAAAAAATCGCCGATTCAGGACGCGGAGATCGGGATGTATTTAAGAGAGAGGGATCTGAACCTGACTGCCACCACAGACGGCAGCAATGCCTACCGCGATGCTGATTTTGTCGTCATCGCCGTTCCCACCAACTATGACAGCCATAAAAATTTTTTTGACACCTCCGCGGTCGAGTCCGTGATCCGCCAGGTCGCCGAGTTCAATCCGGACGCCGTGATCGTCATCAAATCTACCGTTCCGGTCGGCTATACGAAATCGATCCGGGAAAAGACAGGTCACAGCCAGATTCTCTTCAGCCCGGAATTTCTAAGAGAGAGCAAAGCTCTGTATGACAATCTCCATCCAAGCCGCATCATTGTCGGCACAGATCTGGAAGACAAAGCGTTAGGCGATGCGGCTTATACATTTGCAGAGCTGTTAAAAGAAGGAGCCGACGAAAGAGAAATCCCCACGCTGTTTATGGGATCCACCGAGGCGGAGGCAGTCAAGCTGTTTTCCAATACGTATCTTGCCCTGCGCGTCAGCTACTTCAATGAGCTGGATACGTACGCGGAGATAAAAGGGCTTGACACGGCTGACATCATCCGCGGAGTCTGCCTTGACCCGCGCATCGGCAGCCACTACAACAATCCCAGCTTCGGATACGGCGGCTACTGCCTTCCAAAGGATACCAAGCAGCTTCTGGCAAACTATGCCGACGTCCCGGAGAATTTAATTCAGGCGATTGTGGACAGCAACCGGACGCGCAAGGACTTTATCGCCGGGCGTGTGCTGCAGATGGCAGGCGCTTACGGTGAAAACGATGACTGGGACGCCGGCAGGGAGAAAAAAGTCGTGATCGGGATTTACCGCCTGACAATGAAAAGCAGCTCCGACAACTTCCGCCACAGCTCCGTCCAGGGCGTCATGAAGCGCATCAAAGCAAAAGGAGCCGATGTGATTGTCTATGAGCCGGCTCTCAAAGACGGCGCCACCTTCTTTGGAAGTCCCGTCGTCAACGATCTGGCGTCGTTTAAGGCGCAAAGCCATGTCATCCTGGCAAACCGCTTCGGCGCTGATTTGGAGGACGTCAGAGAAAAGGTTTACACAAGAGATCTTTTTCAGAGAGATTAGGAAAGGGGCGCGGTTATGGAGAAACAAAAGCTGTGTCTGGCAGCCTCTGCTGGCGGACACTTAGAGGAAATGATGAATTTAAAAAAGCTCCTGGAGTATTACCAGCCGGTTTTGCTCACGGAAAAGATGAAATACCCTGCCGCGACCTGGGTCGAGAAGATTTACCGCGTGCCGCAGGTAAACCGGAAGGAACGGCTGTGTTTTTTCAAGCTGGGATACGCCTTTTTGGTCTCTTTGTTTCTGCTGGTCAGAGAGAGACCGCAGGCTGTGATTTCCATCGGAGCGCTGGCAACCGTTCCGGTCTGCATCCTGGCAAAGGCGTTTGGCATCCGGCTGATTTACATCGAGTCCTTTGCCAGACGGTATGAAATGTCAAAGACAGGCAGCCTGGTCTCAAGATTTGCCGATGTGACGATCGTGCAGTGGAAGGAACTGCTCAAGGTTTGTCCGAATGCTGTTTATGGGGGAATGATCTATTGATTTTTGTGTCCGTTGGAACTCAGAAATTTCCGATGAACCGCCTGCTCGAGGCGGCGGATCGTCTGGCAGAATATCATGTCGTTTCGGAAGAAGTGTGGATGCAGACCGGATACAGCACGTATGAGCCGAAATATTGCCGCAGCGCCCGCTTTTTTGGTCAGGAAGAGATGACCGAAAAGATAAAAGCCTGTTCTCTTCTGATCTGCCACGCCGGCGTCGGCACCATCCTCTCCGGGATCAAAGATGGAAAAAAAGTCATTGTGATGCCCCGCTACCGCAAATATGGCGAGCATGTCGACGACCATCAGCTGGAGATTGCAAAAGCATTCTCTCAGAGCGGCTATGTCAGGATGATCCGGGAGGCGCAGGAGCTGCCCGGGCTTGTCGGCGAGATCGGACATTGGCAACCCAAACCGTTTGTCTCAAACACAGACCATTTTTTTTCGATACTTCTAAAAACACTGAAAAGCTATGAATAAAACGATTCTTTTTTACAGCCCGCTTCAGGCTAACATGCCGCCCCATAAGACAGGCGGCGCGGAGACCGGATGCAGGCGCACCGTGGAAATCTTAAAAAAACTCGGATACCGCGTAGAACTGGCGCCGAAGCCGACGAATACAGACGGAATCCGGGGATATATAAAGGAAGCGCACCGCAGTCTGAAAACCGTCCAAAGCGCATTGCGCCGCCCCGACGTGCCGCTGCTGTATATCGCCGGTTTTTATGAAAAAAATATTTATCTCGAGTGGCTGATCACAAAGCTCGCAAAGAGAAAAAACAAACTTATTCTTTACGAGCCGAAAAACGGCTGCATGGCAGCCGACTACGAGAAAGGGAGCGCTGTCTACCGCTTCTTTAGCAGGCAGGTGCTTAAGGCGGCAGATCTTATCTTCTGCCAGGGCAGAGCGTATCAGCGCTTTTTAAAAGAAGAGCTGAATCTGGACGGCGTCTATATCCCGAACTATGTCATGGACCGGTATCTGACGGATCCCGCTCCGCGCAAAAGGGAGGACACGCTTCATCTCGTCTTCTCAGGGCGGATTGCCCCGGAAAAAAATATCGGTCTCATGATCGAGACCAGCCACATACTGAGCAAAAAAAATATCAAAAATGACCTGACTTTGATCGGAGCCTGCACGGAACCGTACCGCACAGAGCTGGACCGTCTGATCCTTCAGCTTGGGATGAAACAGAGTCAGGTACGTTTTCTCGGAAGCTGCTGTGGCGATTTCCTCTTTGAGCAGTTAAAAAGCAAGGATTTTTTCCTGTTTCCTTCGGCGAACCGGACGGAAGGGCACTCAAACGCCCTGACAGAGGCGATGGCTTTCGGCGTCATTCCGGTGGCAAGCACAGCCGGTTTTAACCGGGACGTCATCGGAAACGACGATCTGATTGTGCCCGAGCTGCGGGCCGAGCAGTATGCCGGGCGCATCGCCCGGATTGCGCAGAGCGGACGGATGGAAGTTCTCAGAGAGGAAATGTTCCGGAGAGTAAAAGAAAATTTTACAGAGTCTGTTGTGACGGCAAGGATCAGAGAGGGATTTAAACTTTTACAGTTAGGTTCCGATACCGGACCGCATGAAATCAGATGCGCGTCTGCAGATCGGAAAGCGATTGAGGGTGATCACATTGAAACGTAAAATCGGAGTCTGCTGCGAATATGAGCACCGCAATTACGGCAGTATGCTTCAGGCGCTGGCTACGGTCATGCAGCTTGAAAAGCTCGGGTGCGACTATGAGCTGATCCGCTATACCAGAAAGCTGACGCCGGATCTCTTCGCGCGGTCTCTTTCGCGGATACCGGAGGAGATCCATCTGATGATCAGGCGGCGCAGACAGGCGCAAAAACTAAAAAAATATCCGGATATTCAGGAGGGCGTCCGCCTTCGGAACGCGCGTTTTGAGCAGTTTTCCAGGCGTCATTTTCCGAAAGTGTCAAGACCGTACGACACCTTTTTTCAGCTGCAAAAGGCGGCCAGACAGTATGGCGCCGTGTTGGTCGGAAGCGATCAGCTGTGGACTCCGAGAGGATATTCGACCGGATTTTTCAATCTGCTGTTTGTGCCGGACGACATTCCGAAAATCGCGTACGCGACGAGCTTCGGCGTCAGCCGGATTCCCGATTCCAAAAAGAAAATCGCGCAAACATTTTTAAGCCGGATCGAATATATCGGGGTGAGGGAGACCCGCGCGGCGGAAATCATAAAAGAGCTGACCGGAAGGGATGTGCCGACGGTCGCCGACCCGACCTTGCTGTTCAGCGCGCAGGACTGGCTGAACATGATCCCGCTCCGGCAGATTCCTCCCCTTGCGGGGAAAAAATATATTTTCTGCTATTTTCTCGGAAATAATCCGCGGCATCGGGAGGAAGCGCAAAAGCTGCGCGCCGAGACGGGATGTCAGATTGTATTTCTCCCTCATCTCGACGAATTTATCCCGGGAGATCTCCGATTTGGAGACGTGCAGCTGTTTGACATCGGTCCGGAGGAGTTTGTCAATCTGATCCGGAACGCCGCATACGTCTGCACCGATTCCTTTCACGGCAGTGTTTTTTCCATTTTATACCACAGACCGTTCGTCACATTTAACCGCTTTGAGGATCACGACAAAAATTCCAGAAACTCCCGCATCGACACGCTGCTCGCCCAGACAGGGCTGGAAAACCGCCGTTTCTGCGGCAGACTGCTCGAGCAGATCAGCGAGCCGATCGATACGGTCAGCGTGGACCAGAAGCTTCAGGAGCTGAGAATCCGCTCGCTGTCCTACTTGACTGACGCGGTCAGCCGCGTCTGATTTCGGGAAAGGAAAACAGGAACTTATGATACAGATCAACGATAAAACTCAGTGCTGCGGCTGTTCTGCCTGCCGCTGCGTCTGTCCCGCAGACGCCATTCAAATGGTCGCGGACGAGGAAGGCTTTCTCTATCCCTCCGTAGATGCCGCACAGTGTATCGGCTGCGGCAGATGCGTTGCCGTCTGTCCCTGTCAGTCAGGAACAGAAGGCGCCTCCTCTCTTTCTTCCTCCTATCTGGCTGTTCAGACAAAAGAGGAGACAAAGAGAATGGAAAGTACGGCCGGAGGCGCATTTTCTCTGATCGCAGGGGAAATTTTAAGGCGGCGCGGGCTCGTCTACGGAGCCGGATACACGCAGATGACACTCTGCCACAAAGCGGCGCAGACAGAAGAAGAGCTGCGGGAGCTGTTTGGCTCTAAGTATGTGCAGAGCAGGCTGGGAGATACCTTTTTAAAAATCCGCCGCCAGCTGATGGAAAACCGGCTCATTCTTTTTGCCGGAACTCCCTGCCAGGTTCACGGTCTAAAGCGGTATCTGGGAGATTCTCCCAATCTGATCACCATAGATCTGCTCTGCCTTGGAGTCTCCTCGCCTGCCGTCTTTCACCGATGGATTGCCTATTTATCCGATAAGTATCGCAAGCCGGTCAGATCTGTCCAGTTCCGGAACAAAAACTTCGGATACTCCGTTTCCAATGTGCGGGTTCTATTCGATGACGGGCAGATTCTGGAGCAGACATACGATTCAAAATCATACGCCAAAACCTTTTTTTCCGGCCGCAACGTGCGCCCTTCCTGCTATCATTGCCAGTTTCGCGCCATGCCAAGAGCCAGCGATTTTACGATCGGCGACTGTGTGCAGATCGGAGCGTATTCCCGCGATATGGACGACGACAGAGGAACCACCTCACTTTGGATACATACCGAAAAGGCAAGGCAGATTTTTAGATATATACAGGGAAACGCGCGGTGGATGGAAATCGAAAAAAGCTGCAGCAATCTCATTGAAAGCGGAAAGATTCAGCTGAAGATGCCTCCAGACCGCTCTGCGTTTTTTTCCGACGCCGCCAGTCTGCCGTACAGAACTTTTATCCGGAAATGGGCGCCCGACACCATAAAAAGCCGGTGCGCCAGCGGACTCAGAATCGCGCTTCATACGCTTCCCTTCGGGACGTATGTGTTCAAAAAAATGCGGAGAAGGCAGAGCAGACATTTCAGAAAAAAGATTTTAAACAGATAGAAAATCACAATCAGGGAGTTGCCATGAAAAGAGCAATCAAGGTATTACAATTAGCGCCTCTGGGCGCCGGTGGAGTCACCAGTCTCATTTTAAATATCGACGAACAGCTTGACAGGAATCAGGTCACGTTTGATTATCTGACCTTCTATGACCGGAAAGAATTGCGGGAGGATCAGGCGCTTCAATATGGCGGAAAAAAATACGTCGTGCCTATAGACCGCTTTGACAATCCCGTCTTGAGAGCCATATTTAAATTTTTCTGTTCCATCAAGGTGATCCGTCAGTGCAGCCCGGACGTCATCCATATCAACGCTTCTTCGCCGTATGATATGATGATCGCTGTGTCCGCCAAACTTGCCGGCGTAAAAAAAGTGGTGATTCACTCGCACAACTCCTCGATGAAGAAGGCGTCCGGCATCCGGCTGGCTGTCATGGAGATCTGCAGATATGCGCTCCCTCTGATCTCGGACTGCAATCTGGCGTGTTCCGAATCGGCAGCCCGCCATATGTTTCCCGGATACATTCTAAAAAAAGGCAAGTATACGATTCTCCCCAACGGAATAGACACGCGGAAATATTGCTTCTGCGATGAAGTCCGTCAGGAATGGCGAAAAAAAATGCGCCTGGAAAACCGCTTTGTCATCGGACATATCGGCCGGTTCTGCAGCGCAAAAAACCACAAAAAGCTGATTGAAATCTTTGAATATGTCTGCAGGCAGATCCCGGACGCCGTTCTGCTTCTGGTCGGCGCCGGAGAGCTGCAGGAGGAAATCCGCCAGTCTGTCACAGAAAAAGCTCTCTCAGACGCTGTGATTTTTTACGGCGCGACCAAGCATGTTTCCCCTCTGCTGCAGGCGATGGACTGTTTTGTCCTCCCGTCTCTTTATGAGGGGCTTCCGGTGGCGGCGGTGGAGGCGCAGGCGGCAGGACTGCCCACCCTTGTGTCAGATACGGTTACGCACGAAGTGAAGATCACCCGTCTGGCTCAGTTTTTTCCGCTTGAGGCGTCCTCAGAGGAGTGGGCAAGTCAGATTCTGAAGATCAAAGAACAGGCAAATCCGCGCCTCGACGTCTCAGACGAAATCCGCCGGGCAGGATTTGATATTCGGACCGTCGTCTCACAGCTTGTCCAATACTATGTCTGTCTCTTTCCGGAGCAGCACGGGGAAAATCACGGCATGAAGTCAGAAAAAGAAAAAGGAAGATAAAAGAATGTCTAAAGTGAGCATCAAGAGAAAACTTGTGATTTATCCGAATAAAATGAGGGTCAAGAGAAAACCTGTGATTCATCTGAATAAAATGAGCTGCCTGTACGGACTTTTTTTCACCGCGCAGCTTGCAAGATCGTCTGCCTTTCTGAAAGATCTCTCTGCCGTGGACAACGCCATGACAGGGCTGCAGATTATCTGCGTGCTGTTCTGTTTTTGGCAGCGTGCCAGAAAAAAATTTTTTTCTTTCTTAGACATTGCCGTTGTCCTTTTTTACGGCTCTCTTTTGATTTCCACCGCCGCAGCCAGCAAAGACTTTGTCAGCTGGGCGACGTATGCCATGCAGGGCATAGGCTCTGTCCTTCTGGTTGAAAATATGATCTTGGAAAACGAGGAGAGAAATATCCGTGTGATCCGCAACATAAGCGCGCTCTTTTTGCTGTGCAACCTGCTCTCCCTCTTTGTCTTTTCCGGCGAATCCTTTTTTCTCGGATCGCGGATCGGATTTACTCCTTTTTGCATCCTCGCGCCGGTCGCTTCTCTGCTGTGCGATTCGATCCGAAAAAACAAAAAGCTGTCCCTGTGCTCCTGCGCTGTCCTCGCAGCCGCCGTGTTAAATCTGGTTCTGAAAAATGTCACCACCGGCATCATCGGTCTGATTGCGTTTGCAGCCGCGCTGGCGGCGTCCATGTTTCTGAGCCGAAACCGTTTTCGCGTGTGGAGCTACGTTTTGTTTTTTGCGCTCTCTTTAGGGATATGGGCTGTTATTGTTGTGACGGGGAGCATTGACCAGGAAGGCATTGTGCCGGCTTTTCTCTCCTTTTTCGGGGAAGACGCCACATTTGGAGGGCGCACCATTATCTGGCAGACAGCTCTGTCCTATATCGCCCGAAAACCATTTTTGGGGTATGGCGTCACTCCTGTGGGATCCTTTTACATTACCGCTTACGTCAACCGCAGAAGTCTGCCGGCGCATGACGAGCTGCTGAACATTCTGTATCAGGGCGGAATCGCCGCTTTTATCTGCTGGAATTTATTGTTTGCGGCTGTCGGGCGCGGACTTTGCCGGTGCAGGGATTCCTATCTCTTTTCCCTGATGCTGGCCGTTCTTTTCGCGTTTTCCTGCATCATGATCACAGAAATCCAGTCGCAGAAGGCGATTCTGTTTCTCGTCTCAGCTCTGGCATATCAGCTGGGAATGAATCATTCTAAGGAGGTGTCCGCACATGTGTAGCTACTCGATCGTCGTACCTGTCTACCAGGCAGAAGCGTATTTAGAAGAATGTATCGAGTCTGTTCTTCGGCAGGAAGAACATGACTGGGAGCTGATTCTCATTGACGACGGCTCTGCCGATCAAAGCCCAAAAATTTGCGATCGGTATGCCAAAGAGTATCCCAATATCAGAGTTCTGCACAAAAAAAACGCGGGACCTATCCCTGCGCGGTGCAGCGGATATGAGATGGCGCGCGGAAAGTATATCATGAATCTGGACGCCGATGACTGTCTCTCGGAATATGCGCTGCGGACGATCGGCGAAAATCTGCGCCGAGATACCGACATCCTGATTTTCGGATACCGCAGAATTGACAGCAGTGGAGCGACCATGTCACAGTGCAGTCATCTGCCGGATCAGACATACACCCATGCGCAGAAAACGTCGCTGTTTGAGCTTCTCTTAGAAGAGCGCGCTTTTAATCTCGTCTGGAACAAAGTATTCCGTGCAGACCTGATCCGTGACAGACTGCGCATTCCGGAAAGCTTAAAAAACATAACTGCCGGGGAGGATCTCGTCCTTGTCAGCCCTTTGATGGCACAGGCCGCAAGCATCCAAACAATCGGCGCTGTTTTGTATGAATACCGCATTGTTTCCGACAGCATCTCCAGAAGCTTTCATCAAAAAAAAGGGACGGATCTCATTTTGTCCCGCTCTTATATGAGGGAGCAGCTGCAGGATGCGGGGCTGTGGAACGAGGAAATAAAGACCTGCTTTTACCGGGCAGCCTGGCGAACAATCAGCTATATGGTCTGGCAGTGCGCCAGAAGCCGCGGCGCCTTCCAGGAAAAAAAGGATTTTTTTTCCTGCATCATCCGCCATGAGCTGTATCAGAGCAGTCTGCCGTACGCACGCGCCGTGGCTTTTCCCAATCGGAAAAAAGTGTCTCTGTGGCTGTTTCGGCACGGGAGGTTCCGGATGTTTGTATGGTATGAATCTATGCAGGAATGGCTGAAAAGGCAGCTTAAAAAATAAAAAACGGATTTTTTTAGGAAAGAGAAGAAAAGGAGAGGCTTTATGGAAATCAAGGTTTCTATTGTGACAACCGCATATAATCACGCGCCGTATATCGCGCAGGCTTTGGACAGTTTTCTGATGCAGAAGACGGATTTTCCATTTGAAATTATCGTCCATGACGATGCTTCCACAGACGGCACTTCCGATATTATCCGCCAATACGCCAGAAAATATCCCGATAAAATCAGAGCGATTTTTCAGACAGAAAATCAGTATTCCAGAGGGATGGATGTCTATGCGTTTATGACTCCGTATATCCGTGGAAAATATCTTGCGGAATGTGAAGGCGACGACTGCTGGTGCGATGAAAATAAGCTTCAGATGCAGGCGGACTGGCTGGATCGGCATCCGCAGTACTGCGCTTGCGTCCACAATACAAAAAGAATCAATCTTAAAAACAAAACTGAGCGCATCTGGTTTCCATCCGACGGAGACTGCGATATCTCCTTTGAACATCTCCTGACCGGAGGAAGTGCATGCTTTCACAGCAGCTCTCTGATGTGGCGGAGAACCATACAGATTCCCAAAGAGTTTTTGGAAATCAAGAGCTTTGGGGACTATGTCCTGGCGCTGTGCTTAGCACTGCAGGGGAAAATCAGATATTTCAGCAGAGTGATGTCTGTATACCGGTACTTTACTCCCGGTTCCTGGAGCATGAGACAGTCTCTCTCCAGCGAGGCGCGTGTCAGGCGGTGTCAGGACAACTGGAAGCTTATGGAAATTATCAATCATCTTACAGACGGCAGGTATGCAGAGATCACAGAAGAAATCATAAAAAAACAGAAATTTTGCATCTTTGAAGAGACCGGGCGCTACGGAGAATTAAAGAAGGGCGAATTAAAAGCGCTGTATCAAAAGCTGCCTCTGCGGCGTCGGTTGAACATAGCGGTAAAGCAGTACGCGCCGGGTTTGTTTCGCTTATACAAAAGCACCATTCTGGCAAAAGCGAAAATCGTTCAAAAAAGGAGTAACAAAAATGGTCTCAAAAAAGAATTGTAAAAACACACGAACACACAAAAAAAGATGGTCGATCCCTGCCGTCTGCACTGTATTTGTCGTGCTGATTTTCTCTGCGATCGGATTCGTATGGTATCGGAATTCCAACGCCGTTCTTTTGGTCGATTTTACGACCTCTACCGGTGAAATCAAAGCGGTGAACGGCATCAACAACGGACCAAAATCCGGATATGAAGAGTCTGACCAGACTGGTCAGTGGGCGCTGGACGCCACAGGAATCTACCGTGAGCTGGGAATCCCGTATGTGCGGACACATGACACAGAGTATCCGTACGGAAGTGAAAAATTTATCGATATCCACTGTATTTTTCCAGACTGGTCAAAGGATCCTGATGATGAATCTGCTTACCATTTTTCCTATACCGACGCATATATTTCGGCTATTGTGGAGTCTGGGGCAGAAGTATTTTTCCGGCTGGGAGAATCGATCGACCCGTCCGGCACCGAGCAGGACCCGATAGGAGAAGGCTATCGGGCAGGTCAGTACGCAGATCCTCCGCAGGACTTTGAAAAATGGGCACAGGTGTGTGAGCATATTGTGCGCCATTACAATGAAGGATGGAACAACGGTTTTACATATGGCATTCAGTACTGGGAAATCTGGAACGAGCCCAGCTCAGAGCGCCAGTGGACAGGCTCTATGGAAGAGTATTATGAGCTGTACCGCGTCACGGCACGCTATCTTAAAGAGAAGCATCCTGACATTTCTGTGGGAGGGTGCGCGATGTCCGGAGTGTCAGAAGAAGCCGTCTCTACTTTTTTGCAGTCGTTGACGGCGGACGGAAAAGAGACTCCGCTGGATTTTTTCAGCTGGCATGTCTATACCGATTCGATGGGCTCCTTTATCACCCATGCCGACACCGTACGCACCACACTTGACGCTTACGGGTACGAGGATACCATCAGCTGCCTTGACGAATGGAATTATCTCGCCGGGTGGGATGAGCAGGGGATGCTGGAGACGTTTGAGACCATCCCTACCGCAAAAGGAGCAGCATTCACCGCAGCCAGTCTTCTGATGATGCAGAACAGCTCCGTCGATATGGCGATGTACTATGACGGTCAGTTTGTCTCCGATCCGATTGTGTGGTGCGGGCTGTACAATGACCAGGCGGAACGGATGCCTGGATATTATGCATTCTTCTTCTTTCAGCAGCTCCGCAACTGCAAAAATCAGGCGGAAATAAGCGCAAAAAATGTGAAAGACGGAGAGCTTGACGGTCTGTATGCGTGTGCTGCAGGCGGCGAAAAAAAAGGCATCTTTCTCGTCAACTACAGTGCAGGCGGCGAAAAGACGGTTTCTCTGCGCCTGAGGCTGAAAGGCGCTGGAAAAAATGGCGTGATTACCAGGGTAAGCGAGCGCTTTCCCGACGGCGTCACCGAGAACGTGAGCAGTGGTTGGAGAGGGATTTCTCTCACTATAGAGCCATATGAAATGGTCTATCTCGAATTCGCATGAGATCACAGCTGAAGAACCTTCTGCCTCGGCATCATAAAAATCAGCTGCGATCAATATAGACAGACTAACTATTAAAAGTCAAGTCTAAAATGAAAATTTTTTGAATGAATTGCAGAAATGCACTTCAGATATATTTGAACCTTGAAAACTGCATGACAACAAGAGCATCTTTACAGGTGCTCTAAAAGGAGATATTTACAGAAAAAAATTAAACTGTTGGCAGATATGCTTTTCCCGATTTCTCCATTGCAAAAATCAATCGCACAAGCTTCTTTGTGGCATGAGATAATGCGACATTATAATGCTTGCCTTCCGAGCGTTTCTTTTCCAGATAGGCACCAAAGGATTCGTCCCAATGACAGACATATTTTGTAGCATTGTAAAGGGCATATCGGAGGTATCTGGAACCTCGTTTTTCCATATGGGCATAACAGTTATCTAACTGTCCGGATTGATAAGTGGAGGGAGACATTCCTGCATATGCAAGTATCTTATCTGCGGAATCAAAACGGCTGAAGTCTCCAATCTCAGCGATGATCATTGCACCCATCCGGTAACTGATACCGGGAATGGTAAGGATTGGCGACTGGATTTGTTCATCCATGATTCGTTTGATAGCTGCTTCGATCTCATCAATCTCAACGGTTAATTCCTGAATGAGTTTAATGGTGTGTTTTAGTTCCAAAGACTTGGCAGGCATATGA
>CAWVKK010000014.1:0-4890 GCA_963929865.1 uncultured Eubacteriales bacterium | reverse complement strand
AGGCTTCGATCAGCTGCTTTTTGACATAAACGTCGAAGCTGAGCAGGCAGATAAAGGCAAATCGCTGCAGCATTTCACGGTCTTCTTCCGGAGCGGAAAAAAAGGTGGCGCAGGAGGTATTGTACTTGTCCACTAAATCGTCCTTTAATTTTTCTACCTGCGTTTTCTCCAGGCGAAAGACTTCACGGTAAATATCCTCAAGCGAAAAGGAGTCCTCAGACTGAAAATACTTCTGCGTAATCGGATTGAGGAGTGACTGAATGTCGCTGAAAGAAAGGATGCTCTTAAAATAGTAAATAAAAATTAAAAGAAGAACGTGTTCTTTGGAATACTTTTTCTTGAGCGGCGGCGGAAGCAGATCATTTTTTGCGTAATTGTTGATCATAGTCTTTGTCAGAATTTTATCTGTCTCATATCGCTTAGAGGAGCACAGTTCTTTTTCCATGAAGGTTGTGACCTGATCCATATACAAATCGATGCCCGGAATTTCCTCAGGCTTAATATAGTCAATTCTGGAAAGACTTTCCAAAATACTGGATATCATATCTTGTGTATCAATTTTCATTTTATTCACCTCTTCATTACATTATATAGTTTTTAATACTAGATGACAAGAGATTTTTCAAAAAGAATAGCATCATTCAACATTTTGATAGAACGATAAAAGAAAGGCGAACGACATGAACAGATACGACACGTTAAATGAAAAACAAAAGGAGGCGGTATACGATACGGAAGGACCGCTTTTGATTCTGGCAGGAGCGGGATCGGGAAAGACAAGAGTGCTGACTCACCGTATTGCCTACCTGATAGAAGAAAAACGAGTAAATCCATGGAATATCATGGCGATTACGTTCACAAACAAAGCGGCGCAGGAGATGAGAGAGCGCGTCAACAATCTGGTTCCATTTGGCGCGCAGAGCGTCTGGGTAGCCACTTTCCACGCTACCTGCGTAAGAATTCTGCGCAGATATATCGACAGGCTGGGATACGACAACAGGTTTACTATTTACGACACAGACGATCAGAAGTCGATCATGAAGGACGTATGCAAGCGGCTCTCGATAGATACGAAAACATATAAAGAGAAGACGATTCTGGCTGCGATTTCTTCCGCGAAAAATGAACTTCTGACCCCGGAAAAATATGAAAAAACGGTAGGGGGAGACTATTATAAGAAAAAAATTGCCCAGGCATACCGGGAATATCAAAAACAGCTTAAAAGCAGCAACGCCCTGGATTTTGACGATCTTTTGATGAAAACAGTGGAGCTGTTTTCGAAAAATCCGGATGTGCTGGAAGGATATCAGGAAAGATTCCGCTACATCATGATCGACGAATACCAGGATACGAATACGGCACAGTTTCAGCTTGTCAGCCTGCTGGCCGGAAAATATCAAAATTTATGCGTAGTCGGAGACGACGACCAGTCCATCTATAAATTTAGAGGCGCAAATATCCAAAATATTTTAAGCTTTGAAAAGGTATTTCCCGATACAAAGACGGTAAAGCTTGAACAAAATTACCGCTCTACCCAAAATATTCTGAATGCGGCGAACGCAGTGATCAAAAACAATGTACACAGAAAAGAAAAGACACTCTGGACTGAAAACGAGGAAGGGGAAAAGGTAAAATATAAACAGTTTCTCAACGGATTCGAGGAGGCGGATTATGTGACGGCATGTATAAGAAAAAAAGTGGAGTGCGAGAAAGCCGCCTACAAAGACTTTGCCATTTTGTACCGCACAAACGCCCAGTCGCGCATCTTTGAGGAAAAGTTTTTAAACGCCAATATTCCTTACAAAATTATCGGCGGAATTAATTTCTACGCAAGAAAAGAAATCAAGGATATTCTGGCGTACCTAAAAACGATCGACAATGCCAGAGACGATCTATCTGTGCGGAGAATTATCAATGTGCCAAAAAGAGGAATCGGGGCTACGACTCTGGCGAGGGTTCAGGATTATGCCGCAGAGCAGGGCGTCAGCTTTTATGAGGCGCTGAACTGCGCCAGCAACATACCGGGAATCGGACGGGGCGCGGCAAAGGTGGAGCCGTTTGTCATGTTCATCCAGTCGATGAAAAGCAAAGCAGAGATTTTATCTGTGACAGAATTAATCGAAGATATTTTGAAACAGACGAGGTATGTGGAGGAGCTGAGAGCTGAGAGAACGGACGAGGCACTGTCGAGGATTGAAAACATTGACGAATTGATCAACAAGGCGGCTGTGTATGAAAAAAACACAGAACACCCAAGCCTGAGCGAATTTTTGGAGGAAGTCGCGCTGGTAGCGGATATCGACAGCCTCGATGAAGAGAGCGACTATGTGGTGATGATGACGCTGCACAGCGCTAAGGGTCTGGAATTTCCCTATGTCTATATGGCGGGGATGGAGGAAGGACTGTTTCCAAGCTATATGACGATCGCTTCAGAGGATCCTACAGATTTGGAGGAAGAACGCAGACTGTGCTACGTCGGAATGACGAGAGCGATGAAAGAGCTGACGCTGATGAGCGCTATGCAGAGAATGGTACACGGAGAGACACAGTACAGCCGCTCTTCCAGATTCTTAAAGGAGATACCGGAAGAATTGATGGAAATCGGGGCGGAAAGAAAACGGAATCAGGTGACAAAAGAAGAAAAAGAAGCTGCCAGACAAAAAGCATATGCTCAGGCAAGACAGGCATTTAAACAGAAAATTTTTATGCCGAAAAATCTTGAAAAACAGGAAAAAGGAGAGCTGGGATATTCAGAAGGAGATACGGTAAAGCACATTAAATATGGAGTCGGAACGGTAGAAAAGATTGAAGACGGAGGACGGGATTACGCAGTCACCGTAAACTTTGAAAAGGCGGGCGTCAAAAAATTGTATGCAGCTTTTGCAAAACTAAAGAAATTGTAAAAATTTATTAATTTTTAATAGTAAATTTCCGCTTTTGGTGTTATACTAAACAAAAGAAAACCTAGAAAGGACGTGAGCAGGAATGAGTAAAATTGAAGATTTGATGGCAGCTCTGCAAAAAAGAGATGAGGAGAAAAGCAAAAACCGGGTACTCTGGATCCTGGCAGTCATCGGAGCAGTAGCAGCCGTTGCAGGAATTGCATATGCGGTATATCGTTACTTCACACCGGATTATCTGGAAGACTTCGACGACGATTTCGACGATGATTTCGACGACTATTTTGAGGACGCGGACGAGCCGGCGGAAGCGGCTGAGAAACCGGAAGAAAAGGAAGAAGAGACACAAGGCGAGGAAAAATCAGAAGAAGAATAAAAAGAGACAAAAAGACAGATGTGTTTTCGCACCTGTCTTTTTTGCGGAACAGAGAGGAGAAAAGCGTGAAAAAAGGACAAATTGTGGAAGGAACCATCAGCAGGGTGGCGTTTCCAAATAAAGGGATTATAAAAACGGAAGAAAAAGACGTCTTTGTTAAGAACGGGATACCGGGACAGAAAGTCAGCGTGCTGATACAGAAAGTCAGAAAAGGAAAATGTGAAGGAAAAATTTTGGAAGTGCTCAAAAAAGCAGACAATGAGAGACAACCGGTCTGCCCGCATTTTCAAAGCTGCGGGGGATGCACATACCAGAACCTTGGATATGAAGATCAGTTAAACATGAAAGCAGAGCAGGTAAAGGAACTGCTCGCCCCCTTCTGCCAGGATGACATATGGGAGGGAATAAAAGGAAGTCCGCGGCAGTTCGGATACCGCAATAAGATGGAGTTTTCTTTTGGAGATGAATATAAAGACGGACCGCTTGCACTGGGAATGCATAAAAGGGGAAGCTTTTATGACATTGTGACAGTGGATCAGTGCAAAATTGTGGACGAAGACTATGGAAGAATTTTAAGATGCGTATTGGAGGAGACGCAGAAATTAGAGCTGCCCTACTATCACAAGCTGTCTCACCAGGGTTATCTCCGGCACCTGCTTGTGAGAAAGGGAACAAAATCAAAAGAGATCCTGGTGGATCTCGTCACAACCACGCAGGCGTCCCCAAACCTCAACCCGATGAAAGACGCACTTTTATCTCTGAATCTGGAGGGAAAGATTGTTGGAATCCTGCACACGGAAAATGACAGCCTCGCAGACGTCGTCCAGAATGACCGGACCGAGATTCTGTACGGGCGTGACTGCTTTGAGGAGGAGCTTTTGGGATTAACCTTTAAGATCTCGCCGTTCTCTTTTTTCCAGACGAATTCTCTTGGAGCTGAGGTGCTGTATGAGACGGCGAGAGAGTATGTCGGGAGCACGAAGGACAAGGTGATCTTCGACCTCTACAGCGGAACGGGGACAATCGCGCAGATGCTGGCTCCGGTCGCAAAAAAGGTAATCGGGGTTGAGATCGTGGAGGAGGCAGTCTGCGCGGCAAAAGAAAACGCCGGGAGAAACGGGCTGTGTAATTGTGAATTTATAGCGGGGGACGTCCTGAAGGTCATCGACACGATTGCGGAAAAACCAGATGTGATCGTGTTAGATCCGCCAAGAGACGGAATTCATCCAAAAGCGCTGGAAAAGATTATTGCATACGGGGCGGAGCAGCTGGTTTATATATCGTGCAAGCCGACAAGTCTGGCGAGAGATCTGGAAGTATTGCAGGCGAGGGGATATCGCGCAGAAAGAGCGTGCTGCGTGGATATGTTCCCGGGGACGGTGCATGTGGAAACTGTGTGCCTCTTGAGCAAACGAAAACCTGACACTACGGTAAAGATTGGTATAGATATGGAAGATTACCGCAGAATCAGGGATGAGGAAAAAGCAGAATAGAAGCCTATCTGCCATTGAAAATAGTATACGGAATCGGAGTTGAGAAGCTGTTGATGCGTTAGAGAAAAACGTGTCAGCAGCTTTTTTGCGTTGGGTGCGTGGTCGAAACTTCGAGGAGGTG
>CAWVKK010000013.1:0-45795 GCA_963929865.1 uncultured Eubacteriales bacterium | reverse complement strand
TGGGGCCAGACACATCCTTTTTGAGGAAGTCATGACTTTAATAGCATAGGGGCATTGTGCAGTTTTTTAATTTGCTCATTTATAGATAATAAAATAAAAACATTGTGTACAGCCGTTGTTCCTGTTCAGAGACGGCAGAGCTAATCCGCGGAATCTCTGTGTGAAGCCGGCTGGAAACAAAAATCTGACACAAAACAGGGGGAATTTTATGTTCTCATTTGCCAAAAAAAGACAGCGCCATATTGTGCGGACTCATCTTTTTTTAATTTTGGGTACCGCCTTTATGCTCATTTTTCTCATCTATGGCTTTACCATTTTTTACGCGCAGAAATTAATGCGCAGCGATGCCATCTCCAGCACCCAGACTACGCTTTCTCTGTATATGGATAATATTGACACGCAGCTTCAGCAGACTTCGTCTTTTCTCTCCAGCTATGTGCTGTCCCATAATTTTTCTTCTCTTTATTCGGAATCCGAAGAGAGAGTGGTAGATACGAAGCTTATGATTTACCGGGATTTTCAGACTCATATCAAATCGTACAGCAACATAGACGCCCTGTTCTTTTTTGACCCTGAGGCTGATACCGATACCTTTATTCTGTACTCTCAGAGGAGGGAGTCGTATTCTTTCCGGCAGCAGATTTCTGATTATCTTAAGAAAATATTGTCGCAGAAGGAATCCTCCTCCGTCCCTGTGTTCTGCTACTGGACTCCTCTGTATATCGATGAGGAGATGGTTTTGTATGAGGTGATTCAGTATCAGAATTTCTTCGTCGGCTCCTGGATGTATCTGCCCGAGCTGTCAAAGCCGCTGGAAAAGCTGCAGGAATCTACAGATGGTATTTTATTTTTTCTCTCCTCCGAGGGCGCGCAAAGCTCGTCTTTCTTTCAGGTACTTCCGGAGGTGCGGCTCGCAGACGCCTCTGAATATTCAAATTCTAAAAATCTGCTGATTACGGCGCAGTCGAGGAGCGGAAATTTTTCTCTCGCTCTGTAT
Source organism: uncultured Eubacteriales bacterium (assembly GCA_963929865.1). GTDB lineage: Bacteria > Bacillota > Clostridia > Lachnospirales > Lachnospiraceae > JAGZHZ01. The sequence goes on along the minus strand of CAWVKK010000013.1, from coordinate 44,798 downwards.
CTGACTCCGCAGAATATTTTTAAAAGTCTGATGCAGTATGTACTGTACGCCTCTTTCTTTTTAATTTTTATTTTTCTTGTGGCGCTGGTCGTACTCGCCTTTGTGTGGAAAGAGATCATCACGCCAACTGAGAAGCTCGCCGAGGGGATGCACAAGCTAAAAACCGGAAAAAATCCCAGTCCGCTCCCTGTCTCCAGACGAAAAAACGAATTTTCAGCGCTCACGGAACAGTTTAACGACATGTGCCAGGAGCTTTACCGCCTCAAGGTTCAGGTCTACGAGGATCAGCTGCGCAAGGCAGACACGGAGCTGCAGTACCTGAATCTTCAGATTAAGCCCCATTTTTTTCTCAATTCCTTAAACATTATCTATAATCTCGCTCTCACAAAAAATTTCCGCGAGATTTTGGAGATGTCTCGATGTCTGATGGACTATTTCCGTTATACGTTTCGCTCCTCCGACAGTCTTGTCCCTGTCCAGGATGAGCTGCAGCATATGAAAAATTATCTTCATATCCAGGAGCTGCGCTATAATTCAAATTTTGACACCGTTATCGATGTAAGCGAAGAAGCCCTTGCGGGAAAAATTCCGGTTCTGTTTCTTCAGACTTTTGTCGAGAACACCATCAAACATGCGTATGTAAAGATGGAAAATATGAAAATTACGATTTCTATTCAGACCGTCTCCATTGAGGAGCCGATGCTGAAGATTGAAATTTCCGATAACGGATGCGGTTTTTTCAGCGAGCAGCTGCAGCAGTTAAATCAGCCTCTCGGATCAGGACCTTATCCCAGCGATCATATCGGCATTTTAAATGTGCGCAGGCGGCTGTCTTACCTGTACGGATCGAAATGCTCCATTCGCTTCTCCAACACGGAAGAATACGGAGGGGCTAAGATTACCGCATTTCTTCCGATGGATGTGTCGCAGCCCTTTGCGTTGGCGGCGGAAGGAAAGGAGGATTCTGATGAATTTATTACTTGTCGATGATGAAGTTTTGACTCTTAACACTTTACAGGTTGTCATTCCATGGAAGGATATCGGGATTGATCATATTTTTACCGCCTGCAATATTATAGAAGCAAAAGAGCTTTTGCAGAGTGAATCGATCCAGATTGTGATCTCCGATATCGAGATGCCAAACGGCTCCGGACTCGATCTGATTTCCTGGATGGACGCCAATTCACCCGATGTCGTCAAGATTCTGCTGACCTGCCATTCCCGGTTCGACTACGCTTCCTTTGCGCTCAGGCACGGCGTCATGGATTACCTCTTAAAGCCGATCGATATTGAGGCGGTAGAAAACATCACAAAGCGGGCCATTCACAAGGTTCAAGAGGATTCCTCTCTGCGCCTTTACATAAAAAGACAGCACAACAGTGATCTGCTGTTAAGCGAACAGTTCTGGAGAAATTTCGCGACCGGATTATACCAGGACCACGACTATGACTATCTGGCTCTGGAAGCAAAGCAGCAGTCTATCCGCTTTAGCCGTGATCGCTGTTTCCTCCCGATTCTGTTTTCGATCGACGAGACGCAGGAAAAAAATCAGGAAAAAATAGACGGCACTTTTTCGTTCGCAATCAAAAATATTTTGAATGAAGTCGTCCTGGAACACCGCGGCGACCCGCCTGCTATCCTGCTCTCTCCGAGTCTGTATCTGACGCTGCTGGATTTTTCGATTTCCGCCGAAGACCTCGGAGCACGCTGCCGGCAGGTCGCGTCTTTTTTAAATTCATACTATGACATGACGATTGATTTTTTTATCGGCTCTCAAACCCCTGTTTTTCAGCTTCATCAGGCTGTACGTGACCTCTCCCGGGAAGCGGAAAAGAGCAAAAGCCGCGCGATCGATCTGCCCTCCTCGCAGTCGATCGTAGGCAAAATTGAGGAAATCGTCCGGCAGAATCTCGATAAGCCTGTCACATGTGAGGAGATTGCCAAGCAGGTATTTCTAAATTCCGAATATCTCTCCCGGATGTTCCGGAAAAAGACAGGAAAAAAGCTTTCTTCCTATATCGCCGAGCAGAAGATGGAGGAGGCGAAAAGGCAGCTTAAGACAACCGACAAGCCCGTCAGCGTCATCTCGATGGAGCTCGGATATGGAAATTTTTCCCATTTTTCCAAATGTTTCCGCAAGATATGCGGCGTCTCCCCTCAGGAATACCGGGAGTCTTGCTCCGTCTAAAAGCCGCCGGACTTTTCGTGAATAAAAGATTGATTTTTTTCATATACTTCCAGCAGAATGATTTCCGGAGGTTTTTATGAAAAAAATATCCCCCATTGCAGCCGGATTTTTTCTCCTGTTTCCCCTGGCAGCCGGCTCTGTCCCGGCGCTGTTTCTCGAAATCGGAGAGTCTTACCGTCTTGTGCAGAAACCGCCTTTGAGTCCTCCCGGCGTGGTGTTTCCGATCGTCTGGACGGTTCTGTATCTTTTGATGGGAGTCTCGTCCTTTCTGGTTTACCGAAAGAGCCTGCTAAAAGAGCTGCGGCTGCTCCCTGCCCTGACTCCCTTCTATCTGCAGCTGTTTTTCAATGTCCTGTGGACTGTTCTCTTCTTTGGTCTTAAGGCGTATCTGTTGAGCTCTTTTTGGATCGTCGCCATGATCGCGCTGATTTTGTGGATGATCGTCCGCTTTTGGTCCGTCGACCGGACCGCAGCCGCCTTGCAGCTTCCCTATCTCCTTTGGTGCTGCTTTGCCGCTTACTTAAGCTTCGGCGTTTCGATACTGAATTAGCTGCAAAAGGCTGTGCGCCGTTTTTTCTGCGCTGAAAAAGGCAGCCGCAGACGCGGGACACCGTTTTCGTCCCCATCTGTGACTGCCTTCTTTTTTTGTTTCTTCTTTTTCGCTCTTTGCTCTATGCCTCTGAGCCGCAGGAATGTCCGTGTCCATGTCCGCCGCAGCCGTGATCTGAGCAGGATCCGCCGTGCTCGTGACCGTGGTGTCCGTGTTCTCCGTGGTGGGCGCAGAGCGTATTCGGGTCATAGGAAAGCTTTCCCTCCAGGAAAGAGGAGACCTGCTCGTCCGCATCCCCTGCCGCCCCCGGGTACAGCTCGATGCCCGCGTCTGCCAGCGCGTTTCTCGCTCCGCCTCCGATACCGCCGCAGATCAGAGTGTCGACGCCGCGCTCCTTCAAAAACCCTGCAAGAGCTCCGTGCCCTGTTCCCTGTGTGCCGACAATCTGGGAATCCGTTATCTTTCCGTCCTCCACCGTATAAATCTTAAACTGCTCGGTATGTCCAAAATGCTGGTATACCATTCCGTCCTGATACGTAACTGCTATTTTCATGTGAAAAACTCCTTTCTGTCTGATCTCTCTTGTGTCATCTTCCTGCAAAGAAAGCTCATAATTTCCGCCTTCAATCAGCAGCTGTGTCCCTTCCACCAGAAACCGCGCCACCTTTTTTCTCGCCTCTGTGTACAAGGTCTGCACGGTAGCGCGCCCCACCTTCATCTGTCTGGCGCATTCCTGCTGCGTCATCCCCAGATAGTCGAGAAGCCGCAGCGTCTCAAATTCCTCCACACTCAGAATCAGTCTGCTCTGTGTCTGCGCTCTTCCTTTTGTCAGGAATTCACAGTACACAGGAAGACGGCAGACTCTCTTGTTCTTATTTGGTCTTGCCATCTGAGATCTCCTCTGTATTATTATCATATGCCAATAACTTTTGTCAATCCTTATTATAGCCATGTTATTATCATATGTCAATAACTATTTTTTTCCTTCCCGCCACATTCTGCAAAAGACTGGAGCGTAGCCCGCCAGGGTCAGCGCCATGATGACGCCGCAGCAGATGATCCATCCGTCTGCCGCCGCCGCTGGCAGATTCGGAAACAGCATCAGCACAAAGACTGTCACGTAGGAAAATGCCGTACACACCTTGCCGAACCACTTCGCGCCGTCCAGCTTTCTCCCGTTGTGCCGCAGCATCGCCGCCCCCATCGCCGCCATGAAGCCCTCTTTGACGAGGAACAGCACAATCAGCCATCTCATCCCCTCAAATCTTGTCGCCAGGCATAAAATCAGGACGCCGAGCGTCAGCTTATCCGCAAGCGGATCTAAAAATTTTCCCAGTTCCGTCACCATGTGAAATCTTCTCGCGATCCTCCCGTCAAACAGATCCGTCAGACCCGACACTGCGATCACCGCCGCGGCCAGGTAGTAATCTGTGTCAGATGAGGCGCGGAGATAAATCCAGGCGAACACAGGGATCAGAAGAATTCGAAAATATCCCATCAGATTCGGAATCGTAAACCATTCTTGTTTTTGTATCTTCATTTTACTCTCCTCCGCTTTAATTTTTTCTCATCGTACCAGAAATTTCTTTTTTCTTCAACGTGTTTTGTGTTTCTGTGATAAAATAAAAGAAAATTGCCGCATCCGTGCGGCAGATAGGAGGATATTATGAAACATACCATTGAAAACGAGTTTCTGCGCATCTGCGTCGACGATCACGGAGCTGAGCTTGTCAGCATCTACGACAAAGAAAAAGAGCGCGAGGTTTTATGGCAGGCAGATCCAGCCTACTGGAAGCGCCACGCTCCCATTTTATTTCCCCATGTCGGAAGACATTACCTCGACGAGTACCGCTGCGGCGGAAAAGCCTACCGCACCCATCAGCACGGATTTGCGCGGGATATGGACTTTTCCTGCACGGAAAAGACAGCCTCTTCTGTCACGCACTGTCTGGAGGCTTCAGAGCAGACAAAGGATTACTTTCCGTTTGCCTTCTCTCTTTTCGTCACCCATTCTCTAAAGGGCAGGGATCTGACTGTCGCATGGAAGGTTCTCAACTCTGACCAGGATACCATGTATTTTACGATCGGCGGACACCCTGCATTCCGTGTCCCGATTCTGCCTAATACTGTTCAGACGGATTACTGTCTGCTGTTTCACACCTTTTTAAACCATCTGGACTACGTGCTGCTTGATCCTAAAACGGGTACGGCTCTTACACAGACCTCTTACCATCTGCCGCTGTCCCAGGGGCGCGCGGCGATTCCTGCGGATCTCTTCGACCATGACGCCCTGATTTTCGACGACGCGCAGATTGAGTGGGCGGCGATCGGCTATCCAGACGGAAAACCGTATATCTCGATCTCGTGCGAAGGCTTTCCGAATTTCGGCATCTGGTCCGTCCCGGGAGCGCCTTATATCTGTCTGGAACCCTGGATGGGGCGCTGCGATGATTTTGGATTTACCGGGGAAATCTCCGAAAAACCCGGCGTCATCTCTCTGCCATCCGGAGAGACCTTCCTGAAAAGCTATACGATCACCGTCTATTAAAACAGAACTCTTTGTGAAAAAACACGCCGCGGCGGGCTAAAGTCACTGTGACCCTCCCCGCCGCGGTCAAGAAATCATTTCTTGCAGGCTGTTCTCTTTTTCCCTGTGCGCTTACGGGCTGCAGATTCCGCACGGGCTGTATCCCTGCGCAGTCAGGCTTTCCCTTGTCCCTGTATACTCCGCTCTGTTCTCCGGCTTGATCCGTTGTGCCGCGCTGCAGGAGGGAAAATGAAATTTCATCGAATTTGTGTTGAGCACGTACGACGTCTGTCCGCTCTGCCCGCCGTCTTCTGATCCTGCGTTCTGATTCGCCGTCCCCGGCGTCAGATCGCTGCACGGCTCCTGCTCCCAGAATAGATTTACGCCGTCGCTCTGCACACGGATCGTTCCCTGCCGGTCGGTCCGGTACACCAAAATCCCAAGCGCCGCAAACCTCTCCATCGTCTCGCCGCCCGGATGACCGTAGGAATTGCCCTCTCCGCAGCTGATCACAGCATACGAAGGCTGTACAGCGTCCAAAAATTCCTGCGTGTTCGACGAGTCCGAGCCGTGATGGTTTGCCAGATAGACGTCTGCCCGCAAATCTGCCCCGGTGTGGACAAGCTCCGTCTCCGCATCCTCCCCGATATCTCCGCAGATCAGAAAACTGGTTTCCCCGTTTTCGATCCGGATACACAGAGAATCCTCGTTTTCATCGCTGTGTCCGTAATAGATCGGTCCTACCACCTCCATCACCGCTGTCCCGAACGGATAGCGCTCCTCCTGTAGCGGATGAATCTGAGAAATACCATACTCTGAAGCTGTCTCGCAAAAAGACTGATACAGCTTGGTCTCGCTCACATAGTCGGGCGTCAGCAGCTGGTTGACTCCGAACTGGTGGAGTACGCCGATCAATCCTGCAAGGTGATCGGAATCATAGTGGGAGGCGACGACATAGTCAAACGTGTCGATCCCTTTGTTCTGCAGATAGCTGACTACAAAGGAAGACGTCTGCCGGTCTCCGCCGTCGATCAGGACATAGTGCCCTTCTGATTCCAGAAGCACCGCGCTGCCCTGTCCGACATCCAAAAATTCAACGCTCAGCGATTCTGCCCGGGCATACGCAGGCGCCATCCACACCGCCGCCAGCAGGAAAATCCCCAGGACAACCGCGATTCTTTTTCTGGCCGCCTCTGATGTGCGCTTTTTTGATCTGCGCTCTTTTTTCTCTTCTGTCTGCCGCATATTTTCTCTTTTATCCTTTCTTGTGATTCTTCCGGCTCAGGGAGCCGGACTCTGCTATTATAGCAAAACTGCCCGCAAAAAGACAGACCGCAAAAGCATACTCCATACTTTCGCGGTCTGCCCAAATTCTTACTCTAAATAGTCGTCTGCCTGGCTGCCGGTGATATCCTCCACAACCGTATCGCTCAGCGTGTTGATCGCTGCGGAGTCACTCAGCCTTGCGTAAAATACCGTGCTGGTGCTGGTATCGTCTTCGTCCTGCTCCTTTTGATTTCCCACAATGACGGTAAATTCTGCCTCTTCTCCATCGTCATCCAGATACGTCACTGTAAAGGAAACATCGCTTTCGCTTAATCCGGCTTTCTCAAGCTGGGTTTCATCCCCTTTATAGTTTTCACAGCTCTCAAACGATAAAGTATACAGATCATTGAGCAGCGTACTGCAAAGAGATTCATTCTCGATCTCAAAACGCTTTCCGTTTTCATTCAGATACCATGCGTACGTCTCTTCCTCTTCGGTTTCCTCCTCTGTCTGTGCCTGCTCTTTGCTGTCGTCCTCTGTCTCGCTGTACGCCTGTGTGTCTGTCTCCGTCTGTCCCTGTGAATCCTCAGCCGCATCGGCTCCCGTCGCGTCCGCAGCCGTCGCGTCCGCGCCTGTCGCATCTGCCAGGGTCGCTGTCCCGACCTCGAGTCTCTCCAGCGTATATGTCCCGGACTCATTCGTCACTTCGACAGATACGAGCGTATCCTCCGACAGATCCGGGAATTCCTCGATCTGCACCATGTCGTACAGGCTGTACTGTATCTGATTGTAAAGCGTGCTGCTTACCGTGTAGGGGATGTCTTCCCCATCCACTGCCAGATAGTATTCGTCATCTACGCTGTTTCCGATTCCCAGCGTGATTTCATTTCCGCTGCTGTCTGTCACCGTCACCGTCGCGGCCGGCTCGGCCAGCCCGTACGCCTCCAGCTCGTCGCCTCCTTCCAGCTTTCTGCTTGCCTCCAGGTGGGAAGCAGTCTCCTCCAGCGCAGTCAGATAAGACTGCACCAGTGGAAAGTCCTCGGCGTCTTTGTATTTCCACTCGTCATCCTCTTTGACAAAAGCCAGGCTGTCTGTGCCGTTGTCATAGGAAATCTCTTTCACCTCTTCGATATCCGTAACCCAGATTCTCTCTGCCTCGGATTCCGCTGCCTCCTGCTCCTCCTGTTTTTTCTGCGCGTAATCGCTGTAGGCGGAAACAGCGGCGTACACGGCGATCAGCGCCGCGAACACGATCAGCAACACCATCAGATTTTTCTTTTTGCTCATTCCCGTTTCCTCCTATGCTCTCTTTCTTCTGATCCAGATGACCAGTCCTGTCACAATCGAGCCAATCGGAATCACTGCGATAAACAGCATTCCCCAGCTGTTTGGATTTGTCACGGTATTGTAGGAGATCTCCAGGCTCTTCGCCGGTATCGAAATATTTTCCACTTCCTCGAAGTTTGCCGTCACAGCGTTCATAAAGATATCTGTATTGGCAAGACTTGTAAAGGAATCTGTGATCTGCTGCGCGATCAGCGTTCCGGCGCTGATTACCGTCACTCTTGTCTGTGCCTCTGAATCTGCGCTGTCGTCCGCGTCTGCGTCTGTCGCGTCCGCCGCCGTCGCGTCGGCTCCCGTTGCAGTCTGAACCGTCTCCGTCGCAGCGGCTCCCAGCAGATACGTTCCCTGAACGCTTTCTCCGCTTCCTGTCACAGCGTATCCATCCTCAGACGTCGTCATAAACGCTTCTATGCTCAGCCCGTCTCTTAACTCCTCTGTCTCCAGCATTCCTCTCGCGTTCAGCACAAGCGCAAGGCTGTCGCTTCCGAGTCCGCCGGTAATCTCTCCCGATGTATCCAAAACCGGGAAAATCGTATAATAATTGTTCTGATAATATCTCTGCGTATCTGCGATATATCCCTCTGCCAGCTCCAGACCGTACGCCTCCATGATTGCTTCCACATTCGGAAGGCTCTCTCCGCCTGTTCCGATCAGGATCATCAGCTTGCCGCCTGTCTGCAGATAGGAGAGGATCATCTCCTTCTCATCGTCAGCCAGATCGCTCTGCGGAGCATTGATCAGCAGCAGATCGCAGTCGTCGGGTATCTGACCGTTTGTCAGCAGATTGACCGTGTCTGTCTCCAGGTTTCCTTTGTCGATCAGATCGGTGATCGTCTGGGAGAGTTCCTCCTCTCCGTGTCCCTCTGTCGTATAGATCTTATTTTCCGCTTCCTTCGACACGTAGGAAATCGCGCTTGTGATCTGACCTTCGCCGTCAAATTCCGTTTCCTGATATTGACCATAGTAGTAGTATGCCATCTGATCGTACGCAATCATTTCTCCAAATCCGATCACACGCTGTTTGCCCGTTGCCTCGCATATTACGACCACGCTGTTTGATTCCGCCTCATACTCAGTCAGAGCAGAAGGGTGAAGCACCGGGTCGACGACTTCCTTTTTGATATGATCCGATGCGGATGCGTAGTTGTCGACGAGCTGCTCAATTCTCTGGTCGATGTTGCTCTCCTCCGCCAGAAGGATGATCTCTACGTCCTCCTCAAGGTCACTGAGCACTTCCTTTGTCGTCTCCCCAATCGTGTAGATCTGATTTGTGCTGATATCAACTTCCTTGATGTTTGACGGAAGCTGTTCCACTAAAAGGTTGATCACCAGCACAATCGCGATCATCGCTATAATAATGCCAAGACTGTAGGAACCGTTTTTCCATTTTATGCTTGCCATTCTCTTTTTTTTGCCGCCGTCTGTCTTCTTTTTTGCTGTGTTTACTTTTTCCACGCCGATTCCCTCCTAACTCCACCGTCTCTTCTGAACGGACTGAATCGTGAAAAATAAAAATAAAAAGATCAACGACAAATAAAAAACAAGTCCGCCAATGTCAAATAAATGATATACCGTAAACTGATCCATGATTCCTGTCACCGTGTAGTCCGGGAGAATCCGGGTGATAAAATTGTCGGTGAGGAAGCTTGGAAGCATGCTTGAAATTCCTGGCCAAAGGTAAATCACAAGCACAATTCCAAATGTTCCGACTGCCGAGATAATCTGGCTCTCTGTCAGGGAAGAGATAAACATTCCGATTGCGACGAAAACGCTCCCCATCATAAAAAACGCAAAAATGCTCGCATAGTCTTCTCTTAAGTATGCGGTGCCGTTTGCCTGGATAATCGCAGGGCAAAGGCAGAAGATCAGAATCGGAATCGCAAACACCGTCTCCATCGCCAGAAATTTTCCAAAAATAATTTTGGGCAGGCTGACGGGAGACGTCAGGAGCAGCTGGTCCGTCTTGCTTCTCCTCTCGTCAGAGAGACATTTCATCGTCAGAACCGGAATCGCCATCAGGATGATAAACTCCATGGCTCCCAGCACATAGGAATAATACGGATATCCGATCAGCAGATTGTAGTAGAGAAAATAAATACCGTTCATTGCCACAAGAAAAGCAATAAAAACATATCCGATCATAGAGTCAAAGTAGGATTTCAGTTCTCTCTTATAAATTGCTTTCATTTTGTTTTTCCTCCTTGACTTGTTCTTTCTTTCTTCTGCGCTCCCCAAATCTTCTGGCGTTCTTTGTGCGCTCCGAATCTTTTCTAGCGGCTTCCGTCAGCTCCAGGAAAACTTCCTCCAGAGTTGCCTTTTTGTACTGCATCATCAGAATCGGGTAATGATTCTGGGCGCAGGCGTAAAACAGCTCCTCCCTTGGATCTTCCTTTCTCCCTTCTTCGATCGTGGCAATGCAGGAGTTCTCCTTTTCTTCTACGCTCCATTTTCCCAGACCGTCGATTTCCGACAGCATCGTCTGCAGACTCTCCTTGTCTGTCTTGACCTCCAGATACAGCGTGCCGGCGTCCGACATCTGTCTCTCCAGATTTTCCGGCGTATCGCTTGCGATCAGCTTTCCGTTCGATATAATCATGATGTGGTCGCACACCGCGCTGATCTCGGCAAGAATATGCGAGCTTAAAATCACCGTGTGCTCCTTTGCAAGCTCTTTGATCAGCTCGCGGATCTCAATGATCTGCTTCGGGTCAAGCCCTACGGTGGGCTCATCTAAAATAATGATATCCGGGAATCCCATAATCGCCTGCGCAAGCCCCACTCTCTGGCGGTATCCTTTTGAGAGATTTTTAATCAGACGGTTTTCTACGTCCAGCAGCTTCGTCATCGTCAGCGCTTTTTGGATCTCCACCTTACGCTTTTCACGGTCGATCTCTTTTAGCTCCGCCACGAACCTCAGGTACTCTCTGACCTTCATGTCGGTATAAAGCGGCGGAATTTCCGGCAGATAGCCGATACATTTTTTCGCCTTTTCCGGTTCCTCCAAAATATCATGACCGTCAATCAGTACCTCTCCTTCTGTCGCGCCCAAGTATCCGGTCATGATATTCATCGTCGTGGATTTTCCCGCGCCGTTTGGACCAAGAAATCCATAAATCTGTCCTTTCTCTACCGTAAAACTCAGATGGTCCACCGCCGTGTGGCTGCCATATCGTTTTACGAGATTTTTGACTTCAATCACATTACCACTCCTCTGCTGATTTTTTAATTTTTATACAGAAAATCATAAAGGATGTTTGTGAAATTTCTATGATGAGTCTGTGATGACTTTGTGTTCAGGCGCCTCCCGCTGAAAAATGGAAATCAACGTCACAGCCTTGATCGCGGAAACTTGTTTCTTCTCTCTATATTATTATTAACACCACTAACCAAAATGAAAAAATTTGCCGGACAGCCGGAAGGAAAACATCATAATTGAAATTTGTCATGCAAAAAACGATGACATGATCAGAAAATTCCTAAAAGAATATTGCAAAAAAAAGAGAAGCCATCCTTTTCTCTTCCGGCTTCTCTTTTTGTCCTGTTTCTCTCCTGTTTCGCCGCGCTGTTCTCCGCCGCGGTTTCCAGATCTCCAGTCCTTTTTTCTTTTATTTATTTTTCCTCGGACGTCTGCGCGTCGATCACATCGCTCATGTGATAATACCCGGCAGGCTTTCCAGCCAGATATTTTGCCGCCTGCACAGCTCCCTTTGCGAACACTGCCTTGGAGTACGCCGTGTGCTTAAGCTCAATCACTTCGTCGAGACCGGCAAAAATCACCTCGTGTTCTCCTACGATATTGCCGCCTCTCACTGCCGAGATTCCGATTTCCTTATCGTCTCTCTTCTCTCTTCTCTGGCTTCTGTCATACGTATAGTGATACTCGTTTCCCAGAGCCCCGTTGAGGCTGTCCGCCAGGGCAAGCGCTGTGCCGCTCGGCGCGTCCACCTTCAGGCGGTGATGCTTTTCCACAATCTCCATGTCAAATCCTGCCGGCGCAAATACTTTTGCGGCGTCTGCGATCAGCTTCAGCAGCGTATTGATGCCAAGCGACATATTTGCCGATTTGAGCACCGCTGTCTTTTTGCTGACCTCCTCGATTCTCGCCGTCTGCTCCTCGCTCAGCCCTGTCGTGCACAGGACGGCAGGAATTTTCTTCTCCTCGCAGTAGTCGAGCAGCGCGTCCGTCGCCTTCGGGGAGGCAAAGTCGATGATCACGTCCGCCTCCGCGTCGCATTCTTTTAATGTCGGGAAAACAGGATATCCATTGTCTCTGTTGTCTACCAGGTCAATCCCTGCTACAATCTGGGCGTCTTGATCCTCTTTTACGATCCCTGTAATGACCTGCCCCATGTGGCCATTACATCCGTGCATAATAATCCTTACCATTTTTCTTTCCTCTTTATTCTTTCACCGAAATTCCAAAACGAATCATCTCTTGTCTGAGCAGCTGTACGTGCGCCTCTTCCATCTCAGTCAGCGGCAGGCGCAGCGGTCCTGCTTCTTTTCCCATCAGATTTAAAGCGGTCTTGACCGGAATCGGATTGACCTCGCAGAACAGCGCGTCGATCAGAGGCAGCGCTCTTAACTGCAGCTCGCAGCTCTCTTTTACTTTTCCGTCCAGGTACAGCTGTACCATGTCATGCGTTTCTCTCGGCGCGACGTTGGAGAGCACCGAGATCACACCGATTCCGCCCAGAGACAGGATCGGCACTACCTGATCGTCATTTCCGGAATACAGGTCGATGCACCCGTCTGCCAGCTGCATCAGCTTTGCAATCTGGGAGATATTGCCGCTCGCTTCCTTGATGCCCACGATATTTTTTACATTTTTTGCAAGCGTCACTGCTGTCTGCGGAAGAATGTTGCAGCCTGTTCTGCTCGGAACATTATACATGATAATCGGAAGTGTGACAGCCTCTGCGACCGCCGTGTAGTGCTGAATCAGTCCCTTCTGCGTCGCCTTGTTGTAGTACGGCGTCACAAGCAGAAGCGCGTCCGCTCCCAGCTTCTCCGCTTCCTGCGACAGATAGATCGCCGTGTCGGTATAGTTTGAACCGGTTCCTGCCACTACGGGAACTCTCTTCGCCACTTTCTTTACCGCATAGTCGATGACTTCCAGATGCTCTTCGTGGGACATGCAGGCGGATTCACCCGTCGTTCCGCAGGCAATGATCGCGTCCGTCCCGCCCGCAATCTGCTCTTCAATCAGTTCTCCGAATTTTTCATAATTTATTTCACCGTTTTCTTTCATAGGTGTAACAATTGCTACGCCAGCTCCCGTAAAGATTGCCATAAGCCTTTCCTCCTTAAAATGATAAAAAAAATAGGGACAGACGGATTGCCTGCCCCTAAAGAATACTTGTATTGCGTTTGTGTCATTGATCCTTCAGATAGCTCTCCATCATAATATTGATGACAGTCACACGATTCTTCATCCATGTGCCCAGGCTGCAGGCTGCAGACTCCTTTCGCCTTCGGCGTTCTTCCCTTTTAGCAGTCTTCCTCTATCTCTGCTCTATCCAACTGCTTACTCATGAAGGACGCGACCTCTATCTTATTATGCAATTTCAAAAATATCACTTTTAAACAATGTTGTTATTTTTGTTTTTCCTCATGATAAAATAAATATAGCATTATTGAAAACCCTTGTCAACTTCTCTTTTCCGCTTTTTGTCTATAATCTCTGGATCATTTCCGTCACAGCGTCCGCATATTTCCAGAGAAACTCACAGCGGTGAACCCCTGTCAAAATCAGACTCATATTTTCATCTTTAGAAGCAATGAGTGTCTTTATCTCCTCTTCCGTTATAATCTCCTGTTCCACAAGGGCAAGCACTTCGTCCAGAATTAAAACATCACATTCCTGCGTGACCATTGTTTTCTTGGCAAAGTTCCATCCGTTTCGTATATTTTGCACTTCTTCTGCCTGTTCTTCTTCTGTCAGCTGGTCAAACGCCCGATCTGCCTTCTGAAACCGGAACAGCTTGATTTCCGGCTCAAGTCTTTGAATAAAGCGGATTTCCTCGCTCAGCTTTTCTTTTAAGAACTGAACGATAATCACATTTTGTCCTGCCGATGCAGCGCGAATCGCCTGACCGATGGCAGCAGTCGTTTTTCCTTTTCCTTCTCCGCAAAATATATGTACATATCCTTTATCCATCATGCACCTCACATATGCTCGTTCGTTTTACTACATTTTCCTGTTCATGTTCTGGATTTCCACTGCTATTTTGCCCTTATACTACTACATACCTCAGAATATTGCAAGTTTTTATTCCAGATATTCCAGCTTGCTCACCGAAACCTCATATGCGGTCCGTCTTTCTGTCACTTCTCCTTCCAGCTTTTTGACATACTCGCGGCTCTGAATTCTCCCCCATACCTGGACATGACCGCCAACCTCAAATCCTGATGTAAACCGCGCGTTTCTCCCCCAGCTGATGCACGGAATATAGTCAGATTTTCCGTAAGGACGGTTCACCGCTATAAGCATGTCGGCGATCTCTCTTCCAAGAGGCGTCTTTCTGTAGATCGGCGGCTTACAGATATAGCCGTCCAGAAAAATCTGATTGCTCTTTACCTTGTCGTCCTCCTCTTCCACAAAGTAAACCTCTCTCGCAAACACGGAGAGGACGAGTCTGTTCTTTTTTTCTTCATGACGATTGTAGGAGCGGAACTGTCCTGTCACCTGTATCAGCTCTCCTTTATAGTCCTGCGTGACGTCAAGCAGTCTTTCTGAGATCATAACCGGGATCCGGTCTGCTGAGCTGCTCAGACGTTTTACTAATACGTCTACCATATAAAATCCCTCTCCAAACACTTCATGACTAAACACGAAATCGGACACAATTTCTCCTACGATAGAAACCTGATTGTTTTCAATAATCTTATCTGCCATATAAAAATGTTCTCCCTTCTTCTTTTCGAAGTATCTTTTTTATCCGCCGTCTATTTTCAAACGGACATTCGGAATCCGCTCATTGTGTGTGCCTTTGCTGTCTCTCTTTCCTCATGAACGCCTTGACGAGCTATAAATATGTTTATTCCCTCCTTTTCTGTGTTAGAACTTTTTCTTTAAAAAATCGTAAGACACACTTCGACCTTTCATGTCTGATTCTAGCATTTTTTCTGACTGTATACAAAGCTCTATTTTTTTATTTTTTAACTTATGCGGGCGCAGGCGCTGCTCCTGCAGAGCAGGCGGCGGCGCTGCCGTTTCTTTCTCCAAAATTTTTCTTGTAATCTCCCGGAAATGTGATAGAATAAAGAGTTGTTATCAAATTAATCAGTAGACTTATCGCAAAAAGGAAGAATACCATATGAAAAGAGAAGATATTCGCAATATCGCAATCATCGCTCACGTTGACCACGGGAAAACAACGTTAGTAGATGAACTGCTCAAGCAAAGCGGTGTGTTTCGCGCCAACCAGGAGGTAGCGGAGCGTGTCATGGACTCGAATGCGATCGAGCGTGAGCGCGGAATCACGATTTTATCGAAAAATACGGCTGTCTTTTATAAAGATACAAAGATCAACATTATCGACACGCCTGGTCATGCTGATTTTGGCGGCGAGGTGGAACGTGTTCTGAAAATGGTAAACGGCGTCATTCTTGTAGTCGACGCTTTTGAGGGACCTATGCCGCAGACCCGGTTCGTCCTTCAGCGCGCGCTGGATCTGGATCTTCCGGTTATTGTCTGCATCAACAAAATCGACCGTCCGGAGGCAAGACCAAACGAAGTAGTCGACGAGGTTTTGGAACTGTTTATGGATTTGGATGCTTCTGACGAGCAGCTTGACTGTCCTTTTGTTTTCGCTTCCGCAAAGGGCGGATTTGCTGTCACAGATTTAAATGACGAGCCGAAAAACATGTTTCCTCTGTTTGAGACGATTTTGGATTATATTCCGGCTCCTGAGGGCGATCCCCAGGGAGGCACGCAGGTTTTGATCAGCACGATCGACTACAATGAATATGTAGGGCGTATCGGCGTTGGAAAGGTTGACCGCGGAACGATCAAAGTCAACCAGGAATGTCTTCTTGTCAATCACCATGAACCCGACAAACAGCGCAAGGTAAAAATCAGCAAGCTCTATGAGTTTGACGGTCTCAATAAAGTGGAGGTCTCCGAGGCGACGATCGGTTCCATCGTGGCGATTTCCGGAATCTCGGATCTGCATATCGGCGACACGCTCTGTTCAGCGGACGCTCCGGAAGCGATTCCATTCCAGAAGATTTCCGAGCCTACCATCGCCATGCATTTTATTGTCAATGACAGTCCGCTTGCCGGTCAGGAGGGAAAATTTGTCACATCCAGACATTTAAGAGACCGCCTTTTCCGCGAGCTTAACACAGATGTCAGTCTGCGCGTGGAGGAGACAGACACCACAGAGGCATTTAAGGTATCGGGACGCGGCGAGCTTCATCTTTCCGTCCTGATTGAGAATATGCGCCGCGAGGGATATGAGTTTGCTGTCAGCAAAGCGGAAGTCATCTATAGAAAAGATGAGCGCGGCAAACTGTTGGAGCCTATGGAACTGGCCTATATCGACGTCCCGGAGGAATTTTCCGGTACGGTCATTCAGAAGCTGAGTTTACGAAAAGGAGAACTCCAGGGGATGAGCATCTCTCCCAACGGAACGACCCGTCTGGAATTTCTGATTCCAGCGCGCGGATTAATCGGATACCGCGGGGAATTCCTGACTGACACAAAGGGAAACGGCATCCTAAATACCATGTTTGACGGATATGGTCCATATAAGGGCGATATCCAGTACCGCAAGCAGGGTTCCCTCATTGCTTTTGAATCCGGCGAGTCTGTCACGTATGGTCTGTTTAACGCCCAGGAAAGAGGAACCTTGTTTATCGGTCCGGGCGAAAAGGTATATGCCGGAATGGTCATCGGTCAAAACGGCAAAGCAGAGGATATTGAATTGAATGTCTGCAAGATGAAGCATCTGACAAATACGCGCGCTTCCGGCTCCGATGACGCCCTGAAGCTGACGCCGCCCCGCATCTTAAGTCTTGAGCAGGCGCTTGACTTTATCGACAGCGACGAGCTGCTTGAGGTTACGCCAAAGAGTCTGCGCATCCGCAAAAAGATCTTAGATCCGACGATGCGGAAACGTGCGGCGATGAACCGAAAATCATAATCTTTTCTGTTTGCCTGCGCGGGGCATCCGCGCTGGATTCGAACGGGATCGGCCCAGGAGCCGGTTTTGCGGCGCTTTCGAATTCCAGCGCGGATGCCCCGCATTGTATCTGTCCGGCGCTCCGCCGTCTTTTTCTATTTCCAAAACCACCATTTGATTTTTACCAAAGCTTTATCGTCGAACAGGCATTCATATTCCTCTTCAGTGAGTACATTTTTAAGCTTCTCTTTTTCTTCTTCCGGCAAAACCGCATGTACCGTATCGGCAAAGCACAGATTGGGGAACACCACGCACCACCAGTTTTTTCCCTTCGCCTCTCCGATGCAGACTCTCAGAGCCTCGTACGTTCCTGCCGGGAAGGTGCAGTCGCCATACGTTTTCATCGGAAATTCATACGGCTCCAGAGTTACGGCGACGGGCTCGCCGCATCCTTCTTTTGCCGTCACGCTCTGCGCCGTCTCCTTAATCTCATCCAGGCTGCTGCTTAAAATCTGTCTCGTCTCTTCTATTCCGGAAGCATCGTGCAGTTTCTGTTCAAGCAGCGCGAGAACAGCGTCCTTTACTTTTATTTTTAATTCCTGGTCTTCCTGCGAGTCACTGTTGGCAATAACGTGGAAACGGATAATCTCGTCTGCGATTCCCTGCTGGATTGTCTCAATAGACCGCGTATGCGAGCGCGCAAAAATCGCCCAGATCAAAAAGCAGATGACCGCCGCCGCGCATATGATCCAGAATCTGTCCCATTTTTTCTGCATATTCTCTTCCATCTCTTTTCCTCCTGCCTTTCCCATTGCTAAAGAATGTCCGTCTTTCCGTTTCATTGCGGAATCAGCTTTACTCCGTCTTTTTCTATTTCCGGCAGCCGCGCTTCTTCTCCCTGTCTGAGTTTTTTAAGCAGATCGCCCAGCGTCACTTCTTCTTCTTTTCCGACGTCCGGATTGTTTTTATACAGGTTTTCCAGATAAAATCCAAGAGAGACGTCTCCTTGCAGAGCTGTCTTTAAAATATCGTCTTTATCCTTTTCTTCGCAGGAAAACACGAGCATATTTCTGGCAAATACAGGGCTTTGTTCAAAATACTGGAGCGTTTCCCCAAATTTTTCTTTTTGTCTCATAAGTTCTTTCCCGAAAATTACAGCTTTGACATGGCTTAGATCCAGATATTTATCAGACTGATACTGAAAGCTCGTCTCAATTTCCTCCATCGTATCGCCTTTTGTCAGAACCGCCTCCTGCGTCTCCTGCTTTTCTTCGCTTCCCGATTCCCCTTTCAGATCTGGGATCGCATAAAACACCTCCAGTTTTCCCTCCTCCCAAAAGACTGCGACTGCGGTCGGAAAATCCCGGTTTTCCAGCTCCACATTGCTGCATCCTGTCAGAGAAAAAATGCTGGCGAGACATACAATCCATAAACACAATATTTTTTTCATCCCGACACCCTCCCCTTCTTTTTCCGCGACATCACCGCCAGTGCGATCATGCACACCGCAAGCGCGGGGGCGAGGCAGCATCCGTTTACGGTAATATACAGCTGTACGGCCGCCTCATACGTTCGGCACAGAAATGCCCCGGCGCACACAAGCAGCCCGCACACAGGCGCAGTCCATCTTTTTCCGGTGACCTCCAGCAGATTTTCTCCCATTGTTCTCATCGCGAACATCGCGATCCCTGTTCCGGCAAACAGACTCATCAGCAGAACCGCCAAAAATACAACATCCCATCTCTGGAGAAATCCGCCGGGTATCGTCACATTTGTCATCAGCGTCAGAATCGGCCACGGCAGCGCCGCGAGTCCTTCTGTTCCGAATACGCCGATCCCTATGATGTACAAAATCACGACGGCGCCTCCGGCAATCGCGATCCCTGCCGTCATTCTTCTCCTTCCTCCTTTTTTTGGCTTCAGAGGGGGGACAAGAAACGGGATTAAGCTGATGCTTCCAAATGAAGTGAAGACAAAAAAGGTTCCTTTTACAACGGAAAAATCCAACGGCGCACGGTTTATCCCCATCTCCTGCGGACTCATTTCCGACGCCGCAAACACACTCATAAAAAACAGAGGGATCAAAATCAGGATATACAAAATCTCACTCATCCTGCCCTGCTCTTCCAGCCCTGTCCCCGCAGCGTAAATCGCCGCCGCAGCGATCAGAATCATCAGCGCATCCATAGAGTGGTCGAACAGCAGATACTGATTGACAATTTTCGTAAAAAGCCGTATCAGATAAATCAGTTCTGCAAAAAGAGAGAAAAAATACAGGGCGCCGATGACTCTGCGCATCGCCGTCCCCATCGTCTCCTGAATCAGGTCAAAGAAGTGGTATCTTGCCCGCATTCCAAGCCCGTAGAGCAAAATCCCGTACAGAACGGTGATTCCGATTCCAAACAAAAGGCACAGGACAAAGCTCTGCGCTGTCGTCTCTTCGGCAAACTCCGGCAGCAGAAGACACATCTTGCCAATCCAGCTTACCACCAGGATGCACTGTATCTGCCGCGCCGTGATTTTATGGTTGTCTGAAAACATGTCTATTTCTCCTTCCACCGGAATCGGATTCTTTCCGTCCGTTTTGCAAACACAGGTCTGCGTCTCATCATCCACGGCGGCATCTTCACCACACTGTCTTTCCACCCTGTGCGGTCATTGATCTCATCGCTGACAAACGGCATCAGATAAGGGATGCCGAAGCTTTTAAGTCTTGAGAGATGACACAGCAGCAAAAACCATGCCAGTACAAATCCTGCGATTCCCCAGAAACTGCTGCTTAAAATAACGCCGTATTTGACAAGCCGGCACGCCTCTGCCAGCTCTTCATTCGGAATGGAAAACGAACACAGCGCCGTCATCGCCACCACAATGACGACCATCGGGCTGACGAGATTGGCTGTGACCGCTGCCTGACCGATGATAAGTCCTCCTACAATTCCGATCGTATTGCCGATCTGACCGGGCATCCGCACTCCCGCCTCCCGCAGCAGTTCAAAGGAAAGCTCCAGGAGGATCACCTCCACCACCCCCGGGAACGGAACGCCTTCGCGCGCCATCGAGAGAGAAAGAATCAGATTTGTCGGAAGAATCTGCGTGTGAAAGTTTGTCGCCGCAAGGTATAAGCCGGGAAGAGAAATGGCCAGAAACGCTGCCGTATACCGCAGAAGCCGCAGAAAAGTCGCCATCAGAAAATGGCTGAAATAATCGTCCGGCGTCTGAAAAAAAGAGTGGTATGTGACCGGCATAATCAGAGCCTGAGGAGAATTGTCGCTCAAAAGCACGATTCTTCCTTCCAAGATTGCCATGGCCGCCCGGTCGGGGCGTTCTGTCGTCTGATACTGCGGAAAGGGAGAATACCACGTCTGCTTTGTAACCTGTTCGATGACCCCCGAATCCATGACGCCGTCTATCTCAAAGGATGCCAGCTCCTCTTCCATTTTTCTGACAAGTCCCGGATAGGCTAGGTCTTCCAGATAGACGAGCGCCGTCATGGTGTGGGAGTGAGCGCCGATCGGTTTTTCTTTTACCTTCAGTCTGGTATCCCGGATCCGTTTTCGGATCAGCGCGCTGTTTACCTTTTCCGACTCCGTAAAGGCTTCATTTGATCCTCGGAGCACCTTTTCCGATTCTGATTTCGAGACGCCAAGCCCTGGATACCCTTTTGTTCCGATTTTAATTGCCTTGTCATACCCGTCGATCAAAAGCAGCGCGTTTCCCGCGAGCATTGCGCTCATCCCTGCTTCCAGGTCTGAAAATTCTGCCGTATCGGCGATTCCAATCTGATTTTCTTTGATTGTCTGAATAATGGTTTCGTCCTCCAGCTCTTCAAGCTGCGTCAGCAGCTTTCCAAGAGCAGAGTCCTCCATGATCAGATTGCTGATTGCCATCTCTACATATACCAGCAGACAGCTTACCTGTTTCCTTCTTCCTATTTTCATTTTTTTCTGTATAATGTCGGCACAGTCGGCGCACAGCCTTGCAATTTCTTTCTCGTTTTTCTGCAGTTGTGCGGAAATCTCTCTCATAAGACAGCTCCTCCTATCAAGCGCCGGTCTGCTCTTGGATAGATCACGGCAGCGGCAGTGGCTTTTCGCCGTATTTTGTCTGGTACAGGGGCAGACAAAAAGAGCAGAACGGCTTCTGCTCTTTATCTTTTCCTTTTTTTTCTTTTTTATGCCTTGTCCCCGGTTAAACTGTCGATGATACACTTTTTCTGATTTTCGATGTGAACCCGGATCGCGTTTCCGGCTTTTTCCGGATCGTGCTTTTTTAAGGCTTTGCGGATCGCTTCATGCTCGTCTACCAGAGCTTTGTGCATCCTTTTATCCTTTAAGTATTCCATCCGGTAACGGTACATCTGCTCTCTTAAATTGCTTAAGAGCTGAAGCAGCCTTTTGTTGTTTGTGGCGCCGTAAATGATATCGTGAAATTTAATGTCTGTCTGCACGCACTCCACAAGATCCGCGCCCATCAGCGCCCGCTTAAACTCTGCCCCCGCGTTTTTTAATTCCTGCAGCTGTCTGTCTGTGATGTTGGCGCATGCGTTCTGAACGGCAAGCACCTCCAAAGCGCCGCGCACTTCCAGAACGTCTTCTAAGTCTTTTACCGTGATTTCCGCCACAATCGCTCCTTTTCGCGGGATCATCAAGACGAGTCCCTCCAGCTCCAGCTTGCGGATTGCTTCTCTGACCGGAGTTCTGCTGACTCCCAGCCGGTTGGCGAGCTGAATCTCCATCAGCCGTTCGCCAGGCTTTAGCTCGCCTGTCAAAATTGCCTGACGAAGCGTGTTAAACACCACGTCCCGCAGCGGAAGATATTCATTCATATCAACTTTAAATTCATGCTCCATCTTTTTCCTCCCTCCACGTTTTTTGAGCTTTCCATTTTTATCCGAATCCAGTTATCCCATTTTTGTGAGAAAAGTCTGCCTTCCCCATCTTCCGTCTCTCATCTTCCGGTATGCCCGCCTTGCTTTTTCTTCCTCTCCAAATACTCCAAATACCGTCGGACCGCTTCCGCTCATCATAGCGTTCCATGCGCCGAGATGAAGCAGTCTTTGTTTGATCTCGTCAATGACGGGATATTCC
Organism: uncultured Eubacteriales bacterium; assembly: GCA_963929865.1. Taxonomy (GTDB): domain Bacteria; phylum Bacillota; class Clostridia; order Lachnospirales; family Lachnospiraceae; genus JAGZHZ01. Next base: position 22,705 of record CAWVKK010000013.1, on the reverse strand, counting down.
TTTGCCGTGACCGATTCCAGCACGTTTTCCATTTTAAGAACCGCTCTTTTCCAGTCTTTTTGTTCCAGCGCCTCAATCTGTCCGTCTATATCCGGATGGCGTCTCAGTTCATCTGCCTTTAAATGCGTGTAGACAAATTTTGTGGACACCTCAAGATCCGGTTTGACGATCAAAACGTACAGAGGCGGCATGGCGGGAAGAATCGTCAGCTTTTCGCCGATTCCCTCTGCGAGCGCCGTGCCTCCGAGGATGCAGTACGGGACATCGGCGCCGATGGAAACGGCCCGGTCCATCAGCTCCTTTCTGGTCAGTCCAAGACCGAATATCTCGTTGACCGCCTGCAGGACTGCCGCGGCGTCGGAGCTCCCTCCCGCAAGTCCCGCGGCGGTTGGAATCCTTTTGGCAAGCTGGATTGATATCCCTTTTTCTATTTTAAATTCATCCATCAAAAGCTTTGCCGCCCGGTATACAAGGTTATTCTCATTGACCGGCAGTCCTCTCAGATTTGACCTTCCTCTGATTCCTCTTTTTTCTGCCGCGCGGACACGGACCTGATCGCACAGTCGGACGTTCTGCATGATCATGCGCACTTCATGATACCCGTCCTCTCTTCTTCTTAAAACATCAAGTCCCAGATTAATTTTGGCATGTGCTTCTTTTTTGATTTCCCTCATAGTTTCAGAATCCTTTCCTGACCTGCAATGTTTTTGTTCCCTCGAGAATCTTTGTACATTTTGTATACAAAGTACATCTTCTACAATTTTAGCATGTTCTTTTTAAAAAGTAAAGCACAAGACCTGCACAAGAAAAAGTGCGCTCTCCGCAGAAGAAAACGCACTTTTGCCATTGTTTTATGTTTTTGTGATCTTTTTGTCTTTTAGACGGCGCTGTCCACCATTTTTACGATAAACAGACAGTCTCCAGGCTGAATCTCTGCCGTCTCCAATCCGCTCATCTGCTGTATGCTTTCCATTGTGGTATCGTACTCTTTGGCGATCTGCCAGAGGCTGTCTCCAGGCTGGACAATATATCCGGTCATGCTGGGCAGCTCCTGGATTTTCTTCCAGTCCAGCTCTTTTTCTTCTATCTCCTGAATGCACGCAATCGGCGACTCCCTGACGACGAACGCGCTTAAATTGATATTCGCCTTCATCTCAAGTTCTTCGCTGTCGAGCATGGAGACGCTTAGCTGCTCTAAGTCGCCGTGAAGGGAATATTTGCACGATCCGTCCATCCCCTTGGCTTCAATTTTCTGCTGAAACGGAATCATCCCATGGAGAACAGCAAACGGCTTCGTATCGTCTGCCGTGATATATAAAATGGAAACGGCGACCGCTCCTTCCGCGCGGATTCCTTCCTCCGTCACTAAAATCTCGTCAATTTTCACATCGCCTTTGCTGTGGCAGATCTGAAGCATCCTCGGCTGACTGCTTTCCATCTTGACGCTGCTAAGTGCCTTGCAGCTTGCCACATTCTTCATCAGCAGACTTTCGCACATCTCTTCTTGTACCACCGGCGTCAGCTGTCTGCCCGGAGTATGTACATCTTCCAAAATCTGGACGCTCTCTTCCTCATACAGTTTGATATCCAAATCCAGCACCAGATCCGCCTGAACGGTCCGGTCTTCTCCGTCTTCATCGGCGCGCACTTCCAGGGTGCATTTTCCCATTGTCACCTCGACGTCCGGCAGCAGCTTCTGAAGACATTCGCTGCACGCAAGCTGTTCCTGAAATGTCTGTGTTGTCTCCATCCACTGCGCTGCGCTGTTTTCTCCCTGCGGTTCATACAGAAAAAATACCTGAAGCTCTCCCCGCGCCTCTATCTGTCCGTCTAAAAGCCTCACCTGGACGCCTCGCAGCTGGACGTCGCTCCATAAAATCTCCTGAATATTCGGTTTGTTGGAGGGAAGGGAGATTTCTTTTTTGACTCTTACAATATCTTTTTTCTGCACTCTAAGCTGCAGAAGATCCGCCTGTTTCATCTTCATGCTGATTTTTTCCGCCGGCGCGACTCCCGTCGCCGCCGTCATCTCTTTGTTTTCCTCCACACATGCCGTCAGCGACAAAACTGCTTTTCCGCTCAGCTTTCTGGAATTGATCACACTGACGTCCAGATCTTCGACATTCCATTTGATCCGGACATTATCCCCCGTCTCAGCATTTTCCAGACGGATGGTCTCCTCAAAAGGGACGGTGCTTTCCATATGGCTGACAGACCGTTCTCTCGTCTCTGCGATGTAAAGAACATGGATCGACAATATCCCTTTTGCGCAAACCTGACCGGTTCCGACCTTGATATCCTCCATCTTTACCTCGCCGGATGCCTCCACAATAGCGCCCACATCCGGTTTGCTGTCCGGGACATTAAAGTCTTCCTCCAGGCTGATCTGGCTTACGCCGCGGCATTTTAAACGGTTTCTGTGAATTTTTTTCTTCAATAATTCCATTTCCAATTCCTCTTTTCCTTTTTCTTCTTTTTTCCTTCTTCCTTCCTTTCTTTTGTCCCGTATCGTCTGCTTTTCAGTTCGTTTTTCCTCTATGAAAAATAGACTTCCTTATCTGTCTGCTCAATTTTCAGCACAATAAACGGATACGATTCGCTTGGCTCCACATCTTTTTTCTGAGTCGGACCGATCAGGGTGGTATCCATATACACCGCCTCCTCCGATGCGGAACACTCCTCCACCGCAATGCTGTATCCGCCCGTCTCCTGCCTTCCATATCCTCTGACAATGTAGAGATATCCGTCTGCCTCATACGTCAGCCGGCACTCATTCTCTTTTTGGTTTTCTATAAGATCTGCAAGCTCTTCCGGCAGGTTCTCTGCCGTTACAACTGTGTACTCCAAAGCCGTCCGCTCTTCCTCACCGTCATCTTTGGAGCATCCTCCCAGCATGGCGCAAATTAACAGCAATCCAACCCATCTTTTCAACCGCATACCATCCCGTGTTCTTTATTCTATTCATATTCTTTTTCCTGTTCTTTTATGACTGGAAGCTCTTTTTGGAATCCCCTGCCTTTCTCTCACATTCCCGGCGTTTTCTTTCTCTTATCTGTCTCATACTGGCGCGCAAGTCTTGCCGCCGTCTGTCTCCCTTTTGATTTCCATTCCCCAATCATTGCGACGGGCATGATTCCCGCAAGGGAATTCGTGGCAAAGCATTCTTCGAATTCCTCCAGCTCTCCCGGAAAGATAACCGTTTCTTTTGCCGAAGCCGTTTCCATGACATAGCGCCTCATAATTCCGGGCAGGAGCCCGCATGACTGCCCTGGCGTGTAAATCTGTCCTTTTCTCACAAAAAACAGATTCGTCATACTCCCTTCGCTGATTTGTCCTTTCGTATTTAAAAAGATCACTTCATCCAGTCCAAGCCTGGCGGCTCTTCTCTTTTCCAGGATACAGTCCCCATAATTCATCGTCTTGTGGTAGACGAGCGGTGACGTTTCATTTCGTCTTACCGGGCTAAAATCCATGCAGAATCCTCTTTGATACTGTTCTTGTGTATAAGGATTGTCCCTTTTTAAAAAATTTATGTTTTCTCTTGATACTATAATTTTCAGCGCCCCATGTGCAATCGGATTTTTCCGCAGATAATCCGCTGTCTGCCGCGCTATTTCTCCATGGGCAATTCCCAGAAATTTCATCGTCTTTTCCAGACGTTCCATATGCCGTCTAAAAAAGACAGGATGGTTCTCTTCCACCGCTATCGTCTCAAAGGCTCCCAGACCAAACTGATATCCTTCATCCAGTAAAATCTTCATGTCTCCTCCATTCCAAGCTGTGATCTGTTCTTTTGCATTTTCATCTCATTGCCTCCAGGAGCGCCTGCGCCTTTTGAAGCGTCTCCTCATATTCGAATTGTGCGTCTGACTCGCACGTAATCCCTCCGCCTGCGCCAATGTGATACAGCCCGCTCTCATACACGGCTGTCCGAATTACAATGTTGAAATCACAATTTCCGTCCAGCGCCACATATCCGATCGATCCGGTATAGAGACCTCTTCTCTCATGCTCCAGTTCATCGATAATCTCCATGGCTCTTTTCTTTGGCGCCCCTGTAATGGATCCGCCTGGAAACGACGCCTCCAGCAGGTCAACCGCATTGCACGTTTCCTTTATGGTTCCTGTGATATTCGCGGTCAGATGGAAGACGGTCGCGTAAGTCTCTACCGTAAACAGCTCCGTCACCTGAACGCTTCCCGGCTTGCAGACGCGGTTAAGATCGTTTCTCTCTAAATCGGTGATCATCAAAAGCTCGCTTTTGTCTTTTTTCGAATGCTCCAGCTCTTTTTTCATTTTTTTGTCTTCTTGCGCCGTTCTTCCTCTCTTTCGTGTCCCCTTGATCGGACGCGTCTGTACATGACCGTCCCGCATCTGCATAAACCGCTCCGGGGACGCGCAGATGACCTGAAAGGCTCCATAATTCAGATAAGCTCCAAAAGGAGACGGATTGATCTCTCTGAGCTTTTGAAATACTGCGTAAGGCGTTTTCGGACTTTTTACTTTTATCCGCCGCGTCATATTTCCGACATAGATGTCGCCTTTTACCATATAGTGCATCATCTTTTCTATCGCCTGTCTGTACGCTTCCTCTTCAAAGTCTGAAAAAACCTGTATATCGCACGCCATCGTCTCCGGCGAATCTCCTCTCTTTTCTCTGCCTGCACTGATTTTTCTTTTTAATTCTTCTATGCTTTCCTGCGGATTTCGCTTTTTTCCATTTGCTATCAGCCATATTTTTTCCTGCTGCTGGTCCTCTACGATAAACTCATCGTAAAAACAGAACAGGCATTGCGGAATGTCTGACTGTGCCGGATGCTCTGAGCTGACTCTTTCTTTTTCTCTTCCGTAATCATAGGAAACGTATCCGATTGCCCCCGAGATGATCGGCAGATCGGTCTTATTTTCTTCCCTGTGCGTTTCCAGATACCGCTTTGTGTAAGCCTCAAACGTCTCTTCCTGCAAAATTCCATTGACTGTAAAGCCTTCCGCCGATTTTTTCAGCTTCAGGTACGGATTTCTCCCGACAATCGAGTAGCGCCCCATTTTATTTTTCAGAGAAGAATCTAAAAAAACGGTATCTGTCTCTTTTTCAAATTCCCCGTAAAATGCTCCGATCGGTGTATATTGTTCCAGCAAGTGTATGATTCTCATCTCTCTCCTCCGCCCTCTTCTTTTGCGCTCCACAGCTGCGCGCCGCGCGCTGTTTTCCGGACTTTTTCTTTTTTCTCCTGCCATTCCCGGCAAAGGTAAATAAAATTGCCCAGCATTTCATGTCCATATTGCGTCAGCACAGCCTCAGGGTGGAATTGTATTCCATAGACGGGCGCGTCTTTTCTGGAAATGGCCATGATGGCTCCGTCCTCTGCCCTTGCGTCTATCTCCAGGTTTGACGGCAGCTCGTCTTCGCTGATCACCAGAGAATGGTATCTCGTCACGAGGAATCCATTCGGCAGATTTTGAAAAATTCGCTTTCCTGTGTGCCGCACTGGAGTCACCTTGCCGTGCATCGGCTTTGCTCCTCTTACAATTTTTGCTCCGCACGCGCGGCCGATCACCTGATGTCCCAGGCAGACGCCTAAAATTGGTATTCGGTTGGAAAATTTTTGGACAATCTCGACGGACATTCCGGCGTCTTCCGGCGCCTTTGGTCCCGGTGAAATGATAATCCCTCTCGGGCTGAGCGCTTCGATTTCTTTCAGAGAAATCTGATCATTGCGCTTTACTAAGATTTCCTCCCCCATCTCTTCCAGATAGGACGACAGGTTATAGACAAAAGAATCATAATTGTCGATCATCAAATACATACACGGTTTCTCCTTTTCTCTCAATTTTCAGCGGACATGCCGCGCGACAAACGTCCGCATGAATCGTTTCCGTATTGAAGACGGTATTCCTACGAATCGTTCATCCTGAAGAGATCTCAGGGCCGTAATTGTAGCTGTCAGGTCAGTGTTTTCGCGTCTCTGTGCGAAGGCGCTCCATGCCTCTGACCTTTTGTATCGCCGACGGCACAAATGTCTTGCCGCCGGTCGGAATCGGGATTGCTCCGCGTTCCATAATATTTATTATAATCGAATTTTGTCTCTTTTTCCAATATTTTTTCATTTTTTGCAGGCGGAGTGATTGCTTTCCCCTATACTATTCGGTATAATAAGAATAACATTGAAAAAAGGAGATTTTTATTTACTATGGCTACGATTATGACAGAACAAACTGAAAAGGAAAAGAATCACCCCAGATTCTCCGGGATTTTGGTTCACCCTACTTCTTTTCCTTCTCCCTACGGAATTGGCGATCTCGGAAAAGGCGCCTATGAATTTATTGACTTTCTTGTGCAGAGCGGTCAGCGTCTGTGGCAGGTGCTGCCTCTTGGACCGACTGGATTCGGGGACTCTCCCTATCAGGGATTTTCTTCCTTTGCCGGTCAGCCGCTGATCATCAGCATTGACAATCTCATCGAGCTTCAGCTTCTGACGGAAAAAGACGCCGCAGATATGCCGGAATGGAATCCCAGAAAGGTAGAATACGGAAAGGTAATCGCTTTTAAGACGGCTCTGTTTCAGAAAGCGTACGCGTCTTTCTGCCATACGCCGAACAAAATGCTTCTGGAGGAATTTGATGACTTTTTGTCCAGAAATTCTTTCTGGCTTGACGATTACTGCCTCTTTATGGCGGGCAAGGACGCTCACGGCGGAAAATGCTGGATTGAATGGGACGATGAGCTTTCAGACCCCACTCCGGAGCAGAAACGCCGCTGGAGCCTTATCTTAAAGGACGAAATCCGCTATTACCAGTTTATCCAGTTTATCTTCTACCGCCAGTGGTCACAGCTGAAGCAGTACGCGAACGACAACGGAGTTAAAATCGTCGGAGATATTCCGATCTTTGTCGCCTATGACAGCGCCGACGTCTGGGCAAACAAAAAGCTTTTCAAGCTGGACACAAAGGGATATCCCATCTCTGTCGCCGGGGTTCCGCCGGATTATTTCAGCGCTACCGGACAGCTCTGGGGAAATCCTGTGTATGATTGGGATTATCACAAAGAGACGGGATACGAGTGGTGGATTGCGCGCATTCGTCAGCAGATTTCTCTTGTCGATTATCTCAGGATCGATCATTTCCGCGGATTTGAGGCCTACTGGGAAGTCCCTGCTGGAGAAGAGACCGCTGTCAACGGGGAATGGGTAAAGGGTCCCAATGAGGATCTCTTTCTTGCCATTCAGGAGGAGCTTGGCGACCATCTTCCGATTTTTGCCGAGGATCTTGGCGTTATCACCCCGGAGGTAGAGTGGCTGCGGGATATGTTCCATTTTCCGGGCATGAAAATTTTGCAGTTTGCCTTTGAGGGGGCTGAGGAGAGTTCCTACCTTCCGCATCAGTTTACCCACACAAACTGTATCTGCTACACCGGAACGCACGACAACGACACCACGGCGGGATGGTATCAGACTCTGGGGGAAGCCCAGAAAGACAAGCTGCGGCGCTATGCCAATACAGACGGAAACAGCATCAGCCTCGATCTGATCCGCATGTGTCTGGGAAGCATCGCCCAGTATGCGATTTTCCCGATTCAGGATCTCCTTCAGCTCGGGACAGAAGCCCGCATGAATACGCCCGGAGTTGCCGAGGATAACTGGGCGTTTCGATATGAGTCGGAAGATCTGGCGCCTTACCGCGCAGAATGGCTGAAGCAAAATACTATCCTGTACGGCAGAGCCTCCCAGTGACTGTCTGGGACGTCCTGTCCGTGACAATACGATGAAATTTTAGAAAAGAGTACATGTTTATGATACGTTTTATTTTGATAGTGATGATTGTCGTAGGGTTTTTGATCCTCTCCATTCCGATTCTTTTTGTAGAGTGGCTGATCGGAAAACGGAATCCCAGGGCGAGAGATCTTTCTTCTCTGCGCATTGTGCAGTTTATGTTCCGTCTCATTTTAAAAGTTGCCGGAACGAAGGTCACGGTCATCGGGGAAGAATACGTTCCAAAGGATCAGCCCGTATTGTATGTCGGAAATCACAACAGTTTTTTTGACATCCTTGTCACGTATTCGCGCTGTCCTGATCTGACAGGCTATATCGCAAAGGATTCCATGGAAAAGGTTCCTCTCCTGTCGATCTGGATGAAAAGGCTCCACTGTCTGTTTTTAAACAGGACCGATATCAAGGAGGGGTTAAAGACGATTCTGGCTGGAATCGAAAAAGTAAAAAGCGGTATCTCGATCTGCATTTTCCCGGAGGGAACCAGAAATAAGGGCAATCATCTGGAGCTTCAGCCTTTTAAGGAGGGCTCCATGAAAATTGCGGAAAAAACCGGATGCCCCATTGTCACGATGAGTCTGAATAACACCGCTGCGATTTTTGAGGATCATTTCCCAAAAATCAAGCCTGCACATGTGATTTTGGAATACGGGAAACCGATTTGCCTGAAAGATCTTTCAAGAGAAGAACGGAAGTTTCTCGGCGCTTATACCCAAAATATCATTGCGCAGACTGTACGAAAAAATGCGGGTATCGAGGATCTGGCCAACCGGAAACCGCAGTAAGAACAGAAAATGAAAGAGCAAAAAAGAAGCCGGTCTGATCCGCATACTGCGGCGCTGCCACGGCTTCTTTTTTCGCTCTTTCTTTCTCTTTACGGCGTCTTTGTCAGGAACGCCACAATCTGTTCAAATTTCATAAAGTGGGAGGCTTTAACGAGGATCGTGTCCTGATCTTTGAGCATCGCCGGAAGCTGTTCCAAAAGTTCCGCTGTGCTTCCAAATTCCTTTACCTCTTTGTTTTTGTCCTTTTCCCGGATTCCCTCCGCTATGTTATGGCACAGTGTGCCTGCGCATAAAAACAAATCAATGTTCAGACCGGCGGCATATCTTCCAACTTCTCTGTGCATACTCTCTTCCTCCGCCCCGAGTTCTCCCATATCGCCTAAGATTGCCACTTTTCTGCAAAGTCCGTCCTGAAGCGCGGTCAGCGACGCCTTCATCGAGACAGGATTGGCATTATAGCAGTCGTCGATGATGGTATAGCGTTCCGTCTCAATCAGGTGAAATCTTCCTGAAATCGATTCCAGCTTTTCAATGCCGGTCCGGATCTGTTCCACAGTCATTCCGAACGCAAGCCCCACTCCGGTCGCTGCCAGTGCGTTTTGCACCATGTGGTAGCCTGGAATCGGGATATCCGCAAAAAAGCTCTGGTCTCCCGCATGGATACAGCAGCGGATTCCTTTAAGTCCCAGGTTTTCCAGATGATCGGCGTACAGCTCTCTCTTTGTCTCAATCCCGAAAAACGTCGGGCGGATTCCCCTGACGCAGGTCAGCGCAGAAAGCTTATCGTCATCTCCGTTTAAGATGATTTTTCCGTCTTTTGCCAGGAAGTCAAAGATCTCGGATTTTGCTTTCAAAATTCCGTCCCGGTCATGGAGAAATTCAAGATGGCACTGTCCGATATTGGTGATCACGCACACATCCGGTTTCGCGATCTGGCTGAGCCGGTGCATTTCACCGAAATGGCTGATTCCCATCTCGAGTACTGCAATCTCATGCTCTTCGCGCAGTCTGAAGATCGTCAGAGGCAGCCCCAATTCATTGTTGAAATTGCCCGCCGTCTTAAGAACACAATATTTTTCAGACAAAACGGAGGCGATCATTTCCTTTGTGCTCGTCTTTCCAACGCTGCCCGTCACCCCTACCACCTGAATATTCAGCTGGCTGCGGTAATATGCGGCGATCGCTTTGACCGCCTCCAGGCTTGATTTGACTAAAATATAAGGTCCCTTGGGATTTTCCAGTTTTTTCTCTGAGAGAACGCACAGCGCTCCCTTCTCAAACACAGAGGGGATAAAAGAATGACCGTCGACGCGCTCTCCTTTTATTGCAATAAACAGACAGCCCTCTTCCGTCTTTCGGCTGTCTGTTGTGATGCTGGAAATCTCGACGTCTTTTTTCCCTTCTTCTCCGTAATACGTTCCTCCGCAGGCATGTGCGATACGGATCAAAGACATATTTTTCATCGCGTTTTCCTCTCTTTACTTCTCATTTATCTTGAAAATCCTGCAAGCGACACTTCGATCAGCTTCTCGCATAAATCGGCGTAGCTCATGCCCAGAACCGCCGCCTCCTGCGGCAGAAGGCTTGTGGGAGTCATTCCCGGAAGCGTGTTGATCTCCAGGCAGTACATGTTTCCGCTCTGGTCCATCATAAAGTCCGCTCTTCCATAGCTCTCCACCCTAAGCGCCCTGCACGCTTTTACCGCATACTCCTGCATCTGCGCTGTCTGCTCCGCGGAGAGTTCCGCCGGACACGTCTCCACCGTACATCCCGGCTGATATTTATTGTGGTAATCATAAAATCCATGAATCGGAGCGATTTCGATAACCGGATACGCCTCCTGCTCCACAACGCCCACAGAAAATTCTCTTCCTTCTATGTACTGTTCTATCAAAATTTCTTCTTCGTAAAAGAACGCTTCCTTGAGCGCCTGATAAAATTCTTCTTCTGTTTTTGCAATCGAAACGCCTACGCTTGAACCGCCGCAGCTTGGCTTCACCACGCACGGCAGCGCTATCCCGTATTGTGCGATGCTTTTTTTCGGATCGTCTCTGCGGACGGTCACGCTCTCGGGAGTCGGGATCTTGTTTTCCCGAAAGATCTGTTTTGACAGTCCCTTATCCATGGCGAGCGCGCTGCCAAGATATCCGCTGCCCGTATAGGAAATGCCGAGAAGGTCAAAGGCGGCCTGCACTTTTCCATTCTCTCCGTTTTCCCCGTGAAGCGCCAGAAAGACAATGTCGGACGCTTTGCACAGCTCCAGCACATTCGGTCCGAAAAATTCTCTGCGGATATTTTTTTCCTCTTCCACTTTTGCGTTAAATCCGTTGATGTAGGCTGCCGCATCCTCTATACAGTAGTCCTTCGCAAAAATATTCTTTTTCTGCTCGTTCCCGATTCCAAAATAGACGTCAAGCAAAACCGCGTCATGTCCCTTCTCCCGCAGCGCCCGGCACACCTTAACCCCTGAGCTGATCGATATCTCCCTTTCTGTGCTGATTCCTCCTGCTAAAACAACGACTTTCATTTCGTTTCTCCTTTATCTTTTTAATAGCACACAACTGCTGTTCCCACTTCAATATTTTCAAAGATAATCCCCGCCAAGTCAAGGGGCGTATTGATACATCCGTGAGATCCGACTGTCAGATAAAGATCTCCTCCAAACATCGGCTGCCATGTGGCGTCATGGATTCCCACCGCGCCGTCAAACGGCATCCAGTAGGCCACCGGCGTCCGATAGTCTTCTCCCACCAGCGTTGCGTTTCGCTCTTTTCCCTGAATCTCAAAGACTCCTGTCGGAGAAGCCATGCCTTTATTGGGATTTCCCGAGACAATATCTGTAGAGACAATCAGCTCCCCGTCCATATAAAACCACATATGCTGATCCGCATAGCTGATTTCCACGTAAGTGTCTCCTATGTCGTTCGTCCGGTTTCCATTTGCCGTTTTCACATATTCGGGAATCCGTTCCACAGGCTCTCCCGCTTCGATGATTTCAATCAGTTTATCCGTCTCCGCTTCTTCATCCAAGGACCATCCGTATCCCACTCTGGGCACCTGGATGGTCTGACCATAGCTGGTCACAAAATCCCCGACCGTCTGCCATGTGTCATACTTCTTTCCCAGCTCGCGGACATATTCGCGGACCTTTTCCCGGTTCACCGTCACCTGATAATTTTCGTCCACATCCAGCCACTGCACGATCGTGTTCGTGTCAATCAAAAGGGGCTCGTTGTCGATGGTATACTGCACGGACACTCTTTCATATTTTTTCAGCGCATCCTTTCTCTTCGTCAGATCTTCGACATCCGCTGTGAAATTCGGCTCCACATAGCATCCGCTCTGATCAAGATCCAGCTCTCTCTTTCCGGCGCGCACCGCCTCAAATAAAGCTTTCTCAAATTTCTCTTTATCGAGAACCGTGCCGTATTCGGCTTCCACAACCTCAAACCCGTTTCCGTTGTTCGCGATGTGAGCGTCTACCGGCTGTATCATCTGGTCATCCTGCATACAGTTGAGCGAATTCATCTTTTCTCTTAAAAGCGTCTCATCAAACTTTACCGCCGCGGGCATCTCATATGTATATGGCTTTACATACGCGGGAAGCCACAGCAGAGGCTGCTGTTTTTCTTTTAAGCGTTTTATGCTCCCGTCCGAGGAATAAGAAAAATTAATTTCAGATCCCTGGATTACCTCTTTGATGTTCCCTCTCTCAATCAAAGTTATCGAATACTCCTCCATCTCCTGCGCAATGTTCGATTCCACCTCCGCGACAGTCTTAGAGGAATAGTCTACGTTATTGATGACAGAGCCGGGCAGAAACCGATCCCGAAAGTAAAGCGTGACTCCCAGATACAGGAGAACCAGCATCCCAAAGTAGACAGAAAATCCAATCACCCATTTTTTCTTTTTCTTCTTCATTTGCAACCCCTTATTTTTGTCTTATTACCATAGTTTTATAAAAAAATTCCCTTGATTATTCCACAAAGATAGAATTGCTGTGTATCTATGGCACATTACATTCATTTTCTATTGTACCATGTATCTTCTAAAAGTAAAGGCATCATTGATTTCCTTCGAAATTCTTAATATATGTAACAAAAAATTCTTTTTTATTTTCAGAGGACCGGAAAAAACGGCTGACGCCATTTTTTGCTGTCAGCCGTTTTCCTATGTGTCTAATCAACACTTTTTTTTATTTTGACTCTAACAATTTATCGATGCTTACCAATTTTACGCTCAGCACAAAAATCTGGGCTGCCATCTCTACTTCCTCCAGCGTCGGATACGTAGGAGCGATACGGATATTGCTGTCCTGCGGATCTTTTCCGTATGGGAAGGTAGCGCCTGCGCCCGTCATAATCAAGCCTGCTTCTTTTGCCTTTGCCACAATCGCCTTTGCGCATCCTGGAAGTGAATCAAATGAGATAAAATATCCTCCTCTTGGGCGAATCCAGCTTCCGATTTCCAGACCTCCCAGTTCTTTCTCTAAAATATCCAGGACAGCTTCAAATTTCGGTCTCATAATGTTGGCGTGTTTTTTCATATGTTCCACCATGCCGTGGATATCTTTATAAAAACGGACATGGCGCAGCTGATTGAGCTTGTCATGACCAATCGTCTGAACTGTCATCTGTTTTTTCAGGTCTGCCAGGTTTCCTTTGGAAGCTGCCAGAGCTGCGATGCCGGATCCCGGGAAGCTTACTTTTGAGGTAGAGCAGAATTTATAGGCCAGATCCGGATTTCCAGCTTTCTTGCACTCTAAGAGAATCTCAGGAAGGTAATCCTGTTTGTCCTCATATAAGTGATGAATTCCGTACGCATTGTCCCAGTAGATGCGGAAATCCTTCGCTGCGGGCTTTAAAGCTGCGAATCTTCTGACCGTCTCGTCAGAGTATGTGATTCCCTGCGGGTTTGAGTATTTCGGAACGCACCAGATTCCCTTGATCGTTTCGTCTTCGCTGACCAGCTGTTCTACCATATCCATATCCGGACCAGACGGCGTCATCGGCACATTGATCATCTCAATCCCGAAATACTCCGTGATCGAGAAGTGACGGTCATATCCCGGAACCGGACATAAAAATTTCACCTTATCCAGCTTGCACCACGGCGTACTTCCCATCACACCGTGTGTCATTGCGTGAGAAACGGTATCGAACATGACATTCAGACTGGAATTTCCGTAAATAATTACGTTGTCGATCGCCACTTCCATCATATCGGCAAGCAGCTGTTTGGCTTCCCGAATTCCATCTAATGCGCCGTAGTTTCTGCAGTCAATTCCCTCTTCACATTTCAGATCAGAACTGCTGTTCAGCACGTCCATCATCCCCATAGCAAGATCCAGCTGCGCAGCGGACGGCTTACCGCGGGACATATCCAGTTTTAACCCTTTTGCTTTTACCTCTTCAAAGCGCGCCTCTAATTCGCTTTTTTCCTGCAGTAACTCTTCCCTGCTCATCTCATTATACGTTGGCATATTGATTCAATCCTCCTGAATGTCTTTTTTGAAAACACATTTGTGCGTCTCACAAGCATATCTGCTCACTATTTGTTATTTTATTACTGTGCTTCCTATTCGTCAAGTATTTCACAAGATTTTTTCTGTCCTTCCCCCATCTTTTTTAAAAAAATTCCCAATATTTGTTTTGATACTGCGCCAGGCGAAGCTCATCCTCGATCTCTAAATCCCTCTCGCCGGCCAGGGATTCGAGGTGATGGCGGAATTCATGGCGGATTGTATGGTCAAGCTGCCGCCGCCACACTTCTTTGTCCGCGTTTCCATACACCTGCGCAAAAGAGCCGTAGTACAGCACAATATATCTGCCGAAATAATAGTCTCTGTGATACTCTCCTAAAATCACCAGACTTTCTCCGACGCTTTTCGGATGAACTTTCCTTTTCGGGTCTGCCTGAACGCCTCCGTTTAATTCCTCAAAAAAACGCTCCGGAAGTCCGGCGTTAATCTCCTGCGCCATCTCGCAGAATTCTTCAAAATCAACCATTCGCACCCCTTCTTTTTCTGCTGTGTCACTCCTTCTCGTTTTTCCAGAATCCCTCCTGTCCAAGTTCTGTCATCTGAACCCTTCCCTTAAACAGCAGTTCCGGATTTTTGATGCTGACCCTTGTCTGGCTCGGAACGGAAGAAGTGATAAACGCGTTGCTCCCAATCACGGCGCCTTCCCCGATTCTCGTCTCTCCTCCCAAAATAGAGGCTCCTGAGTAGACGGTGACATTGTCTTCAATAGTCGGATGACGTTTTTTGTTTCTCAGGCTCTGTCCTCCTCTTGTCGAGAGAGCTCCAAGCGTTACGCCCTGATAAATTTTTACATAGTCTCCAATTTCCGTCGTCTCTCCGATGACCACGCCGGTTCCATGGTCAATAAAAAAATATTTTCCGATTTTCGCTCCCGGATGAATGTCAATTCCGGTTCTGTTATGCGCATGTTCCGTCATAATGCGCGGAATCAGAGGAACGCCGAGTACATGCAGCTCATGCGCAATGCGGTAGACTGTGACGGCGTAAAAACCCGGATAAGACACAATAATTTCATCGGTATTGTATGCCGCGGGATCTCCGTCGTATCCTGCCTGGGCGTCTGTCGCAAGCAGATTGCGCATCTGCGGAATCTTTTTTAGAAATTCCAGAACAATGCGCTCCGCTTCCTCTTCGATCTGTTCCTGCTGCGCCGTCTCGCCTCCAATGCGGTGTCTGAGCGCGCACATTACCTGTTTTTGCAGCTGATCCTGAATGCATTCCAGCAGCTCTCCCACATGGTAGGAGACAGAGCTGCTCTTTACGCCGCGCATTTCAAAATATCCGGGAAATAACACATAGCGGATACTGTCTATCAGCTCTACGATGGTTGTTCTGTCCAACCGGTTTTCTGAGTCGATGTTGCAGATAATCCCATGTTCCCTGTAGCTTTGCATCACATCTTTTACCAGCTCTGACAACGTTTCTTTTTTTTCGCCCATTATAGCCCTCCGTATTTTCTAAGACATCTCTGAAAATGTCCGGCGGCTTCTGCTCTGCGTCTGCATAGCCCCGGAAGCGTTCTCAGCGATGAGTGCCCTTTCTATAAAGTATGACTGCCGACTCTTTTTTGTCCTCGTTTTTCCCTGCGTTCCGTGCAGCGGTCTCTCAATTTGCAAGATTAGCGATCAAATTGATGGCGTTGATCGTATTTTGCAAATCTTCCATTGTCTTTTGAAATTCTTCCAGATTTAGAGCATTGATGCTTTCGCTCAAATCGTTCAGATTTTCCACCAGTGTTTTCAAGTCCGCGCTCTTGAGTTCCTCGATCTGCGGTTCCAGATCCGTCAGAATTTCGTCTGCGTGCAGGATGATTTCGTCCGCATCGCTTCCTGTCGTCTGAATCTGAGCCATCATCTCCTCCGCCTTCTGCGCCAGCCCTTTTACGGTCTCTGAAGCATTTTGGAGGTGCGGATATCCAAGATAGACTGCTGTTCCGATCCCCGCCGCCGCAAGGATCACAAGGATAAGAAGAATCCGTATGCAGATCAGCTGACTTTTGAGATAGCGGTTCTGCCGTCTTATTTCTGTCAGTAATGCGTTTTTTTCTTCCATTCTTTTCTCCTTTTTCTTGTTGTTATCGGATTTTATTATATCACAGTCTTCTGTGTTTTTCCATATTGCCGCATCCGCCAGTTCCGGTATCCATCCGTCCCTTGCATTCCTCTTTTTCAGATGATATGATAGAATACAACAAGCTCTTCTTGGTCTGAGAAAGGAAACACATTATGAGAAATACGAATCTGCGCCGAATACTGCGGCGGCTATGGACTAAAAAACTGTTTGTTTTTCTGTGCCTCTGTCTTTTTGCGGCGGTCGGTATCTTTTTCTACCTCATTTGCTTTACGGCATATGAATCTTATACCGGTACCGGCTCTTTCGTGTCGAAAGGCAGTCGTTTTCCCATGCCCTTTTCGGTTCTGTGCTCCTCTTTTGTGATCTGTCTCGTCACTTTGTGTGCGCTGACCTGTGTCTCATTCTTTTTGGCAGAATGTTATCAGGGATATTACGACTGGCTGACGCTTATGTCTGCCTTCTCTGCTTTCGGCTGGCTGGCAGATTATTCCCTTTCGCTCTCCTGCGCGCCTGTCTCGTCTGTCTCTTTTATCATTCTTTCCCTTTTTCTGCGTAATTTTTATGTGATTCCTCTGCTGTTTTTTCTGTGGATGCATCGAAATTCGAAGCATCGTTTTTTGCGCTGTTCTTTTTATATTTTTGCCGGCTTTTGCACGGCATTTCTTTTTATGCTGCTCATCAGGGGCATCGTTTTGGGGGACTCTCTGCCAAAATTTCTGAATCTTTTTTTATCGGACGGGAATTTCTCTTCTTTTTCTCCCTGGAATCGAATGCTTGCTGTGTGTTTTTTTCTCTTTTATGCCTTCCATATCGTTCGCACTGTCTACCATCATTTTCTGCGCAGAAAGCTCGCCATGCAGAGTCTTGAACTGAAGCAGCAGCATTCCTCGGAGAGCCTGCTTTATCTGCAGACCTATTTAAAGCAGGCTTCTATGCTCAGACATGACATCCGCCATCATTTTGCCGTTCTGCGCTATTATCTCGGCAAAGGGGAGACCGCGCAGGCTTCTTCTTATCTCGACGAGCTGATACGCCGGGAGATCTCCATCGTACCGTATGTCCAGACTTCCAATGAGCTGATCAACGTCTTGTTAAACAGCTGGCTTTTATCGGCGCAGGAAGATCACATTGACATCCGCTTTCAAAATCTTACGGCTCCGGCGCATCTTTGCGTGTCGGCTCCCGATCTGTGCAGTCTGCTTTCCAATCTTTTGGAAAACGCCAAAGAAGCATGCAGGAAGGCTCCTGAGAGTGCCACGCCTTTTTTGAGCTTAGAAATGTACGTGAAAAAAGACTTTTTTATTATCTCCTGCAAAAATTCGTATTATCACACCTTAATCGCAGACAAAAAGGGACGCTTTCTCACCACAAAGGAACACGCCGATTCCCACGGATTCGGTCTGTATATCGTAGAGAAGACAGCGGAAAAATATAATGGCTTTCTCAGCATTCAGGCAGAGAACGGCATATTCTGCGCTGCCGTCGCTCTGAAGATTGGCGATCCCTCTCAGCCGCCCTGCGGCTGACCATGCCATCCCCTATAATAGAAATTTTAAAAATTCTTTTTTGCATTGCTCATACCGTCTTCTGCTGACCGGAACGCTTTTTTGATTGACCAGAATGATTTCATATTTTCTGAGCACTTCCACTTTGTCCTTATTTACCATAAAGCTGTGATGGCATCTGGAAAAAAACTGCTGATCCGCTTTGGACGCTATCTCTGAAAATTTCTTTTTGATGTGAAAAACGTCCGACGCCGTGACGATGTTTGTTCCTCTGTTGTATGCTTCCAGATATAAAATATCGTCGTAAGGAATTTTTCTGATTCCGTTCTCATTTCCGTTCTCTAAAAAAAAATATTTTTTTTGGTATCCTCTTTTGTAGGCTGTCAGAACTGCCTCCTCCAGCTTCCCCTCATCGACTGGTTTGATCAGATACCGCATGACGTCTGTCTCGATGGCTTCCATCGCATACGTATCGTACCCGCTGATATAAATGAGCGGGATTGAGATTCCCCGGCCGCGCATTCTCTTTACCGCCTCAATCCCGTTTTCATCCTTCAGGCAGATATCCATTAAAATCAGATGACAGCTCATGTCCTTCTGCAGCAGAGCTTCTTCCAGATCCTTCGCTCTCTGGAAATGCTGGATTTCATATTCAATCTGATGTCTGTCTAAAATTTTCCTTGTCATTTCTTCGATCTCTCTGCGCGAGATCCATTCGTCATCGCAAACGGCAATTCTGTACAAAATGCTTCCCCTCATTTCTCTGTGTGTTTCTGTCTGTTATTTTATCATGGCGCACGTTTTCCGTCAAAATGGATTCTTTTGTTTTCCCTCTGCTGCGCGGCGCAGTTTTTGTCCTGGAAAACCGTCATTTTATCGTCCAGTCTTCCAGATTTCCGTGTTCAATCGCATGAAACAGTTTTCGTGATATTCCGGGATATTTCTTATTCCACTCTCTTAAAAACTGCTTGATCTCCTCCCTTTTTGTGGTTCCGTCAACCGGGCATGGATTTTTGAACGCCGGAAGTTTTTCTTTTTTCTGGAATCCCTTCACTTGCGCTTCTGCCGCAAACATCAGAGGACGGATGATTTCCAGTCCGCAGTCTTCCATTTTTGTGACAGGCGGGAATGAATAAAACCGTCCCTGAAAGATTAAATTCATCACCATGGTCTCCGTAAAATCATTCATGTGGTGAGCGTACGCAATTTTTGTGCAGTTTAATTCTGACGCCTTGCGGCAGAGCGCGCCTTTTCTCATCTTTGCGCACAGAGAGCAAGGGTGCTCTTCGCCTCTTTTTTCCAAAATTTCTCCGATCCGAGTGTCCACCGTATAAAAAGGAATCTGCCAGTCCCTGCAGAGATTTTCGAGTTCCCCCGCAATTTTTTCTGTGTACCCTAAATCCACATGGATTGCCGACAGCTGAAACTTTTTTGGATAAAACTTTGCGATTTCCTTTAGAAGGAAAAGAAGCGCCACGCTGTCTTTTCCTCCGGATAATCCGACTGCCACCCGGTCTCCTTCTTGAATCATCTTATATTTTTCTATCGCCTGTCTTACCAGACTCATCATCTTTTGGCGCTCCATCCTCTTTTTTCTTCCTTTCCATTTTTATTTCGGGCGCAGACGCGCGAATATTCCGCGCCGCATCTTTTTGCCTGCACGGCTTTTTTGTCAAATAAAAATACAGACTGCCGCCAAACCTGCCCGCAGTCTGTATCTGTTTCTTTCCGCTGAAGACGTCTTCTTCACCACGCAAGCACTTCACAGCCTTTTTCTGTCACCAGCACCATGATTTCCCATTGTGCCGAAGGCTGTCCATCCGCTGTATAGATGGTCCATCCGTCATCTTCATCTTCATAAATTTCATGGCTTCCCATATTGATCATGGGTTCAATCGTAAACACCATTCCGGGGACGAGAATCATTCCCGTTCCTCTTTCCGTCACATATCCTACCCAGGGATCTTCGTGAAATTCCAGTCCGATTCCATGTCCGCCGATCTCTTCTACGACGGAGTATCCGTTTTTCTGTGCATGTTCACAGACTGCCGCCCCGATATCGCCTAAAAATCCCCACGGCTTTACCTCTTTGAGTCCCAGCTCCACACACTCTTTCGTGACCTCCACCAGTCTCTTTTTTTCCGGATCTACTTCTCCGATGCAGAACATTCTGGAAGAGTCAGAAAAATATCCCTGGTAAATGGTGGAGACGTCTACGTTGATGATATCTCCCTCTTTTAAAACAACGTTCTCAGACGGAATTCCATGGCAGACCTGATCATTGATCGAGGTGCAGACGCTCTTTGGATATCCCTCATAGTGCAGCGGCGCCGGTATGCCTCCCGCCTCTGTCGTAATCCGGTAAACCCACTGATCAATCTCTTGTGTCGTAATTCCCTCCCGGATATGTTCCTGCACATAGTCCAGCACTTTCACATTGATCTCGCTGCTCTTTTTCATCCCTGCAATCTGCTCCGGCGTCTTTAAAAGCTTTCTGGGCGGCAGCAGATATCCCTGCATTTCCAGATGCGCCATTTTCTCATCCTGTGCTTCATGACAGATTTTATATTTTTTCCCGCTTCCACACCAGCACGGATCATTTCTTCCTAGTTTTTTTTCCATAAAAAACTGCTCCTTTCTCTCCCATTATAGCACCGAATTTAAAATTTGCCACTCTCCTTTTTTATTCCGATATCCGTTCAAACAGCCTGTCAATCTGATCATAATGCCTTTGCAGCGCTTCTATCCCTTTTGCAGTCTGCCTCTGATCAAGGCATGTGAAAATCTCCTCGTGGATATCGATCAGTTTTCTCCACTCCTCCTCGCCCATGTTCTCCAGCGCATGGGAGATCTCCGCTTCGCACAGTCCTTCCAAAGCCTCGGACATCACCAAAAGCAGATGGTTGCCTGAAGCGCAGACCATGGCTTTGTGAAAGGACTTGTCAAGAAACGTCCCCTGTCCCGGCGCTTTTTCTCTCATCTGGTCCAAAATTTTTTTCATCTGTTTTTTTTCTTCTTCTGTGCAGCGCAGAACCGCCAGGGCAAATGCCTCTATCTCCATCCCCCTTCTGAGCTGGCTGATTTCCAGATCATTGCTCTCTCTCATAAAAACCAGCATAGAAATCACATTGTTTAAGCTTTTTCCGATACGGTTGACAAGGAAGTTTCCCTGACCCTGGCGGCTTTCCACCACTCCCATGTTTTCTAAGGTCCGCAGAGCCTCCCGGATAGAATTTCTTCCCATCTTCAGCGTGTTCATCATCTCCCGCTCTGAAGGAAGTCTCTGCCCAAAAGTCAGTTTGCCGTCCTGCATCAGCTGTTTAATATACGCAATCACAGTCAGATATGTCTTTTGTCTCATCCCCTGATTCCTCTCCATCACAGAACATACGGTCTGCATTTTTTCCTTTTTTTCTTCCAGGTCTGTTTCATATTAAATCTGCAAAAAACGACGCGCCGATTACCGTCATCAATCCTGCCACCGCAATCGCCAGGCTGCTCATAGCGCCCTCCACTTCTCCTAATTCCATTGCCTTTGCAGTTCCAATGGCATGAGCAGAGGTTCCAAGGGCCAGCCCTTTTGCGATCGGCTCCTCAATTTTAAAGACTTTGCACACAATATCTGCAAAAATATTGCCCAAAACTCCCGTGATAATAATCACGGCTACAGTGATCGTCACAGTCCCTCCCAGCTCTTGCGAGACTCCCATTCCGATCGCTGTTGTGATAGATTTCGGCAGAAGCGTCACGTACTGTTCATGGGAGAATCCAAACAATTTTGCCATCAGGAATACGCTGATCATACTGGCCGCCACTCCCGATGCGATTCCCCCTGCCACCGCTTTTAAATTTTTCTTCAGCAGAGTCATCTGCTGATACAGCGGCACGGCAAGACAGACTGTTGCCGGCGTCAGCAGATAGCTCAGATACTGCCCGCCCTCATTGTACACTTCATAGTCGATATGAAAGACTGTCAAAAGCCCTATAATGCAGAGAATAGCAATCAAGAGCGGATTAAACAGCGCCATTTTAAATTTTTTCTTCAAAAGCAGTCCGATTTCATATCCGATCAAGCTCACAATCGCTCCAAAAAATATCGAGTCATTCAGGAATTTCATTTCTCTTTTCTCCTTTTCCTTTTTGAGCGCGGATCATTCCCTGCGCTGTCTTTCCTGTCACCGCCATCACAATGACCGTCGTCAAAATCGTAATAACCGACACGGGAACCAGGACCGGCTGCAGAGCGTCCCATGCCGTCAGCAGCCCGACGCCCGCCGGGATAAACATAACCGGCATAATCTCAATCAAAAAATTTGACGCCTCTTTTACGTGATCCGTCTTTACAATCCCGCTGCACAGGGCGGCGAGCAGCAAAATCAGACCGTACACGCTTGCCGGAACCGGAAGCGGAATAAAATAGTGAAACATTTCTCCCAAAAATGAGAACAATAAAATAATGCTGAATTGTCTGATAAGTTTCATATATGCTCCTTTCAACTGGTAGTACCAGTTGAATTATAAAAAGAATGCTCCCATTTGTCAAGGCGTCTTTTTTCCGTTCTTTTTCATAGGAGCGCATTTTTTATAATCAAAAAAAGCTTCAGAAATTTCTGAAGCTTTCCAGAGGCGTCAACCAGATTTGAACTGGTGATAAGGGTGTTGCAGACCCGTGCCTTACCACTTGGCTATGACGCCTAAATGACTCCGACGGGAATCGAACCCGTGTTACCGCCGTGAAAGGGCGATGTCTTAACCGCTTGACCACGGAGCCTTATCTCTCTTCTATAAAAATACTCTTTTCTTTTTCCTTCTCTAGCTCCCCCTGTTGGACTCGAACCAACGACACTGCGGTTAACAGCCGCATGCTCTACCGACTGAGCTAAGGAGGATTATGCTCCCTCTCTCCTGTACCTTCAAAACTGCACACAGATCTTTTTTTCTTCTTCCTTTCTTGACTTCCTTTTTCCTATCCTCTTTCTCTCTTAACCTTCCTCTTGGTTAAGCCTTCGACCTATTAGTATTAGTCAGCTCCAT
>CAWVKK010000012.1:0-22662 GCA_963929865.1 uncultured Eubacteriales bacterium | reverse complement strand
GACATGGACGTCGCCATCTTAAACAGCGCGCAGTCTGAGGACGATATGGTTTTCTATGAAAGGCTGACGCAGGCTGGGATTCCGTTTATTCTGGTGGACGGGGACGCGCAGGACACCGGGCGATGCGCCTATATCGGGACAGACAATTTTGAGGCGGGAAAAAAGGCGGCGAAAATTGCGCAGGAGCAGTCTGGAGACTGCAAGGTGGGAATCGTCTCCTCTCCGATTCCGGGAGGACGGGTTTCCACAAGCCGGAAACAGCGGATAGACGGATTCTCAGAAAAAACGCAGGAACAGGAACATATAGAGATCGTATCGGAATGTGTCTGTGAGACAGACACGCTGAGGGCGATGCAGACGATCCGGGAATTTCTGGATGAATATCCGCAGATCAACACGCTCTACTGCGCAGATTCGGCGTCCGGGATCGCGGTGGCGAAGATAGTCCAGGAGAGAGGCATAGAGGATGAGATGTTTGTGATCTGCTTTGACATGCCGGCGCAGGTGGAGGAGGAAATTCAAAACGGGACGATCGACGCGGCGCTTGTGCAGGACACGGAAAAGATAGGCGAGGCATGCGCCGGTGTGCTGCGCCAGCTGAAGCAGGATTGCAGTTCCATTCAAAATGAGACAATCTCGATCGACTGCAAAGTTGTGACAAAGGAAAGCCTGGGGAAGGATGACAGATGAAAAAGAAAAAATTTATCTCAATTAAACTCAAATTTGTGTATTTTTGCATTTATCTGACGGCAGGGCTGGGACTGGCATTCGCGCTGACACAGGCGATGATCCAGTACTTTGTGTCGTGCAGCGACCAGATTATGAGAAATTATGAAGAATTTTCGGGCTATTGGAATGAACTGACAGAGCTGGACCAGTCTCTGTTTGAGTATGCGCAGAGTCCGATTGACGCGGCGAGGCAGGAGAGCAGAGCAGCGCTGGAATCACTGGCAGAGAAGAGTCAGACCTTAAGCAGTCAGATTCAGAATCCGATCCTGCAGGATTTAGCGATTATCACGGAAAAATATAAAGAGAGCTGTCTGAAGCTGCTGGAGAAGGAAGAGACAGATGTGGAAGAGCTGATCTTGCAGTACCGGACGGCAGAGATCGAGAAAGAAAGGATCGAAAGCCTCTACGACAATTTTTATCAGGCGATGGACTCTTACCTGAGCGGACAGCTGCACATCCTGGAAGGGAGAAGGGGATGGCTGAATATCGCTGTGATTTTGATTGAGGCTGGGATTGTGTGCTGGTTTATCTGGCATGTGAAGCGATTTTCCAGGCATGTTACTGTGCCGGTTCAGGATTTGACAGATCAGACGAAGGCGATCATCGCGGGCAATCCGCACATAGAGATGAAATACTGCGATGCGGTCACAGACGAGCTGGGAATCCTGAACAATGCGTTCTATCAGATGGTCGAGACGAACAACCGGAATTTTGAACAGCTCAAACGCCAGAGCGTCCTGGAAAAAAGCCTGGCCCAGGCGAAGATCGATTACGCCAATTTACAGGCAAAGCTCGACCGCATCCGGCTGAGAATGCTCCAGTCCCGGGTCAATCCCCACTTTATGTTCAACACCTTAAACATCATCGCAGGTCTCGCGGTGGAAGAAGACGCGGAGAAGACGACTAAGATTACAATCAAGACAGCAAAATATCTGCGCTATTCTCTGGTGAGTCTTGACAAGACCGTGAGGCTGAGGCAGGAGTTTGAGAATATCCGCGATTATCTGGATATCCAGAAGGAAAGGTTTGGAGAGAGAATACAGGCGCAGTTTCAGATCGAGGAGACATGCCGGGAAGCCTTGATTCCCTCGATGATTCTGCAGCCGCTGTGTGAAAATTCTCTGGTACACGGGATGGCGCCGCTCGTCCGCGCGACTGCTCTGAGCGTGACAGCGCAGGAAAAAGAAGGAAAGCTGATGATCTGCGTGGAGGACGACGGGGCAGGCATGACAGGCGAGAAGCTGGAGGCGGTCAGAGAGAGGCTGAGGACGGCAGAGGAGTATGACGACACGCAGGGAATCGGGATTGTCAACACGTATCAGCGTCTTCAGATGTTTTTTGACAGACAGGTGACATGTACGGTGGAGAGCGAGCCGAATGTGCGCACGGCAGTCATCTTTGTGATGCCGCTTTGGAATGGAAAGGAGGAGAGCAAGGATGAAGGCGCTGATTGCAGATGATGAGAGAATTGCCCTGAAAATGCTGAAAAAACTGATCGAGTGGGAAAAGCTGGGGCTGACATGCGCCGGATGCGCAGAAAACGGAACGGAGCTGTTTGAGATGATTCTGGAGCGCAAGCCGGAACTCGTGGTGACAGATATCATGATGCCCGGATACAATGGACTGGAGATTATCGCAAAGACGCTGGAGGCCGGGCTGGAGCCGCACTTTCTGATCACGAGCGCGTATGCGAATTTCGAGTATGCGCGCACAGCGATGAGGCTCGGCGTGGAGGATTTTCTGGCAAAGCCCGTGGAAAAAGAAGAGCTGAACGATTCTCTCTTAAGAATGATTCAGAAGATAAACGGCACAGGGGGATATCCTTCCACGATCTCGTGTATTATCCGGACGGCAAAAAATTATATCGATGAACACTATGGCAGTAAGATTTCTCTGGAGGATGTGGCCGGTCATGCGTATATCAGCCCGAACTATCTGTCGAGCCTGTTCAAAAAAGAGATGGGAGTCAATTTTATCGAATATGTGACGGAAGTACGGCTCAGAGAAGTCAAAAAGCTTCTGGAGGACGTCCTCTATTCCGTTGTGGAGGTCGCGCAGAGAGTCGGATATAAAGACACAGGGCATTTTAGCAGCGTCTTTTTAAAAAAATACGGAGTTTCGCCGACCGCGTACCGGAAAAAGCACAGCGGAAGCTGAGCGCATTTGAAAGCAGCGCAAAGCGCGCACAGGAGCAGGAAAAGAACCCGGCTCCTTTTTTTGAAGCAAACAGTTTTATCCGGGGAAAAAGGAGCATAAAATAGAAAGTATGACTGCAGAAAAACTATAAAGAAAAATGATCTAAGATTTAACAATTTTCCATGGATTTTTCACACAAAATTTAATAATATAGAGACAGAAAAAGATTGGAAAAAAAACGAAAAAATAGAGGAAAGGAAGAAACGACATGAAAACATTGGAAATTATGTTTGAGCAGGCGCAGGACATCGTAAAATTTGTAGACGCCATCAACCGGTTTGACTGTCCGATTGATTTAAAAAGCGACGATTGTCTTGTGGACGCCAAATCGATTATAAGCGCGTTCGCAATGTGTACGGTCCCGAACATCGAGATGCAGATTCACGCCGAGGAGTGCGAGGACATTATCGAGAGCGTAAGACCGTATGTAAAAATTAACAAGGAATAAAAAAGCAAAGACTGATCCGGGAAAAAGAATCGTGCAGGATTCGCCTGCGGGTTCCGGCGAAGGAAAAGAGCCAGAGCGCGCTGGCGTCATTTTTTGTACAATCCCTGCAAATTCCTGCTGCGGAGCTTTTCACTCCGGCGCTATTCTGCAACGTGTTCCAGACCCTGGCTTAAAATGGTGATGACATGTTCATCGGCAAGAGAGTAAAAGATAGTCTTTCCTTCTCTGCGGAATTTTACAAGATGACTTTGCTTGAGAACTCTCAGCTGATGCGAGATGGAACTTTGAGTGGTCGAGAGAAGATTGGCAAGGTCTCCTACGCACATCTCGCTTTCCAAC
Source organism: uncultured Eubacteriales bacterium (assembly GCA_963929865.1). GTDB lineage: Bacteria > Bacillota > Clostridia > Lachnospirales > Lachnospiraceae > JAGZHZ01. The sequence continues at coordinate 18,950 of CAWVKK010000012.1, read as the reverse complement.
AAGGTCATCAGAATTTTGATGCGGGTGGAATCTCCAAAGACCTTAAACAACTCAGAAAGATCAAACAGCTCTTCTTCGGTAGGCAGTTTATTCATGATAGTTTCGATCAATTTTTCATCCGCATGGAGATAAGCCGGGGAAGAAGCCGGTAATTTTTGAGATTCTTCTGGCATTTTGGTCGCCTCCTTCGTGTTTATTTTAAGTTTAATGGGAAATAAAAAAAAGTCAATAGCGTGTTTCGATTATTTTTATAAGTTTTTGACAGAAATTTGTGATAAAATAGAAAAGAGACGCCGCAGACGGAGGACTTTTGTTTTGCGTCTGCGCCGTCGGAAAAAAGAAGGGGAACTGATTTTTGAGGGAATGGAAGTTTTTGAAGAAAATCAGAAGGAAAATAAGAGATAGGAGGCAGACGCATGGATTTTTTTGAGAAGATGAACCAGTTTTTTACGGAAACCGGAAAAGAAATGGAACAAAAAGCCAGAGAATTTTCTGACGCAATGAGATTAAATACAAAGATCCGGGATGAAAAGGCAGTCATCAAGGAATGCATGGAAAAAATCGGAAGGCTGTATTATGAAGAACAAAAAGGAAACGGATCCGGCGTATATGAAGAAGCTTTTGAGCGGATTCATAAAGCGAAAGAGACGATTCGCCAGGCACAAAGGGAAATGGACGAACAGAAAAAAAAGACAGTGTGTCAAAACTGCGGCGCGCCTATGCAGAAGCAGGATCTATTCTGCAGCAAATGCGGGATAAAAAGAGAACCGGCGGATTGCGGCAGAGACGATGCAGGAGAAGCGGAAAAAAAGGTAAGAGAATCAGAGAGAGACGATAAAAGCAAGGTTGTTTTTCAGAAACAGGAGGAAGAAAAAGATGGGATTTTTTGAAAAGCTGGGTAATACGATCAACTGTACGGGAAGGGAAGTAGAGCAGAAGGCAAAGAAAATTTCTGGAACGATAAAGCTGAACGGACAGATTAAAGCCCACAATGAAGCGATTCAGGAATATCTGAAGACAGTCGGAGAATTGTACTATAAAAAACAGGAAGGAATTTCAGAGGATCCAGACATTCAAAATCTGTTCGATAAGATCAAAAAAAGCCAGAATGAAATCAAAAGCGCTGAAAAACAGATTGAGACGCTGAAGGGAATCTACCGCTGCTCAAACTGCGGCGCGCAGATGCGCATCACAGACAACTACTGCATGATGTGCGGCACAAAGCGGGAGGATGCGGCTTCTATGATTGAAAACGCGACAGTGGATTCGGAAGCTGTCTTTACCGACATCGAGGAGACAGACAAGACGGCTGAGGAAAACAAGCTGGAGGCAAAAGAGACGCAGGAAGCCGGCGGGACAGACCAGGCAGAGGAAGAAGAAAGCGAGGAAGGCGAGGGAATCGACCTTTCCGAGTTTGAAAACGGACCGGACGCTTCTGATCAGTCAGACGAAGAAGGAGAGGACAAGGAAGAGCAAAATCAGTAATCCGGGAAACTGGAGAACAGAAAGGAATGATTAGCTGTGAAAAAATGGATGGGACTGACGGGAAAGCATGAACTGATCATTCATAGACTTCCGGTCAACGGCGACCAGGTCCTGCTGGTTCTTGCGGCAGCGATGGAAATTGGATATTTCCTTCCATGGTACTATATAGAACGCAGAGCTGTGAATGGCTTTGAGGCTTCCCTGAGTCATCTTATCTATTTCTGCGCAATGCTGTCTCCGCTTATCGTGGGCGGTGTCCGATGGATGGACGGAAAAAAAAGATGGGGGCAGAAATATGCTTTGGCCTGCTGCCTTTGCGCTGTGTACTTTTTTTTGGTAGGACAAAATCTGATCAGCGCATGGGCGCAGGGAAAGGAGACAGGAAAGCTGATCTGGCTGTGCGTTTTGACAGCGGCGGCAGGCGCAGCGATATCAGGGATTTCTTTCTGGCTCAATGACCAGGAACAAAAAGTGGGGCAGAAAAAAATGAATCGATTAAAAACAAGAAAAATATGCAGAGAATGCGGAGCCGTGCTGGAAGCGAACGCAAAATTTTGCAGAGAATGCGGCAATGTATACAAAGAGCCGGAGCTTCCGCAGGTGGTTGAAAAGGTGAGCTACTGCGCTTACTGCGGAAGAAAAGTGGGAGAGTGCATTCAGTACTGTGTCTACTGCGGGACAAAGGTGGAAGAACACGCGCTGTTCTGCCCGTGCTGCGGCAAAAAGATACAGCGGTGCCATTAGGAATAATAGGGGGTCTTTCCGCATAAATATAGGAATAAAAGAAAAGAAGCAGCAGGTGAAAAGATGGCAGATTATTCCCGCTTTATCGCCTACATATATGAATATGTAAATGGGAGGAAGCAGTACAATGCCGGATTTACGAAAGTGGAGGTCAGAAACGGCATTTGCAAGCTCCAGATTGTGCTGAAGAATACGGGACGGGAAAACCGGACAAAAGTTTATGGTCTGGTTCGGAGAGAAGGATGGCTGCTTGGGATTTTTCTGGGAGAAGGGCAAATTCAAAGACAGGGACTTGATCTGAGAATTGCGACCGACTCCCGGAAGATGGGCGGCTCGGATTATGAGTTCCGAAAAATAGCAGGGCTTTTTATTCAGGGAGCAGAGGGACGCACGTATGCGACTGCCTGGGATGAGGAGCCTCTTTTTTTAGAGAGATTTGTGACAGAGCTGCCAAAGGAGACGGTTTTGAGCGCAGCGCAGACCCAAGAAGAGGAAGAGCCGGTGGAAATGGCAAAGAAGCCGCAGCCGCCGCAGACGTGCGAGATACCGCAGGAAAATGACGCGGCTGCCTTTGAAAGCCCTGATCAGACCGGAGAAAGCCTCCCTGAAAATGCAGATGAGAGCGACGGCAGCGGGACAGAGGAGGACGGTCAGGAGAAACAGACTGCGCCGGATTTAAAGGAAAAGGAAGATTTCAGCCAGGACGCAGATCAATCCAAGGTCAGGGATGAACCTGAAGAAGAAAAGAAAGAAGAATGGTGGCACACCATTCTCCACTCTTATCCGAGGATAGACCCCTTTGAGGACGAAGAGATTTCGGAGTGTATTCAGATTGCGCCAAAAGATATCATGATGATCGACAAAAAGCAGTGGAGGCTGGGAAGAAACAGCTTTTTGCTGCACGGATACTACAATTACCGCCACCTGCTGCTGGGGCGGACGCAGGATGAGAGATGGATTTTAGGCATTCCCGGCGTCTACGACAGACAGGAGCATTTTGTGGCGAGACGCTTTGGATTTCCGGGATTTAAACCGGCGAGACCGCTCAAAGGAGGGGAGCAGACCTTTGGATACTGGTGCAGAGTATTGCGGCAATGAGGGGACAAGAGGAAGGGACGCACGAGACCTTAGCCGACGCCGCGCAGCTGCGCGCCGGGGATTGTTTTTTTAACAATCGCAAGATAGTGTTCGAGCTCCTGCAAGGTACAGCTGTGCAGTCCGGGCGTCAGCACGCCCTCGGAATCCAGGTAGGACTGCAGAAAATACCGGGGACATCCGGCAATCCAGCGGGCAATGTCCTCAAAGTCTCTGCCGCTGTGCAGCTCTTTGACAACTGTCGTCCGAAATTCATAGGGGACGCTGCCGCGGAGAAGAAAGGAGACGGATTCTTCGACAGAAGAAAGGGACGTATATCCGCATACAGACGGATAGCGCTGCGGGGAGGATTTGATATCCATTGCGACGTAGTCGACCAGACGATGCGCGGCAAGAAATTTGAGCATATCAGGGCGGGAACCGTTTGTGTCCAGCTTGACAAGATAGCCGAGCGATTTCAGATCGGATGCAAGCTGGGGCAGATCAGGAGAAAGCGTAGGCTCTCCGCCGGTGATGCAGACTCCCTCTAAAATGCCGCGCCGCTTTTTCAGAAAAGAAAAAATTTCCTCTTTGGAGATATCCGGTTCCTGATCGGGAAAAAGAACAAGGGAACTGTTCTGGCAGAAGAGGCAGCGGAAATTGCAGTGACCGAGAAATAAGACAGCCGCCGTATGCCCCGGATAATCTAAAAGGGTCAATTTATTGAAACCATGTATTTTCATCGCAAAAACTCCTTTTTCTTATCGTCAATATACAGTCAGTATACGGCAAAAAAAGAAAGAGGGCAATCATTAAAAAGATAACCGGAAGGATCAGACAGATGACAACAGAAGAAAAGTATATGAAACAGGCGATCCGTCAGGCAAAAAAAGCTTATCTGCTCGAAGAGGTTCCGATCGGATGCGTCATTGTGCAGGACGGAAAGATTATCGCGCGGGGGTATAACCGCAGAAACACAGACAAGAATACGCTGTCCCATGCGGAGATGACCGCGATCAGGAAAGCAAGCAAAAAACTGGGAGACTGGAGGCTGGAAGGGTGTACCATGTATATCACGCTGGAGCCGTGTCCAATGTGCGCCGGCGCGATCGTACAGGCGCGCGTCACAGAGGTGGTGATCGGAAGCATGAATCCCAAAGCAGGCTGCGCAGGGTCTGTCCTGAATCTGCTGGAGATGGACGGGTTTAACCACAAGGTTAAGGTGACGCGCGGGGTCTGCCGGGAGGAATGCAGCCAGATGCTCTCCCGCTTTTTTCAGGAGCTGAGAGAGAAAAAGAAGAAAGAAAAAGCGGCAGTTTGAGAGAAAAACGAGAATCAAGTTGACAAAATCAAAAAAAAAGGTTATAGTTGTAAGGCACAGCGGTGAAAGCGCTGTAGAATGAATTTGTCATAACATTTCCGTGCAACCGGGGAGCTAGCGGTGCCCTGTACCTGCAAACCGCTCTAGCAGGGGTGATGCCAATCCCAGGGTCTTGCGCTGTGAGGCTGCCCTTTATAAGTGGCGTTGACGTTTGGGTCTTACGCAACAGAAATCTGTGAACCGTGTCAGGTCGGGAACGGAGCAGCACTAAGCAGAACCTTCTGTGTGCCGTAAGGGTGCCTGGACTGAGTTAACTGTAAAGGTAACGCTTGTGGCGGAGATTCAAAGTGCGGCGCACGGATTAAAAATAAAATAGATACGCAATAAGAAGAAGAGACACCTGTTTTCTGGAAAAAAGTCCAAAATAGGTGTTTTTTTGTGCAAATTGTCAATATTTCGGGCGTAATTACTTGCTTTTTTGATGCCTTTAATGATATAATACTAAAATAGTATGAATAAAGTGACAGGAGGATGGAAATTTGAAATTTCGGGATATGCCTTATCGACGGGTTGACTTTGAAGAGGTCAGAAAAAAATTCCGGAAGTTGGAGCAGGAGCTTCAGAGCGCAGAAAACGGAGAAGAACAGTTTGAGGTTCACAAAAAATACTATGAGCTGACAGCAGAAGTGGAAACGCTCTCCACGATCGCGTCGATCCGCCATGACGGCAATACGGCTGACGCGTATTACGCACAGGAAAATGATTATTATGACGCTTCCATGCCGGCGTATCAGGACATGGTACTCGCGTATCAAAAACTTCTGTTTGAGTCTCCGTACAGGGAAACGCTGGAACATAAAATCGGTCAGGTAGCTTTTAAGAGTATGGAGCTGTCGTTTAAAAGCTTCGCGCCGGAAATTATGGAACTGATGCAGAAAGAAAACGCGCTTGCAACGCAGTATTCCAATCTCCTCGCGGGCGCCCAGATCGAGTGGGAAGGAGAAACACTCAACCTCTCGCTGATGACGCCTTATCTGCAGAGCGAGGACCGGCAGATCCGCAGCCGGGCATATCAAAAATATACGGCTTATTTTGAGAGCGTAGGGGAAGAGCTTGACCTGATTTATGACAGACTGGTTCAGAACAGAACTGCGCAGGCAAGGATTCTCGGGTATAAAAATTATGTAGAATTGGGATATTATCGAATGAACCGGAACAGCTACGGACAGCAGGAAGTAGAGAGATTCCGGGAACAGATCAAAAAAGATTTTGTGCCTTTTGTGAAAAAGGTGTAGGAAAGACGAAAAGCACGCCTGGGGCTTGACAAACTGACGCATAAAGAAGAAGGCGTTTATTTTCCGCAGGGAAATCCAAAGCCGGTTGGAACACCAGAGGAAATTTTAAAATGTGGTCAGGCAATGTACGAGAAATTGTCTTCTGAGACAAAAGAATTTATGGATTTTATGATGGAGAATGAGCTTTTTGATGTACTGGGAAGAAAGGCGAAAAGTGGCGGCGGATATATGACGTATCTGCCAAACTATCATGCTCCATTTATTTTTGCCAATTTTAACGGGACAAGCGGCGACGTCGATGTGATTACGCATGAATGCGGCCACGCGTTTCAGGGATATCTTTCCGGTATGGATCCGATCAGAGAACATGCCCAGATCACGATGGAGACGGCGGAGATTCATTCCATGTCAATGGAATTTTTTACAAATCCGTGGATGAAGGACTTTTTTGGAGAACGGTACGAGGACTTTCTGAAGATGCAGCTGGAAGACGCCGTAATTTTTATTCCGTACGGCACGATGGTGGACGAATTCCAGCATATCGTCTATGAAAATCCGGATATGACACCAAAACAGCGCCATGAGACGTGGAGAAGACTCGAGGACGAATACCGCCCGTACCTCTCCTACGAGGACGCCTTTTTTGACGAGGGAAGAATCTGGCAGAAACAGAGACATATCTACATGTCGCCTTTCTACTATATCGACTATGTTCTTGCCCAGATCTGCGCTTTTCAGTATAAAATCTGGATGGACGAGAACTATGAGGAGGCGTGGAACAGCTATCTGAAGCTTTGCAGGCTCTCGGCAAGCGACTTCTACGGAAATATGCTCAAAAAAGTCGGGCTGAAGACGCCGTTTGAAGAGGGAAGCGTCAAGGAGATTGTACGGAAACTGGAAGCAAAACTGGCAGAAAAACAATGAAAAAATATACAAAACAATATCGGACAGAGGAGACGCGCGGCGAAAAAAATAAAAAGAAACGTGCGGTGATCTATACGGGAGACTATTATGAGATAAAGAACGAAACGGGAAAAAGGGAATGGTTTCTGTGTTCTGCCGCAGCCTTTTTTGCACTGCACGCCGCCGCGGGCTTTTTGAACACGGCGAGCAGCCGAATTTTTTACGTGACTCTTCCCTACGCGATCCTGTTTTTTCCGGGACTTTATTTTATCATGGGGGCGTTTCGCTTCTGTCATGCCGGAGAGAAAATGGAGCTTCCGGCGTATGAGAAATCGATTGTCCGTATGCGCAGAAGCGTAAGAGGACTGCTTTTCGGGCTTGGATATCTGATCGCTGCAGAGCTTTTTTTTCAGGGAAACGGGCTGTATCGGCAGGAGCTTACAAAACAGGAGCTTTTGTGGGAAATCGTATTTTTAATCATCTGTGCAGTCAATATGGCACAGATTTTTGAAAATAAAAAAAGGATGGACCGGATAGAGACGACAGTCTTAGGACCGTCCCAAACTTAGAAGGAGGAATGGTAATATGAAGAAAAGTAAAAAACTGATGTCTGCTTTTCTGGCGGGAACCATGGCAGCAGGGCTGGCAGGAAGCATGACATATGCGGCGGAGGATACGCCGCTCGTAGTGGGAGTGACAAACTTTAACGAAAAGTTTTCTCCGCTGTTTGCAGAGCAGGTATACGATCAGGACGTATGCGACATCATCTTTCCGTGGCTGCTGACGCTTGACAGAAGCGGTCTGCCGGTATGGAAAGGAATTGAGGGAGAGACAAGAGAGTACAACGGAACAGAGTATACCTACTATGGAATGGCTGACGTTACAATGACAAGAAACGAAGAGACAAACGAGACGGTTTACAACTTTAAGCTGCGCGACGACATCTATTTCACAGACGGCGTCAACCTGACAGCAGACGACGTTATTTTCAGCCTGTACGCTTACTGCGACCCGAGCTACGACGGAAACCAGACCCTGTATTCTCAGAACATCAAAGGTCTGAAAAATTACCGCGCAAATTCTACAGCGGCAGAATCTGTGACGGACGAAAAGGTTGCCCAGACTCTTGCAGAGATGCCGGAAGCGCTTGAGGCACAGATTCAGAGCGACGTCATCACACCGCTGCTGACGTCTGAAATGGGATGGGCAGAAGAAAATTATGAAGGATATGACATGAGTTCGGCGATCGAGCTTTTTGTCGCTTTCTACACCTTAGACGAGAGCTACGACCCGGGCGATAAGACACAGGAGGAAGTTATCGCGGACGTTGCAGCGATGTACGGCGCCGACTACGCAACGCTGGGAGCAAACTACGGCGATGAAGAGACGCTGGCTTCCCAGGCGAACCAGGTTGCATCTGATTATCTGGTAGAACAGATGAGAGAGAACGGCGAGGGCGAAGAGGTTGCCAATATTGAAGGAATCAAAAAATTAGGCGATTATGAAGTGGAAATCACTTTAAACGGATACGACGCTACAACGCCATACCGCTTAAACATCGGAATTCTTCCTCTGCACTACTACGGCGATGAAAGCCAGTATGACTATGAAAACAATCAGTTTGGATTCACAAGAGGCGATCTCTCCAAGATGAGAGAGCTGATGACGCAGCCTCTGGGATTCGGACCTTACAAGTTTGTAAAATATGAAAATAAGATTGTCTACCTGGAAGCAAATGAAGATTATTTCTTAGGCGCTCCAAAGACGAAGAACATCCAGTTAAAAGAGACGGCTGACTCAGACAAGATTCCGGCTGTTCAGCAGGGTACAGCCGATATCGCCGACCCAAGCGGAAGCAAATCTGCGTTCGAACAGATCGGATCGATCAACGGGACAGGCGAATTGAACGGCGATGTGATCAACACCGTAACGACAGACAACTTAGGATACGGCTACATCGGAATCAACGCCTCCACTGTCAATGTCGGAGGAGACCCGGCTTCTGAGCAGTCAAAGAATTTAAGAAAAGCTCTGGCGACGATCCTGTGCGTATACCGCGATGTAAATATTGACTCCTACTACGGCGAGGCGGCTTCGGTCATCGACTATCCGATCTCCAACACCTCCTGGGCAGCTCCGCACAAATCGGACGCAGACTACAGAGCAGCATTTTCTGTAGACGTAAACGGAAATGAGATCTACACCGAGGACATGACGGCAGAACAGAAATATGAGGCGGCAAAAACTGCAGCGCTGGGATTCTTAGAGGCAGCAGGCTATACGATCGAAAACGGAAAAGCGACAGCAGCTCCGGAAGGCGCAAAGTTAAGCTATGAGATTATGGTAGGCGCGGACGGCAAAGGCGATCATCCAAGCTTTGGAATCATGGCGGACGCAAAGACAGCTCTTGGCGAAATCGGAATTGAACTGAACATCAACGACTTAAGCGACAGCACGCAGCTGTATGACAGCATGGGCGCTCATACGACTGAGCTGTGGGCAGCAGCATGGGCAGCGGACGCAGATCCGGATATGTACCAGATTTACTACAGCAATCAGCCGAGCAACCACTACTGCATTTCAGACGCAGCGCTGGACGAGCTGATTCTGGAGGCAAGAACAAGCGACGATCAGACATACAGAAAGGGTCTGTACAAAGAAGCGCTCGACATTATTATGGACTGGGGCGTAGAGGTTCCTGTATATCAGAGACAGAACTGCGTCGTATACAGCCCGCAGCGCATCAATGCAGATTCCTTCACAAAGGATTCTACGCCATTTTACAGATGGGTAAAAGATATCGCTCTGATTGAGATGAACTGACAGATCACGGATAAAGTTATGAGAAACTGATGGTTTGGGCCCGCCTGTCGGGCCCAAATGTAGGTGAAACGGGAGGAAAAATCTGGTTTTCACCTCGCTTCACGTACAGGAAACAGAAAGGACTGGATATGAAAAAATTTATAATTCGAAGATTAGCGCTGTCTGTGGTAATCTTATTCTTTGTCACTTTCATTATCTATTCCATTGAACGCTGCCTGCCATCTTCTTTCGTAGAGACAAAAGCAAGGACGATGTCAGAGAAACCCGGAGCCAAATCGTATCAAGAATTGGTAGATGAGCTGGAAGCAGCATATGGGCTGGATAAAAAACTGATACCGGGATATTTTCACTGGGCGGGACAGGCAATCCGCGGCGAGTTCGGAGACTCCTGGGAGTGGAATCAGCCTGTCACAGAAAAATTTGGAGAAGTCATATGGTATTCTTTTGCGGTCGGGGTGATCGCATTTATCCTGCAGGTCGGGATCGCGGTCCCGCTTGGAATTTTAGCGGCGCGAAAGCAGTACAGCAAAATCGATTACGGGGTGACGATATTTGCGCTGATTGGAATCTCTTTGCCCTCTTTCTTTTTTGCGACGCTGCTTAAATATGTATTCTCCATTAAGCTCGGCTGGTTTGATCTGTACGGCGTGGTAGGACGTATGCATGAACAGCTCAGCCCGGTCGGAAAAATTTTAGACATAGCGAAGCATCTTGTTCTGCCGATTACAACGCTTTTGATTGTTCAGATGGGCAGTCTGATGCGCTATACCAGAACAAATATGCTGGAAGTGCTGAACGCAGACTATATCCGGACAGCGCGCGCGAAGGGACTTCCGGAGAGCCGCGTCATCAACTACCATGCGTTCCGCAATACATTGATTCCGATTATTACAATTCTGGCAAATCAGCTGCCAGCGCTGTTTTCAGGGGCTCTGATCACAGAGACGCTGTTTCAGATCCCAGGCATCGGATATACCTCTTACCAGTGTCTGACAAAAGGAGACATTCCGTTTACGATGTTTTACATGACGTTTATCGCATTCCTGACGCTGATGGGAACGCTGCTGGCGGATATTCTGTACGCAGTCGCGGATCCTCGAGTCAGAGTCAACTAGGAAGGAGGAGAAGTATGAAAAAAGAAGATACAAAAGCGCAGGATAAACACGTCAGTACTTCCGACTCCCTGGATGACGAACAGCGGGTAAAAGTACTTTCGCCCGGGGCGATGGTGGCAAGACGCTTTTTTAGAAACAGGCTTGCTATGGCAGGACTGATTATTTTGATCTGCATGTTTTTGTTTGCCTTTGTGGGAGGAATGCTCAGTCCTTACAGACAAGACCAGGTATTCCGAAAGACAGACAGCGTCCTGAAAGATTACGTCGGGACGACAAAAAATAACTCGTACCGCCTGGTCGCCATGGAAGGAAAAACGCTTCCGTCCTCGATCGCTGCAGGACTGCAAAACGCGGTGAACGCTGGAGAAGAATCGTTTGAGGCAAACGGTACGATGTACTATCTGACAAAGGAAGGAGAAGAATTCTATTCGATTTCCGGAGGAAGCCAGATCGCGACGGCGCTGGCTCTCAGAGGCGATTACAGGTTTAATGAAGAGGAAGGCGTCACACTGAGCGACGAGGCAAAGGAAGCAATCTCGCAGGCGATTGACGCAGGCGAACAGACGGCTGAGGCGGACGGCACGGAATATCAGATTGTTCAGAGAGGAAGACAGTATGAGATTTCGGTTGTAGAAGCGCTTGGCATGGCTACGAAAAGGGTATTTTCGGCAGCAGAACCGCAAAGCAGTCTGTCGTATGATTTTCAGTTTGCAGTGGAAAAAGCGGTCGACGCGGGAGAGACACAGGTTCAGATTGACGGCGCCGCATATGAGCTGAGCAGCGATAACAGCGGAGAATCGGTGATGGTTTTCAAAGACGGAGCGGAGTATGCTTATATCTCTTACTATGTGATGAACCTGATCCAAAGCTCAGACTTTTTAAGCCTTGACCTCAGAAGAGAGATCGAGAGAGCCGTGGAGGCAGGCGAGAGTTCATTTGTGTTTGCAGGCGAGGACGGGACAGAGGAGACGTACCGGATTCAGTCGCGGGATAACCAGTATACGGTCAGAAAATATACGGAGACGTATCTCAACGACACGTACGCTTCCCCGTCCAAGGAACATTGGCTGGGAACGGACGGAAACGGCATGGATATGCTGACGCGTCTGATGTACGGCGGAAGAATCTCTCTGCTGATCGGATTTGTCGTAATTATCATTGAAATTGTACTTGGTATGCTCATCGGAGGAATCGCCGGATACTTCGGCGGATGGATTGATACCATTTTGATGCGTATCGTGGATATCGTAATCTGTATCCCGGCAATGCCGCTTTACCTGATTTTAGGGTCTGTCATGGATTACCTGCAGGTAGAGCCGCAGCTGCGTATTTTTATGCTGTGTTTAATTTTAGGATTGATCAGCTGGACGACGATCGCCCGCATGACGCGCGGTCAGATCCTCTCTTTAAGAGAACAGGAGTTTATGATCGCGACGGAGGCCACAGGCATCCGCGTCAGCAGAAGAATCTTAAAGCATCTGATTCCGAATGTGATTCCGCAGATTATTGTAATCTCTACGATGGAGCTGGGATCGGTCATCCTGATGGAGGCAACGCTGAGCTTCCTGGGATTGGGCGTAAAATTCCCGTATGCTTCCTGGGGCAACATTGTCAACGCGGTAAATGACAGCTATGTGCTGACAAACTACTGGTTTGTGTGGATTCCTGCAGGATGTCTGATCCTGCTGACTGTGCTGGGATTCAATTTTGTGGGCGATGGTCTTCGTGATGCGTTTGACCCGAAGATGAAGAGGTAGGTGAAGACATGGGATTATTCAGTAAAAAGAAAAGTTTGAATTATATCTCTGGAAAAGAGGCAAGACGCATTTCGAGGGAAAACCGTAAAATTACGGACGAGATTGAAAAGCAAAGAAAGCGAAAACACATCCCGGAGGAAGAATATCTGACGAAGATGAGGGATGAGAACAATGTCGTCGAGTTTGACAATGTTCAGACCTACTTTTTTACAGACGTCGGGACGGCGAAAGCGGTAGACGGCGTCAGCTTTGACGTGCCGAAGGGAAAGACTGTCGGAATTGTGGGTGAATCCGGGTGCGGGAAGTCCGTTACAAGCCTGTCTTTGATGCAGCTGGTACAGCGCCCTCAGGGGCAGACCGTAGGAGGCGAGATCCGGTTCCAGGCGGACGGAAAATGCTACAGCATCGCGAAGACGCCGACATCCGTGATGCAGAAGCTCCGCGGAAACCAGATCTCTATGATCTTTCAGGAGCCGATGACAAGCTTAAACCCTGTATTTCGAATCGGAGCCCAGGTGGATGAGGTGATTAAGCTTCACAATCCCCATATGACGAAAGAACAGGTCAAGGCGCGCACAATAGAGATGCTTCAGCTTGTCGGGATTGCCAACTGCGAAGGGGTTTACCGCATGTATCCCCATGAACTTTCAGGAGGTATGAGACAGAGAATCTGTATCGCCATCGGGCTTGCGTGCGATCCGAAATTAATCATCGCAGACGAGCCGACGACGGCGCTGGATGTGACAATCCAGGCTCAGATTCTTGATCTGCTGCGCGGCTTAAAAGACAGAATCAACTCCAGCATTATGCTGATTACGCATGATTTGGGCGTAATCGCAGAGATGGCAGATTATGTGGTGGTCATGTACGCAGGACGTGTGGTAGAGAAAGGAACCGTACAGGAGATTTTTAAGAATCCGTCACATCCTTACACCATCGGTCTGATGAATTCTAAGCCTGTAGTCGGAAAAGAAGTGGATCGCCTTTACAGCATTCCGGGAAAAGTTCCCAATCCGATCAATATGCCGGACTACTGCTACTTTAAAGACCGCTGCGAAATGTGCGTGAAGGCGTGCGGCGGATCTTATCCTGAGGAGGTCAGCCTTTCACCGACTCACAAAGTAAGCTGCTACCGTTTTGCGGATCAAACGAAGAAGGAGGTAGAATAGGATGAGCGAACAGAAGAACATATCCCTGGAAAAACAGACAGAGGATAATATTCTGGAAGTATCCCACCTGAAAAAATACTTTCCTATTAAGGGCGGCTTACTCTCGAGAGTGGTAGGTCATGTCAAGGCAGTCGACGACGTCAGCTTTGCCATCAAGCGCGGGACGACGATGGGACTGGTAGGGGAATCCGGATGCGGAAAGTCCACGACAGGGCGGACGATCCTCAGACTGATTGAGAAGACGGATGGAGAGGTGCGGTTCAACGGGCAGGATATCTATCAGCTGGATAAAAAACAGATGAGAGCTCTGCGGACAAAAATGCAGATCATCTTTCAGGACCCATATTCTTCCCTCTCTCCGAGACTGCCGGTCGGAGAGATTATCGGGGAGGCTGTCAGAGAACACAATCTTGTCCCAAAGGAGAAATTTGACGACTATGTGACGGAGATCATGGCGGAGTGCGGACTTCAGGAATACCACAAAGACCGATATCCGCATGAATTTTCCGGCGGGCAGCGCCAGAGAATCTGCATCGCCAGAGCGCTGGCGCTCAACCCGGAATTTATCGTCTGCGATGAGCCGGTATCGGCGCTGGACGTGTCGATCCAGGCGCAGATTATCAACCTGCTGAAGGATCTCCAGAGACAGCACAGCCTGACGTACCTGTTTATCTCCCATGACCTTTCCGTCGTGGAGCATATATCGGACACGATAGGCGTCATGTATCTGGGCGGTCTGGTCGAGACCGGAAAGACAAAGGATATTTTTGACCGGCCCTTGCACCCGTACACACAGGCGCTCTTCAGCGCCATCCCGATGCCGGACCCGGATCTGAAGAGAAACCGGATTATCCTCGAGGGAAGCATACCGTCTCCGGCAAATCCTCCAAAAGGGTGCAAGTTCCATACAAGATGCAGAAAATGCATGGAGAAATGTAAGACGGAAGAGCCGCAGCCAAAGGATATAGGCGGCGGACACGTTGTCCGCTGTCATCTGTACGACTGACGAGGAGAAGATTTTTACAGGAGAATAGAGGTGCCGAGATTGCCGCGAAGAGAAAAATTTGAAGACGACGGAAGACAGATCGCAGATATGAATATTGAGGGGATGCCCTGGTACGACAGAGAGCGCGCCCTGCGGGAAAAAACAGAGGGAAACAGCCGGCAGACCGTGCGAACGGAGAGCGGAAAATCACCTCTTGACGAACTCTCGAGAAAAGAGCGGTGGGTTCTGTACCGCAGCGTTCTGGCTGCCTGCCTGGTGATCGGGCTGATTTTTGCGGGGGCGGCATTTTTGTTTATTCTGTTCTGCGTCTACGTCTGGCTGTAGAGAAGTTTTTTACGATTTTCAGGGGCTGTCCGAAAACGGACAGCCCCCTTTGTGTCAGAGCAGTTCTTTTTTTTCTAGTATTCCTCTGTCTCTTTCGTGCCGTCAAAGTCTGAATCTGAAGCTTGTGCCTGCTCTTTGGCGAGTAAGGCTTCGCTGGGAACTGTGACAGTCGGCGTATTATTGGCGTCAATGTTTATCGTAATCACTGCAGAGTCCATAGAGAAGTCAAAAGAGGTCTGCGCTGAGGAATCGGAGTCTTGAAGCATGTACAGCTCCAGAATCTGGCTTAGGGTGGACAGATCCGTGTCGCTGAAGTCTACGGTCATCTGAACAGGAAGACTTGTATCGACTGCCACATAGCAGGAGACATCGACAGAGACTCCGTCGAGCATGAGATAAACCATCAAGAGACTCGTCTCGTCTATATCTTCCGCGGAAAAGAGCGTATCCAGAAGCTGGGGATTTTCGCTGAAAAAGGAGCCGTCTATCTCAGCCTTCAATTCGTAGCATGAGACGCCGTTGACGGTGACCGGCTGGCTGGACAGAGTGTACTTGAGTTCCGAGGAAAGCCCAGACAATTCAGCGAGTTCCGGGGAAGAGCTGTAAAGCTCATCGGTCAGCTCGCCTGACAATAATCCCTTTAACATATCTATAGTTTCACGGGTATCCGTAGATGAGTCAAAGGTGTAGGACCAGGTGTCATAGTCAGAGTTATAGGTGTAACAGTCGTATCCGCTGCCGCTTGGAACGAGATAGACAGACTGGTTCATTTCATCAGCGCTTCCCATGGCGACTATATTTCCCTCGACCAGCAAAGCGAAGCTGTCATCCTCTGCGACCTGCATCTGCATACCTGCGGTCATTCCGATTCCCATCGAGAGAGGAACGACGTTGTCGCCGCTTCCTGTGAGCATTTCCATATTCAGCAGAAAGTCAAGATCTATGTCCAGATCAAGAGAAGAGACCTCAGAGATGGCGGCTGAGGCATCTTCGATGATGCTCTCAGGCGTCACGCTGCTGTCAAATCCTGTCAGAAGCAGAAAACTTGTGCCCAGTATGGAACTCAGAGCTAAGAGTCTTTTCTTCATAATTTCATATCCTCCTAAATGAATTGATACCTCTACTATAACATATTTACCGCAAGGATTCTATCGAAAAATAAAGGGAATATTTTTAAGATTTTTATAAATTTTTTCGGCTAGAACAAACTATTTTTGGGGATGATAAAAGAGGAAAGAGATTGCGTGACAACAGGAGGACGCCTATGGAAATCATGGAACTGACAGAGGACAATTTTGAACAGTCTGTACTCCAAAGTGAAAAGCCGGTGCTTGTCGATTTTTATGCCGCCTGGTGCGGACCGTGCAAAAGGATGGCTCCGGTGCTGGAAGAACTCTCCAGAGAAGAAACCTCGTACCGGATCGGAAAGATCGATATTGACCGCCATCCGGAGCTGGCGCAGGAGTTTCACATTATGTCCGTCCCCACATTTGTGATGTTTCAGGATGGAAGCGCGGTGGGGAGAATCAGCGGAAGCAGGCAGAAGAGAGAACTCAAAGAGTGGATAGACAAGACGGAAAAGAAAAAATAACGGGATAAAAAGACAGAAAAAGGGATTCTGCGGCTGCACAAAAAGAGACGGCCGGGGAATCCTTTTTGATTTTGCCGCAAAAAAGAAAAATATTTGGAAGTTTAAAAAATTTCTGATAGGATAGAAAATGATGCAGCAGCGCTGCAGAAAAAAACGGGAGGATCGATCAGAAAAAGAATGAGACAGGAAATGATTACAGTTTACGGGGAAGACGGCAGGGAAAACGGTACAGTGCCCAGAGAAGAGGCTCACAGACAGGGGCTGTGGCATGAGGTTGTCCACTGCTGGGTTTTGCAGGAGACGAAAGGGCAGATATGGGCGTATTTTCAGCAGAGAGCCCTCACGAAAAAAGACTTTCCGGGGTACTACGACATTGCCTCGACGGGACACGTAGACGCCGGAGAGCGCCACGAAGACGCTGTTTTGAGGGAGGTGCGGGAAGAGATAGGGCTTTTTCTGGAAAAGAAGGATCTGAGATATCTCGGAGCAGTCAAGGAAAGCACGGACGCCGGACCGTTTCATGACAGGGAAATCGCGCATCTGTATGCGTACGTGACGGACACAGTTCCCGATTTTGCCGCGGGCGAGGAGGTAGAGCGGATGGTGCGGGTAAAGCTGGAGGACTACATAAAAAAAGAAAACGGACAGCTGGATAACATCGAGGCATACTGTGCGGGCGGAGAGAGGATTGTGATCCCAAAAGAAGCATTCTGCGTGCATATACTGCCGCGGGAGCTGATACAATGGAGCGAAAGGATTAGATAAGTCAGAAAGAGAGGAAGCAGGATGAAGGCGGAGGAATATTTGCCCTTTTGGAAAAAGCTGACAAGGGAGCAGCAGAACCGGTTTGCCTATGCGATGAGAGAGAGAAAGGCGCAAAAGGGAACGATTTTACATAACGGTGCAGAAGACTGCGTAGGGCTGTTTATTGTGCAGTCGGGACAGCTGCGCGTGTACACGATTTCAGAGGAGGGAAAGGAGATTACGCTGTACCGGCTGTTTGAGCGGGATATCTGCCTGTTTTCCGCTTCGTGCATTATGAGCGGAATTGAGTTTGACCTTGCCGTCTCGGCGGAGACAGACGCTGTGCTGTACCAGATTCCGCCGAAAGTATACCAAGAGCTGATGAGAGAGTCGGCTGCGGTGGCAAATTTTACGAATGAGCTGATGGCGTCCAGATTTTCCAATGTGATGTGGCTGCTGGACCAGATTTTATATAAACGGCTCGACTCGAGGCTGGCGGCGTTCTTAGCTGAGGAGATGGAGCTGCTTGGGACAAAGGAGCTGAAGATGACGCATGAGACGATCGCCCAGCATCTGGGGAGCGCCAGGGAGGTCATCAGCCGGATGCTGAAATATTTTCAGAATGAACAGATTGTGGAACTGGGGCGGAACAGGATTTCTATTGTGGACGAGGCAAAGCTGCTGGAAACGGCGAGGGAAAGTCTGAGATGACAGGGGAGGACTCTGAGCGGAAGAGACGGATGTGACAATGTCACAGTCAAACGGTGTGTTTCTGTATATAGTATAGATAACAAAACAACCAGAAACACAACAGAGAGGAGTAAGGAATCATGTCAGCATATGAGATAAATAAACGTAATTTTCATAAAGAGGTACTGCAGGAGAGAGGAACAGTTATGATAGACTTTTTTGCACCGTGGTGTATGCCGTGCAGAAAGATGTCCCCGGTGGTGGATAAAATTGCTCAGGAATATGAGGGCAGTGTAAAAGTCGGAAAGGTAAACGTTGAGGAGGAACCGGAGCTTGCCAGAGAATTTGGGGTGATGAGCATCCCGACTCTGATCGTCATGAAAGACGGGGAGGTAAAAAAGCGCTCGGTGGGACTGAAGACAAAGATGGAGGTAGAAAAAATGATTACGGCATAATTTTAGAAAAAGGCGCTGCTTGACAGATATTAAAAATGATGATGAGACAAAAGGGTATAATCTGTTACATTTAGATCCCTTTTATGATTGATTACTGGAAAGTTGTCAGAAGAATCTCTTCAAAAAATATTGTCAAAATTTTTTTCACCGGTAAGATTGGGACGAATTTTTCCCAGCTAACAGACCACACATTTTCTTTTGGCGGATGACCCTAAGGGCAAGCCTGCCGGACAAGATGAAGCCCGACAGCTGTACGAAACCATGTGCAGAAAAAACGCCTATCACGGACTGTGTAAAAAAAAATACAAAAATCGTTGAGAAACCTTTTGCATTTTTCAAAATTTATGGTATACTAAATAGCGCAGATATTTCTGGAGATGTACTCAAGTGGTCGTAAGAGGTCGCACTCGAAATGCGATAGGTCCGCAAGGGCGCGTGGGTTCGACTCCCACCA
>CAWVKK010000011.1:0-16348 GCA_963929865.1 uncultured Eubacteriales bacterium | reverse complement strand
CATCGTGGTCAGCCCCATTCCAAGCCCGTTCATGCCGGAGGTCGTAACCGCCAAAGTCGGACACATTCCCAGCATCAAAACAAATGTAGGATTTTCCTTTATGATTCCATTATAAAGCCGTTCTGTCACTCTATTCATCGAACACGCCTCCTTCGCTTAAAGCTCTGAAACTGGTCAGCCCTGCGTTGACTCCATTGACAAGGGCGTTTGTTGTGACTGTCGCGCCGCTGATGGCGTCAATCTCGTCTTCTTGTGCCGCCCCCGTCTTCGTGTAGGAGAAGACGTCCACGTTTTTTCCCGAAAACTGGCTTTTAAATTCCTCTGTGTCCGCCTTCATTCCAAGTCCGGCTGTCTCGCTGATAGACAAAATGGAAATTGCATTGACTGTGCCGTCCGTCCTGATACCGACTGCAAATTCGATGTCTCCGCCATATCCTTCTTTTGACGTCACCTCAAGGACGGCTCCAAGCACGCTTCCGTCTGCGGAAAGCGCCTTCCACACCTCGTCGATCTGATCCTTTCCGGTCAGTCCCGCCTGCTCTAAACTTTCCTGCACAATCGGTTCCCAGTTTTCTCTCTCTTCCATCTCTTCAAATGCCGCAGCGTCTGCGAAAACCTCCTGGTAGGCCGCCGTTTTCTGCTTTTCCTCCTGCTGGCGGATTGGTTCTTTTGTCACCTCATAGACAAGACCAAGCAGCAGCCCCGATACCAGTGTGATCGTCATCAGCATCAGCGCATCTTTTATAATTTTGCTCAAGATTTTTCGCCTCCTTTTCCAAATGCCTTCGGAATTGTGATTTTCTCAATCAGCGGTACTAAAAGGTTTGAAAAAATAATCGCGTAGGAGACGCCTTCCGCTGAATTTCCGAAAATACGAAAAATTCCTGTCAAAATTCCCAGAATGCATCCATAGATCACTCTTCCTTTTTTGGTGATGGGGGAGGTCACATAGTCGGTCGCCATAAAAAAAGCGCCGAGCATCAGTCCGCCTCCGAACAGCTGAGCGCCCAGATAGGACAGATCCAGACCGCGTCCTCCGAACAGCAGCGCAAAAACCGCGAAGCTTCCAAGATAGGCGGCAGGAATTCTGATGTCAATGATCTTATTCCAAAGCAGAAATGCCGCTCCGATTAGGATGGCGAGCGCGGAGGTTTCTCCGATGGTTCCCCCTGTCGTTCCCAGAAACATGCTCAGGACGTCGACAGATTCCCCCTGCTTCAGCAGGGCGAGAGGCGTTGCCCCTGTGATGCCGTCGTACGTAAACGTTGTCATTCTCCCGGTAAAGGAAATCAGCAAAAAGCATCTTGCTGCCAGAGCAGGATTCATAAAATTTTGTCCCAGCCCGCCAAACAGCTGTTTTACGATTATAATCGCAAAGATGCTCCCCAAAACCGGAATCCACCAGGGCACGGAGGCCGGAAGGTTCAGAGCAAGCAGCAGACCTGTAACCGCCGCGCTGCAGTCAGAAATCGTACTTTTCTTGTGAACTAGGCGTTCATAGCAATATTCTGCCAATACGCTCGACATCACTGCAATCACAATCGTAATCAGCGCCGGAACGCCAAAGTGGAACACTCCAAATACCGTTGTCGGAAGCAGTCCGATCAGCACCATTATCATAATGTTTCCCGTCGTCTGTCTGTCCCGTATATGCGGATTTGATGAGACGTGAAGTAACTCACTCATATGTCTTTCTCCCTTCTATTTTGTTTTCTTTTTCGCAAGCAGAAGTTTTCTCATAGATTTAATCGCCTGTGTCAGCTGCCGTTTTGCAGGACACACAAAGCTGCAGCATCCGCATTCGCAGCATTCCATTCCATGGTACTTGATGAATTTTTCTTCGTCATGCCACTGTGCAAAATCCGCAAGTCTTGCCGGAAGAATCCGCCCCGGACAGACCTGTGCGCATCTTCCGCAGTTGATGCAGGCGCTCGGCTCATATTCCGCCGCCTCATCTTCACTCAGGCAGAGCAGACCCGAAGATGTTTTGACAACCGGGACATCTGTCCGGTACAGCGCTGTCCCCATCATCGGTCCTCCCGCTATTACCTTTTTCGGGCTGCTTTTCCATCCGCCCGCCTCTTCTATCAGCTCCCGGCAGTTTGTCCCTATGCAGACCTCAAAATTCTGAGGATTTGTTACGGCGTTTCCCGTCACCGTCACAATCCGGCGCGTCAGAGGACGCCCTTCCCGCACGGCGCGGTCAATTGCGCACAGTGTATCACAGTTGTTGACGATGCAGCCTGCGTCTGCCGGAAGCATGGCAGAGTGGATCGCTCTGCCCGTCACCGCATAGATGAGCTGACGCTCTGCTCCCTGCGGGTATTTTGTTTTTAAGAGAACGACTTCCATCGCATCCGTCTGTCTGATTTCTTTTTTTATCTGTTCTGCCGCATCTTTTTTGTTGTCCTCCACGGCAATGATTCCCTTTGCCTTTGGGAAAATTTTTAAAACGGCCCGCATTCCTCCTGTCACCATCTGCGGGTTTTCTATCATCCTTCTGTAGTCGGCAGTCAGATACGGCTCGCATTCTGAACAGTTTGCGATAATATATTCGATTTTATCCGGCTCTTTTGGGGAAAGCTTTACATGGGTAGGAAATCCGGCTCCTCCCATCCCCACAATGCCTGCTTCTTTTATAATCTGAACGATTTCCTCACCCGTCATCTCTTCTAAGGGCTTTTGTTTTGGAAGCTCCACGCTTTCATATGCCCCGTCATTTTCTATGACAACCGCATCGCAGAGCGTGCCGGACGGCGTCAGCCGCTGTTCGATTCCCTTCACCGTGCCGGATACGGAGGCATGAATCGGCACAGAGACAAAGCCTCCTGCCTCCGCTATTTTTTGTCCCTCCAAAACGCGGTCTCCTTTTTTCACAATAGGCACGGCCGGCGCTCCGATATGCTGTGCCAGGGGGTAGACCAGTTCCCCTTTTGGAAGTATCTTTCGAATCGGTTTGTCTTTCGATAACTCTTTCCCGTCATACGGGTGAATACCGCCCCGAAAAGTGAATGGTTTCATGTTGTCGTACCTTCTTTCTTCTTTATTTTTCAGTAGTCTGATCCGCTTTTTTATCTCTCCGAATTCTCCCAGATACGGATATGCTTTGATTAAACGCTTTGAAAACCAGCTGCTTTTTTCTCCGATCTTTTCATACTGATCGTAAATCTTTTGAACCTTTTGTCTTAGCTCATTCCGGTAATCTAAAATCCCAAGACGGTCCAGCTTTTCTATTGCTATTTTCTGGTACAGATCGATTTTTTCCCGAATATTTTTTCTCCTTAGAGAGTTTCTGTATGGCTCTAATTTTTCCAGCCATTCCTCCGCAGAAGTATATGTTTTTGATTTCTGTATCATCTCAATCCATTCGCTGACAAGGACTTCCAGCTTTTCCATCTTTTGTCCTAAATCTGCTGCAGTAATGGTAGAAAAAATAAAGTCAATTCCATACAAAATCATGATGATAGTTACGATTATTTTCCCTGTGGAAACGGAATACTGCGAGACAATTTTTTCTACGGCCGGGTGCAGGACAGCGAACATAAAAATGGTCAGAAATCCCCAGCAGATGGAGCTTTCCAGACAGATTCTTCCCTGAAAATTCCACTTTTTTTCACTGTAGTCCCACCAGCTTGTATGGAAAATCCATTCCATCACCACTGAGGTGAGATATTCCAGCAGCGTGGTGACGATGCTGCCCCCTATAAAAAGATACAGCAGGTGATCCGAAACCGAATGAAAGATCAGATAAATCAAGATCGCGCCGACTCCATAAATGGTTATAAACGGTCCCATCACATAGCCGCGATTTACCAGCCGCTTCTGCTGCCACGACACATAAGCGCTCTCCCAAATCCAGCCAAAAAAGCTGTATAAAAAAAACCAGTTTAAAAGGTTATAACAGGTTACCCCTCCAATTTTAAAATCCCACATTATAAAGTATGGCGGCAGTGCCGCATTCTCCCTCCTTTTCTCTGTCTTAGCTGCTATACGAAACAGGACTGCCTTTTTATTCTCTTTTTTTTCGCTATCTCCTCAAAAATCAGGTATAATAATATCGAATTGTGTAAAATTTTTTTCAAATGGCAGAAATGCTTAGAAAGGAGCCGTTATTATGAAACTGAAACAGCAAACGCATTGTCTTCTTGACCTTCCGAAGCTTCCCAATCTTCCGAATCTGCACGAAACCTTTCTTTTTGATATCGAAACGACAGGTCTCTGTGCAAAGACTTCCTATGTCTATCTGATCGGCGTGCTTTTTTGGGAAAAGGGTTATTGGCATTCCTGCCAGTGGCTGGCGCAAAATGCCGCGGAAGAATCTGAAATTCTCCGCCGTTTTCTGGATTTCTGCTCTTCCTTCCGCCAGGTCGTCCATTTTAACGGGCGCCGTTTTGATCTCCCTTTTCTCTTAGAGCGCTGCCGTCAGCTTTCCATTTTGTGTCCTCTGACCAGTCTGTCTCAGTTTGATCTTTTTCAGGAGATCCGTCCGTTTAAGCGTCTGCTCAATCTTGAAAAGCTGAATCAGCCGTATCTTGAATCCTTCCTTGGAGTCCGCCGCATTTGCCCTTACACTGGAAAGGATCTGATTTCCCTTTACCGGCAATGTCAGGGCACGCTCCTGCCTCAGTCGGAGGAGCTTCTTTTTGCGCATAATCTCGACGATTTGACGGGAATGGTCTCTTTGTTTTCCTTTTTGTCTTATGAATTTCTTCAAAAAGGCATTTTTTCCCTTGAAAGCGTTTCCGCAAAGCAATGCCCCGATCAAGCGGGCGCATTCTGCCTCGAGGTTTGCGTCCTCCTGCCCTATCCCATTCCGGCGCCTGTTTCTCTTCACAATGCGTACGGCTTTTTCTGCGCCGAAAAAGAGAGAGCTCTCTTTGTCATAGAGGGCGCAAAAGGGACTATGAGGCATTTCTTTTCTGACTATAAACACTACGATTATCTTCCTCTGGAAGGACGCGCAGTCCATAAAAGTCTTTCTTCCTGCATAGAGCGGTCGCGCAGACGTCCCGCAAAGCCTGAAGAATGCTATGTCGAAAAGACCGGTCTTTTTTTGCCGCAGAAAACCTCGCTTTACACTCCCTGCTTTCAGGAAAGCTGTGGGGACTCCCGGATTTACTTTGCCTATGAGGAAAATATGTTTTCGGATTCTTCTGTGTTTTCCTCGTATATCCAAAGTCTCTTTTTGCAGTAGCCTTTCTAGTATACCACAATTTTCTGAGATTGCATATAAAAAAGGACTATTGCAAAACACAGAATCTTGCAATAGCCCTTCTGACTGCTGTAAAAAAATTTTATTTTTCTTCTGCCGGCGCCTCTGCTTTTGTCTCTAAAGCTTTTACGCTTAAGCTGATTTTTTTGTCCGTCTCATTGAAGTCCACTACTTTTGCTGTAATTTCCTGTCCAATTTTTAAAACGTCCGACGGCTTCTCTACATGCTCGCTGGAAATCTGGGATACGTGCAGCAGCGCGTCAACGCCTGGCTCTAATTCTACGAAAGCTCCAAAATCGGTCATTCTTGCAACTTTTCCTGTCACAACGTTTCCTACGGCATATTTCTGTGCAGCTGTCAGCCAAGGATTCTGATCTTCAAATTTCAGGCTCAGAGCAATTTTGTCTCCGCTGATGTCTTTAATCAGAACAGACAGTTTCTCTCCTACTTTGAAGACTTTCTTTGGATTCTCCACGCGTCCCCAGGACATCTCGGAGATATGAAGCAGCCCGTCTGCTCCGCCTAAATCGATGAATGCGCCGAAATCCGTTACATTCTTGATCACGCCTTCCACTACGTCTCCAGCGTGGATTCTCTCAAAGAGTTCTTTCTGCATCTCCGCTTTTCTCGCAACAAGCAGCTGTTTGCGGTCGCCGATGATTCTTCTTCTCTTTGGATTAAACTCGCTGATCACAAACTCGATTTCCTGACCGGCATATTTTCCAAGATTTTTCTCATACGTATCGGAGACAAGGCTTGCCGGGATAAAGACTCTTGATTCGTCCACAACGACGCTCAATCCGCCGTCCAACACCTGAGTCACTGTAGCTTTCAGGACCTCATGGTTATTAAACGCTTCCTCCAGTCTCTTATTTCCTTTTTCTGTGGCAAGACGTTTGTACGACAGGGATACCTGTCCCTCTCCGTCGTTTACCTTCAGTACTTTTGCTTCCATCTTGTCGTTTACCTTTACAAGATCGGAAAGTTTTGCGTTGGAATCATTTGTGTATTCGCTTTTGGTAATGATACCGTCTGCTTTGTAGCCTATATTTAAGATAATTTCATCATCTTTTACATCGATAACTGTACCTTCTACAACCTCTCCATTATGAATTGTTTTTAATGATTCCTCAAGCATTTGTTCAAAGCTTAAATCTGACATTTCTTTTGAACCTCCTCAATTATATTGTTTGGGGTTGAAGCCCCTGCGGTAATACCTACGCAACCCATGGACGGCAAAGATGTAGCATCCAAATCATCGAGTGTCTGTATATAGTAAGTATTTTCACATTCCTTTTTACATATTTCAAATAATTTCTGCGTGTTAGAACTGTGCTTTCCGCCAATTACAATCATACAGTCAGCTAACGCAGCAATCTTTCTTGCTTCGGTCTGCCTTTCTTCTGTTGCACTGCAGATCGTATTTAAAACAATTATATCATAACGCTTTTTTGAAATAATTTCAACAAGTTTATTAAATTTATTGTAATTAAATGTCGTCTGGCTGACAATGCAGATCCGTTTTTTCTCTAAATTCTCATATTTTTCCGCTTCTTCTTCCGACTGCACCACAGCAACCGGCGTAAGCGCCCATCCTTGAATTCCTCTGACCTCCGGATGATTCGGATCCCCGATAATCAGGATATCCGCTCCTTTTTTGCTCTCTCTCTCTACAATTTTGTGGATCTTTTTCACATAAGGGCATGTCGCGTCAACCAGATTCAGATTTTTTTTTTCGATCAGGTCGTAAATTTCTTTCTCTACCCCGTGCGAGCGGATCACAACGGTTCCTTCCTCCAGCGCCTCAAGCTCTTCTCTTGTCTGAAGCGCCCGGACGCCCTTTCTCTCCAGATCCTCTACGACGCTTTCGTTGTGGATGATCGGACCATATGTGTAAATCGGAAGCCGTCCGTTTTCCACCTGCTCGTACACCTTTTCGACGGCGCGCCGAACCCCGAAGCAAAAACCGGCGGTATCTGCCACAATCACTTTCATGCGTTCCTCCATTCTTACAGCTCAGCTGCGTTCTGTATAAAGCTCTAAAATCTTCCGCACCACCTCTTCGATGGTCAGATCGGAAGTGTCAAGCAGAACGGCATCCTGCGTCCGGACAAGCGGGGCAATCTCCCGGTGCATATCCCGGTAATCTCTCTGCTCAATATCCTTTTGGACCGCCTTCTCATCACATTCGACTCCTTTTTCTTTCAATTCCAGGTATCGTCTGTGCGCTCTTTTTTGTGCGCTCGCCGTAAGGTAAATTTTCAGCTGTGCGTCCGGGAGTACCCGGCTGGCAATATCCCTGCCGTCCATCACAACATTCTCTTTATCGGCGAGATCTCTCTGCAGATCCAGCAGCTTTTGCCGCACAGCGCCGTTTGCGGAAATCACAGAAGCCATATTTCCCACTTCCTCTGTCCTCAGATACGGCGTGATATTTTCTCCGTTTAAAAAAATCTGCTGTTCCCCATCCTGGTACGCGATCTCAATTTGAATCTGACCGCACGCTTTTTTGATCTCCTCTTCCTGATCTGCTGAAATATGGCGGTTTAAAAAATAAAGCGCCATTGCCCGGTACATGGCTCCTGTGTCGACATAGACAAACGAAATCTGCTTTGCGATTCGTTTTGCAATCGTGCTCTTTCCGGCTCCTGCCGGTCCGTCAATCGCAATCTGAAAACCCATAAGACGACCTCCCGTTCCGGCGGTTTACGCTGAGAGATTGGTGGCGGCGGCATATGCCGTAGACCATGCAATCTGGAGGTTAAATCCTCCCGTCACGGCGTCCACATCTAAGATCTCCCCGATAAAATATAGACCCTCAACCCGTTTTGATTCCATGGTTGTGGGATTCACCTCTTTTACCGCAATCCCGCCTTTTGTGATAATAGCTTCATTATAATCTCTAAGTCCCGTCAAGGTCAACTCTAAATATTTTATTTTGTGCAAAAGATGGCGTCTTTCCTCTTTCGAGATTTCATGAATCCGCTTTTCAGGCAAAATTTCGGAGAGCCTGATCATAACGGGAATCAGTTTTGCCGGGAATAATCCTCCCAGAGCGTTCTTAAACTGTCTGTTCTGCGCTTGTGAAAACTCCCGGATCAATCTTTTGTCGAGCTGTTCTTCGCTCAGCGCCGGTTTTAAATCCAGCTCCATCCTCAGTTTTCCGCGCCGCAGCTTCTTCCCGATTCTTGCGCTGGCGCTTAAGATGACGGGACCCGTCACGCCAAAATGGGTGAACATCATCTCTCCAAAGTCCTCGTACACTTTCTTTTTTCCCTCAAAAATCCGGATGGAAATGTTTTTCAGGGAAAGCCCCTGCAGTTCCCTGACCCATTCTTCTTTTACATTGAAGGGGACAAGCGAAGGCATCCGTTCCGTCACCTCATGACCGCACGCCTTTGCAAATTCATATCCGTCTCCGGTGGAACCTGTCGATGGATAGGAAAGTCCTCCCGTCGCCACGATCACCCTGTCTCCTTTTCTTTCTCTTCCATTCTCCAAAACGATTCCAACGCACCGGTTTTCTTCTGTCAAAAGATGGTGAACTTTTGTGTTCAAAAAGACTTTTACGCCGTTTTCTCTCATCTTTTTTTCCAGGGCAGCGATCACATCGGAGGAGTGGTCGCTGCTGGGAAACACCCGATTTCCCCGTTCGACTTTCATCCGAAGCCCCGCGTTCTCAAAAAACTGTATGGTATCCTGGTTGGTGAAGCCATAGAAGGCGCTGTATAAAAATTTGCTGTTTGTGCAGATGCTATCAAACAGCTCCTCCATATCACAGGCATTTGTCAGATTGCATCTTCCCTTTCCTGTAATAAATAATTTTTTCCCCAGTTTTTCGTTTTTTTCAAAGACCTCCACGTCATGTCCCTGCTGCGCTGCGATGACGGAGGCAAACATTCCGGCTGCCCCTCCGCCCACTATCAATATTTTTCCCATCTGTTTTTCTGTCTGCTCCTGCTTTATTTGAAAAGGCTGCCGCCTGTTCTTTTTGTCTTTGTCTCCATTGACAAAATCATCAGTGCCGCAGCCTGTCTGATCTGAGTAGCCGATACGCTTTTATACCGGATACGCCTTATTTTTAGAATCCGCAACGCCCGGATCAATCTTCGTCTCCTGTGCCTGTCTGTATTTAAAGAAGTCTACCGCAACCTGGGGGAAGAGAGCGTACGTCAGAACGTCCTCATCCTGCTCCTTCCACTGCGCCATCTCGCTCTCCAGCTTGTCAAGCTCATTGTCAAGCAGATCTGCCGGACGGCATGTGATCGGCTTTGTATCTCCGATGCACTTTTTCTGCACTTCTGGGTTAAACGGTTTTACTGTTGCCCCATACTTTCCTGAGAGAACGTCTTTTGTCTCTTTCGTCACCATCTTATAGCGTTCTCCTGTCAGGACATTAAACACAGCCTGTGTGCCGACGATCTGGGAAGACGGCGTTACCAGAGGCGGCTCTCCCAGATCTTTTCTAACCTTTGGAACCTCCTCGAGAACCTCATAGAACTTGTCTTCCGCGTGCTGTTCCTTCAGCTGCGAGGTCAGGTTTGAGAGCATTCCTCCCGGAACCTGATACAGCAGCGTCTTGATGTTGACGCCGAGGTTTTTCGGATTCAGCAGTCCGCTCTCCAGCGCCTGATCTCTGATCGGTCGGAAATAGTCGGCGATCTCAGCGAGCAGCTTCTGGTCATATCCCGTATCGTACGGCGTTCCCCTGAACGTTTCCACCATCACTTCCGTCGCAGGCTGGGAGGTTCCCAGAGCAAACGGCGACATGGCCGTGTCGATCACGTCCACGCCTGCCTCCACCGCTTTTAAGTACGTCATGGAAGCAACTCCGGACGTATAATGCGTGTGCAGCTGAATCGGAATTTTGACAGCTTTTTTCAGTGCGGATACCAGTTCGGTTGCCTTATACGGGAGCAGGAGTCCTGCCATGTCTTTGATGCAGATCGAGCTTGCTCCCATCTCCTCAATCTGTTTTGCTTTCTGTGTCCAGTACTCTAACGTATAGGCGTCTCCCAGCGTGTACGAAAGCGCTACCTGCGCGTGCGCTTTTTCCTTGTTTGCCGCGTCCACCGCTGTCTGCAGATTTCTCAGATCGTTTAAGCAGTCAAAGATACGGATAATGTCGATTCCGTTCGCCGCAGATTTCTGTACAAAGTATTCTACCACGTCGTCCGCGTACGGGCGGTAGCCCAGGATGTTCTGACCGCGGAAGAGCATCTGCAGCTTTGTATGTTTAAATCCGTCGCGGAACTTGCGCAGTCTGTCCCACGGATCTTCGTGCAGGAAGCGCAAAGATGCGTCAAAGGTCGCTCCTCCCCAGCACTCCACTGAGTGGTATCCCACCTTATCCATCTTGTCTACGATCGGGAGCATCTGCTCCGTTGTCATTCTCGTCGCAATCAGAGACTGATGCGCATCGCGCAGAATGGTCTCTGTTATTTTAATAGGTTTTTTTTGTTGTTCAGCCATATTCCTTTCAAACTCCTCTCCATATCATCGTGAATTCTTGTTTTTACTGCACTCCAAAGATCGCCATAAACGCTCCTGCCGCAACTGCCGTGCCGATTACTCCTGCTACGTTTGGTCCCATCGCATGCATTAAGAGGAAGTTTGTCGGATCTGCCTCCGCGCCGACTTTCTGCGATACGCGCGCCGACATCGGAACTGCGGACACACCTGCCGATCCAATCAGCGGGTTAATTTTTCCTCCCGAGAATTTGCACATCAATTTTCCAAACCAGACTCCGCCTGCCGTTCCAAACGCGAATGCAATCAGTCCCAGGAGTACGATTTTTAAGGTGTCCAGATTTAAAAATGCCTCTGCGCTTGTCGTTGCGCCTACCGAGGTTCCGAGGATAATAACGACGATGTACATCAGCGCGTTCGACGCCGTCTCGGTCAGCTGTTTTACAACGCCGCTTTCGCGGAACAGATTTCCCAGCATCAGCATTCCCACAAGAGGAGCCGTCGTAGGAAGGATCAGGCACACCACAGCGGTGATGATAATCGGGAACAGGATTTTCTCCAGCTTAGAGACAGGCCGGAGCTGTTCCATCTTAATTTTTCTCTCTTTTTCCGTCGTAAACAATTTCATGATCGGCGGCTGAATGATCGGCACCAGGGACATATAGGAGTATGCCGCCACGGCGATCGGTCCTAAGAGCGCTCCCTGACCCAGTTTTCCGGCGAGGAAAATCGAGGTCGGTCCGTCCGCGCCTCCGATAATGGAGATGGCAGCGGCCGCTTTTCCGTTAAAGCCCATCAAAATGGCGAGGAAATAGGCACAGTAAATGCCCAGCTGTGCCGCCGCGCCTAAAAGAAAGCTCTTTGGGTTTGCAATCAAAGGTCCAAAATCCGTCATCGCCCCGACTCCCATAAAGATCAGGGAGGGCAGAATGCTCCACTCGTCGAGCAGATAGAAGTAATGGAGAAGACCTCCCACGCCGTTTGAGGTGTCTTCCGGGCTCGCCATAATATCCGGATAAATGTTGACTAAAAGCATTCCAAAAGCGATCGGAACCAGCAGCAAGGGTTCATAATCTTTTTTGATCGCCAGATAAAGAAAAATGCAGGCGATCACAATCATCACATAGTTTCCCCATGTCAGGTGGAAGAAGGCTGTCTGATGGACCAGGTTATCCAACGTGTCTATTATGTATGACATTTTTCTACCTCCGCTTTTTATTTAGTTCATAGTTGCCAGGGTAGCGCCTGCGTCAATTTCATCTCCCACTGCAACCTCAATGCTTGCCACGGTTCCGTCCTGCGGTGCGACAACTGGAATCTCCATCTTCATCGCTTCGATCACGACAACCGGATCGCCCGCTTTTACGCTCTGTCCCACATTTGCCGCGATTTTAAATACTTTTCCTGCCGCTCCTGCCGTTACCTTGACAGAGCCTGCCGCTGCCGCATTTTTCTGTTCCGGTTTTTTAGCCGGTTTCGGCATTGCCTTTGCAGCCGGTTTTGTCTCTTTTCCTGCTGTTCCTTCCTCCACGGTTACTTCATAAACATTGCCATTGACTGTAATTGTATAACTTTTCATCTTCGTATCCTCCTTATTTTTACCATTTTCTATTTTTTGCTCTCTTGATGGAGCGGACGACAAATCCGTCGCTGGAAGT
The DNA here is from genome assembly GCA_963929865.1 of uncultured Eubacteriales bacterium. Classification (GTDB taxonomy): domain Bacteria; phylum Bacillota; class Clostridia; order Lachnospirales; family Lachnospiraceae; genus JAGZHZ01. Next base: position 4,009 of record CAWVKK010000011.1, on the reverse strand, counting down.
GTTTTCGGACGCTGCGATTGCGGCTGTGATGACGGCAACCAGCTCAAGATCATCCGTCAAATCCTTCTGCTCCTCCTCAGCAATGACCGGAACGGGCGGCGCCTGTGTCTGCGGTTCTTCTTTCTTCTTTACACCCTCAATCTTTTCTGCCAGAGGTTTCAAAAGTCCGATCACAAAGGTCAGGAAAATCAGTACGACAAACACCGTACACATTCCTATAATAAAGTTCATTCCGGCTTCCATCATATTTTCCCCGAGTGTCTTCTCGGCGTCGATGGTCGCCTCCATCGGCTGCAGATCTGCATCGTACGTCACCGTAAAATCTGCGCCCTTATTTTCAAACTGCGCTGTTGTCAGCACGGTATAGATGCCGTTGCTCTCGGAAATCTCATGCTGTTCCACCGAGATGAGAGCGCCCAGATCCTCCCGGTTGTCTTCCCATGCCGATGCGATTGCCTGTTCAAAATCCGATCCGTTTTCCGCCATATCCGCAATGTCCGCTTCGCTGTACTGCGTGATCGTATCGAGAAATCCCTCTGAACTGTAGGCAAGTGTGGCCCGAATCTGCTCGGAGATATTCGTATCGTCACAGGCAATCTCTGCTGTCTGCAGCGAGCTGCCGCCTCTATTTGCCTCCGAAGCGGTCGCTGTCTCCTGCGCGAACACCGCTGCCGGGGACATTGCGCCTAAAGCTCCCGCTAAGCCTAAACCTAACCATATTTTTTTCCATTTTCCTGTCATCTGATCCACCTCACTTAAACCGTGCCGTGTTTTTTGTTCGGACGATCTTCTCTCTTGGTAAACAGCATCTCGAAAGCGCCGATCAGATATTTTCTTGTATCCTCCGGCTCTATGACCGTATCGACGTATCCGCGTCTCGCCGCTGAATCGACGCTTGACTGGAGGGCGGCGTACTGTGCTGCCTTTTCCTGGATGACAGACATATCGGCGTCCGCGTACATAATCTTTGCCGCAAGCTTTGCGTCCATCATGCCGATCTGAGCGCTGTTCCATCCAAATGTCAGGTCCGCGCCGATGGCTTTGCTGTTCATGGCCACATACGCGCTTCCAAAAGCGCATCCCGTAATCAGATTTACCTTTGGAACTGTCGCGTCTGCAAAGGCATAAATCAGCTCCGAGACTGCTCTGGCAATATTTCTTTCAGAGTGCAGGTTTGCTTTGAATCCCTGCGCGTTTGTCACAGACAGAACCGGGATGTTGAAGGCATCGCAGAATTTCACAAATTTTGCCGCTTTCTTGGAACCCTTTGTCGTCAGAACCGGTTCAAACGTTTCTGATGCATTTCCCTCTTCGTCGTAAAGCTCCGTGCGGTTTGCGACTGCTCCGACTGTCATACCGTTCAGGCGGATAAATCCGGTAACCATTTCTTTTGCGTACTGTTTCTTTGTCTCAAAGAAGACATTGCCGTCCGAGATCTGTGAGAGCAGGATGGAGGTGTCCCCCGCTGCGTTTTCCAGATCTTTGCATACACGGTTTAAGTCATCTTCGCACTCCTCATACGACATGTCGTCTTCATTGTTTGCCGGGATCATGCAGATCAGCCTGCGGATCTGCTCAAGAATTTCTTCTTCTGTTCCGGATCCGTCGACAAGCCCAACCTCTTCCTCCTGGAATTTGGCCGATGCGGCGTCACATTTTGACGCGTGGTTGCCCTCCAGCGCATTGGGAGAATTTACAAAAAGCTTTGCCTTCTTTGCCTCCATGAACGTAAAGTCTGTCAAACCCGCCATCATGGCAAGTCCGCCGCCGCAGCTTCCGAAAACCGCCGTAATCTGCGGGATGACGCCGCTGGCCATAACCTGTTTTCTGTAAATTTCTCCAAACGCGTTCAGAGCGTCCGTAGCCTCCTGCAGCCTTAATCCTGCGCTGTCAATCAGTCCGATTACCGGCGCTCCCATTTTCATCGCAAGGTCATACAGCCCGGCAATCTTTTTTGCGTGCATCTCACCGACGCTTCCTCCCAGTACCGCCGCGTCCTGGCTGTACACATAAACAAGATTGCCGTCGATGACGCCGTAGCCGGTGATGACGCCGTCTGAAGGCGGCTGATTTTCTCCCATATTGAAATCGGTGCTTCTTGCCGTGATGGACCCGCCGATTTCAACAAAACTGTTTGCGTCAAGCAGCGATTCGATTCGTCTGCCTGCTGAGCTTTGTGCTGTGTTCCTCATCCTTTCAATCCTCCATATATGATATTTTTTCATTTTGTCATGACAAATTTTCTGTTAATTCTCATTTTATTCCTTTTTCTTTTAATTGGCAAGTGTCTTTAAATTTCCTTTTGCAAAAATCGGAAAAAGGAAACCATGCGCAGGACCTGCCTGTTTTTCACATGGTTTCCTTTTTTTCTGTTTATCTGTTTTGTTTCTATACTTTATAGGTGTGAATTTCTATGTGCGGGCTTGTCCCCCGCTCTTCGATGTGTGTCTATTCTTTTCCGTTCCAGCAGTATGTACACAGTTTGCACGGTTCGATTCCGACAGACTGTATCATGTCGTCGAGTCTGTGATAGCGCAGGGAAGAAAAATTCAATTTTTCTCCGATCCGTTTTACCATATTCTGGTAATGTTCGGATTCCGGATCCGTATATTTTTCCAGCGAATCGCTGATGTCTTTCCCTTCCATCTCCCGGATTACGTTTCTCGTAATCAGCTCCATCTCTGACGTCGTTCTTGAAAAGTTGAGATATTTGCAACCATACAGCAGAGGAGGACATGCCGGACGGATATGGACTTCTTTTGCGCCGCTTTGATATAAAAACTCTGTCGTCTCTCTGAGCTGGGTTCCCCGCACGATCGAGTCGTCGATCAGCAGCATTCTTTTTCCCTTGATCAGCTGGTGTACCGGGATCAGCTTCATTTTTGCAATTAAGTTTCTCTTGCTCTGTATCGTCGGCATAAAGGATCTGGGCCATGTCGGCGTATATTTGATAAACGGCCGCGAGAACGGAATGCCGGATTCATTGGCGTATCCGATCGCGTGAGGCGTACCGGAATCAGGCACTCCCGCGACGATGTCCGGTCTGATGTGATCGCGTCTTGCCAGCAGCGCCCCGCAGCGGTAGCGCATCTCTTCAACCGCCACACCCTCATAGGAAGAGGACGGATATCCATAGTATACCCACAGGAACGTACAGATTTTCATCTGTTTTCCCGGTTTTGCCAGCGTTGTCACCGCTTCGGGCGTCATCACAACAATCTCTCCGGGTCCTAACTCTTTATACTCGCTGTATCCCAGATTCAGGTACGAAAAGGATTCAAATGCCGCGCAGAATGCTCCTTCCTTTTGACCGATCGCGACCGGTGTTCTTCCCAGCTTATCTCTCGCGACGTAGATCCCTTTCGGAGTCAGCAGCAGCATTGTCATGGATCCCTGTATCAGGTCCTGCGCATACTGGATTCCTTCTACCAGATTTTCCTTTTGGTTGATGATGGCGGCGACAAGCTCCGTCGCATTGATATCTCCGCCGCTCATCTCCAAAAAGTGGGTATGTCCCGACCTAAAGATCAGATCTACAATCTCCTGCGTATTGTTGATCTTTCCTACTGTTGTGATGGCATACGTACCATGGTGAGAGCGCACCAGCAAAGGCTGCGGTTCATAGTCTGAAATGCATCCAATGCCCATATAGCCCTTCATTTCGTTTGCTTCTTTTTCAAATTTCGTACGGAAAGGAGAATTTTCGATATTGTGGATTGCTCTGTCAAACCCATTTTCTCCATATACGGCAAGACCGCCTCTTCTTGTTCCTAAATGCGAATGATAATCTGTGCCAAAAAACAAATCAAAAACACAGTCCTGTTTTGATGCAACCGAAAAAAATCCGCCCATTGTTTTTCCTCCATATATTCTATTGTTTGTCTTTTTTAGTATATCACAAAATTTTCATTCGGATAACCCTTTTTTTCTTTTTTTCTCTCCGCCGTCTACACAGAGACAAACGCCTGCAAAATCTGTCCCAGGCACCACGAAAAATCGACCTTTTCTA
>CAWVKK010000010.1:0-33950 GCA_963929865.1 uncultured Eubacteriales bacterium | reverse complement strand
AGATATCTGGAAGAAATTATGAACTTGTAATTTTTTTGTATATTGCTTAATGCTTTGGTTGGGATACACATTCGTGCGTTTCTCGTGAAGCGCAGGCGTAGAACGCTTTTCATTTGAACTGAATTGTGCTATACTGGAGCATTAAGAAATAAAGGAGAGAAATCTTTTTATGGAAATACAATTATGGAAAAAAATTTTAGATCCCTATGAGCTTGCCGTCAAAGAGCTGACGGTAAAGTTCGAACATCTCATCGAAGAACACAGGCTGCAGGGACTGTATTCGCCTCTGGAGCAGGTGACGGGAAGAGTAAAATCTGTCTCAAGTATTCTGAACAAAATGAAAAAGAAGAAGATTCCGATGGAAGAAATGGAGGAGAAGGTGGAGGATATTGCGGGGATCCGCATTATCTGCCAGTTTGTGGAGGACATCAAGAAGGTCGTAGAGATTATTAAAAGCAGAAGCGATATGGAGGTCAAAGAAGAGCGGGACTATATTACAAATATGAAAGACAGCGGATACAGGAGCTACCATGTGATCATCTATTATCCGATTGAGACGCTGGAGGGGAGAAGAAAGATTCAGGCGGAGATTCAGATCCGCACGCTGGGAATGAATTTCTGGTCGACGATTGAACACTCCTTACAGTATAAATATGAAAAAAATATACCGGACCATATCCGCAGGCGGCTGACAAAGGCGGCAGACGCGATCATTGTGCTGGACCATGAGATGTCGACAGTGCGGGGCGAGATCATGGATGCGCAGAACTCCCTGCTGATACAGGAGAGCCTTGTCTCCGAAATTCTAAATACGATTCATAACCTGTACCATCTCTCCAACAAAAGGGAACTTGAGAAAATCCAGGATGAATTTTACCGGATTTATGAATTAGACGATATGAAAGAGCTGAAGCGATTTCAGAAGGAACTCGATATCATAGCGGAGGGATACCGCGCGCAGTCGATAGACCATAAAGGCATCCGCCATTGAGAACAGGGGAGAGACAGATGAGACTTCCAGAACAATTTTTACAAAAAATGAGACAATTACTGGCAGAAGACTATGCCCTGTATGAGGAAAGCCTTCAAAAGCCCAGATGGTGCGGGCTGCGCGTCAACACTCTGAAAATTTCTGTGGAGGAATTTTTAAAGATCACGCCGTTTTCCCTGCGCCCGATTCCATGGGCGGAAAACGGATTTTATTTTCAAAAGGAAGAGGATGTGACGCGGCATCCCCACTACTTTGCAGGGCTTTACTATGTCCAGGAACCAAGCGCGATGATTCCAGCCGGCATTCTTCCGGTCGCTCCGGGGGAAACCGTCCTAGATCTGTGCGCGGCCCCGGGCGGAAAAGCGACGGAGCTTGGGGCAAAGCTTGGCAGAAGGGGACTTTTGGTGGCGAACGATATCAGCGCCTCGAGGGCAAAGGGACTGCTGAAAAATCTGGAGCTGTCCGGAATCGGAAATGTGCTTGTGACAAGCGAAACGCCTCAAAGACTGCTGGAATGCTTTCCGGCGTTTTTTGACAAAGTTTTGATCGACGCTCCCTGCTCGGGGGAGGGCATGTTCCGCAAGGACAGCGCGATGGCGGCTGACTGGGAAGAAAGAGGTCCGGGTTACTATGCAAAAATCCAAAGAGAGATTCTCGACGCTGCGGCGGGAATGGTAAAGCCGGGCGGCAGGATTGTCTACTCGACGTGTACGTTTGACCCGGAGGAAAATGAAAAAAATGTTCAGCTTTTTTTAGAACGCCACTGTGAGTTTGAGCTGGAGGCGGTGCCGCAGCGAAAAGAGGGATTTGAAAAAGGCAGGACAAAAGAGACCGGAAACAAAGAGATGGAAAAGTGCGTGCGGATTTGGCCTCACCGGGCAGACGGGGAAGGGCATTTCGCGGCGCTGATGAAGAAAAACGGACAGAACGAGGCACAAAAGAAGGCGGGAGAACACGGCGGGAGAAAACCGCAAAGCGCGGGAAAAACAATGTCCGATCTGCCGCAGGAGGCGAAATCCTTTTTTGCCCAGATCAAAATCCCGCTGCTTGAGCAGGGAATCTTGAAAAAGCACGGGGAAAAGCTATACCTGCTTCCGCAGGAAGCACAAAATGTCAGTCGGCTTCGCTTTTTGAGGACAGGACTGTATCTGGGAGATATCGGGAAAAACCGTTTTCAGCCAAGCCAGGCGCTTGCGATGTATCTAAAAGCAGACGAATACGCGCAGCCGTTTTCTATGGACGCAGAGGATATACGGGTACACAAATATCTAAAAGGCGAGACCATCGAGGCGCCGGAATGCCCCTTTTACAAGGGATTTGTCCTGATATGCGCAGACGGCTATCCGCTTGGATGGGCCAAAGCGGTAAACGGATCGCTTCGAAATAAATATTATGCGGGATGGAGGATGCAGTGATGACAGATATGCGGCTGGATAAATTTTTGGCGGCGGCAGGCATGGGAACGAGAAGCGAGGTGAAAGCTTTTTTAAAGCGCCACGAAGTCACCGTCAACGGCGCCGTCTGCAAAAAGCCGGAGCAAAAGATAGACCCCGGCAGGGACGAGATTGCAGTGGACAAAAAACGGATTGCCTATGAGGAAACTTCCTACTTTCTGCTCCACAAGCCGTCCGGATGCGTCAGCGCAACGTGGGATCCGCACGAGAAGACCGTCATGGATTACCTCCACGAGCCACAGTGCCGCGGACTGTTTCCGGTAGGGAGACTTGACAAGGATACAGAAGGGCTGCTGCTCATTACAAACGACGGAGAGCTGGCGCACCGTCTGCTCTCCCCGAAAAAGCATGTGGACAAAACGTATTACGCGGAGATTGCAGGAGAGGTAGGGGAGGCAGATCAAAGAGCATTTCTGGAAGGAATGGATATCGGAGAGGAAAAGAGAACGCTTCCGGCAGACCTTGTGATTCTGGAATCCGGTCAGATATCGAAAGTGGAGGTGACAATCCGGGAAGGAAAGTATCACCAGATTAAACGCATGTTTGAGGCGGTTGAAAAAAAGGTCGTCTATCTCAGACGAATTTCGATGGGACCGCTGAAGCTGGAAGATTCCCTGAAAAAGGGAACGTACAGGCGTCTGAGCACGGATGAGATAAGACAGCTTAAGAGAGGGTGACAGACATGATGACAGGAAAAAAAGCCGTAATTTTTGACATGGATGGGACGCTGCTGGATTCCATGTGGATGTGGAGAGAGATTGACATTGCATACCTTGGGAGATTCGGGATTGCCCTGCCGCCTAACCTTCAAAGAGAGATTGAAGGAAAAAGCTACACGGAGACAGCCGTCTACTTTAAAGAGCGGTTTGGGCTTGCGCAGAGTGTGGAGGAGATTAAAAGAAGCTGGTATGAGATGACGGTGGAGAAGTATCAAAACGAGGTCGGATATAAGCCGGGAGCAGAAGCGTTTTTAAAGGAATTAAAAAGGAGAAGAATCCCTGCGGCGATTGCGACAAGCAACAGCATCGATCTGGTAAACGCCGCGGCCGATTCGCTGCACTTAAGAGCATACATCGACATTGTCTGCACCGGGTGCAGCGTGCCCAAAGGAAAGCCGGCTCCCGACGTTTATTTAAAGGCTGCGCAGGAATTAGGAGCGCGGCCTCAGGAGTGTCTGGTGTTTGAGGATGTGCCGATGGGGATTCTCGCCGGAAAAAATGCGGGGATGACTGTCTGCGCCGTGGAGGATGCTTTTTCCAGAAATCAGGAGGCGGCAATCCGCAGTCTGGCAGATTACTATATCCGCGATTACCGACAGGTGTTAGACGGCACATATGAAAAGCGGACATGATTTGATGCCCGCAGTCTCCGCAAAGGCATCAAAAAAAAACGGCGCGGATGATGAAAATCCGGCGCACAGCGGACACAGAAAAAAAGGAAGAACAGGACATGGGAGGAGAACATGAGAAAAAATTTTTTGCCGATCAGTATGGAGGACTTAGAGGAACGGGGAATCGAACAGCTGGATTTTGTGTATGTGACCGGCGACGCGTATGTCGACCACCCGTCGTTTGCCCATGCGCTTCTGGGAAGACTGCTGGAGGCAAACGGGTATCGGGTCGGAATTTTAGCGCAGCCTGACTGGAAAAACAAAGAGAGCATCAAGGCGCTGGGAAAGCCCCGGCTTGCCTTTCTGGTTTCAGCGGGAAATATGGATTCCATGGTCAACCACTACAGTGTCTCAAAAAAGCGGCGCCGGACGGACGCCTTTTCGCCGGGAGGCGTGATGGGGAAGCGCCCGGATAATGCGACGATTGTCTACTGCGGACTGATCCGGCAGGTCTACGGACAAGTGCCCATCATCATCGGAGGGATTGAGGCGAGCTTAAGGAGACTGGCCCATTATGACTACTGGACAGATTCCCTCAAGCGCTCGATCCTGCTGGATTCCGGCGCGGATCTGATTTCCTACGGCATGGGAGAGCGCTCTCTTTTGCAGATTGCACAAGCGCTTGAGAGCGGAATCGCAGTCGGGGATATCACGTATGTGGAAGGGACGGTCTACAAGACGAGACATCTGGAAAGCGGATACGACTGTGAAATCCTTCCATCGTATGAAGAGATGAAAAAGGACCGCCTTTTTTATGCGAAAAGCTTTTACACACAGTACTGCAATACCGATCCGTTTTCAGCAAAACAGCTGGCAGAGCCGTACGGTCAGAAGCTGTTTGTCGTGCAGAATCCTCCGGCAAAGCCGCTCTCCCAGACAGAGATGGACCGGATTTATGCCCTGCCCTACCAGAGAACGTGGCACCCTGTCTACGACAAGGACGGAGGGGTACCGGCGATTGAGGAGGTAAAATTCAGCCTTGTCAGCAACCGCGGCTGCTTCGGGGGATGCAGCTTCTGCGCCCTGACGTTTCACCAGGGACGGATCATCCAGACAAGAAGCCACGACTCGATCGTGGAGGAGGCGAAGAAACTGACCTGGGAGCCGGACTTTAAAGGATATATCCACGACGTGGGAGGACCGACCGCAAACTTCCGCCAGCCCGCGTGCGGCAAACAGCTCACAAAGGGCGTCTGCCCGGCGAAACAGTGCCTGTTTCCAAAACCGTGCAAAAACCTGACGGTCGATCACAGCGACTACCGGGCGCTTCTGAAAAAACTAAGAGAGCTGCCGGGAGTCAAAAAGGTGTTTATCCGCTCCGGAATCCGGTTTGACTATCTCATCTATGACAAGGACGACCGGTTTTTCCGGGAATTAGTGGAACACCATATCAGCGGACAGCTTAAAGTGGCGCCGGAACATGTCAGCGACGCGGTGCTCTCTAAGATGGGAAAACCGCAAAACAGCGTGTATGAGCAGTTTGCGCAAAAGTATCGAAAGCTCAACCAGGAGCTTGGAAAAAAGCAGTACCTGGTTCCCTACCTGATGTCGTCGCACCCTGGCTCGACGATGAAAGAAGCTGTAGAGCTGGCGGAATATCTAAGAGATCTGGGATATATGCCTGAACAGGTGCAGGATTTTTACCCGACGCCGTCTACGATCTCCACATGCATGTACTATACCGGGGTGGACCCCAGGACGATGAAAAAGGTGTATGTCCCGGTCAACCCGCATGAAAAGGCGATGCAGAGAGCGCTGATCCAGTACCGCAATCCGAAAAATTACGACCTGGTCTGCGAGGCGCTCACGCTTGCGGGAAGGCGGGATCTGATCGGATTTGAAAAGAAATGTCTGATCCGCCCAAGAAAGATGACGCCGCCGGAGCAAAAAGAACAGAAAAAACAAGAAGCCGTCCGGCCGAAAAAGAAAAAAACAATCCGAAATGTCCACAAAAAGAAAGAGAGGTGATCCGGTGAAGTGCGCAGTTGTGACAGGCGCTTCTTCCGGCATGGGAAGAGAGTTTGTGCGCCAGATTCAAAGCCTTTATCCGGAACTGTCGGAAATCTGGGTGATCGCGCGGAGAAAAGAAAAGCTGGAAGAGCTGCCGAACGCCCCGGCGCCGCTTAAAATCTTTCCTCTTGATCTGACGAAAGAGACAGATGTACTCCTCTACAAAAAGGAGCTGAGGAGGCGAAAACCGCAGATCACCCTTTTTGTCCACTGCGCGGGGACGGGGATTCTTGGGAGGATGGACGAGATTGCGCCTGAGGATCAGATCCGGGAAGTCCGCCTAAACTGTGAGGCGCTGACGGCAGTGACGCTGTATACGCTTCCTTATCTGCAAAAGGGCGCAAGGGTGATTGCGCTCGCCTCCTCGGCGGCGTTTGCGCCTCAGCCGGGGTTTGGCGTCTACGCGGCGACGAAAGCGTATGCGCTTAGCTTTGCAAGAGCGCTTCGCGCTGAGCTGAAGACAAAACGGATCTGCGTGACGGCCGTCTGCCCGGGACCTGTCGACACGCCGTTTTTAAGAGAAATGGAGAAGATAAAAAAAAGACCGGCATGGAAAAAGATGTTTTTGGCGGATCCGGAGAGAGTTGTAAGAAAAGCGCTCGCAGACAGCGGCAAGGGAGCGGAAGTATCGGTGTATGGAATCGGAATGAAGGGATGGCAGATACTCTCGAAGCTGATTCCCCACGCGGCTGTGCTGAGGGTGCTGGGCGGACAGGGCACGGCAGAAAAAAGCCATAAGAAAGGATGAGGCGGAATGCAGCAGGAAAAACAGAGCATCAAAAGAGTACATAAGGGAAAATTCGGCTATCTGAAGGCACAGAGAAAAAAACAGCTGGTGATTACAGCGGTCTTATACGCGGTGCCTCTTCTTTTGTTTTTTACAGGTCTGTCCCAGACTGGGACAAGAAAAAATCTTTTTACGGTGATTGCGCTGGTGGGATGTCTCCCGGCGTGCAAGTGGACCGTCAACCTTGTCATGCTGTTTTTGCAGAAACCGATGCCGCGCGAATTATATGAAAAGATTGCGCCCCATGAGGGGACGCTTGTGACGGCATATGAGCTGACGATTACGTCGTACGAAAAAAACACGCCGATTGCGGCGGTCGCCATCTGCGGCAATGAGGTGGTCGGGTATACGCAGGAGGAGAAAGCAGACTGCGCGTTCGTGGAAAAACATATTTCCAAAATCCTGCAGCAGAACCATTTTTACGGGGTTCATGTCAAGGTGGGAAAGGATTTAAAGCGGTATCTTGAGCGGATGGATCAGCTCAATAAGCGGGAGAAGGAGCTGCGCAAGGGAATCAAATTTGTCCCGGATCCGCGGTATCCGCAGCTTTCCAGAGAAGAACTGATCTGCCATACGATACTGGCGATTTCACTATGAGAAGGGAGAAGGCATGAGGCAGCTTACAATCAGCGAAAAAGAAGCAGGACAGCGCCTGGACCGGTGGCTTTCCAAATATATGGCAAAAGCTCCGAAGAGCTTCTTTTACAAGATGATGCGAAAGAAAAATATTGTCGTGAACGGAAAGAGAGCGGAGGGAAACGAAAAACTAAACGCAGGCGACCAGATCGCTCTTTTCCTGTCGGAGGAGACGATCTTGGGCTTTCAGGAAGAAAAGAAGGTGCCAAGGAAAAGAAAACTGGATATTTTGTATGAGGACAGTCATGTTTTGTTTGTCAACAAACCTATCAACATGCTCTCCCAGAAGGCACGGGCGGATGATGTGTCTTTAAATGAATTTGCCATCGCCTATCTCTCGGACAAAAAAGAGCTGACGCGGGAGGATTTAAAGCGGTTCTCGCCGTCTGTGTGCAACCGACTCGACCGAAACACGAGCGGCATCGTGGCGGTCGGAAAGAGCGTGGCGGGGCTTCAGATGCTCTCAGAAGCCTTTCGGGAGCGGACCGTCAGAAAATATTACCGCTGTCTCGTAAAAGGGAGGATCACGCGGGAAAAGAGAATTGAGGGTTATCTGAAAAAAGAAGAAAGCCTCAACCAGGTGAGCGTCTGCCAGGAGCCGTCTAAAGATGCGGCGTGGATCTGTACGCAGTACCGTCCTTTGGAAGTCTTCTCCGGATGCACGTATCTGGAGGCGGAACTGATCACCGGGCGCTCTCACCAGATCCGCGCCCACCTGGCGAGCGAGGGACATCCTCTTTTTGGGGATGCGAAATACGGAGACCGGGCGCTCAACGAAATCTGCAAAAGAGAGTATGATCTCCGCCACCAGCTGCTGCACTGTGCAAGACTTGAAATGCCGCAGATGGAGGGGACATTTTCCTATCTCTCTGAAAAAATAATAGAGGCGCCGCTGCCGGCGCAGTTTCAGCGCATTTTAGAAAAGATAAGAGAAAAAGACAAAAGCAGAAAAAAGTAAGCAAGGAGGAAACAAAATGGGAACCTGGACGTCCAGAGGACTAAGAGGCTCCGCCTTGGAGGAGCTGATTAACCGGTCAAACGAACAGTACCTGGAAAAAGGGCTTGCCCTGATCCAGAAGATACCGACTCCGATTACGCCGATCAAGATTGACAAAGAACACCGCCATATCACGCTGGCCTATTTTGACCAGAAAAGCACCGTGGATTATATCGGCGCAGTTCAGGGCATTCCGGTCTGCTTTGACGCCAAAGAATGCCACAGAGATCTGTTTGCGCTGCAAAATATTCATGAACATCAGGTGAGATTTATGCAGAACTTTGAGAAACAGGGAGGCGTCTCTTTTTTTGTGATCTTTTTTACCCACCGCAATGAGCTGTATTATCTGACATACCGCCAGATGCGCAAATTCTGGGACCGCGCCGCGCAGGGCGGGAGAAAAAGCTTCCGCTATGAGGAGCTGGATCCGTCTTTTTTCCTCAAAAATGAGAGGGGAATTTTTGTGCCGTATCTGGATGGACTTGCGAGAGATCTGGAAATGAGGGATTGACTTTTTTTTGGCGCTTCGCTATAATTTTAAAGTCATGATTGATTTTGTGTGATAGCAAATTATCACTTTACAGTAAAAAAGCAACAGACAGAAGGTTTGCCGAAAGGAATGGAGATATGAGACAACAATTATTGCACACACCAGAAGGGGTAAGAGACCGGTACGGGGAGGAATGCGAAGAGAAGCTGACGCTTCAGGAGAACCTGCACAGGGTGCTAAAGCGGTACGGATACCGCGACATTGAGACCCCTACGTTTGAGTACTTTGACGTGTTCGGAAAGGAAATCGGAACAACGCCCTCAAAAGACCTGTATAAATTTTTTGACCGGGAAGGCGACACGCTTGTTCTAAGACCCGACATCACGCCGTCTGTGGCGAGAGCCTTTTCCAAATATTTTGCGGAAGAGGACCTTGCGGTGCGCCTGTGCTACATCGGCAATACGTTTATCAACAATTCCAGCTACCAGGGACGCCTCAAAGAGACGACGCAGCTTGGAGCTGAGCTTATCGCAGATGAGAGCATCGACGCGGACGCGGAGATTGTGGCGATGATGGCGGAGACTCTCGCGGCGGCCGGACTGAAGGAATTTCAGATCAGCGTAGGACACGCCCAGTTTCTGAAAAGCCTTCTGGAGGAGACTGCAATCGCAGAAGAAGAAAAACAAGAGCTGTGTATGCTGATTGGAAATAAAAATTATTTCGGAGCAGAGGAGCTGCTCTCCACGCTTAAGGTAAGAGAGCAGCTGAAAGAAGCGCTGATCAGCATTCCCCAGCTGTTTGGGACGGTTGACGTCCTCGACCGCGCCGAAGCGCTTGCAGGCAAAAATGAGACAGCGCTTTCGTGCATCCGGCGGCTGAGACGGCTGTACCAGATTCTGTGCAGCTACGGATGCGAAGCGTACATCTCGTTTGACCTTGGGATGATGAACAGCTACGACTATTATACAGGCGTGATCTTCCGGGGCTATACGTTCGGCAGCGGGGACGCGATCGTAAAGGGAGGCAGATATGACCATCTTTTGCAGCACTTTGGAAAGAGCGCGCCCTCGATCGGATTCGTCGTGGTGATCGACCAGCTCTTAAACGCGCTCTCACGCCAGAAGATCGCGGTCGAGGCGGAACACTCAGGCACGATGATTCTGTACGGACCGGCGCACAGAGAACCGGCAATCCGGCTTGCCAGGTATTACCGCAGCCTGGGAAAACCCGTAGAGCTGACTGTGCACAAAGAAGGGAAGACGACAGAGGAATACCGCAGGGCGGCACAGAAAAATCAGATCCGCCGTCTGGTCCTTGTGACGGAAGAGGGAAAGGCGACGATGGAGGATCTGGTGTCCGGAATGCAGAAAATAGGAACGATAGAAGCGCTGATGGAGGAAGAACGATGAGATATTTGACATTTGCCCTCGGCAAGGGGCGCCTTGCGCAAAAGACGATGGAACTGTTTGAGAAGATCGGCATCACATGCGAGGAGATGAAGGATCCATCCTCCAGAAAACTGATTTTTACAAACGAAGAGCTGAAACTGAGATTTTTCCTCGCAAAGGGACCTGACGTCCCCACATATGTGGAGTACGGGGCGGCGGACATCGGGATCGTCGGAAAGGACACGATTTTGGAGGAGCAGAGAAAGCTGTATGAGGTGCTCGACCTCGGATACGGGGCGTGCAGGATGTGCGTGTGCGGACCCGCCTCGGCGAGAGAGCTGCTTAAGCACCAGGAGCTGATCCGCGTCGCGACAAAGTATCCAAACATCGCAAAGGACTATTTTTACAATAAAAAACACCAGACCGTGGAGATTATCAAGCTGAACGGATCCATTGAGCTGGCGCCGATTGTCGGATTGGCGGAGGTGATCGTGGACATTGTGGAGACCGGGTCGACGCTGCGGGAAAACGGGCTGGAGGTCTTAGAGGAGGTATGCCCCTTATCCGCCAGAGTCGTCGTCAATCAGGTCAGCATGAAGATGGAAAACGAGCGGATCACAAACATCCTGCACGACCTGAAGCGTGTGTTGCCGTAAAAAAGAAGGAGAGATCGTATGAAAATCGTAGAACTGACAAAAGAGACAAGAAAAGACCTGTTAGATCACCTCTTAAAGAGAAGCCCGAACCACTATGGAGGGTTTGAGGAGAGCGTGCAGGAAATCGTAAACAGCGTCAAGGAGAAAAGAGACGAGGCGCTCTTTTCCTATACGGAACAGTTTGACAAAGTAAAAATCACAAAAGAGACGGTTGCGGTGACCCAGGAGGAGATGAAGGAGGCCTACGAGAAAGTCGACCCTTCTTTGCTGGAGGTCATAAAAAAAGCGCTCGTCAATATCCGCTCCTACCACGAAAAGCAGCGACGCTACAGCTGGTTTGACACTCAGCCGGACGGCACGCTGCTTGGACAGAAGGTGACGGCGCTGAGCAGAGTCGGCGTCTACGTGCCGGGGGGAAAAGCCGTATATCCCTCTTCAGTGCTGATGAATATCGTGCCGGCAAAGATCGCAGGCGTGGAGCAGGTGATCATGACGACGCCACCGGGAAGGGACGGAAAGGTAAACCCCTCCACTTTGGTTGCAGCGAATGAGGCCGGCGTGGACGCAGTCTACAAGGCAGGCGGAGCGCAGGCAATCGCGGCGCTTGCGTTTGGGACGCAGAGCATCCCAAAGGTTGACAAAATCGTAGGTCCGGGCAACATCTACGTGGCGCTCGCCAAAAAAGCGGTCTACGGATACACGAGCATCGACTCCATCGCAGGACCGAGTGAAATTTTAGTGCTCGCGGACGAGACGGCAAACCCGAAATACGTGGCGGCTGACCTTTTGTCCCAGGCAGAACACGACGAGATGGCTTCCGCGATTCTGATCACGACAAGCACACAGCTCGCGCACGACGTATCAGAGGAAATCGAACGGTTTTTAGGCGTTCTTTCCAGGAGAGCGATCATCGAGAAATCGCTTGACCAGTACGGCATGATCCTGACGGCGAAAACCATGGAGGAGGCGGTTGAGGCGGCAAATGAGATCGCCTCCGAGCACCTGGAGATTGTGACGAGAAATCCGTTTGAGGTCATGACAAAGATCAAAAATGCCGGGGCTATTTTTATCGGGGAATACAGCAGCGAGCCTTTAGGCGACTATTTCGCAGGTCCAAACCATGTGCTGCCGACAAACGGGACGGCAAAATTTTTCTCGCCGCTTGGCGTGGATGACTTTATCAAAAAGTCGAGCCTGATCTACTACTCGAAAGAGGCGCTCGAAAAAGTCCACAAAGACGTCATCCAGTTCGCAAAAGCGGAGCAGCTGACGGCGCACGCAAATTCTATTCAGGTGCGTTTTCCGCAGGAGTAAAGAGGTGAAAAGATGGGAAGAACAGCAACTATCAGCCGCACGACAAGAGAGACGGACATCTCCATCCGCATTGACCTGGACGGGAGAGGGGAAGCCGACATTCACACAGGCATCGGGTTTTTTGACCATATGCTTGAGGGGTTCGCGCGCCACGGACTGTTTGACCTCTCCGTCAAGGTACGGGGAGATCTCCAGGTCGATTCGCACCACACGATAGAGGATACCGGAATTGTGCTGGGGACGGCGATCAAGGAGGCGCTGGGGGAAAAGAGAGGCATCCGCAGATACGGAGACCAGATCCTGCCGATGGACGAGGCGCTGGTCCTCGCGGCAGTCGACCTGTGCGGACGCCCGTATCTTTCATTTGACGCAGCGTTTACGGCAGAGCGGCTGGGAGAGATGGACACCGAGATGGCGAGAGAGTTTTTCTACGCCGTCTCCTACAGCGCGATGATGAATCTACACGTAAAGGTGATCACACCGGGAAACAACCACCACATGATGGAGGCGATATTTAAAGCGTTCGCAAAAGCGCTGGATCAGGCAGTCTCGTATGATCCGCGCATTGAAGATGTGCTTTCCACAAAGGGAAGCCTGTAGAGAAAGGGGAAGATACCGTGCAGAAGAAATTAGTGCCGTATCTGCTGCTTAAGGACGGAGCGGCGGTGACGGGATTTGACGGAAAAGAAAAGGCAGGGGACGGAGACGCGTGCAAGCTTGCCAGACACTACAGCGACCAGGGCGCAGACGAGATTTTGATCTTTGACCTCTCAGAGGGAGATTTGCAGCAGGAGCGGTCGCTCGGCGTCATCAAGGAAATCTCTAGGATCGTGGATATTCCGCTGATGGGCGGCGGAGGAATCAGGAGAATGGAGGAGGTCAAAAAGCTGATCTATGCCGGATGCCGCAAAGTATTTTTAAACTATGGAAAAGAGAGCAACATCGAGCTGACCGAGGAGGTCTCAAAGAGATTCGGAAAGGAAAAAATTGCAGTCTGCGTCAGAGACTGGGAGACAGTCGAGTCGCAGCGGGAAAGAATCGGGAAATTCGCGTCGGAAATTGTGTTTCTGGCGGCAGAGGGAGCATTTTTGGCGCAGGAAAGCCCGGTTCCGGTTCTGCCCGTCCTGCCGCAGGAAGAGTCGGTCGGACTCATCCCTAAGCTGTTAAAGAGCGAAGCGCTCTGCGGAATCAGCATGAAGGCGATCTCGACGGAGGACGCTGATTTCATGGCTCTGAAATATGAGGCAAAGAAAGCGGGAATCTGCGTCAACACGTTTGAGAGCGCTATGAAATTTGAGGACTTTAAGGTAAACGCGGACGGTCTGATCCCTGTGATCGTGCAGGACTACAAGACGGATGAGGTCTTGATGCTGGCGTATATGGACCGGGAGGCGTTTGAGACGACGATCCGGACGGGGAGAATGACGTATTTCAGCAGAAGCAGACAGGAGCTGTGGGTCAAGGGGATGACAAGCGGTCACTTCCAGTACGTCAAAGAGCTGCGCATTGACTGCGACCAGGATACCATCCTCGCCAAAGTGGCGCAGGTGGGCGCGGCATGCCACACCGGAAACCGAAGCTGCTTCTACCGCGAACTGGTCAGAAAAGAATACCACGAGACAAACCCGATGAAAGTCTTAGAGTCGGTTTACAGCGTGATCGAAGACCGGAAAAAACATCCGAAGGAAGGATCCTACACGAACTATCTCTTTGAAAAGGGAATCGACAAGATCCTAAAAAAAGTCGGCGAGGAGGCGACCGAGATTGTGATCGCGGCCAAAAATCCAAATCCGGAAGAGATCAAATATGAGATCTCCGACTTTTTGTATCATGTGATGGTTCTGATGTGCGAGAAGAACGTCACCTGGGAGGATATCACAAAAGAGCTGGCAGACCGCTAGGGGACATGATTGTGCCTGACTGCGCATATAGTAGAGAAAAGCGAAAAAGAGGCAGAGCAGTTCATGGATCAGACGGAGCAGCAAAAAGAAGAGATCCGGCGTCTTCGGGAGATCTCGAACGAAAATCAGAAAAAAGTCAACGGCGGAATTTTTCTCTCCGAAAAGCAGGAGAACCCGGAAAAAGACCAGGAAAAGCACGAAGAGGGAGAAGGAAAGAGACATGGAATCGTGCAGGGAGTCATCTTTTTGGCGCTGGCAGCAGTCCTGCTCGGACAGGCAAGGGAAAATGAGACGGTGGAACAGGTGATGAGCCAGATCGGAAAGACGATCGAGGAGATCGGGGAGAAGATAGAGGAGAGACAATGGTTTTCTCCGAAAACAGACGAAGAAGAAAAAGAATCGCAAAGCGAGACGAACGAGCAGACACAGACGCAGCAGTGAAACGCTGCGGATACATAAAAAGAAGGAGACAGCCCGGCTGTCTGTGCGCTGATCAGCGGCGGACCGATTGGTCTGTTCAGAAAAAAAGTACTCCAGCTTACAAAAATGTTAGTTACAGAGAAGATCTGTTAGGCAGATGAAAGGACTTTTTTGGAAAGCTTTGATACACTGAAAGGGCAGAACGAAAAGGAGCTTTGCTCATCCTGACAGAAAAGAGGGGAGTATATGGAACAGAAAAAGAACCGTCTTGCGCTTTGTCTGAAATTGATTCTGCTCGTTGTCTTTTTTATTCCGCTTTCCATCATCTTGTTTGTGCTTGACGCTGTTATCAAGCTGATCAACTGGATGATGAGAAAGAAAGAGACAGGCGGGCAGACGGAGCGGCTGACCGACAGGGAAATGTAAAAAAAAGAAAACAAAGAAGGAGCGATCCTGCAAGGAGACAGGAGAGTTCCTTCTTTCTTTTTTGCCCGTTCTCAGCAGACGGGGAACGAAGCGATAAAAGGATTGAGAAAATGGGCGATACCGATTATAATGGTGACATCGATGCAAATGACGTGACAGGAAAAAGGGGGATATCGGTATCATGCGAGTAGAGTTGACAGAGATGTCGAAAAAAAACGTCGGATTTTTGATGGAACAGAAAAAGACGCCGAGGCAGATCGTCGAATTTTTAAAAGAAAAAGCGATGGTGCGCAGCTTTGGGCAGGTGCTGCGGCAGGTGTATGCGCGGGAAGACCTGCAAAAGAGGCTGACGCAGGAGCTGGCGAGAATGACAGGGGAAGGGCAGGAGAGCATCGCAAGAAAGGTGAGAAACTGGATGAAGGACGCCAATCTGCCAAAAAATCGGGAAATTTTATTCCAGATCTGTTTTGCGCTGCAGACACAGGAAGCGGAGGCGTCGAGGATTCTGGCGATGGCGTCAGAAAGCACGATCCACTACCGCAATCCGAAAGAGCTTGCGTATGCCTATGCGCTCAGGATGCAAAAAGGGTACGAGGAGGCGAAGGCGCTGGCACGGCGCGCTCAGACCGTCATTGCGCAGGAGCAGAAAAACGAAAAGCAGGCTGACAAGGAGCTTTTGTACACAAGACAGCTGGAGGAGGAGTTTTCACAGATTTCGGGAGAGGAGGAGCTGATGGGATTTTTCAAGAGACATGCAGGGGATCTGGGGATTCTGCACGAGACGGCGTATGCGGAATTCTGCCGCATGTTTCAAAAGCTGCAGCAGCCGGAAAGCTCTGTGTGGGAGAAGGAGGAGAAATACAGCATTGAGGAGGTTGTGCAGGAATATCTCCGCATGAATGTGCCCACCACAAAAAAATCGGGAGATTTTTCGCCGCTGCAGAAGGTGATCAAGAAATATTGGCCCAACAACCGCAGCATTTTAAATATCCTGAACAAAAAAGAGGATGTCAGCCGGAAGGCGCTTCTTTTGCTGTATCTGATCACAGAGGAGTTTGAGGACGAGGACTGGGAGGAAGACGCGGATATGGAATGGGAGGAGAGGGCGGATATCCGTCTGGAAGAGCGGGTGGTGAAGATGAATCTGCTGCTGGATAAGTGCGGCATGGCGCATCTTGACCCGTGCTGTCCGTTTGACTATCTGCTGCTGTATGCGATGAAAGCGGAGGAGGAAGAGTTCCCGAGCGACAGAATGAGCGAAGCGCTCAGCGTCCTCTTTGAGGAGACCGGCGGGGAGGAGGACGGCTGAGAGGAAAGAGAGGCGGCGGAGAAAAAAGTTGCAGATCATCCCGGACGGAGTCGCTACAATAAAGACAGGAGACAAAAAAAGCACGGAAGGGGCAGGTGATGAAATGTGAGAGGAAAGAGAGAGCCGCTGCATCTGGGATTTGTCCTGCATCTGGGCGGCGTCCGCTACGTGGTGGAAAAGGTAGAGGGAATGGGAGGAAATGCGATTGTCTACCGCGCCTCCTATGAGGATGCGCTCAGCACAGACAGACGCCACCAGGTGCTGATCAAAGAATTGTTTCCCTATGAGACGAAAGGATGGATGTATCGGGACGAAAACGGAGGCGTCGTGTGCCTGGAGGAGGGAAAGGAATGGTTTTTGAGGCAGCGTCAGAGCTTTGTGCGCGGAAATGAGGCAAACCTGGAGCTGCTCGAACGAGAGCCGGATCAGGTTTTGGGAAACCACAATTCCTATGAAGCCTACGGGACGCTGTACTCGGTTCTGACGCTGCACGGGGGAGAGACCCTGGAGGAGATACTCAAGAAAAAAGAACGGTTTGGCAGTCTGAAAGAGATCACGCAGGCGATACTTGCGCTGGTATCGGCGCTTTCCGCCTTCCATGGGCATGGCTTTCTGCACCTGGACATCAGCCCTGACAATATCCTGGTGCTGCCAGAGAGAATGCTCCTGATCGACTATAACAGCGTCTGGGCGATGGACGGCACAGACCGGGAGAGGAGACTGTTCAGCATCAAGGACGGGTACAGCGCGCCGGAGGTGCGGCTTAAGTCGGAGGAGGAGATCTGCGAGGCGTCAGATCTGTATTCGGTGTGCGCCGTATTTTTTGAGATGGTGACGGGAAGACGGCTTTCAGACGAAGAGATCATCGGGGGCGGGCTGAAAAAATGTCTGAGGCAACCGTACCCAAGCCTTGCAGGCGCGCCCGCCTCAGCCCTGTGGCAGGAGAGGCAGATCCTGACGCGCGGGCTGAATCCGATCGCCAGACGGCGGTACCAAAATACCGGGCAGCTGAAAGCGGATCTCGAGGAGCTGGCGCGGAGGATCGAGGGAGTCGGAATCACGCACAGCGCTCTGTGGGAGAGCAGCAGAGAACAGTTTTACAGGATCAGGGGAGGCAAGAAGGAGGGGGCAGGCTATGCGCAGCGAACGCTGCGCACCGAAGACCGCAGCCAGATCGGCAGGGAAGCGCTCAAAGAGAAGCTGGAAAACGGAGAGAAGCTGCTCCTGACAGGGAGCGGAGGGATGGGAAAGACCAGCTTTTTGATGCAGATGTGGGAGGAGACCATCCAGGCGTACCGCCCGTCGGCACCGGTGTGGTGCTATCTGTCCCTGGCAGACTACCAGCACAGTCCAAAAGAGACCTCCTACATCCAGAAGTGTCTGCTCTTAAGGCTGTCCTTCGGAAAAGAAACCGGCGATCTGCAAGGAGCCGCCGACCGCCTGAAAAAGGTGATGAGAAATGAGACAGGGGAGAGCGGAAACGTCGTCCTGCTCTTAGACGGACTCAATGAGGCGGGAAGCAGGAGAGAAGCTCTTCTGATGGAGATCGAGGAGCTCGCGTCGTACAAAAATCTCGGGATTGTGCTGACAGACCGCTCAGAGGATATCAGACGGTATGCCGTGCGCAGCTTTCAACATATCTCGCTGGAGCCCCTAAAAAAAGAGGAGATCGTCTCCTATCTGGAGCAGTCCGGGATTTCGTGCGGGGAGGGGGAAGCGCTTCTCTCTCTTTTGCAAAATCCGATGATGATGAGGCTGTATGAGAGGACGGCGGCGATTCGAAAGGAAGCGGCGGGAAAAGAGGCTGGGACAGAGCCGCCCGCAGCGGTCAGCGCGGAAGGGCTGATGGAGGAGTACTTTCAAAGCCTGCATGAGCAGGAGAGAAGACAAGATTCGGGAGACGAGCAGGCACAGCTGTGCTACGCGTATCTGACGCGCCATCTGCTCACAGAGATTGCAGTCTGTATGAGCCGGAAGAACAAGACAGTTCTGACGCTGGAAGAGCTGGACCAGGTGGCAAAAAAGAGCTACCGGAATTTAAAAAGCGCCGTCTTTACAAAGGCGTTCGAAGAATATTTCGGGAAATCGAGAATTATGCTGCGGGGAATTGAAGACGGGCAGGAGTGGTTTGACTATGCTGTCTCGGAGGAGCTGACCGAAAAGAGACATTTTTTAGAGAGGACGGAGCAGGGAGGATTTCAGCTGATTCATGAGAACTTTCTGCCCTTTTTGACAAAGAAGGCACAGCAGAACCGCAGGCAATACCGGAAGTATGTCAGAAAGCGGTATGGGCGGAAGACAGCGGTCGCGGCCGCGTGCATCGCTTTCCTGATATGGGGAGGAAAAAAAGTCTGGGACAAAAGCAGACCGTTTCCCGCCACAGAAGCAGAAATCAGGATCGTGGAGAATGCGATGAGCAGGCTGACCTGGAATCTGGGAATACTGGAGAGGCAGCTTTCCTCCCAGCAGACCATCCTGGAAAGAGCGGTGCAGCAGGACGTACTGAGCGGGGAAAGCAGCGCAAGAGAGTCTCTAAGAGAGCAGATAGACCGGACAAGAGACGCTCTTAAGGCGGCAATGGTGAGCGTAAGAGACGGGCAAGCCTGGATCGGGCAGCTGCAGACAGGCAGAAACACGATTGCGCTCGACGCGCTCGAGACGCTGTATGAGCGCCCCGTGACCATGCAAGTTCAGATCGAAGCGGCGATGGAACATCTGGAGAGACATCTGTGTGAGGAAGAAACGTATCGGACGCAGGAGCAGAAAAGAGCCCTGATAGAGGCGTATCAGGAATACCTGGAGCGCTGCGCCGACCTCTGCTACCTGGAGATTCAGTATGTCTTAGAGCCGCTCGGGCAGGAAGAGACAAAAGAGGTGACGGACTTCCTGGCACAGAGCAGCGTATTCGCGCAGAGAATGGTTCAGGACTCCCTTTCCGGAAAGACAAAGGAAACGCTCGAGCAGCAGATCGAGGCGGCAAGGAGCGCATACTTTGAGGCGGAAAACGGGATGAGAAGACAAAATTATGAGGTGACTGCCGGATAGGAGGGCGGCAGCGCGCAAAAAAAGAAAGGAGAACAGATGAAAAGAGAGCTGGCACAAATCGGATGGACTGCCCTTTGCTGGTGCGCGCTTTCTCTTGTCTGCACGGCGCAGGGGGAAGAGGGGCAGATTATAGAAGACTTTAAAGAGATTATCATGGCGCAGGACGAGGACAGCGCTCTGTACGACCAGGTCCTTATGGCGGCAGGAGAGTACGCGGAAAAGCGGGATGAAGAGAGTCTCCTGAAGGCGAAAGCGTGTATGGAGGAGACGATCGGGCAGTTTGAGGCGCGGATTGAGGAGTGCCAAAACTCAGCATACGAGATGGAACCGTCCTTTCGCGAGCTGCTGATGGATTACGGGATTAACCCGGAGGAATACCAGATGCACGCAGATCTGCGCGCCTCGTATCTAGTCGGCTACCAGGACAGCACGTCCTTGCTGCTGTCGATTTTGGAGAGAGGGGAGAGCGGAGCCCAGATCGAGGCGCTGTTTGAGCAGCTTTACCTGCAGGACGCGGCAGTGCAGGAGTATATGAGAAAAAGCCATTTTTATGAGATCAATTATTTCTTCTGCGAGTGGGAGGAGGAAGCCGTGGAATCGCTGGAACAGGAGGTGCTTTCGAAGCTGCAGTCATTTACGGCGCAGGGGCAGCCGTGGGAGACAAAAAAAGAAGCGGTCGAACAGAAAATGACCGTATATCTGGAAGAGCTGGAGGACGTCGTGGAACAGCTCTCCGGGAAAATCGGAGAAGAACAAGAAAAGTTATACCGGATGGAGGCGGAATTTGGCGGCTGACGTCCCGCTGCGCACTGCCATGTCTGTGCATCACCCCAACGGCTGACCGGTTTTCTTCTCCATACGCATCAAAAGTATACCGCCAGCGCCCAATGACGCTTGCCCCTGCTCTTCATATGATAGAGTTTAAGACAAGTTCACCCGGCAGCTCACCGGAATAATCGGCGATCATGAATAAAAATTCTTTGTTTGTAGGGCGAAGCCGCAGAGGATATCCGGCGATGGCTTCCATCTCAGCACGGTTGGCGATCCAGGCGCTGGCGATCGTGTTCCGGATGACGCGCTCCACACACCCGGTGGAGGTGTGATATTTCAGCGCGACTGCCGGATAGATATCCTTTGTGACCAGGATAGGCTCCCGGATATTTTTCTGAATCAGCTCTACCGCCTCGATGATATAGTAAGCTCCTTTTACATTTGGCAAAATCCCCAGTGCCCTGATGATTTCTTTTACTTTCATAGGTCTCTTTTGTAAACTCCTCTCTGTATCATTTTTCCGCATAGATAAAAACGAGCACAGGAACCGGAACTGATCATTTTCGACTGTGATAGATAAAGTTCGACATTTTTCGAATTTTTTTCGCTTGCGGAGCTTTGAGCGCCATCAAAAGGAAGAGAAGAAAAAACGATGGAGAGATATTTCTGGGAAGTATTTGCTATTTTTCTGTGTTTCCGCTATACTGAAAAGGCGGCGGGGCGCTCCGGCAGGAGCCGCCTCCCAGGACAAAAAGAAAAAAGCGGAAATGCCGCAGAGGCTTCCGCCTAAGAAGGTAAGAGACAATGGAAAAAACAGAAAAAAAAGATCAGAAAAAAGCGCTGGCGGATATGCTGCAGCAGGAGGAAGAGCCGGGAAAGAGATGGAAATGGTCGATGGTGTGGAGGCTGAGCATTCCCGCCATTTTGTCGCAGCTGACGTCGATCATGATGCAGTATATTGACGCGGCGATGGTGGGAAAGCTGGGCGCGGACGCCTCGGCTTCGATCGGAGTCGTCTCCACAAGCACATGGCTGCTGAGCGGTCTGTGCACGGCAGCGTCGGTCGGCTTTTCTGTGCAGGCAGCCCAGAGCATCGGGGCCGGAGACGAAAAAAAAGCGAGGACGATATTCAAGCATGGGCTTGTCACGGCGCTGTGCTTTTCCCTGGCGCTGATGACGGCAGGGATTGCGGTGAGCGGGCGTCTGCCGGTATGGCTGGGAGCGGGAGAGGAGCTTTGGGACAATGCATCCGGATATTTTTTTGTGTACTGTCTTTCTCTGCCGGCGCTTCAGATGAACAGCCTGGCAGGGGCCATGCTGCAGTGCAGCGGAAATATGCGGACGCCCGCCATATTAAACGCGTCGATGTGCGGGCTTGACATGGTGTTTAACTATGTGTTTATCCGGCACTTCGGAGTGCTGGGAGCGGCAATCGGGACAGCGCTGGCGGCTGTGTGCGTCTGCCTGGTAATGCTGTATATGGCGTGCATACGCTCGCCGATTCTGAGAATCAACCGAAAAGAGAAATGTGCGTATGACGGCGCGATTGTGCGCCGGATGATCCGGATTGGAGCGCCGATGGGATTTGAGCACATCGCGGTCTG
Organism: uncultured Eubacteriales bacterium; assembly: GCA_963929865.1. Classification (GTDB taxonomy): domain Bacteria; phylum Bacillota; class Clostridia; order Lachnospirales; family Lachnospiraceae; genus JAGZHZ01. Next base: position 12,361 of record CAWVKK010000010.1, on the reverse strand, counting down.
CGGAGCGATGATTGCATCGACCCGCATCATTGCCCCGCTCGGGACGCTCGCCATTGCGGCGAACTCTTTTGCCGTCACAGCGGAGAGCATCTGCTATATGCCGGGGTACGGAATTGCCGACGCCTCGACGGTGCTGGTAGGGCAGAGCCTTGGAGCGGGAAAGAAAAGCCTGGCAAGGAGCTTCTCAAATTTTTCAATCCTGATCGGCTGCGCTGTGATGACAGGAGCCGGCATTTTCATGTATGGGATCTGCCCTCTGATTTTCCGGATCCTGACGCCGGATGCGCAGGTGCAGCGCCTGGCGGCGGAGGCGCTGCGGATCGAGCTTTTTGCGGAGCCTTTGTATGCCGTGGCGATTGTGGCTTCCGGCGCGCTGCGCGGCGCGGGGGATTCCCTTGTGCCGAGCATCCTGAACCTGATCAGCATCTGGGGCGTCAGACTGAGCTTGTCTGTGCTGCTGGTCGGTCGGTGGGGGCTTCACGGAGCCTGGTTTGCGATGAGCGTGGAGCTGTGCGTGAGAGGGCTTCTGCTGCTGTGGCGTCAGCAGCAGAAGCTGGGACGCCTTGACCGGAATCAGGGATAAGAGGATACAATCTGCAAAAAAAAGCCGCCTGCGGGCGGCAGATACAAAAAACGTCCGAGGCGGCTGCCAGAGGCTATTTGTCCGGCAAAAGGCGCACCAGGCAATCATAAACCATCTGATAAATCGTAGTCTTGTGATCTGGGAATCCTGCGATCTCCATCGCCTTGAGCTGTTTTTCCGTGTGGAAGGCAAAGGAGTAGACGCCGAACAAAAATGCGGAGAATGTCATACAGCAGGAGTCGTAGTCTGCATCCGACACGGATGGATTGTAGGAGCGCAGGATGCCCATCATCGTCGCCATATTCCGCCTGTACGCTTTTTTCAGCTCAGCCAGGTGTTCAATCCGGCTGTTCTCTTCAATTTCAAACAGATTCATATTCTGAATCCGCAGAAGGATCGCCCGCTTCTCCAGAGCATGAGCGATGCACTCCGACAGCTTCTGCCTGGTCAGAGAAGACGCCTGTACCTGGATGAGCTTAAGGTCCTGCGTCAGCTTTTCATATTCGCGAACTAAGAGAGCCAGCAGAATTTCATCCTTTGTGGAGAAATAATTATAGATAGACGGTCTTGTGAAGTTGGTCCGTGTGCTGATTTCCTTAATCGTGACGCCGTAAAAGCCTTTGACCTTATAGATATTCTCACAGGCGTCAATAATCTCCTTTTTCCGCCTTGCAATGAGTTCTGCAGATGCTTTTGGCATAATATTTCAACTCTTTTCCCGATAGATTCTGCCGCATATGGATCACAGCGGCGTTTTCTTCCCTATCATAACAACTTTTTCCAGATTGGGCAACCCAAAATTTTTTTAGCCGGATTTCGGTCTGACAAGAAGATAGAGGTTGAATTCTTCGATGCCAGGTGATAATATTGGAATGTTACGATGTTATCAAAATGGAAAAGGGGAACCTAAAATGACAATAGAAGAGTGGCTGGGTGAAGAAAATCAGCTCGGAATGGATATCTGGAAAAACAAATATTGCAATGAGAGTGAAACCTTCGAGGAGTGGATAGACCGCGTCAGCGGAAAAAACGAGGAGATCGCGCAGTATATCCGGCAGAAGAAATTCCTGTTTGGAGGGCGCATTCTCGCCAATCGAGGGCTAAATCAGGAAGGCAGAAAGGTCACATATTCCAACTGCTATGTGATCGATCCGCCGGATGACAATATTGAAAGCATTTTTGACTGCGCCAAAAAACTGGCGCGCACTTACAGCTACGGCGGCGGATGCGGCGTGGATATCTCCAGGCTCAGCCCAAGAGGGGCAAAGATCAACAATGCGGCAAAAGAGACGAGCGGGTCTGTCTCTTTTATGGAGCTGTATTCTCTTGTGACGGCCCTGATCGGACAGAGCGGGCGCAGAGGCGCTCTGATGATTTCCATCGACTGCTCGCATCCGGACGTGGAGGAATTTATCGATCTGAAGACCGACCTGGAAAAAGTCACAAAAGCCAATATTTCGGTCAGAATCCATGAGGATTTTATGGAAGCCGTCAAAAAGAATGAGGAGTATCTGCTTCACTACACGAGAGAGGCAACCGGACAGGTCATTGAGAAAAGCGTCAGCGCCAGAGAGCTGTTCCGCAAGATTGCCGAGACAAACTGGGACTATGCGGAACCAGGCGCGCTGTTCTGGGATAGGATCGAGGGGTGGAATCTGCTGAGCAGCACAAAAGAATTCTCCTATGCGGGCGTCAACCCGTGCGCGGAGGAACCGCTGCCGGCAGGCGGCAGCTGTCTGCTTGGAAGCATCAACCTGGCAGAGTTTGTGACGGATCCTTTTACCGAAGAGGCGCAGTTTGACATGGAAGGCTTTAAGCGCTGCGTGGAGGCGGCAGTCGGAGCGCTCAACGAAGTCTTAGAAGAGGGGATTGCGCTCCATCCCCTGCCGGAGCAGCGAGAGAGCGTGAAAACGTGGAGACAGATCGGTCTTGGCATCATGGGGCTTGCGGACTGCCTGATCAAGCTTGGACTGACGTACGGGGAGGAAGACGCCGTAGAGATGTGCGACAAGATAGGATTTGCCATGGCGGATTCGGCAATCGCAGCTTCCGCCAGACTGGCGAAGGAAAAAGGCAGCTTTCCTGCCTGCCGCGCCGAAGAGATTATGACGTCGCCTTACTTTAGGATGAACTCGTCAGAGAGGACAAAAGAGCTGGTGCGCAAATATGGGCTGAGAAATTCGCAGCTTCTGACGATCGCCCCAACCGGAACCCTCTCTACCATGCTGGGGATCTCAGGAGGAATCGAACCGATCTACGCCAACTACTACGAGAGAAAGACAGAGTCTCTGCACGGAACAGACGTCTACTATAAAGTCTACACGAAGATTGTGGAGACCTACATGAGACAGTTTGGTCTTAAGAGCGATACAGAGCTGCCGGACTATTTTGTGACCGCGATGATGCTGGACTACCGCCAGAGAATCGACATGCAGGCGGCATGGCAGCGGCATATTGACGCCTCGATCAGCTCGACGGTCAATGTGCCGAACGGTTTTACGGTGGAAGAGACGGAAGGGCTTTACCTGTACGCCTATGAAAAAGGGCTGAAGGGAATTACGATTTTCCGGGACGGGTGCAAGCGCATCGGCATTTTAAACGCAAGCGCGAAAAAGGAGTCGAAAAAGCTCTCAGCCGGTGAGGGGCTGAAGCGGGGCGAGATTCTGCTTGTGACAGACGACGTGATCGGAAAGAAGAGAAAGCTGATCACGGGATGCGGAAGTCTTCACTGCATTGCGCTGTTTGACCCCCACACAGGCGCGCTTTTGGAGACGTACCTGAGCAAAGGCTCCACCGGCGGGTGCAACAATTTTATGGTGGGACTTTCCCGCATGATTTCAATCAGCGCCAGAGGGGGCATCGACATTGAGACGATCGTAGATCAGCTCAACTCAAGCGGATCGTGTCCGTCCTACACGGCAAGGAGAGTGACGAGAAAAGACACGAGCAAGGGAGCGTGCTGCCCGATGGCGGTGGGAAACGCCCTGATGGACATGTACAACGAAATGCAGGAGGAGCTGGCAAGACAGGAGGAAAGGGCGAGCGGAAAGACAAAAAGGGCGCCAAAACCCAGAGCGGTCAGCAGCGAGGAAAACGCCGACAAGATGTACTGCCCGGAATGCGGAGAGCCTCTTGTGTTTGAAGAGGGGTGCAACATCTGCAAAAGCTGCGGGTGGAGCAAGTGCCACTGATATAAAATCATGAAAAAGAAGACTTTTTCGCAGTCTTTAGGATTTTTTGATTCCTGAAGGCTGCGGGAAAGTCTTTTTTTATGCGCGCGATTCATCGGTCTGCCCGATTAGCTCTCTGCAAAGGCGCAGAAACTTTGTCAGAATCGGCTGCCTGTCATCGCAGCGGCAGTAAACGCCAAAAGGAAGCTGCGCGAATCCAAGGACAGGAATGTAGCAAAGGTCGGGATCGCGGGTCTGCGGGATGTCCGGGCAGAGCGTGTATCCAAGATGCGCTTTCACCAGCGTGAGGGCGCTCTCAATGTTTTCCGCATAATACTGCTGCTCGGGGGTAAGCTTCGAGACAATTTTGCTCTGGGCGCCAAAAAGCGCAGCAGGAATCTGCCTGGGAGAACAGCTGATGAGATTCCCGGAGAGCATATCCTGCGTCAGAATCTCATGGCGGGCCAGAGGATGATCCGGCGCGCAGACACAGGATATCTGCGCCCGGCACAGCTCCTTGAAGGAAAGGGAAGACTGCTTTCCTTCTTTTTTTATCTGAAAGGCGGCGCGGATCTTTCTGTTTGCGATCAGCTCAAAGATGGACGGATACGGGATAACCCGGATACAGGGGCGCAGGTGAGGGAAATCTGCGGCAAGCTTTTCAAAGAGCGGAGGGAAAAGCCTCAGTTCCATGTAATTGTGACAGCCTACGTCAAAGGGCAGAAACGATTCCGGTCTGCCAAGACGCTCTTTTGCGGAACAGGCAGTTTTTAAAATCAATTCTGCGTCTGGGAGAAACTGGATTCCCTCCGGCGTGAGGGAAACGCTTTTGCTCGTCCGGCTGAAAAGCTTAACGCCAAGCTCTTCTTCGAGCACCTGGATCTGGTGGCTGACGGAAGGCTGAGAAATTTTTAAGGATTCTGAGGCGCGGGAAAAATTCAAGTGCTCCGCCACCGCGACAAAACATTCTAATTGGACTGTATTCATAAAAACCTCCAAATTATTCTAAAATATAATAGAAAACTATTTAAAATTAAAATAGATTATACCATATTTGAATTTCACTTTCAAGAAAATCAGAGATAGAATGTGTAATGTGCAATTCAGAAGATACAAGGAGGTTGGAGCATGAAAACAGTTTTGGCTCAATTAAAGCAGTATAAAAAGGATACGGTTGTGACCGTTTTGTTTACTGCGCTGGAGGTCGTCATGGAGGTGCTGCTTCCGTTTGCTACAGCACAGATCATCGACAACGGGCTGGAAAAATCGGATATGCCGGCGATCATCCGCTATGGAATTTTGATGCTGGCCATGGCCGTGGTCAGCCTGTTCGCAGGCGCGATGGCGGGAAGGTTCGCCTCCAGCGCGTCAACGGGGTTCGCGTGCAACCTAAGAGAGAGCATGTATGTGAATATACAGGATTTTTCCTTTTCCAACATTGACAAATTCAGCACGGCAGGTCTGGTGACAAGAATGACAACCGACGTCACGAATGTGCAGAACGCGTTCCAGATGATCATCCGGATTGCGGTGCGTGCGCCGCTGATGCTGATCAGCAGCATGATTCTGTGCTTTTTGATCAGTCCCAGCTTAAGTATGATCTTTCTGGCGGCATTATGCTTTCTGGCGGTCGTTTTGGCGGTCATTATGACAAAAGCTACCTCCATCTTTAAAGAGGTGTTTGACCGGTATGATGACCTCAATGCCAGCGTGCAGGAAAATGTCACCGCGATCCGGGTGGTGAAGGCGTATGTGAGGGAGAAATACGAAAATGCCAAGTTCCAAAAAGCGACGCAGAATCTCTACCGGCTGTTTGTGAAGGCAGAGAGCCTGCTGGCGCTGAACAATCCAGCCATGATGCTCGTTGTGTACGCGTGCATCACGGCGGTATCGTGGCTCGGGGCGCACTTTGTGGTTGCGGGGACGATGAGCACCGGGGAGATCACCTCCCTGTTCAGCTACATTATGTCAGTCATGATGTCCCTGATGATGCTCTCGATGATCTTTGTCATGGTCAGCATGAGTTCCGCCAGCGTGCGCCGTATCGCAGAGGTGCTCAAGGAGAAGCCCGAGCTGAACAACCCGGAAAATCCGGTAAAGGAGGTCAGGGATGGAAGCATTGACTTTGAACACGTAAGCTTTGCCTATCAGCACGGGACAGGGGAAGACACGCTGGAGGATATCAACCTGCATATCCGCTCCGGCGAAACCATCGGAATTATCGGCGGCACGGGATGCGGAAAATCCAGCCTGGTAAACCTGATCAGCCGTCTCTACGACGCGGCGGAAGGGACAGTGAAGGTCGGCGGAAGAGATGTAAGAGAGTATGACATGGAGGTACTCCGCAATGAGGTGGCCGTCGTCCTGCAGAAAAATGTCCTCTTTTCCGGCACAATACTGGACAACCTGCGCTGGGGCAACGAAAACGCCACCGAGCAGGAGTGCGAACAGGCGTGCAGGGCAGCCTGCGCGGACGAGTTTATCGAGCGTTTCCCGAAGCGCTATGACACATGGATCGAGCGGGGAGGCAGCAATGTCTCGGGCGGACAAAAACAGCGTCTGTGCATCGCCAGAGCGCTGATGAAAAAGCCAAAGGTGCTGATTCTCGACGACTCCACAAGCGCGGTCGATACCGCCACAGACGCAAAGATCCGAAAAGCGTTCCAGACGTATATCCCGGGCACGACAAAGATTGTGATCGCACAGAGAATATCGAGCGTACAGGATACGGACCGCATCCTTGTGCTGGAGGACGGAAGGATCAACGGCTTTGACACGCATGAACGCCTGCTGGAGAACAATGAAATTTACCGCGACCTCTACGAGTCGCAGACGCAGGGCGGCGGTGATTTCGACCAGGCCCTCTGATGCGGGGAAAGGAGAGTGCAGAAAATTGAAAAACAAGAAGAAAACGTCATCTGTGTATGTCTTAAGACGCCTTCTGGCGTATATGATCAGAAATTATAAGGTTTCGTTCGCGGCGGTTGTGGTCTGCATCATAATCGGAGCAATCGCCACGATGCAGGGAATGCTGTTTGTGCAGTCTTTGGTGGATGACTATATCGTACCGCTCTTAAGCGCCGAGCATCCGGACTTTGGACCGCTTGCCCGGGCTTTGGCGGGGATCGTGGCATTCTACGCGATCGGCGTCGCCGCTGCGTATGCGTACAACCGGATTATGGTAAATATAAGCCAGGGGACGATGAGAAAATTTCGAAATGAGCTTTTTGCCAACATGGAAACCCTTCCGATTCAATATTTTGACACCCATGCCCACGGCGATATTATGTCGGTCTACACAAACGACGTGGACACCTTAAGACAGCTGTTCGGGCAGAGCATCCCACAGATTATCAACTCGACGGCGACCCTTGCGGCAACCTTTATCTCCATGCTGATGCTGAATATCCCGCTGACGGTGATCACAGTGCTGATGGCGCTGATCATGGTGAAGGTGACGTCTGTCTTTACCGGGCTGTCGGGAACATATTTCCAGAAGCAGCAAAGAGATCTGGGAAATGTGGACGGATATATCGAGGAGATGATGGATGGTCAGAAGGTCGTAAAGGTATTCTGCCATGAGGAAAAGTCGATCGAACAGTTCAAAAAGCTGAACGACGAGCTGAGAAACAGCGCAGACAAGGCAAACCGCTATTCGAACCTGCTCATGCCCATCAACGCCAATATCGGAAATGTAAGCTATGTGCTGTGCGCGGTGACGGGCGCGCTTTTAGCCCTGTCTGGGAGTATGGGAATGACCATCGGAACGGTAATCGCCTTTGTGGGGCTGAACAAAAACTTCACCCAGCCTATCACACAGATCAGCCAGCAGCTGAATTTTGTGGTGATGGCTGCAGCAGGAGCGCAGAGAGTCTTTGCGCTGCTTGATGAGAAGCCGGAGCAGGACGGCGGATATGTGGAGCTGGTCAACGCGAGAGAAAACGCGGACGGCACGCTCTGTGAGTCCGATACGCGGACCGGCGTCTGGGCGTGGAAGCACCCGCATAAGGCGGAAGGAACTGTCACCTACCAGAGAATGGAAGGCAGTATTGTGTTTGACGGGGTGGATTTCGGATACGATGAGAAGAAGATGGTCCTGCACGATATCAAAATGTTTGCCGAGCCAGGACAGAAGATCGCCCTTGTGGGATCGACCGGCGCGGGCAAGACGACGATCACAAACCTGATCAACCGTTTCTACGATATCCAGGATGGAAAGATCCGCTATGACGGCATCAATATCAATAAAATCAAAAAGCCGGATTTACGGAGGTCTCTGGGCATGGTGCTGCAGGACACCCATCTGTTTACGGGGACGGTGATGGACAATATCCGCTATGGCAAGATGGACGCATCAGATGAAGAGTGCGTGGCGGCGGCAAAGCTGGCAAACGCCGACGGCTTTATCCGCAGACTGCCCAACGGCTATCAGACAGTCCTCACCGGAGACGGCAGCAATCTCAGCCAGGGGCAGAGACAGCTCCTCGCGATTGCGAGAGCCGCGGTGGCAGACCCTCCGGTTTTAATCCTGGACGAGGCGACGTCCTCCATCGACACTCGAACAGAGGGTCTGGTGCAGGCTGGCATGGACGCCCTGATGAAGGGGAGAACTACGTTTGTGATCGCCCACCGGCTGTCCACGATCAAGAACTCGGACTGCATCATGGTCATGGAGCAGGGGCGGATCATCGAGAGAGGCAGCCACGACCAGCTGATAGCGGCAAAAGGAAAATATTATCAGCTGTATACCGGAAATACTTTATAATCCGGGAAAAATTTTCCAGCTATCTAATCAAAAGACAGCAAAGCACACAGAAATCAGGATCGGAACAAAAAACGAACAGATCATTCCATTTAAGACAGAAAGCACGACCGTCTCTTCGTCCGTATATTTCCATATCATCGGCAGAGTCGTATCTTCGCTGGTCGCGCCCGCAGGGGCAATACACGTATATGCGTTGCACTTGAGCGCGAGAAGAGGAATGAGAAAAAAGGAGAAAATCTCTCTCATGAGGTTGCTGATAAAAGCGATATTGCCGACCTCAGACCCCGCCAGCTCGCTGATGGCCGCACCGGCAAGACTGTACCATCCCATTCCGCTTGCGATCGCGGCTCCCTGCCCAGCAGGAAGAGCGGTGAGAAAGCTGCAGATGATTCCGCCGAGAAAAGAGGCGGTTATGACACCAAATGGAATGATCAAGATTTTCATATGGTACTGCCGCAGCTTTTTTAAGATTCCCTCCTGCATTCCGATGCTGATTCCGACACAGAGCATCAAAAGATACAGAATCATATCAGCATGGTCGGTCAGAAGGGAAAGGAGAGGATGGCGAAAACCGGATACTCCCAGGAAAATTCCCGCCGCGAAAGCGGCGATGGTAAGAGCCGTCATCTTTTATCACCTTCTATCCGCCCTCTGACGCCAGATTCTTTCGTTTTTTCAAGAAATTTTTTTGTGAGACCATATACAAAGAGGATCGACAAGACGGTCGGAATCAGAAAAAAGAGAAAACTGACCGTCCCCAAAGAGGACAGCTCTTCAAAAAAATTTTCTTCCCTTCCTGTGAGAACTCCCATCGAAAAAATCAGCAGGAGCGTGCATACCAGCTGTATCTTTTCATTTCCCTTTTTTACGGCGGTCTGCCGGAACCGTTTTCCGATTAAAATTCCAATACACATGACAAGAATCACATCCATATAATCAGTCAAGCCTCCTTAAGTGAACTTTGCGCAGCGCGCTGTCTATTCTATCACACATGTGCCGGAAAGTCATGCGGTATTTTTCGAAATGCCAGGGCATACCATATTTTCAAAGACGGTGTTGACACAGTGTCAGAATAATGGTATAGTACATGCAGTGACATGGCGTCAGAATAAACTTGGATTTGGGATAACGCGGCTGCGGCAATCGGCGGCGATGCAGCAAAAAAACCGATTGTGAAAAAATAAGTGAAATGGTAGACACTTTTGCGCAACAGGGGTATACTTACTGTGACATAATTCCTGTCTATTTTCCAAGCGTAAGATACAGACGCCAAGACAGATACGATACAGCGGACGCAAAACCGCATCATGAAATTTGGAGGTGCCGAATATGAACAACGAGATGAGACAGCTTTTAGAGAGCGTCCGTGACGGGACGATTTCGGTGGAAGACGCTGTTTTAAAATTGAAATTAGAGCCTTTTGAGGATATCGGATATGCCAAGGTGGATCTGCACCGGAAGCTGCGCCAGGGTACGGCGGAGGTCATCTACGGCGCCGGAAAGACGCCGGAGCAGATTTGCGGGATTGTGGACGCTATGCAGAAAAACGGTCAGAATACGATTCTGATTACAAGGCTGTCGGAGGAAGCCGCCAAAAAGGTAAGAGAGAGACAGCCTCTTGCATACTACCCGGAAGCGCGCTGCGGCGTGATCGGGGAGATGCCGGTTCCTGACGGGATTGGAAAGATCGTCGTCGCCACCGGCGGGACGAGCGATATCCCGGTCGCCGAGGAGGCTGCCGTCACGGCGGCCGTTCTGGGAAATGAAGTCGTGCGGCTCTATGACGTCGGCGTTGCCGGACTGCACAGGACGCTTGCGCACCTTGGCGATATTATGAGCGCAAGCGTCATTATCGCCATCGCAGGCATGGAGGGGGCGCTCGCCAGCGTGATCGGCGGTCTTGCGGACTGCCCGGTGATCGCTGTTCCGACGAGCGTCGGATACGGCGCGTCCTTCGGCGGTCTTTCCGCTCTGCTGTCGATGCTGAACTCCTGCGCCAGCGGCGTGTCGGTCGTCAACATTGACAACGGTTTTGGCGCAGGGTATCTGGCGAACATGATCAATCACATGAAAGGTTAGGAGGAACATCGTGCGTACATTATATCTGGACTGCGGGATGGGCGCAGCAGGCGACATGCTCGCCGCCGCGCTGCTGGAATTGCTGCCGGACCCCGACGGCTTTATCGGGGAATTAAACGCCCTTGGCATTCCGGGCGTGAGGTTTTGCGCGGAGCGCTCCGCAAAATGCGGAATCACCGGAACCCATATGGCGGTGACGGTAAATGGAGAGGAAGAAGAAAGTCTGGATCACATTTTCGGACACAGCCACGGGGACAATCTGACGCACACCCATGCGCACAGCCATCGCCACAGAGGTCTGCATGAGATTGAGCATATTGTCCGGGGACATGTAAAGGCTTCAGAAAAAGTAAAGCAGGACATCATGGCGGTATACCGGCTCATTGCCGAGGCGGAAAGCCATGTGCACGGGGCGCCGGTGACAGAGATCCATTTCCATGAAGTGGGGACGATGGATGCCGTCGCGGACATTGCGGCTGTCTGTCTGCTGCTGGAGCGGCTGGCTTTCGATGAAATTGTGGCTTCGCCCGTCCATGTGGGCAGCGGGCAGGTAAAATGCGCGCACGGCATCCTTCCCGTCCCGGCTCCGGCGACAGCTTTCCTTCTTCGAAATGTGCCGGTCTACGGCGGGAATATCACAGGAGAGCTGTGCACTCCTACGGGAGCCGCCCTGCTGAAATATTTCGCATCGCGGTTTGGGGCGATGCCCGCTATGAGGATGCAGGCGATCGGCTACGGCATGGGGAAAAAAGATTTTGAAGCCGCCAACTGCATCCGCGCCATTTGGGGCGAGACGGAGGAGAAGGCGGAGGAAATCTGCGAGCTGAGCTGCAATGTGGATGATATGACAGGAGAGGCTGTAGGGTTTGCAGCCGACCGTATTTTCGAGGCCGGCGCAGTGGACGTCTATACGATACCCATCGGCATGAAAAAGAGCCGTCCCGGAATTCTGATCCACGCCATGTGCAGGGAAGCGGAAAAAGAAGCCGTTATCCGGGCAATGTTTGCCCACACCACGACGATCGGCGTGCGGGAAAACAGATTCCGCCGCTATGCGCTGACACGCAGCACAGAGACGATCGAGACGCCGTACGGAGAGATCCGTCGCAAGGTCTCGGCAGGGTACGGAGCGGAGCGAAGAAAATATGAATATGAGGATCTGGCGCGGATCGCGAAAGAAAACAGGATCAGCCTTGCGCAGGCAGAGGATCTTGTGAGAGAACAGATCTGACGCAGCATATTGTTTATATACACTGTTCCTGACCGAAGCCGGTTATTTTGACAGAGCGGAAAAAACTTGAATATCGGAACAAATTTAATAGAAAATCAATTATCGTTCCAAAATGGGAACACAACATGACGATATGAATAATAAGGTATGTGGAGATCAAAATGCTTCCGCTGTCTCTCCGGGAGTTCCTTTCCATGACAGGTTTAGAACCGGAACAAGGATTTCCTGAATATTTAAGAAATGGCGGTATGCCGTATATTGCTGCTATGAATCGTACCAACGAGAAAGTAAGCACCTATTTGGAGGGAATTTACAATACGGTCATTGTAAAAGATATTGAGGACAGACAGGCAAGAAAGGAAAGCGATTCTTCCAAGAGGAAAATCACAGATATTGCGCTGCTGAAGACGATTGCAAAATATCTTGCAAGTGTCGTGGGGAATCCCGTATCTGTCAGAAGTATTACGGATTATCTGATTTCAAATGGAAGAAAAATCTCGCCCAATACGGTGGGGGATTATGTGGAAGCCTTA
>CAWVKK010000009.1:0-21431 GCA_963929865.1 uncultured Eubacteriales bacterium | reverse complement strand
GTCTTTGAAGATGAGCATTATTATATCTGCCATGACGGAAGGGAACTGCGCCATATCCGGACGGAAAGCAAAGAGCTGGACGGCTATACCCAGACGGTGGAAGTGTACGGCTGCGCGGACTGCAGCGGCTGTGAGCATAGATCCAGATGTCTTTACAGATACAATGTGGGGAAGAATCCAGACCGCAATAAAGTCATGAAGATCAACGAACGTTGGGAAGCGCTGCGGGAGGAATCCAATGCGAATATCCAAAGTGAAGAAGGGATTCTGAAACGCCAGACACGATCGATCCAGACAGAAGGACACTTTGGAGATATCAAAGAGAACGAGAACTTCCGCCGTTTTAATTACCGTTCAGCGGAAAAAGTATATAAAGAATTCATGTTGTATGCAATAGGCCGGAACATCCTGAAATACCACCGGTTCCTGCATCATGAAATCGAGAAATACGAAGGGAAAAAGGAACAGAAAGCCGCTTAATGAATGGAGCACCCTTGCAATCCAGGCCAAGGGGCTTTTGCGCCCTAAAATACAAGAGATAAAAAGAAAGAGACATTCCGACAGAGAATCCGGTTCCTGGAAAAATCCGAATTCTCTGGGATTGTCTCTTTTCTGCGTGTCAGGGATTAAAATTCGGTATTACCCGACTTCCCCTCTCTTTTATGGTCTATGGTCTCTTAAATATGATTTTCTTTTTCTCGGTGTCCATGCAGCAGACTGTGCCAAGCGGGATCGTGCCCATCGGAGCGTCGTGCCCGGACTGTACGCCTGCCATGATCGGAATCTCATACTGTCTCATCCGGTCGCGCAGGAACTGGTCGATCGTGTACGACGCGTCGTACCGGTTGTTGGTGCACTCCGTAAAGTTGCCAAACAGAATTCCCCTGACGTCTTTGAGCATCCCCGCATACTCCATCTGCGTCAGAAACATGTCGATGGACGGAATATTCTCCTCGATTTCCTCCAGAAATAAAATTTTTCCCTTTGTGTCCGCCTGGAAAAATGTTCCGATTCCTCTCGCCAGCACGGTAATGTTGCCCCCGATGATCGTGCCCTGCGCCTTTCCTTCCCTGATCACCTCGTACTCTTTTCCCTCAGGGTTTTCAAATTCCATCTCCTCCCCCATATGGAGCGCGCGGTACAGGCTGTTTTTCGTGTACGCGTCGTAGGAGCAAACCATATTGCTGTACACCATCGGTCCGTGGAACGTCACCAGATCGCAGAACTGGTTAAGAGCCACGTTTAAGTTCGTCACATCGCTGTACCCGATAAATGGCTTTGGGTATTTCCGGATCAGGTCAAAGTCCAGATATCTCATCATGTGGGAGCTGCCGTATCCGCCCCGCAGGCAGAAAATGGCTTTCACCTCGCTGTCCGCGAACAGCTCGTGCAGATCCTCCGCGCGGCTTTTTCCGTCCCCTGCCAGATAGTTGTGAAAATTTCTGCCCTCTTTGATACATCTGGACAGCTTGACGCGGTATCCCTCCTCTTCCAGCGCTCTGACGCACTGTTTTATGACCTCTGGTCCCATCGGAAAAGAGGTCGCTGTCATCGCCACGGTGTCTCCCTTTTTGAAAGCTTCTGGAAATCTCATATTTGTTCTTCCTTTCTCGCACAAAATGATGTTCAAGTTCAAAAAGCTGCCCTCATCTTTATGGGTGCCATAAAAATGAGGGCTGTCTTTCGCTGTCTATTTAAAAAACCGCTGTATTATTCCTGGATATCTCCGTATTTAAACAGAGTATGTCCGATATAGCTCTTGATGACTCCAGTCACTCTTGTATTGATCAGCAGCTGCGCGTTGCGGTAATACAGAGGAATAATCGGCATCTCTTCCATGAGGATCTTCTCTGCCTCTGCAAAGTTTTCTGCGCGCTCGTTTGCGTCCACGAGAGAACGGTTTTCCATCAGCAGAGCGTTATACTGGTCGGCAAGTTCTCCGCTCCAGCGGCACTGCGTCTCGTTTCTGGAAGCGAGGAAGCATTCAAGGTTTGTGCTTGGATCCGGATAATCTCCTGTCCATCCGTCATAGCAGATATCAAAGTTTCCGGCTTTCTGCTCGTCCCAGTACACCTTCGACTCATACGTCACGATCTCGACGTTGACGCCCAGATTCTGCTTCCACATTGCCTGCATAACCTGAGCTGTGTCTTTTTTGTCCTGGCTGTTCTGCGTGATCAGCGTCAGCGTCGGCATTCCCTCTCCATCCGGATATCCTGCCTCAGCCAGCAGCGCTTTTGCAGCCTCCACATCTTCTGTGATCAGATCTCCCACCACATCGCGGAATTGTTCGTCGGTATCGCCGTACGGGATGCCGTAAGGAACAAACGCATAGGCCGGCTTCGGATTCGACGGGTTGACTGCCATCAGCAGCGTCTCGCGGTCTAATGCCATGGACAATGCTTTTCTGACTCTCGGGTCGGACAGCGCTTCGCTGGAGCAGTTAAAGTCGTAGTAGTATGTTCCGATCAGGTCAAACGACTTTAGCTCCTCTGAGCCTGCATACTGGGTCAGTCCCTGCGTGCTGACCGTGTCGATCATGTCCACTTCCCCTGCATTGAAGGCTGACAGAGCTGCCTCCGCCGACTCGATCAGGATCAGGTCGACCTCGTCCAGCTTGACGTCGTCCGCATACGCATAATTTTCATTTTTTACCAGGATATAGCTCTCCTGAGGGTTGATCTCCTCGATTTTGAACGCTCCGTTGCACACATATGTGTCCCCTGATTTCGTCCACGGCTCCTCCGCCTCTACGGTCTCCTGTTTTACCGGGAAGAAGACAGATACTGCCGTCAGATCCAGGAAGTAGGACGTCGGGTTCTCCAGCGTTACCTCAAGAGTCTTGTCGTCGAGCGCTTTTACGCCGACTTCATCTGCCGTCGCCTCTCCGGAGTTATATTTCTCTCCGTTTTTCAGATAGTACAGATACCATGCTCCCGGGGAAGCCGTATCCTGAGCCAGCGCGCGCTTCCAGGAATATTCAAAGTCAGCTGCCGTCAGGTCGCTTCCGTCTGACCATTTCAGACCGTCCTTTAAGGTAAAGGTGTAGGTCAGCCCGTCTTCGCTCATCGTGTAGCTCTCTGCGCATCCGTTTGTCAGCGTTCCGTCCGGTCCTACCTGGTACAGTCCCATAAACAGGTTCTGGAGAACGGTAGAGGAGTTTGTGTAGTTGTTCATGCCAGGGTCCAGCGTCTCCGGATCTGCGCTGATGGAAAACTTCAGTACCTTCTCGCCTTCCTTCGTCGTCTCCGGAGCATTCTTTTCCACGCTCGCTGCTGTCCCGTCACTGCCGGCAAATCCGCTCAGCACCCCCGCCGCCATTGCTGCGCAGAGCAGCAGGCTGATTGCTTTCTTCTTTTTCATACTAAAACCTCCTTAAAAATGAAAACTTTATGATAAAAGGTGACACGCGACCATATGGTCTTCGTTCAGCTTTTTCAACTGCGGAACCTGATCCGCGCAGATTTTCTGCGCATACGGGCACCTTGTCCGGAACGGACATCCGCTCGGCGGATTGATCGGCGATGGCACGTCGCCCTGGAGAATCACGCGCTTGTTTGCCGCCGCTTTTTTCGGGTCGGCAATCGGGACTGCGGACATCAGAGATTTTGTGTAGGGATGCTGCATATTCTGATACATCTCTTCCACAGAAGCGTACTCGATCAGATGCCCCAGATACATCACGCCGACTTTATTGGAAATATGCTTCACCATCGATAAGTCATGAGAGATAAAGAGATAGGAAAAGTGGAATTTTTCCTGAAGCTCCTCGAGAATATTGATCACCTGCGCCTGAATCGATACATCCAGCGCCGAGATCGGCTCGTCGCACACAATAAATTCCGGCTCAATCGCGAGCGCCCTGGCGATTCCGATTCTCTGGCGCTGTCCCCCTGAGAATTCGTGCGGATAGCGGTTGATATGGTCCGGCTTTAGCCCTACCATCTGAATCAGCTCCCTGACGCGGTCCTGCCTGTCTTTTCCCTGGTACAGATTGTGGACCTTCAGCGGAAGCTCGATAATGCTCCCGACCGTCATTCTCGGGTCGAGCGACGTATATGGATCCTGAAAAATCATCTGCATCTTTTTCCGGTAGGGAAACATTTCTTTGTCCGAATATTCTGTGATATCCTGACCGTCATAAATCACCTTTCCTGAGGTAGGATGGTACAATTTTAAAATAGTTCTTCCGACCGTGGTCTTGCCGCACCCGGACTCTCCTACCAGTCCCATCGTCTCCCCTTTTTGGATGGAAAAACTGACGCCGTCCACCGCCTTTAAAAATTTCGGCTTTCCGAGCAGACCGCCCTTCAGTTTAAAGTGCATTCTCAGATCTTCTACCTGAAGCAGAGGGTTTGGTTTTTCTATCATCGTATTTTCACCTCTCCTAATTTCTGTTTCACTGCCGGGTGCAGCAGCCAGCATGCCGCCCTGTGCTGTGCCGACAGCTGCGTAAACGGCGGCTGTGCCTCCTTGCAGAGCTTCCTTGCATATTTGCATCTCGCGGCAAATGGACATCCCTTCGGAGGGTTTAAAAGATCTGGAGGCGTCCCGGTGATCGGAACCAGTTTTTCCTTTGTGTCCTTCGGGATGGAAGCCAGAAGACCTGCCGTGTACGGGTGCGCCGTCTCATAGAAGATCTCCTCCGTCGTCCCTTCTTCCATAATCAGACCGCCGTACATCACGACAATTCTCGAGCAGACCCCGGCGATCACTCCCAGATCGTGCGTGATCAGAATAATCGAAGAATGGTACCGTTTTTTCAGATCTTTCATCAGATCGAGAATCTGCGCCTGGATCGTCACATCCAGGGCTGTCGTCGGTTCGTCGGCGATCAGAAGCTCCGGCTCGCAGCACATGGCGATGGCGATCATCACACGCTGTCGCATTCCTCCGGAGAGCTCATGGGGATACTGCCGCATCCGTTTTTCCGGATCCGGGATTCCCACCAGCTCCAGCATCTGCACCGCCTTTTTGTGCGCCTGCGCTCCTGTCATGTTTTGATGGCGCTTCAGAGGATTTTTGATCTGCTCGCCTACCGTAAACAGAGGGTTTAAGCTCGTCATCGGATCCTGAAAGATCATTCCGATCCGGTTCCCCTGTATCGGACGCATTTCTTTCTTTGTCTTCTTTGCCAGATCCTCCCCGTCAAACAAAATGGAATCTGCCTCCAGCTTTGCGTTTTCTTCGAGCAGTCTCATGATGGAAAGCATGGTGACGCTTTTTCCGCATCCCGATTCTCCTACGATGCCGAGGCTTTCCCCTCTCTCTACATGAAACGTAATGCCTCTGACGGAGCGGACAATTCCGTCGCTTGTATGGAAACTGGTCCTCAGATTATTGACTTCCAGCAAATTTTTGTTTTCATCGCTCATGGGTATTTCCTTTCTACTTCTTTAATCTTGGATCTAAGGCGTCCCGCAGCCCATCTCCGATAAAGTTCAGCGCAAAGATGGTGATGCTGATCGCTGCAGCCGGGAACAGCATCTGATAAGGATACGTAAACAGATATTCGATCGCATCGTTTGCCAATGTTCCCCAGCTCGCCATCGGAACCTGAATGCCAATTCCGAGGAAGCTCAAAAATGCCTCCTGAAAGATTGCAGAAGGAATTAAAAACGTAACGGTCACAATGATAGATCCCATACTGTTCGGGATCAGATGGCGGATCAGAATCTGCCACTTCGTCTCGCCGATCACTTTTCCTGCAAGCGCAAAGTCCTGACCGCGCAGCGTAAAAATCTGCGACCGGACCATGCGCGCCGTTGTAATCCAGTACGTCATGCACATTGCAATCAGAATACTCTGCACATTGCTTCCCAGAAACATCATGATCAGAATGATATATAAAAGGCTCGGCACACCTGTCAGGATGTCGACAATTCTCATCATCACCAGGTCAACCTTTCCGCCCAGATATCCGGAAATTCCCCCGTACAGAACGCCGATCACCATATTGATAGCCGCCGCCGCAAAACCGATGCTCAGACTGATTCTCGCGCCGTACATCGTGCGCACAAAGATATCGCGTCCCATCTTGTCCGTTCCGAACCAGTGCTTGGCGTTCGGCCACTGCAGCATCGCCAGAAAGTCTGTCTGGTCGTATGTGTACGGTGAAAAAATGGGGACAAAAATCGCCAGAAGCGTCATGATGATCAGGATAATCAGACCTGTCATCGCTAATTTGTCCTTTCGGAACCGTCTCCAGCAGTTTTTCCAGTAGGAAACGCTCTCTCTGGAGATTTCTTCTGTATTTCTCTCCTCCTGCGACAGAGGCTGCAGGAGTTCATCAGATAAGTTTTCTAAATCAAATTCTCTCTCTTCCATCGCTTCTCCCTATCATCTGTTTATTCGTCAATTTTTACTCTCGGATCAATGACCACATACATGATATCCACAACCAGGTTGCACACGATAATCATGATTCCCAAAAAGACGGTAAGTCCCAGGGTTACGGAATAGTCGCGGTCTCCGATCGCAGAGACAAAGTATCGCCCGAGCCCCGGAATACTGAATAATTTTTCAATGATAAACGTTCCCGTCAGCAAAGACGCGACAAGCGGTCCGATATAAGTTACTACTGGAAGAATCGAATTTTTCAGCGCATATTTTCCGATAACGGTAAATTCCGGAACACCTTTTGAGCGTTCTGTCCGAATGTAGTCCTGTCCCATGACTTCAAGCATACTCGAGCGCATCAGGCGCGTGATATAGGCGATCGGTGAGAACGCCATGCAGAACACCGGCAGAATATAGCTCTTCCACGAATTCAGCCCGTAGGAAGGCAGAATCTTCCACTTCTCGCAGAACAGGTACATCATCAGCACGCAGACGACAAAGCTTGGAACCGAGATGCCGATCGTGGCAAGCACCATCGCGAAGCCGTCGATTCCCTTTCCGCGCTTTACCGCCGCTAAAATTCCCAGAGGTATCCCGATCGACAGAGCCACGATGATGGCCAGCGCCCCGACCTGGGCCGAGACCGGAAATCCGTTCGCGATCAGCTCGTTTACAGTTGTGTCCTGCTTTTTAAAGGAGATTCCCAGATCTCCTTGCAGAAGATTTGTCAGATACCTTTTGTACTGTACAATCAGAGGATCGTTCAGCCCATACTTTTCATTAATCTGCTCCAGAATCTTTTCCGGGACATTTCTCTGATCAGCCGGGCTGAAGGGACCGCCTGGAATGGCGCGCATGAGGAAAAATGTAATGGTAATCAATACAAATAACGACAGCACGCCGGCAACAATTCGCTTAAAAATGTATTTAAGCATTTTCCACACCACCTTGCTAAATTTTTATAGTAAAAAAAGAGGCAAGGCATTGTCAATTCCAGACATCACCGTCCTCATAACCTTGTTTTATTTTAATATCGTCCATATAAAAAGTCAAGTTTTTATGCAATTTCTTCTTTATTTTTTCACTGTTCTTGCATTTTTGCGCCGCCTTGTCTATAATAATACTCTTGATAGAAGGAGGAATTTACTATGTCTGAATATATCCTGAAACAGCAGCCGCTTTTTCGCGACACATTTCTGAAAATTGATCTCGACTGCATCGCTTTCAATATCCGCCAGATCAAAAAGGCGGCGAACCCCGGCGTCTGCGTCGCCGCCGTCGTGAAGGCAAACGGCTACGGACACGGCGCCGCCGCTATCGCTCCCGTTTTGATGGAAAACGGAGCGGATCTGCTGGCCGTGGCCACTTTGACGGAAGCGCTCGAGTTAAAAAAGCAGTATCCCGATTATCCTGTTCTGATTTTAGGGCTGACTCCCGATTCCTGTCTGTCCTATGTCGTACAGCATCACATCGTCCAGACGGTCGACCGGCTGGAACAGGCGCAGCTGCTTAGCCGGACCGCGCAGCGCCTTGGTCTGACCGCCGCCGTCCACATCAAGGTTGACACCGGCTTTCACCGCATCGGCTTTTCGGATTCCGACGAAGCCGTCTCGCAGATGGAGCAGATTTTTTCTCTGCCCTCTCTCGAGGTACAGGGCATTTTCTCCCACCTCGCCTTAAAGGACGACGAAGAAAATGAACGCCAGTTTCAGCGTTTTCTCCGTGTGGTCAAGCTTCTTGAGCAGCGCGGCTGCCGCTGCCGCTATCACCATATTGCCGACAGCATTTCCTTTGTCGACTACCCGCAGTATCAGCTTGATATGATCCGCCCCGGCGCTCTTTTATACGGGCTGAAGGGCTTTCACCGCGGTCATCTTGAATTGCGCCAGGCTTTGTCGTTTCACACAAAGATCTCACACATTTCCCGCGTGAAGAAGGGAGAGGGCGTCAGCTACGATTATCTGTGGACGGCAAAGCGTGACTCCGTCATCGGAACGCTGCCGTTTGGGTACGCCGACGGCTATCCGAGGAATTTAAGAGACAAAGGCTTTGTCACGATCCGCGGGCAGAAGGCTCCTCTTGTCGGCGTGCTGTGCATGGACCAATGTATGGTAGATCTGACAGACATCGAAGGCGCGTCTCTGGGGGACGATGCGGTCATCTACGGGGACGGCAGCCATAACACGCTCGACATCGACACTGCGGCTAAGCTTTCCGGGACAAATAAAAACGAGATCGTCTCGCGGCTTACCGCGCGTCCTCCCCGCGTCTATGTCAAAGGCGGAGCCGTCGCAGGCGTCGCCCACAATTTTTCTCTGCAGCCATTACTCTAAGAAAAAAGGAAGGAACCATCATTATGAAAGATTTTCATCAAAAAATTCAGGACATCACTCCTATGCTGTTTGAAATCCGCAGGGATCTCCACCGCCATCCCGAGCTGAGCGAGCAGGAGGTCCGCACCTCCGCGCAGATCTGCCGTTATCTGGACGAGTGGGGCATTCCCTATCAGAGGGATGTCGCCGGTCACGGTGTGATCGCTCTCATTGAAGGAAAAAAAGCCGGCAGAAAAACGGTCGGAATCCGGGCCGATATCGACGCGCTTCCTGTCCTGGAGCCTTCCACGCACACATGCTGTTCGCAGAACCACGGCGTCATGCACGCATGCGGTCATGACGCCCATACAACCATCGCCCTCGGCATCGCAAACATTTTAAAGTCGTGCGAAGAGGAGCTTCCGGGCAATGTAAAAATTTTCTTTCAGCCGGCGGAGGAAACGGTCGGAGGCGCAAAGCCTATGATCGAGGCCGGCTGCATGGAGAATCCCCATGTCGATTATGTGCTGGGACTTCACGTCATGCCGAACCATGAAGTCGGTACTATTGAGTACCGATACGGAAAGCTCAACGCCGCCTCAGACGACGTCCGGATCGTCATCCATGGGAAATCGTGCCACGGCGCATATCCGGAGCAGGGAATCGATGCCATCGTGATCGCCGCTCAGCTAATTTCCTCCCTGCAGACGCTTGTCAGCCGCACCATCTCTCCGCTCCAGTCGGCCGTGCTGTCCTTTGGGTGTATCGAGGGCGGAAAGCTTCCGAATATCGTGTGCGATCAGGTCACGCTTCACGGCACGCTGCGCACAACCGACGCTTTGATGCGCTCAGACGCTCTTGCGTATATCGAAAAGCAGGCTTCTCTGATCGCCGCCGCGTTTGGGGGATCAGCCGAGATGTTTGTCGAACACGGCTACGATGCCCTGATCAATGACGACCGCATCGTCGGCATCGTCCTGGAAAATGCCGGGCAGCTTCTCGGTCGGGAAAATCTTCACCAGAAAGAATTTCCAAGTCTGGGCGTGGAGGATTTTTCGTTCTTTCTCGAGGAAGCGCCGGGAGCGTTCTTCCATTTAGGATGCGGGAACCGTCGCAAGGGAATGACCGCCCCTCTTCACAGCAAAGAATTTGAGCTCGATGAGCGCTGCATTCCCATCGGCGTTGAGCTGCAGATCGCAAATGTTCTGTCTTTGCTCAAACTCGACTGACATGCTTTTTTAGAATCATCATCACAAACTTCAGAAAGGAAATCATGTATGAAAATTTATATCAGTGCAGACATCGAAGGGATCACCGGTGTCACATCGTGGGAATCCACAAACCTTGGAAATCCTGAACACGCCGCCGCTGCCAGGCAGATGACGGCGGAGACTCTGGCGGCGTGCCGCGGCGCGCTTGCGATGGGCGCGGACGAGATTATCGTCAAAGACGCCCACGATTCCGGGCGGAATTTAGATCTGACCGTTTTTCCAAAGGAGGTCAAAATCATCTCCGACTGGTACTGTTCTCCGGAATCTATGGTTGCCGGTCTCGATTCCAGCTTCGACGGCGTCGTGTTTGTCGGATACCATTCGCCCGCCGGTTTTTGCGGCAGCCCGCTCTCTCATACCATGAACCGCGGAAATAATTATGTAAAAATCAACGGCGAAATCGCCTCAGAATTTCTGATGCACGCTTATCTGGCTGAATCTCTGGGCGTTCCGTCTCTTTTTCTGAGCGGAGACCAGATGATCTGCGAACACGCAAAAATGTACAACGGCGCCATGCAGACGGTCGCCGTAAAAGAGGGAGTCGGAGATGCGACCGTAAATTTAAGTCCCTCCTACGCCTGCGACCTGATTGAGGAGGGCGTAAAAAAAGCAATCGCCCTCAGGGACGACTGCCACTTGTCTCTTCCGTCCGGCTTTGACGTAGAAATCAATTTCAAGAATCATTCCCGCGCCCGCCGCGCTTCTTTTTATCCAGGCGTCTCTCTTTTAGAGGACGGGTATACGGTCCGCTATCACGCCGATACAGTCCAGGAGATGATGACGACCCGAATGTTTATCTTATAAAGATCTTATAAAACAGATTTCGCCTAAGCGCTGGGAAAAATCCCGCCGCTTAGGCGTCTGTCTCTTTTCTTTGCGGAAAGGTTTTCGTCATTTCCTTTCCGTGTCTGATTGTCACAGCTTCAGTCTTCCCTCCAGAGCCATATACTGATCAAAAATCAGTCTGCTGACCTTTGCCCCGTACAGGGTTGCCTGGTGGTCTGCATAGTACAGAGGATCGTGGAATTTCTTGTGCATGATGACGATGATATAGCTTCCATAAGGCGTGGTGACAATGCCTCCGTCGATCCGGCAGGCATTCATGCTTCCGCTCTTCGAAGCGACGGTGATCAGCTCTTCGTCCCCGGTGTCCTCACTGTCGAGCAGATACGGCGGAAGATCTTTGATCAGCATCCGGTTGTAATGCTGTTTCTTCAAAATCTCCATCATCTCTTTTGAGGCATGTTCGCTGACCAGCTTTCCGTCCGCCAGCAGCTCGTAAAATCTGCCGTAGTCCTCCGGCGTGCTGCTTCCAAGCTGCGAGTACTTTTGAAAATCGATCGGATTGTGCAGCACCGTCTCAGAAAATCCTGTCTTTTTGATAAATGCGTTGATCGTATCTACGCCCAGATAATCGATGATCATATTGGTAGCGATATTATCGCTGACGACAATCATCAGGACTGCCGTATTTTTGACCGTCAGCGTCACTCCCATGTCCAGATCTCTAAGCAGCCCGCTTCCGTTGATGTAAAACCTCTCGCTGCACGTCAGCATGTCATCGAGGCATTTTCTTCCATGCTCCGCCTCGTCGTACAGGCAGGCAAGGATAAATACCTTGATGCTGCTTGCTGTCTCAAAGACTTCCCCGCCGTTTATGTCAATGACGTTTCCCTTTCTGTCATTGACATAAATGCCCACGGTTCCGTCATAGCTTGCCAGCTCCGCCTTGATTCTCTCCTCCAGTGTCAATTTTGGGTGTGTCATGATGTCTCCTTCTTTCGTGATGGCTTCCTGTGTGTCTGCGCCGTCTCCTTCCTGAGCGGCTGGGGCTCCTGTGTCTGTTCTTCCGGCAGGAAGCTCTCTATAACCTCCCAGATTTCTTCCACTCCCTGTTTCGTCTCCGCCGAGAATGGAATCACTCTCGCCTCCGCTCTTGCTCCGAGTCCTGACTTTACCAGCCCGATCTGCTTTTGTATCTGGCTGCGCTTTATTTTATCGAGCTTTGTCGCAATGATAATCGGGTCAAATCCATGGTATATCATCCAGTCATACATCATTTTGTCATTTTCTCCAGGTTCATGGCGGATATCTACCAGAAGGAAGACTGCTTTAAGCTGTTTGGATCCATGCAGATATTTTTCAATGAGTTTTCCCCATTTTTCTTTTTCGGTCTGCGCCACTTTTGCATAGCCGTATCCAGGCAGATCTACCAGATACAGTCTGCCGTTTACGCTGTAAAAATTGATCGTCTGTGTCTTTCCCGGCTGGGAACTCGTCCTGGCAAGCGCCTTCCGGTTGATCAGCGCGTTGATCATCGATGATTTTCCTACGTTTGATTTGCCCGCAAAGGCAATCTCGGTCTTATCTGTCTTCGGCAGTATGCTTGTGATGCCGCACACTGTCTCTAACGCTACTTGTTTGATAATCATGTCTCCTCCGCAGGCGCATTTTCGGCGCGCCTTTTATCGTCTCGCAAATTTTCGGCAAAGGCTCCGTCGTTTTTTGTGACAAGCGCCTGTTTTAAAACCTCCTCCATCGTCTCCACATAGACAATCTCAATCCCTTTTTTGATTTCACCGGAAATTTCTTCGATGTCCGACCGGTTTTTTGCCGGCACCAGCACAGTTTTGATCCCTGCGTTTTTTGCGGCGAGCAGTTTTTCTTTTAATCCTCCGATCGGAAGGACGCGCCCTCTGAGCGTGATTTCTCCGGTCATCGCAAGATCGGCGCGCACCGGAATTTGAGTGACGGCCGAGAGCATCGCGGTCGCCATCGTGATTCCGGCAGAGGGTCCGTCTTTGGGGACAGCGCCCTCCGGGATATGGATGTGAATGTCATGCTCCGCAAAAAAATCGCTGTCAATGTGATACCGCTCCCTGACGGAACGGATATAGCTGATTCCAGTGCGCGCGGATTCCTTCATCACGTCTCCAAGCTGTCCCGTCAGGACGAACTCGCCTTTTCCGTCCATAATATTGACCTCTATCTGCAAGGTGTCGCCGCCGACGCTTGTCCAGGCAAGTCCGCGCACAATTCCGATCTCATCGCTGTCATTGAGCCGTTTAATGCTGTAGCGTTCTTTTCCGAGATATCTGGTCAGATTCGACTCTGTGACTCTGACCGATTTTTTCTTATCTTCGATGATCTGTTTTGCCGCCTTGCGGCAGATTTCTCCGATCTTTCTCTCCAGGTTGCGCACTCCCGCCTCTTTTGTGTACGCACTGATCATTTTTTTGAGCGCTCCGTCTGTAAAATGAATCTTTTCCTCGCTCAGCCCGTTTCGCTCAATCTGTTTCTTTACAAGATGTTCTTTTGCGATGTGAAATTTCTCATTTTCCGTATAGCTTGTGATCTCGATCATCTCCATGCGGTCCAGCAGAGGTCTTGGAATCGTGTGGGCGTCGTTTGCCGTCGCGATAAACAGCACCTCAGACAGATCGATCGGGATTTCAATATAGTGATCCTGAAAATGAACATTCTGTTCAGAGTCGAGAACCTCCAGCAGAGCCGACGCTGTATCTCCTTTATAGTCGCTGCTGACTTTGTCAATCTCGTCGAGAAGCATCAGCGGATTTTTGACTCCCGCCTGCCTCATCCCCGCCGCGATTCTGCCCGGCATCGCTCCGACATACGTCCTTCTGTGCCCGCGGATCTCGGCCTCGTCCCGGACGCCTCCCAGACTGATTCGGACATATTTCTTATTCAGCGCTCGGGCAATCGAGCGGGCAATCGAGGTTTTTCCTGTTCCGGGCGGTCCTACCAGACAGATAATCGGGCTTTCTCCCTTTTGTGTCAGCGCCCGCACGGCAAGGAATTCCAATACTCGCTCTTTTACCTTTTCCAGCCCGTAATGGTCCTCTTCCAGAATCCTTCTTGCCGCCTTGATGTCGCGGCTGTCCTTCGACGCCTTGTCCCAGGGAAGCTCAAGAAGCGTCTCGATGTAGCCCCGGATCACGGCGCTCTCCGAGGAATGGCTCCCTACGCTTTTTAGCCGCTTGATTTCCTTTTCTATTTTCTCTTTCACTTCGGCACACGCTTTGAGCGCCTTTACTTTGTCGCGGAACTGGTCGATGTCGGAAAGCGCTGTGTCTTCTCCGAGTTCCTCCTGGATCACCTTAAGCTGCTCTCTCAAAAGATATTCCTTCTGGTTCTTGTCGACGCGCTCTTTCACTTTCCTCTGAATGTCCTTGCGGATCCGGAAAATCTCCACTTCATTTGTCAGAAGCTGGCACAGCGTCTCGTACCGGGTCTGAAAATCCTCCGCCTCCAAAAGCCGCTGCTTCTGTTCGAAATAAATAGGAATATTAATGGCAATCTGCTCCATCAGCTTATCCAGCTCCGTGTTTTCCAGGATCTGCTGCACCATCTCTTTGCTGATTTTATCGTTTTCCATGCCGTAGACTGTAAAAATATCTTTCAGTCCGCGCAGCATCGCTTCCCTCACGTTTGCGGAATACTGGTCGGCGTCCTCTTCCTCCAGGACGTCTGCCAGCGCCTCCAGATATCCGCTGTCTTCTTCCAGTTCTGTCAGCTCCGCCCGGCAGATTCCTTCCGCCAGCACGCGAAAAATGTTTTTCGGAAGCTTGACCACCTGTTTGATCACCGCAATCGTGCCGATCCGGTACAGGTCCGCCATGCCCGGATTATTCTCCTCCGGATTTTGCTGTGCGATCAGAAAGATCTTCTGATCTCTTATCATCGACTGCTCAACGGCTTTGATCGATTTTTCTCTGCTGATGTCAAAATGCACGATCATACCGGGGAGGACCGTCATTCCTCTAAGGGCCACTGCCGGTATATGTTTTATCCGTTCACTCATAATCGCAACCTCGATTCTATCTATGCGGTCTCTTCGATTCCCTTATCCTTTTTTGTGATCAGTTTTTTGCCTTTCATGGGCAGCTGCGTGCGGTGAAGCAAAATCGGCTCTCCTGTTCCGTTGATCGTATCTTTTGTGATGATACAGCTCTCGATCGTCTCGTCGGACGGGATCGTGTACATCAGATCATTCATCGCTTTTTCCATAATCGCGCGCAGACCTCTCGCACCTGTCTTTCTGTCCAGGGTTTTCTGCGCGATCGCCTCAATCGCCTCATCCTCAAACGTCAGATCTACGCCGTCGAGCTCAAACAATTTTTTATACTGCTTTATAATTGAATTCTTCGGCTCTTTCAAGATGCGCATCAGCGTATCTTTGTCCAGCGCGTCCAGCGATACCACAACCGGAACGCGCCCGATCAGCTCCGGAATCATGCCGAATTTTACGAAATCCTGCGGCAGTACCTGGCGGAGCACTTCCCCGACGTCCTTTTCGTCTTTCTTTCCGATCTTCGCGTTAAATCCGATCGCCTTTGTGTCCATGCGGCTTTCAATAATTTTCTCCAGTCCCTCAAAAGCTCCTCCGCAGATAAACAGAATGTTCGTCGTGTCAATCTGCAAAAGCTCCTGATGCGGGTGCTTTCTTCCTCCCTGCGGCGGAACCGACGCGACGGTTCCCTCCAGAATCTTTAAAAGAGCCTGCTGTACGCCCTCTCCGGAGACGTCTCTTGTGATAGAAGTATTCTCTGACTTTCTTGTAATCTTGTCGATCTCATCGATGTAAATAATCCCGTACTCTGCTTTGGCGATGTCATAGTCTGCCGCCTGAATCAGCTTCAGAAGGATATTTTCCACATCCTCGCCGACATACCCCGCCTCTGTCAGAGCGGTCGCATCGGCAATCGCAAACGGTACGTTCAGAAGTCTGGCCAGCGTCTGAGCGAGAAGTGTCTTTCCGGATCCGGTCGGTCCCAGCATCAAAATATTGCTCTTTTGCAGTTCCACCTCGAGATCTCTTCCCGCCGTAATTCTCTTGTAGTGGTTGTATACGGCGACGGCAAGCGTTTTCTTCGCCTCCTCCTGACCAATGACATACTCGTCCAGAAAGGCTTTGATCTCTTCGGGCTTGAGCAGGTTAATCTCATCATCCATCCCTGCCGTAACCTCGTGCTCTAATTCTTCTTCAATAATTTCACCGCAAATTTCTACGCATTCGTCACAGATGAAGACACCGTTCGGACCTGCAATCAATTTACGCACCTGATCTTCTGATTTGTTGCAAAAAGAACATCTTACTTTTTGCTCTCCCAATTTTCCTGCCATTTCTTTTCACCTCTTATCATCATTAAAAGAAACTCCTCTAAGTCACATTAAGACTCCCACTCACAGAGCGGGAGTCTTACTATCTCTCTGTCAGAGAATCCGCAAGCACTCTGACTATCAGATTTATCTTCCTGCAATCACGGCATCAATAATGCCATACTCTTTTGCTTCCTCTGCACTCATGTAGTGG
Source organism: uncultured Eubacteriales bacterium (assembly GCA_963929865.1). Classification (GTDB taxonomy): domain Bacteria; phylum Bacillota; class Clostridia; order Lachnospirales; family Lachnospiraceae; genus JAGZHZ01. The sequence goes on along the minus strand of CAWVKK010000009.1, from coordinate 5,175 downwards.
TCGCGCTCTGTGTCTACTTCAATAACCTCCAGAGGCTGACCTGTGTTTGCAGCAAGGTGCTGATTCAGCTTTCTTCTTGTATCCAAAATCTTATCGGCAACGATTTTGATATCAGAGGCCTGTCCCTGCGCTCCTCCGGAAGGCTGATGGATCATGATCTCCGCATTCGGAAGGGCAAAGCGTTTTCCCTTTGTTCCTCCTGCGAGCAAAAACGCTCCCATGCTTGCCGCCATGCCCATACAGATTGTAGAGACATCGCACTTGATGTAATGCATGGTATCATAGATTGCCCATCCTGCCGATACCGATCCTCCCGGACTGTTAATATACAGCTGAATATCCTTTCCGGGATCTTCAGACTCTAAAAACAGAAGCTGTGCCACAATCAGATTTGCGCTGACATCGTTTACTTCCTCGCCAAGAAAAATAATTCTGTCTTTCAGCAAACGGGAATAGATATCATACGATCTCTCTCCTCTGCTTGTCTGTTCAATGACATAAGGTACTAAGCTCATGCAGATACCTCCTTAATTTATGCTTTGATTCTGCTTCTTATTCTGCCTTATTTTCTTCGGTCTTATTTTCTTCTGCTGTCTCTTCTTTCTTCGGCTCTACCTCTTTGGCAGCGTCTGTGATCAGTTTTACTGCTTCCTGAACGGCGATGTCCGCTTTGATCTGTTCTTTCTGGCTGTCTCCCATGATTTCTTTCAGTTTTGCGGCTTCCATTTTATACATCTTCGCCATTTTTTCGATCTCTTCGTCGAATCTCTCTTCGCTTACTTCAATGTTCTCTGCCTTTGCGATCGCCTCAAGAACCAGGCTGTTCTTAATGCGTTTCACAGCCTCCGGCTTCATCTGATCTGCCATGGAAGCTGCTGTCGTTCCGGTAAACTGGAAGTACTGATCAAGAGAAAGTCCCTGAGACTGGATTCTTCTCGCAAAGTCGTCCATCATGCGTCTTACCTGTTCCATCACCATCGGCTCCGGAATGTCCATAGAAGCGTTCTCAACGGCCTTTGTCACAACGATTCCCTGTTTTTCTGCTCTTGCCGCTCTTTCTTTCTGCTCTGTCAGTTTTTTCTTTACATCTTCTCTATATTCCGCAATCGTCTCAAATTCGGAGACTTCTTTTGCGAATTCATCGTCTGCTTCCGGCAGCTCTTTTACTTTGATTGCGTTTACCTTGCATTTAAATACGGCTGCTTTTCCGGCGAGATCTTTTACATGGTATTCCTCCGGGAATGTCACGTTGATCTCTTTCTCTTCCCCGATGTTTGCGCCGATCAGCTGATCCTCAAATCCCGGGATGAAGCTTCCGGAGCCGATCGTCAGATCATAGTTTTCTGCTTTTCCGCCCTGGAACGGAACTCCGTCCACAGAACCGTCAAAGTCTAATTTGATGATATCTCCGTTTTCTACGGCGCGGTCTTCCACGTCGATCAGTCTGGAGTTCTTTTCGCGTTCTCTGTCTACGGCTGCGTTTATATCCTCTTCTGTCACTTCAACCGTTTTCTTTTCCACTTCAATTCCTTTATATTCTCCTAACGTAACTTCCGGTCTTACCGCAACCTCTGCCTTAAACACAAACGGTTTTCCTTTTTCAATCGGTTCGATGGAAATTGACGGGCGTGCCACAATGTCAAGTCCGGATTCATCTGCTGCCTTTGGATATTCTTCCTGGATGACTTCATTTGCCGCATCTTCGTAAAAAACGCCGGCTCCGTACATCTTTTCAATCATGACTCTTGGAGCTTTGCCTTTTCTAAAGCCTGGAATGCTGATTCTTCCTCTATTCTTTAAATATGCCGCCTGCACTGCCTTCTCGAATTCCTCTGCTGACACTTCGACAGTCAGTCTCGCCATGTTCTTCTCCAATTTTTCTACTTGTAAACTCATTTTGCTAATTTCCTCCTTCATTCTATCTATAGGAAAAGTTCCTGATCACAATTTCACGCTTTGTCAATCCATTCCAAAACTTATCCATACTTTCAGTCATTTCACAAGTATATCACAACCGGTGCAAAAACACCAGAACTTTTTTCAGTTTCCGCTCCAGATCACAGATTTCCCGATTTTTTCCGCTTCCTCTTCGCCCTTCAGCCTTGCGATCATCGCAAGTGCAAACGGGATCGCCGTCCCCATGCCGCGGCTTGTCATGATGTTTCCGTCTACCTCCACCGGGTTTTCCGTCACCACAGCTCCTTGCAGGCGGTCCTCAAAACCTGGATAGCAGACTGCTCTTTTTCCTTTTAAGATTCCCATATCTCCCAGGATGCTCGGCGCTGCGCAGATCGCGGAGATCGGACAGTTCTCTTTCATCTTCTTTTCCAGCACAGCGTGCAGCTGTACGTGTTCTCCCAGGTGCAGCGTGCCTGGCATTCCCCCCGGCAGCACGAGCATGGCTGCGTCGTCAAAGTCCGCGTTTTCAAACACCTCATCTGCCAGTACAGTGATCCGGTGAGCTCCCGTCACTTCTTTTCTTCCGGTGATCGACACCGTAACCACTTCCAGAGAGGCACGGCGCAGAAGATCCACAACCGTCAGCCCCTCAATTTCCTCAAAACCGTTTGCAAGAAAAACATAGATCTTTTTCATTTTTTTCACTCCTGTTCCGGGCGGTATATTGTCTATCCTGTTCGCCACTCTTTTTCCAGCCTTTATTGTAGCAGACTTCTTTTGAACTTTCTACCTTTTTGATCATTCTTTTCAAAGAATTTTATCTTTTTTCTTTACTGCGCCTGCACCTTCTTTTATAATGAAAAAAACAGAACAGCAATTTTAAAGCGAGGTGTCTTTTATGGAAATTGAACGCAAATATTTAATCGACCGGCTCCCGGAAAACGTGACGTCGTATCCCTCCCATGAGATTGAACAGGGATATCTCTGTGTCAGTCCAGTCGTCCGCATCCGCCGTCAGGACGATGAGTACTTCTTAACTTACAAGTCGAAGGGTCTGATGATCCGCGAGGAATACAATCTGCCCCTCTCTCAGCAGGCTTATCTTCACCTGCGTGAAAAAGCTGACGGGAATCTGATCTCCAAGACAAGGTACTGCATTCCACTGACGGATGTTCTGACTATCGAGCTGGATGTCTTTCATGCCCCCTTTGAGGGGCTGCTGCTCGCAGAGGTAGAATTTCCGACCGCCGAGATGGCGGATGCCTTTGTTCCCCCAAGCTGGTTTGGGGAGGACGTCACCTTCTCCGCTGCTTACCACAACAGCACCTTAAGCCAGATGCCGCTTTCTAAGCGCTGAGCGCGGAAAAAGAACGGCTTACCTTTTTTTCTTTCTCTGCCGTATCTCTCTTAAAATCTCCCGTCTGATTTTTTCAAGCCGCTCCTGCGGGAGATCGAGATCCGGCCGGCGCTCCCACCTGCGGTTCACTTTTCTCTCCGTATAGTCCGCCCACGTCTGTGTGAGAGACAGGCAGATCCGTGCCGCTATCCTCAGCAAAGGATTTGTGCTGTCTATATTGCGCATTCCAAATTCTAATAATTTTAACATTCTTTCTCCTTTTTTCTCTTTCCTTTTTCTCTGACCGCTGTGTACGCTGCCGGGTGAAAACGGCAGGGCAGGCATAATCTGCTGCGAAGGCGTCCCCCTGTGATATTGTCGTATTTTCTTTGTTGTATTTTTCTGACCATTTTGATATAATTACAGACATTTAGGAATGGAGATGTTGCCTATTGAAACCTGTCATTGCCGCCCGGCTGCGCGAACTGAGAAAGTCAAAAAATCTTACGCAGGAAGAAATGAGTCAGATTCTTCATGTCCGGCGTCAGACCTATGCCAATTATGAAGCCGGAATCCGTACTCCTTCTTTGGATTCTCTCATCTTGCTCGCTCAGCACTTTCACGTCACATTAGATTTTCTTCTCTGTCCTGAGTGTTCTTCCTATGTCGAACCAGCCGCGTCTTGTCTTTCCTCCAAAAAGGAATCTTCCAGGCTTTCCAGCTATGAACGCCAAATTTTAAAAGATACGCAGGAGCTTACTTCCGCAGAGCAGAAACAAGTGATGGCCTTTATTCGTTTTATCAAGCAAAATAAGCCTCTTTAATTCTTCAGGTATTTTTTAATATATCATTTTTATTCCCCAAGTGCAAATTAATAGTTTGCATAACAGCCGTATTACTTCTCCTGTCACAGTCAAAAAAACTCTGCGGCAGGGTGATTCTGCCGCAGAGCTGTAGCCATATCCTTTGCGATCTATTCTTGTGTTTTTTCCAGAGACAGCTGCTCAGGCTCCTTTCTGTTGAGGATTTCCATAAATTCTTCTCCCGTGATCGTCTCATGGTCATACAGATATTTCGCAAGCTCGTGAAGCTTTCCGATATTGTCCTCCAAGATCTGTTTTGCTTTCTCATGCTGCTTTTTGACAAGCTCTACCACCTTCTTGTCAACCTTTGTCTGTGTCTCAAAGGAACATGCAAGGCTGCTGTCGCCGCCCAGATACTGGTTGCTGACAGTTTCCATCGCCACCATATCGAACTCGTCGCTCATTCCGTACTGCGTGATCATCCCTCGGGCCAGCTTTGTCGCCTGCTCAATGTCATTTGAGGCTCCTGTCGTGATCGAGCGGAAGACAATCTCTTCTGCCGCGCGGCCTCCGGTCAGTGTGGCAATCTTGTTTTCCAGCTCTTCTTTTGTCAGCAGGAAGTGTTCTTTTTCGTCCACCTGCATCGTGTATCCAAGCGCGCCGGATGTTCTTGGGATGATCGTAATCTTGTGAACAGGCGCCGACTCTGTCTGCTTTGCCGCGACAAGCGCGTGACCGATCTCGTGGTAGGAGACAATAAGCTTTTCTTTGTTGGAGAGAACGCGGCTTTTTTTCTGATACCCCGCGATCACCACCTCGATGCTTTCCTCCAGATCCATCTGGGTTGCAAATTTCCTTCCGTCCCGGACTGCGCGCAGCGCGGCCTCGTTGACGATATTGGCCAGCTCTGCTCCCGACGCGCCGGAAGCCGCCTTTGCAATTTCATAAAAATCGACGTTGTCCGCAATTTTAATCTTCTTTGCGTGAACCTTAAGGATTTCTTCGCGCCCTTTCAGGTCCGGGAGTTCCACCGGAATCCGCCTGTCAAATCTTCCCGGTCTCAGCAGCGCCGGGTCAAGTGAGTCCGGTCTGTTTGTAGCGGCTAGAATCACGACTCCTTTTGACCCGTCAAATCCG
>CAWVKK010000008.1:0-28877 GCA_963929865.1 uncultured Eubacteriales bacterium | reverse complement strand
CCCTTGTCCTGATGGACATTTCTCTTCCATTTTACAACGGATATTACTGGTGCGGGGAGATCCGCAAGGTTTCAAAGGTTCCGATTATCTTTCTGTCGTCTGCGGCTGACAACATGAACATTGTGATGGCGATCAACATGGGAGCCGACGATTTTATCGCAAAGCCGTTTGACATGAACGTGCTGACAGCCAAGGTTCAGGCAATGCTGCGGCGCAGCTATGATTTTGCGGGACAGGTAACGCTGATCGAACACAGAGGGGCTATCTTAAACACAAGCGACGCATCCTTAATGTATCAGGGCGCTAGGATTGAGCTGACAAAAAATGATTACCGGATTTTGCAGATTTTGATGGAGAATAAAGGAAAGGTCGTATCGAGAGATACTCTGATGACGAGACTGTGGGAGACGGACAGCTATGTAGACGAAAACACGCTTACAGTCAATATGGCGAGACTCCGAAAAAAGCTGGAGGCGTCGGGGCTGGAGCATTTTATCACGACAAAAAAGGGAATTGGATATCTGGTGGAATAGATGGAAGGCAAGCAGTTATTATGTTCTTATTGGAAAAAAAACAGAGGGAGAATTTTGGTAAGCCTTGGATGCGTCTTGATTTTTGTCTCTGTTTTTTTCCTGTATCAGCTTCCGATGGAAGCTGCGCAGTACGGCAGCTTTTTGTGTCTGATGATGATTCTGATTGCGGAAGCTGTGCATTTTAGGCGGTATGTATCTCACTACCGGGAAGTGGAAAAAATCGAGAAGGAGATTTCGTACGGAGCGCAGCAGTTCCCAAGGACAGAAGAGGCAACGGAAATCGAATATCAGAAGCTGATCCGGCTTATGACAGAGGAAAGGGAACAGGAAAAGCGCAGGATAGAAAAAGCGTACCGGGAGATGACAGAGTATTATACGACGTGGGTGCATCAGATCAAAACGCCGATTGCCGCGATGAGACTTCTATTGAAAGAAGACACCGAGCAGGGATGGGAAATCTCTATGGAGCTGTTTTCGATCGAACGGTATGTGGATATGGTTCTGCAGTATATCAGACTTGGAGGAAAAAGCGCCGATTACCAGATCGCGGAATATCCGCTCGATCCCATCATACGCCAGGCGGTCCGAAAATATGCGCGCCTGTTCATCCGAAAAAAAATCAGCCTGGAATATGAAGAGATCCCCCTCCAGGCAGTGACGGACAAGAAATGGCTGCTGTTTGTGATCGAGCAGATTTTGGCAAACGCTTTAAAATACACAGAAAAAGGGAAGATCAGGATTTATCTTTTCGATAAAATGAAGAAAGAATTCGCCATAGAGGACACCGGAATCGGAATCGCGCCGCAGGATATTCCAAGAGTTTTTGAATCGGGCTTTACCGGATACAACGGGAGAAAGGAGAATCATTCCACCGGAATCGGGCTGTTTTTGTGCAAAAAGGTTATGACGAGGCTGTCGCACACCATCCGCATCGAGTCGGAGCTAGGAAAGGGGACGAGAGTGATCCTGGGGCTGGAGACTGTTTCGCTGAAATATGAATAACAAAAGGCAAACCTTACGGGATTGTAAGATTGAAAGAGAAAATGTAAGCCAAAATTATGGCGCGTCATTTTCTCTTTTTGTATACTTAAGACAGGAAAAAAGAAAGATGATCTTGGAACAGGAGGAAATCAGTATGATTCTGGAGGTAAATGACCTGAAGAAGGTATACACGACACGCCTGGGAGGCAACCACGTCCAGGCGCTGACAAATGTAAATTTTTCCGTTGAAAAAGGAGAATATGTTGCGATTATGGGAGAGTCAGGCTCCGGAAAGACGACGCTGCTGAATATTCTGGCGGCGCTTGACAAGCCTACTTCCGGAGAGGTACTGCTGAACGGGAAAAATATTGTGACAATAAAAGAAAAAGAAATCTCTACCTTCCGCAGAGAAAATCTGGGATTTGTATTTCAGGATTTTAATCTGCTGGACACGTTTTCCCTGCAGGACAATATTTTTCTGCCTTTGGTGCTCTCAAGAAAAAGCTACAATGAAATGAAGGCAAGACTGCTTCCGATTGCACAGAAACTGGAGATCACAGATATTCTGGACAAATTTCCATACGAGGTGTCAGGCGGACAAAAGCAGAGAGCGGCAGTGGCAAGAGCGCTGATCACGCATCCGCAGCTGATTTTGGCGGATGAGCCGACGGGAGCGCTGGATTCGAGAGCGTCCGACGGGCTGCTGCGCATTTTCAATGAGATCAATCAGGAGGGACAGACGATTTTGATGGTAACGCACAGCGTGCGGGCGGCAAGCCATGCGCAGAGAGTGCTGTTTATCAAAGACGGAGAGGTGTTCCACCAGATTTACAGAGGAATGCAGAATGAACAGGAAATGTATCAGCAGATTTCAGATACGCTGACGATTATTGCGACAGGCGGTGTTCACCATGAATAGTATTTTTTATATGAAACTTGCGTTTACCAATATAAAGAAAAATGGAAAGACATATATCCCGTATCTGCTCTCATGCATCGGAACGATCGCTATGTTTTATCTGATGAGTTCTCTGACCGAGAACGAGAGCATCTCAGAACTGCCGATCGGAGGCAGCGTGAAAGTTTTTCTGGGGCTGGGAGTCGGAATCATAGGATTTTTTGCAGTTCTGTTTTTGTTTTACACAAACAGCTTTCTTGTAAAAAGGAGAAAAAAGGAATTTGGTCTGTTTAACATTTTGGGAATGGAAAAACGGCATATTTCCAAAGTGCTGTTTTTTGAAACCGTATATACCGCGGCAGCGTCGCTGATCTTGGGAATCGGCATCGGAATTGCCTTTGGAAAAGCCATGTACCTTCTGCTGCTGCGGATTTTAAATTTTGACGTAAATATGGGATTTGACATTCCTATTCCAAGCATTAAGGCGACGGTGTATCTGTTTTTGGCGATCTTTTTGCTCTCTTATCTCAATACGCTCCGGCAGATTCATCTGACAAAGCCGATCGATCTGCTCAAGGGAGGAAACCAGGGAGAAAAAGAGCCAAAAGCAAAATGGATCACAGCGCTGATCGGACTTGCCTGCCTTCTGGGCGGATACTACATGGCGGTAACTGTAGAAAATCCGATCGCTGTCGTGATGGAACTGTTTGGAGCCATCATTCTTGTCATAATCGGAACGTACTGTCTGTTTATGGCGGGCAGCATCGTAGTTTTGAAAATTTTGAGAAAAAACAAGAGATACTATTATCAGCCAAAGCACTTTACGGCGGTCTCAGGAATGATCTACCGCATGAAACAAAATGCGGCGGGGCTGGCAAATATCTGTATTTTGTCGACAGGCGTGCTGCTCTCGGTCTCCACAACCTTCAGCCTGTACGCAGGAACAGAGGATATGCTCTTCTCCAGGTATCCCAGAGAGGTCAATGTCAGCGGAATCGCCACTGCACAGGGGGGAAACACCGTAGAGGAAATCAGAAAAGTCGTCTCAGAGACGATAAAAGAGGAAAATCTGGAAGAAAAGGATGAGATTTTCTACCAGTATGCGACGATCAATCTGATGGAGACAGAATACGGCATGGAGAAAATGGATGAGGAGACAGGAATCAGCCAGGGACTGGCGAATATGGCGATTGTTTCCATCTTTCCTCTGGAAGATTATAACCGGATTACGGGAGAGAATGAAGTCCTGCAAGAAGATGAAGTTCTGTTTTACACAAAAAAGGGAACGAAATTTGAAAATACGATTCCCATTTTAGACAGGACGTTCCGGATCAAAAAGACGATCGATGAGATGAATCTGGTCGGTCTAAACGGGATGAGCGGCGAATGGGAATCCATGATGGATAAGGTCTACGCGATCGTCGTTCCGGACGACGAAACGGCGGTGTGGATCATGAAGCAGAGCGGACAAAACGCTGAAAATCTGAGCTGGTACTGCGGATTTAACACTGAGACCAACGAACATACAGGACTCGACCTTTTTGAAAATATGGCTGATTCTGGACTGACGGGAACAGTTGAGATAAGAGAGGAAGAAAAAGAGGTCTTTTATGGTCTTTACGGCAGTCTCTTCTTCCTTGGAATTTTTCTTGGAGTTATGTTTTTGATGGCTACAGTGCTGATCATTTATTACAAACAGATTTCCGAAGGATATGAAGACCGCGAACGCTTTGTGATCATGCAGAAAGTGGGAATGAGCCAGAGAGAAGTCAAAAAATCGATTCACACTCAGATTTTGATGGTATTTTTCCTTCCGCTTGTGATGGCTGTCATCCATATGGCCGCCGCTTTCCCAATCCTCCAGAAGATGCTGGCGCTGCTGGGACTGTACAACGCGCAGCTGTTCCGAAATATGCTGATTTTTACGGTTTTGATCTTTGTCCTGCTCTATGCCTGGATTTACAGCATGACGGCAAGGACATACTACAAGATTGTCAGCAGCAGACAAGACTAAGAAAAGCCGGGGCAGGCGCTTGGAGGAAAGGAATTTCCCTTTTCCTATTGACAGATCTTCACTGAACTTTTATTGTAAAATATATAGGAAGGAAGGGGGATTACTTATGAAAAAAATGGCGGCATTATTTCTGTGTGCGGTTTTAGGGGCGGGCGCCGTCGCCGCGTCTGCGCCCGGAATCCCGGCAGAGGCAGCGGAGGAGACAAATGAAGCGAAACTTCAAAAGACACAGGGGAAGCTGGCTTCCAGGGCTTCTCAGACCTCAGGCATGGTGACAAACTCTGGGGAGATGGATTATATCGCGTACTATTATCCGCCGCTTACGTTCAACGTGGCAGAGTGGACTCTGGCGATCTGTACGCCGCAGTATGAGGAAATATATTCCAAGGAAGGAAATCTGACCGGGGTTCTCGGCACGGACGACACCGTATTTTTTTCGATGGACGACTGCCTGTATGCGTATTCCCGCGGCGAGGGGGAACAGCTTTTGGCGTCAGGTCTGTCAAATCCGGAGCTTACGGGGATAATCAGCGGGCGGCTTTACTTTAAGACGTATGAGGAGGATCCTGTCATTTCCGGAATCATCCTGGGCGTCTACGATTTAGAGACAGGAGAGCAAAACGCGATTCCCCTGGAGGACAGCCAGGGATATGTGGCTGTGACAACCGCGGGAGACCATATCTTTTATATCGGCGGACACACGGATATCAGCGCTAAGCCTCTCTATGAGCTTGATCTGGAAACGGGAGAGATCGAGCAGTTAGAGCCTCACACCATCGGAATGGCATACGATGAGAATGGGTCTCTCTATTACCTGTCCACGGACGCAGGGGATACCCTCAGCGGTACGCAGACACTGAAGAGACGGGACATAGCGACAGGCGGCGTGACGCAGATCTGCCAGGGCACATCCGAAGAATTCGGAGAGATACTGATGGCAAACGAATACGGAGTCTTCTTCAGGCAGATGACAGAAAGCGGAAGCATACTGTCTGTGCGCGACACTCAGACGGGAGAACAAAGCGTGATACAGAGCGGCACCGGTGTAAGTTATGTCCCGGATGCACAGGGAAATACGTTTTATTACAGCGAATGTCCGACTGATAGCAATGGGGAGGTTATAAGCAGCACGGTATACCAATACGCACAAGACTCTGACGGTCAAGGATACAGCAGTCTCATCTCGAACGCGAGCATTCATACCGGCACGGTTGTGGGAGCAGGAGGCGGATCTGTGATGATTCACACACGGGAACATACGGACTGGGGAGATAAGGAAGGATACTATGTAGAGAAGGCGGTGGTCGCTTCCTATGGGGAAGCGGAATAGAACGCCGCAAAAAATACGGAAGAGGTCAGAGCAATGAAGATCATACAGAAAAAAATCGGAGAAAAAGAAGCGGTGCTGACTGGATATCTCCACGAGTATATGGAGGAAGTGCCGGACAGAACACTGCGCCCGGCCATTATATTTTGCCCCGGCGGCGGATATGAGATGCTCTCAGAGCGGGAGGCAGATCCGCCGGCGTTTGCGTTTTTTGCCAAAGGATTTCAGACCTTTGTGCTGCGATATTCCGTTAAAGAAGCGGCGGCAGGGGGAAATCCCCTCAAAGAGCTGTCCGAAAGCGTAAGATTGATCCGGGCGCACAGCGAAGAGTGGCTGGTCCGAAAGGATCAGATCACAGCGGCAGGCTTTTCAGCGGGAGCGCATGTGGCGGCAAGCCTTGGCGTTCACTTTGAGACGATTTCCAAAACACAGCAAAACAAATCTGAGGAAAGCAACCGGCCCGACGCTCTCCTTTTGTGCTATCCCGTCATCACAGCCGGCAAATTTGCCCACACGCGTTCGATGGCAAGAGTATCCGGAGAAGCGAATCCGGGAGAGGCGTGGAAATTTTGGTCGCTGGAACATCATGTGACAGAAAAAACGCCGCCGGCTTTTCTGTGGCATACAGTCGACGACGCTTCGGTTCCGGTGGAAAACACTCTTCTGTTTGTGCAGGCTTTAAGGAAATGGAATATTCCGTGCGAATGCCATCTGTTTGCGCAAGGAGCACACGGAAGCTCCACCTGCAAAAAGGAAGTGCGGACAGCCAACCCGCAGTGCGCAGTCTGGGTAGATCTTGCGGCGGCATGGCTGGAACACCTATTTGACTTTGAAGAATAAAAATAAAAAAAGAATTTCCATATTTTGGCGTCATAATTTTGCCTCCTGAAGCGAAAAATATAGACAGCGGCAGACGCCGGTCTGCTCTGTGCCGCCGCGGGCATTCTGCCCGGCTGCGGCCGTCCCGCCCGGCGCCGCCGCGACGGTACAAAGGAGGATGCTTATGTACGACAAAGAAAAAAACAACCGCATCATTGACGAGTATGACTTTTTTTCGTCTGCCAGCTCTTTGAATGACTGCACCGGACTGATTCCCTCTGCACCTCAAAGCCGCGCTGAGTGGGAGTCCTATCAGGAACTGTATCCGTTCGGGACGCCGGATTTCTTAAGAGAAGACCGATAGAAAAAGACAGGATAATAGGCAGACAGCGAGAGGAGACCTCCCGGCGGCATTCCGGTTTTTCAAAAGCCTGAATGTCTGCTGGGAGGTCTCCTCTTGCTGCTTTCAGCGCTGCTCTATGCTATCTTCCGACAGAAAGCAGCGTTTTCTTTAATTCCTGTTCCATACGATTGATTTCCTGCTCGGCGGCAAGACGCTTTTGGCGTCCTTCCGTCTGAATTTTCATAACCTCATCGAGAGTGGAGATCAAAGAAGCGTTTGTCTGCTTCAGCGTCTCCAGATCAACGATCCCTCTCTCCGACTCTCTCGCCGTCTCAACAGTTGCCATCTTCAGGCGCTCTGCATTGCGCTTTAAGAGTTCGTTTGTCATATCCGTCACCTCTCTCTGGGCTTTTGCAGCCTGGGTGGAATGCTCAATCCCAAGCGTCAGCACCATCTGGCTTTTCCACAGAGGAATGGTGTTGACGATGGTAGACTGAATTTTTTCCACCATCATCGTGTCGTTGTTCTGAACGAGACGAATCTGGGGCGCCGTCTGAATCGAGATGATGCGCGTCAGCTCCAGATCATGAATTTTCTTTTCAAATCTGGTGCACAGAGATTCCAGATCCTTGGCAGCCTGAGCGTCTTCAGGCAGATTTGAGGTCTTCGCGTGCGCGACAAGCGGCAGCAGCTCTTTTTCTTTTACCTCGGCAAGCTTTTTCTTCCCGGCAAGGATATACATAGACAGCTCTTTAAAATAGGTCTTGTTGATCTCGTACATTTTATCGAGAGAGGCAATGTCCTTAAGCAGCGTGATCTGATGGCGCTCCAGCGCTTCGCAGATCTTATTGACCGTTCCCTCGGCTTTGCTGTATTTTGCTTTCATGGTTTCCATCTTGTCGGTACTCTTTTTGAAAAAGCCAAAGAGCTTCTTCGGCTGCTCTTCGGCGCTGAAATCTTTTAATTCTGTCACAACCTGCGACAGCATGTCTCCGACCTCGCCTAAATCCTTTGTGCGGACGTTTTCAAGCGCCGCCTCAGAGAAATCTGCCATTTTTTTCTGCGTGCCGACGCCGTACTGGAGAATGGCGCTGGAATTGTGGAGATCGATCTGTCTGGAAAACTGGTCGACCATGGCTCTCTCCTCCGCAGAGAGAATGCTTTCATCAAGGGCAGGTTCCGCCTGGTCTTTGGATGCGGCAGGCTCTGGAGTCTGAGAATCATCCGGCATGGGATCAAACGTTAAAGTCGGTGTTGTATCAAAATTTTCGAATGCGTTGCTCATCGAATATCCTCCTTGTGTGACAAATTTTTACGGATTTTTTTTCATCCCCGGAAATCCCTGATCGGTCAGCCCCTCCTGGGCAAGCATCGTCTGAAGCACGGAGATATCTGTTGAGATATCCCATGCCGTATCCTGGAAGAACCTGTCGAGAAGATTTTCAAACGCTTCATTGATGGTGTCGAGAGTATCCCGGATTTCTTTTTTGGAAGAAGAAATATTTTCTCCCTGAATGCTCTGTCCGTCTAAGACGCGGTAGGCGTCGATCAGCTTCCAGGTAGTAGGAAGGTAGTATTCCATAAACTTTTTGAGGTCAGGAGCAAGATCCGGCTTTTCCCTGACGCGGCTGAAAATTCTGCCCACAATCATCTCAAGGCGGCTGAGCTTTGCAGAAAACTCTGCGTCAGAGATCTGATCGTTGCAGTCCTTAATCTTCTGAATATAGGAATTTCCTTCCTCGATGATCTTTCTCACTTCCTGTGAATATTCCTCTTTTTTTTCGGAAGCGGGCGCTTTCTGTTCCTCTTGGGCGTCCTGGGACTGCCGCTGCATTTTCGCGCTGGCCATCGCCTGCTGATACAGACGGTAGGACTCGTTGCTGATCATCAGACATGTCTTGTGCTGGTCGATATGACCTTCTAAGAACATGCGTCTGCGGATCATTGCTGTCAAATCGCGGACAACATACCGTTTTGATCTTCCGACAGCGTCGGCAAGCTCCTGGATAGAGGCATAGGTTTTCTGACCCATATACCGCAGGTATGTGTGAAATCTGTGATAACGCCCTCTCATGCGCAGCCCTGAGAACACCGCGCACAGACTGACCGCAAAGAAGACGGACAGGACAAAGGCAGGGAGGGAAAAACGACCCTCGGTCAAGATGACAGCCATCAGAGAAAAACCAAAAATTCCGGCAAAAGGAACGCCCGCGGCGGCAAGAACGGTTCCTCCGATCTTCATGGGAAGACAATTCCGCACAAGGCTCGGCGGGAAATTTGACCGTTCCCTTCTGAAAGTCTGTCCGACCTGGTCAAAAGTATCATTGATATTTTTTCCCATGTGGTTCATGGTCTGGTAAAAGGTATCGCCGACACCGTCTAAAGTCTGATGAATCGTCTGGTTAATAGTACGGCTTAGCTGGTCGAAATTCTGGGAGTCAATCGCATCCTGAACCAGATTTTTGATGTTCTCTCCCAGGTTTGAAAAATCTTGTCGGTTCATAAATCCTCCTGAAAAATAAAAGTATATCGGTATTTTGAGGAAAAATAGAGTTTTCTGCAATAAAATAAGGATGCACACATCTGATAAACGATCAATAAAGTTCTTCTGAATCAGCATTATCATAGCTCATTTTTGGAACAGTGTCAACAAAACAGGGACAGAACCGGATTTATGATTTCTTAATTTTCAGAAAAGAAATTTAATAGATTTGGGCTTTCCAAATCAGCAGAATTGAGGTATGATAAATTACAAGCGTGGGATAACCCGCATAATGCGGGGAAGGGAAGAAATTGGAGGAATGTATGGCAGGAAAAAAAGAAAAAATTACAGGTCTTACCCAAACGCAGGTTCAGCAAAGGATAGAAGAGGGAAAAACAAATAAGACCACAAACAATACAACCAGGTCTTACAAACAGATTATTCTGGGAAACACCATTACGTTCTTTAACATCATCAACGTAATCCTTCTGGCGATGGTCTTATCTGTAGGTTCTTTCAAAAATACGCTGTTTATTTTTATCATTCTGACCAATACGGTGATTGGTATTGTGCAGGAGATAAGAACGAAAAAAACTTTGGATGAACTTGCCATCCTGACGGCGAGCCAGGTACAGGCGGTAAGAGGCGGAAAGTATGTAACGGTAAATGTCGACGAGATTGTGCTGGATGACCTGATTGTCCTAAAGGCAGGGGATCAGATCCCTGCGGATGCAGTCGTGCAGAAGGGGCATTTGGAGGTCAACGAATCTCTTCTGACAGGCGAGTCCGATTCTCTGAACAAAGAAGAGGGAGCGGAGCTTTTTTCAGGAAGCTTTGTCACGGCAGGAAAAGCGCTGTGTAAGGTGGTCCATGTAGGAGAAGACAACTATATGGAACAGATTACAAAGGAAGCAAAGCAATATAAAAGACATGATTCTGTGCTGAAAAAAAATCTGAACCGTATCTTAAAGGTAATCAGCATTATCATTATTCCTCTGGGAATCGGTCTGTTTTATAAACAGTATTACATTACGCAGGTGGGAAGAACGGACGCCGTCTTAAACAGTGTTGCGGCGCTTCTTGGAATGATCCCGGAAGGACTTGTGCTTTTGACAAGCGTTGCCATGACGCTGGGAGTCCTCAGACTTGCAAGGCGCAGAACACTGATCCAGGAATTGTTCTGTATCGAGACGCTGGCGAGAGTCGATGTGCTGTGCCTGGATAAGACGGGGACTTTGACAGAAGGCAGCATCTGTGTAGAACGCGCAGAGCTTCTGGACAATATTTTAAAACTGGAAGACAAAGAAAAAGAAGTGCAGGAGCCCGGAATCATCGAGATGGAGGCGGAAGAACAGCGGTACAGCCAGATTTCCCAGGGAGAATTTGAACAGATTATGGGGAACCTGATGGGCGCTCTCAGCGACGACAACGCCACATTTCTTGCCCTAAAAGAGAGGTTTACGCCGATCAGTACGTACAAGACAGAGCACACGATTCCGTTTTCGTCGGAGCGAAAATACAGCGGCGTTTCCTTTAAAGACCAGGGCAGCTATTATATCGGAGCGGTTCAGTTCTTATTCCCGAAAGGGCAGGACACCCTGAAAAGAAAATGTCAGGACTTGGCGGCGGAGGGATACCGCATTCTGGTTCTGGCGCACAGCGAAGAGGTGCGAAAAGACGCGGATCTCCCGGAAGAACTCCAGCCCCTTGCGATTATTTTGATGAGCGATATCATTCGTCCGGAGGCGAGCGCGACTCTGGAATACTTCAGAGAACAGGGCGTGGACGTCAAAGTGATTTCGGGGGATGATCCGGCGACTGTGGCTGCGATTGCAAAAAAAGTGGGGCTGGAGAATGCGGACGCCTATATTGACGCTACGGTTCTTCGGACTCAAGAGCAGATTGCAGATGCGGTGCGCCAGTACACCGTGTTTGGAAGGGTGACTCCCAAACAGAAAAAACAGATGGTGCTGGCTTTGAAGCAGCAGGGACACACAGTTGCGATGACAGGAGACGGCGTCAACGACGTGCTTGCCTTAAAGGAGGCAGACTGCAGCGTGGCGATGGCTTCCGGAAGCGATGCAGCGAAAAACTGCGCCAATGTGGTGCTTTTGGACTCTGACTTCAGCGTTATGCCGGATATCGTAAACGAGGGAAGACGAGTCATCAACAACATCAGCCTCTCTGCTTCCATGTTTCTGATTAAGACGATTTTTTCCGTGCTGCTGGCTCTGGAGACAATCTTTATCGGCCGCGCCTATCCGTTTGAGCCGATTCAGCTGTCGATCATCAATGGATGCGCCGTTGCCATTCCCACTTTTCTGATGACGATTGAACCGAGCTTCCAGAAGGTTGACAGTCATTTCTTCCGGAAAGTATTCCGGAATGCGGCGCCGCCGGCGCTGACGATCACGTTTACGATTATGGCGGCGATGTATATCGGGGAGTGGCTCAACTGTCCGAGAGATATGCTGACGACGGTTGTGGTTCTGACGACCGGATGGACTTATATGATGGCTCTCCAGAAGGTGTATTCTCCGATGACGCCGTACCGGAAGGTTGTCATCTACGCTATGCAGACGATCTATCTGATCTGCATGATCGTAGGTCAGCACCTGCTGGAATTTGAGTCTTTAAATTTCAATTCTGTCATTATCATGCTGGCGATCCTGAACTTCTCGCCGATGCTGATGGATGCGATGAATACGCTCTACCGCATGATTGAACAGAAATTTGACAAATGCCATCTTGTACTGGACAAAAAGAAAGAAAAAATAAAGGCGAAGGCAAAGGTAAATGCCTAAGAGAAAAGAAACGCTTTTTCTCCGGAAGGGGAGGAAGCGTTTTCCATTTTCCCGGAACAGTCATAAGACATTCTGGAAGATCAGCGCGCGCCTGCGCCAGAAGAAAAAAAGGAGAAAAGAGAATGAAAGTTTTACTGTGTGCGATCAACGCAAAATATATTCATTCCAATCTTGCCGTCTACAGCTTAAAGGCATATGCGGAACCGTATAGAGAGCAGATTGAAATCGCGGAATTTACCATCAACCACTGCGCAGATGATATTCTGGAAGAGATCTATAAAAAAAAGCCGGACTTTCTCGGATTTTCGTGCTATGTATGGAATATCGGATATGTAAAGACACTGGTCCGAGAGATCAAAAAGCTTCTGCCGGACACGGTTATCTGGACCGGAGGTCCGGAGGTCTCCTACGACGCGGAGCGCTTTCTGGAGGAGACAAAGGAGGTAGAGGGAGTGATGACGGGAGAAGGGGAGCGCAGCTTTCTGGCGCTGCTTGACTATTACGCGCAGCAAAGAGGAAAACTGGAAGAGATTCCCGGGATTACATACAGAACGCAGGAAGGAAGCGTCCGCGCCAATCCATGCGCGGATTTTCTGCCAATGGATGAGATCCCGTTTATGTACCAGGACATGAGCGGATTCGAAAATAAAATTGTGTATTATGAGAGCAGCAGAGGCTGTCCGTTTTCCTGCAGCTATTGTCTGTCCTCGATCGAAAAAAAGGTCCGTTTCCGAAGCATGGATCTTGTGCGCAGAGAACTCCAGTTTTTCCTGGATCAGAAGGTGCCGCAGGTCAAATTTGTGGACCGTACCTTTAACTGCAGCCACAGCCATGCCCTTGCGGTCTGGAACTATATAAAAGAGCATGACAATGGAATCACAAACTTTCATTTTGAGATAGCGGCGGATCTGATAAGGGAAGACGAGCTGGAAATTCTCTCTCAGATGCGCCCGGGACTGGTGCAGCTTGAAATTGGCGTACAGACGGCAAACCCGAAGACTTTAAAAGAGATTGAGAGAAAAACCGATTTAAAAAAAATAAAAGAGATCACGGCCCGGATTCACAGCTTCGGAAACATCCATCAGCACCTGGATTTGATCGCAGGGCTGCCTTTCGAAGGATACGAAAGCTTTCAGCAGTCTTTCAGCGAAATTTATCAGATGCGTCCCAATCAGCTTCAGCTTGGATTCTTAAAAGTACTCAAGGGTTCTAAGATGTACCGGAAGGCAGAGGAGTACGGCATTGCCCGCCGCAGCTTTGCGCCGTATGAGGTGCTGTTTACAGGGTGGCTCAGCCACGATGAACTGCTGAATTTAAAGAAGGCAGAAGAGATGGTAGAAGTCTATTATAACAGCTGTCAGTTTTCCAACACGATTCATGCCCTGGAAAGAGAATTTTCCAGCCCTTTTGAGATGTTTTTAAAGCTGGGAGAGTATTATGAGGCAAAAGGATTAAACCGCCAGAATCATTCCCGCATGGGGAGATTTGAAATTCTCAGAGACTTTATCGCGCAATTAAAAACAGGGAGAGAAAGCTGGTATGAGAATTGGATGATCTTTGACCTGTATTTAAGAGAAAACTGCAAAAGCCGTCCGCACTGGGCGAAAGACTGCGCAAGCTGGAAGGAGCTGACGGCAAAGGTCTGCAAAGAAGAGGAGCAAAAGCCGAGATATCTGACAGGATACGAGGGATATACGTACCGTCAGCTCATGAAAATGACTCATGTGGAAGTTTTTTCGTTTGATGTATTGGGAGAAGGAGAGAAAAAAGAGACGGCGGTCCTGTTTGATTACAGAAAAAAGGATCCGCTGAGCGGAAACGCGTCGGTGTATCTGATCGAGCCGGAACCGTAAGAGAAGCGGTCAAAGAAACACAGAAGAAAATGGGAAAAGGAGAAGAGACAGAAAATGAAGGGATCTTATGTTGCAGTGGATTTAGAGACAACAGGGCTCTCACCGCAGAACGACCGGATTGTGGAAATCGGAGCAGTGAAAATTGAGCAGGGAAAGGTGACGGACACATTCCAGTCCTTTGTCAACTGCCACAGGGAGATTTCAGACGTCATCCAGAACCTGACCGGAATTACCCAGGAAATGTGCGAGTCGGGAAGAGAGGAGAAGGAAGCGCTCGAATTATTTTTAAATTTTGCGGGGGATCTGGATTTGATGGGTCATAATCTTCCGTTTGACTTTAGATTTTTAAAGTGGAGCCTGGCGCGGCATGGAATCTGCTTTGAGAGAAGAGGAGTGGACACTCTGAAAATCGCACGCTCCTGCCTTGGAAATCTTCCCAGCAAAAGGCTGGAGGCGCTGTGCGAATATTACAACATCGAGCAAAAAGAAAAACACCGCGCGCTGGAAGACGCAAAGGCGACCGCACAGCTGTTTTTGATTCTGGAGGAACAGTTTGCCGGGACAAAACCGGAATGCTTTGCGCCGTCTGCGATGGAGTGCAGAGTCAAGAAGCAAAGCCCCATGACAGAATCTCAAAAACGATACTTGATAGATTTAATAAAATATCATAAAATACAGATAGATGTCTCGGAAGGGGGACTCAGCAGGAGTGAGGCATCGCGGCTGATTGACCGTATTATCTTACAATATGGAAGGAAAAAGGTGAGTAATAATGATGAGATTAGATACGAAAAAAAAGAGAATAGCTGCAGCCATTATCTGCGGAATTTTAGTCATCGCAATGGTAGTTCCGACGATAGTGAGCGCAGTTGCTAGTTTCATTTAGAGAAAAAGAGGAGTATAAAGCATGAAGGTAAAAAAAATATTGGTTACAGCTGTGACAATAGGGATCGTCTCATCCTTTTGCTTTGGCGTACAGGCAGCAGAAGACGATACGATTCAGAAGGGCATTATGATTGGAGGAATCGACGTTTCGGGGATGACGCCGGAGGCAGCGAGGGAGGCTGTCGAGGCGAAGGCAGAAACGGTTAAGAGCGATATCATCACGGTTCAGATCGGGTCCAATCAGACGAACGTGTCGGCAGGAGATCTCGGAATCGAGTGGGCAAACACAGACGTCATCGACGACGCAGCGAAGCTGGGGACGAAGGGAAATCTGATTCAGCGATATAAAGATCAGAAAGATCTGGAGAACGAGTCTTACAATTTTGAACTGGAATTTCATGCCGATGCCGCTGCGATTCAGTCCTTTATCGAGAACAGCTGCACGGAGTTTGAGACAGAGAGAGTAGACGGCACGATCGAGGACGACGGATACGGCGGATTTACGATCATAGAAGGCGTGGCCGGAACGAAGATCAACGTGGCGGAATCCGTCGCAGCCGTGGAAACTTATATAGAAAACGAATGGCATGGCGGAGCAGGAACAGTGGCTCTTGTCGTGGAGGAGGATCCGCCCAGGGGAAACACAGAGGAACTCAGCCAGATCCAGGACTGCCTTGGATCAGCCACAACATATTATACGGTCGGCGAGCGCGGAAACAACGTGGAGGTAGGCACTCAGAAGCTTTCCGGTTATCTCCTCTACCCCGGGGAGGAATTTTCCGTCTGTGATCATCTTGTCCCGTTCACCGCGGAAAACGGCTATACTCTGGCTCCGGAATACAGCGGAGACCGTGTTGTGGACGGATACGGGGGAGGAATCTGCCAGGTATCCACAACGCTGTACAACGCTTTGCTGGACGCAGAGCTGGAGATTGTAGAGCGGCACAACCACACGTATACCGTCAGCTACGTGGATGCTTCTATGGATGCGGCGATTGCGGAGGAGGTTATGGATCTTCGCTTCCGCAACAATTATGACACGCCGATTTTTATCTCGGGAAATGCGTATAACGGAACGGTTTCCTTCTATATTTATGGAAAAGAGACAAGACCGGCAGACAGAACGGTTTCCTATTACAGCACGACAGGGGAAACCATACAGCCGGAGGGCTATACATTTTACGCGGCAACCGACCAGCCGGTCGGATATCTGTATCAGTTCCAGTATGCGCAGAACGGAATGACGGCTGCCCTTTGGAAGGTTGTGACAGAAAACGGAGAGACGACAGAGACGCAGGTGAACACGAGCTACTACCAACCGATGAAAAACGGATATGAAGTGGGAGTTCTGATGCCGG
Organism: uncultured Eubacteriales bacterium; assembly: GCA_963929865.1. GTDB lineage: Bacteria > Bacillota > Clostridia > Lachnospirales > Lachnospiraceae > JAGZHZ01. The sequence goes on along the minus strand of CAWVKK010000008.1, from coordinate 12,580 downwards.
ACGGCTCTACATCGTCGGCGATGTACACGGCAATCGCGAGCGGAGATCTGGCGCAGATACAGAGCGTCATCTCCTCAGGAGGAGGCTTATCAAGTACAACGCCTTCCACCGAGAGCTGGGAATATCAGACAGACTATTACCAGACGGACTACTATCAGACCGATTATTATCAGACAGAGTATTACGAGACAGAACCGGTCTATACAGAGCCGGAGACTGCCGCGCCGGTCATCACAGAGCCAGAGACGCCGCAGACCGAGTACTATGAGACAGAGCCGGTCTATACGGAACCGGAGACATATCCGTATGATCCGCCGGAAACCGGATATAACCCATAAAGAGACAGCAGGCAGCTGCGCAGTTCGCGGCATGGATAGGAGAGAGAAAGAGAAGACGGCAGGATTGCTGTCTTCTCTCTTTCCGAAACGGTTTTTGCGGGACGATTTTGAAAACAGTTTTGAGACTTAAGACAGAGTGTTGAGAGCAGAAAGAGAAAGCGATCAGTTATATGAAAACAGGAAAAATATCAGAGATGGTGCTGACGCACAGCGTTTTAAAGCAGCTGGGGACGCCCAGAGAGGAAGTCAGACAGGGAGCGGGAGTGGGAGTGGACGCCGCGCTGATCCAGACAGAAGGATGGACAAGCGGAGCGTCCGCCGCGCAGGTCTGCTTCCGGTCTGAGGATGCCGGCTTTGCGGTGTTTCGCGCCGCAAACAACCTATTTTGCAGCGGGGGAAGCGCAGTGGGAATTTTCTGCGTGCTTCTCCTGCCGCCTGCCGCCGACCACACACAGTGCAGAGCCATCATGGAAGCAGTTCACGAGGCGTGCGCGCGGCTGCGGATACAGATATTGGGAGGACACACGGAGACGACCGGAAATGTGGAAAGACCGGTCGTAACGGTCACGGCAATCGGACAGACAGCGCCGGAGCAGGAAAAAGAGACTGGAAAAGGAACAGCAGGACTGGACATCGTGATGACGAAATGGATCGGGCTGGAAGGAACGGCTCTGCTGGCAAAACACAGAGAAAAAGAACTGCTGGAGCGTTACCCGTATGCGCTGGTCAAAGCGGCTCAGGAATTTGCAGGTTATCTGTCTGTGGAGGATGAGGCGCGGGCGGCGTCCAGCTTCGGGCAAGCTGCGATGCATGACGTCAGCCAGGGAGGAATCCTGGCGGCTCTGTGGGAGATGGCGCAGAGACTTGGGGCGGGTCTGGAAGTAGATTTAAAACAGATTGCGGTCCGCCAGGAGACGGTGGAGATCAGTGAAGCGGTCGGGGCAAACCCTTACAGTATGCCCTCATCCGGCGCTCTTCTCATCGCAGCGGAGAACGGATACGGTCTTTGCAGAGAGCTGGAACGGCTTTCGATCAAAGCCTCCGTGATCGGAAAGATAACCGACAAAAAAGAGAGAATTATCCGAAACGGAGAGGATATCCGATTCCTAGACCGGCCTAAACCGGAAAATTTTGAAGAGTTTCTCGCCTGAGAGACATTTTTTCTCAGACAAAAAGCACTTCGGTCGCAAGACCGCCATAAAATAAAAAAGAAAGCAGGAATGGAACATGATGAGAGAACAGATCTTGACATTTTTGGAGAGAAACAGCCGAATTGACTTAAAAGAGCTTGCGATTCTGCTCGGATCAGACGAGGCGGTGATCGCAAACGAGATTCAGCAGATGGAAAAAGAAGGGATCATCTGCGGCTATCACACCCTGATTGACTGGGATAAAACATCTTCCGACAAGGTGACGGCTCTGATCGAGGTGCGGGTGACGCCTCAGAGAGGACAGGGATTTGACTCGATCGCAGAGAGAATCTACAATTATCCGGAGGTGCAGTCCGTCTATCTGATCTCAGGCGGATATGACCTTCTCGTCATTTTGGAGGGAAAGACATTAAAGGAGGTCTCCGGCTTTGTATCAGATAAGCTTTCCACACTGGAGAGCGTACTGAGTACGGCGACGCACTTTATTCTTAAAAAATATAAAGACGACGGAATTATTCTGTCTAAAAAAAATAAGGATGAAAGGATGCTGGTGACGCCGTGAGAAATCCGATAGCAGAAAAGGTGGTCGGGATCGAACCATCCGGTATTAGAAAATTTTTTGACATTGTCAATGAGATGGACGACGTTGTCTCGCTGGGCGTGGGAGAACCCGACTTTGACACGCCGTGGCATATCAGAGATGAAGGAATTTACTCACTGGAAAAAGGACGCACGTTTTATACGTCGAATTCCGGGCTGAAAGAACTCAGAAAGGAAATCTGCAGCTACCTGCAGAGAAAATGCCGCATCTCGTATGACCCGGCAAGAGAAGTGCTCATTACGGTGGGAGGCAGCGAGGGAATCGACCTCGCCGTGCGCGCGATGCTCAACCCGGGCGAAGAGGTTTTGATTCCCCAGCCGTGCTACGTCTCTTATCTGCCGTGCACAATACTTGCAGGGGGAGTGCCGGTGACGATCGAGCTGAAGGAGGAGAACGAGTTCCGCCTGACAAAGCAGGAGCTGCTCGACGCCATCACGGATAAGACGAAGATCCTTGTCCTGCCGTTCCCGAACAATCCGACTGGAGCGATCATGACCAGAAAAGACCTGGAAGAGATCGCGCAGGTGATCATCGAAAAAGATATTTTTGTCCTGTCAGATGAAATCTACTCGGAACTGACTTACGACAACGAGCATGTCTCAATCGCGAGTCTGCCTGGAATGAAGGAGCGGACGATCCTGATCAACGGATTTTCAAAGGCATATGCGATGACAGGGTGGAGACTGGGATATGCGTGCGGACCGGAAGAGATCATCAGACAGATGACAAAGATTCATCAGTTCGCGATTATGTGCGCTCCGACAAACAGCCAGTATGCGGCAGTGGAGGCTTTGCGTCACGGCGATGAGGACATCAAGGTCATGCGGGAGGCGTATAACTGCAGAAGAAGATATCTGATGCACGCTTTTAAAGAGATGGGACTCAAATGCTTTGAACCTTTCGGCGCTTTCTATGTGTTCCCGTGCATCAAGGAGTTTGGCATGACATCGGAAGAATTTGCGACAAGGCTTCTGGAGGAGGAGAGAGTCGCTGTTGTGCCGGGTACTGCCTTTGGAGCGTGCGGGGAAGGATTTCTGCGGATCTCATACGCCTACTCGCTCGACGATCTAAAGGTAGCGCTCGGCAGGCTGGAGAGATTTATCAAAAGATTAAAAGAAAAACAAACTGCAGCAGAGGAAGAGAAATAAGAGATGGCAAACTTAAACATTGTTCTGTTTGAACCGGAGATCCCGTCAAATACAGGAAATATAGGAAGAACATGCGTTGCGACCGGGACGAAGCTTCACCTGATAGAACCGCTTGGGTTCAGGCTGACAGAGAAAGCGCTCAAGCGTGCGGGGATGGACTACTGGAGCGATCTGGACGTCACAAGGTACGCAAATTTTGAAGAATTTCTGGAGAAAAATCCCGGGGCTAAAATTTATATGGCGACGACAAAAGCGCCGCACATCTACACAGAGGTACAGTATGAGCCGGACTGCTTTATCATGTTCGGGAAAGAAAGCGCGGGGATCCCGGAGGAGATTCTGCTGGAATATCAGGAAACGGCGGTTCGGATTCCGATGATGGGAGAAAGCCGTTCGCTGAATCTGGGAAATTCTGTGGCGATCATTTTATATGAAGCGCTGCGCCAGAACCATTTTGACCATATGCGCCTGGAGGGAAAGCTGACAAGATATGAGTGGAAGCCGGAATAGAGAGATCTTCCGCCAAAAGGGACAAAAATAAAAAGGCGGCTCAAAGCTTCGAAATCTCGCCGATCCGGGGACAGAAACACAACTTTCTGCCTGCGGGTCATACGAGAATCGGCTTTGAGCCGCTCTTTTTATGCCGGTTCGGAAGAACGCTGCAGAGAAAACGTAAATTCTGTTCCGACGTCCGGCGTGCTGACGACATTGATATGTTCCCCATGGCTTTGAATGATTTCCTTTGTGATAGCAAGCCCCAGTCCTGTTCCTTTCTTGTCCTTTCCGCGGGAAGGATCATTTTTATAAAAACGAGTCCAGATTTTTGGAAGATTTTCCCTTGCAATGCCCTCTCCGTGATCTTTGACAGAGACAAAAACCTTATTGTACATCTCCGTTGTCTCAATGCGGATGGAAGAGTCCGGTCTGCTGAATTTGATCGCATTGTCAATCAGGTTGTACAGCACCTGCTGGATTTTGCCCAAATCGGCGGAAACCTTGAGCACGCCCTCTTCAAAAAAAAGATCGAGGCGCAGATTCTTCTGGTCGCATAAAACCTCAAACGTTGCGGCGATTTTTCGAATCACATCGTTGATGTCAAAATCAGACAATTCTAAAAGCGTGCCTTTGTCGTCATAGGTCGTCAGAGTCAGAAGACCGCTTGTCAGCTTGTTCAGCCGCTCCGTCTCGGAGAGGACGATATTGAGATACCGCTCCTGATTCTCATATGGAATGGTGCCGTCGAGAATCGCCTCCACATATCCTTTGATGGACGTCAGAGGAGAACGAAAATCATGAGAAATATTAGAGATAAATTTTCTCTGGTATTCTCCGGACTGATTCAATTCGTCGGCGAGAAACTTTAAAGAAGAAGCGAGCTGGGCAAATTCATCTTCGCTGTCCATCGAAAGCTGAAAATTGAGATTGCCAGAAGCGTATTCTTTTGCCGCCTCTGTCACGCGCAGCAGCGGCGCGTAAAACTGATTCCGGAATAAAAACAAAAGCAGAAGAAAGATTATCAGGATAAATCCCAGAGTCAGATAACAGATATTCATAATCGCATTTTTGCCGCCGCTAAAATTGTCCATGTCAAAGTGAGCGCAGAAGTAACCGCGCGTAGTAAAATGATCTGTGATCGGACAGACGACGCTTAAGGTTTCCTCGGCAAACATTCCAAAAAAATTTCCAACCTGATAATACCGGGACTCCAGCTCCGACGGATTGAAATCCGGAATAGTTTTTACAGAATCCGCGGAGTACGGCGCGGAGGTATCGATCAGGATGTCACCGTCGCTGTTCAGAAGCCAGAACTGCGCTGACTGATACGTGGCAAGCGCATACAGATTCGCATAGACATCCTCCGAAGAGACATCCGTCCTCAGATAAGAAGTTCCGATGCGGCCGTGGGCAAGGCTTGAGACCTCCGAATAGAGCGACTCAGCTTTTGTCTTGATCAGATGCTTTTCGGCAAGAGCAGAGCAAAAGATCGTGACGCCCAGAAAGCCAGCCAGGGCACAGATCAGGTATGCAATCAGAAACTTCAAATAAATTCTTTTTTTCATGGCTGTTTTACCGAAAATTTATAGCCAATGCCCCAGACTGTGGCAAGGGACCAAGAGGCATTGTCTTTAATTTTTTCACGAAGCCGTTTAATATGTACATCGACTGTACGGCTGTCGCCGATATATTCATACCCCCAGATATGGTCGAGAAGCTGTTCCCTCGTAAAGACCTGATTCGGAGAGGAAGCAAGAAAATACAAAAGCTCCAGCTCCTTTGGAGGCATGTCAATATTTTTTCCTTTGTAAAGCACAGAATAATTTGTCTGGTTTACAATCAGATCAGGATATTCCACATATTTTCCGGTTGGCTTTTGTTCCGCTGGCTTTTCAGCCTGGTAACGCCGTAATACCGCTTTTACCCGGGCGACAAGTTCTTTCGAGTCAAAAGGCTTGACCATATAGTCGTCGGCGCCGAGTTCCAAGCCCAGCACCTTGTCAAAAATCTCGCCTTTTGCAGAAAGTATGATAATGGGTACAGAAGATTTCTGCCGGATCTCCCGGCAGATTTGATAGCCGTCCATACCGGGAAGCATCAGGTCGAGAAGAATCAGATTCGGCTGATAAGAGTCAAATTCTTTTAAGGCCTTTTCTCCGTCCAATACGGTAAGGGTATCAAAACATTCCTTTGTCAAGTAAAGCGAGATGAGTTCTGCGATATTCGCATCGTCATCCACAACCATAATTTTTTGTCTGCTGACCATATAAAGACCTCCCGTCTTTCCAAAACAGATGGAAAGCATAACGCTGCGCATTCTTTTGATAGATTACTTTTTGAACTCCACAATCGTAACACCGGAATCTCCCTCACCAAACTCACCGAGATGGAAGGACGCGACATGCTTCAAGCGGCGCAGATAGCCGTGAACAGCTTTGCGCAGAGCGCCTGTCCCCTTGCCGTGCACGACACGCACAGAAGGAAGATGGGCCAGGTACGCGTCATCCAGATACTTGTCAAGCTCAGACAATGCCTCGTCGACAGTCTTTCCGAGAAGGTTGATCTCAGGAGAGACGGAGGCAGACTTTGTCATCTTGATCTTTCCGCTTCCCGTACGGTTTAAGTTTGGTCCGGTAATGACTGCTTCATCAATAAGCTGTAAATCGCTGAGCGGAACCTTAGAGCGGAGAATTCCCATCTGGACAAACACCATTCCCTTTGTGTCAGGAAGCGTGCTGACGGTTCCCGTCAGATTCATGCTCAGTACCTTTACGCTGTCTCCGATGTGAAGAGACTTCGGAGACAATTTTTTCTTTGCCGCGGCAGGCTTGCCGGCAGAAAGATTTTTTTCAACAGAAGACATCTTTTCGCGGAGACGGCTGCGCTCCTGCTCCATCTCGCGGACGGAAATATTTTCCTTCCCGAACTTATAAAAGTTTTTGATCGTGGTATCGGCATACTCCTTTGCCTCGCGCAGGATCGCGTGTGCTTCCTCGTTTGCCTTTCGCAGAATCGCTTCGCGGTTTGTGTCAAGGCGCTCCTGCTTTTGCTCAAGTTTTTGCTTTAAAGCCTCGATCTGCGCTTTATACTGGTTAATCTCTTCGCGCTCCCGCTCGATCGTGACACGGCTGTTTTCAAGATCTGTGATCAGATCCTCAAAGCTTTCGTCCTGCTCCGTCAAAAGACTCTTTGCCTCCTCGATGATGGAGGAGGGCAGACCCAGTTTTCCAGAGATCGCAAAGGCATTGCTTTTTCCGGGAATTCCGATCAAAAGCCGGTATGTGGGGCGAAGTGTCTCCACGTCAAACTCGCAGCAGCCGTTTTCGACTCCCGGAGTGGAAAGCGCAAATACTTTAAGCTCACTGTAATGGGTAGTGGCAATCGTGCGGATACCGCGCCGGTGGAGACTCGACAAAATAGCTGTGGCAAGCGCCGCGCCTTCTGTTGGATCGGTTCCTGCGCCCAGCTCGTCAAACAGGACGAGAGAGCGCTCGTTTGCTGTCTCTAAAATAGAGACAATGTGTGTCATATGGGAAGAGAAGGTACTGAGACTCTGCTCAATACTTTGCTCATCTCCGATATCAGCGTAGACATCTTCAAAGACGGCGAGTTCAGAATGGTCAAAAGCTGGAATGTGGAGCCCGGCTTGCCCCATCAAAGTAAAAAGACCAACTGTTTTCAGAGAGACGGTTTTTCCGCCGGTGTTTGGTCCGGTGATAACCAGCAAATCAAATTCTTTTCCCAGATAGATATTGATAGGGACTACTTTCTTTTTGTCTAATAACGGATGGCGACCCTTTTTGATGTTGATGTATCCGTCTTGATTAAAGACAGGTTCGCTTCCGCTATAACTTTTTGAGAGAGCTGCTCTCGCAAAGATAAAATCAAGCTTTGTCAAAAGAGATAAATCATCAGAGATCGCCTCCAGATTCTGGGCGGCAAGCTCGCTCAAACCGGAGAGAATCACTTCGATTTCCTTTGACTCTTTTAGTTCCAATTCCCGGAGATCATTGTTCAGCTTTACAACGGCAATCGGTTCGATAAACAGAGTGGAGCCGGTGGAGGACTGATCGTGAATCATGCCGGAAATCTGACCGCGGTACTCGGCCTTGACCGGAATGCAGTAGCGGTCGTTGCGCATCGTAATGACCGCATCCTGGAGATATGTGCGGGAAGGACCATTGACAATGGCGTTTAACTGTGCGCGCACTTTCTCGTGGACAAGCTTCATAGAGCGGCGAATCTGACGCAGAGCAGAGCTTGCGTCATCGCTGATCTCTTCCTCTGAGAGAATACAGCGGCGGATTTCTGAGGAGAGCGGCGTCAAAGGCTGCAAAGCGGAAAACATTTCATCCAGAGAGTCCAGCTCCTCGGGATCATGATCATTTCGGGAGTAAGATTTGACCCGATTGCAGACCTCGAGAACCTTGCAGATTCGAAGCAGCTCTGTCGTTCCGAGGCTGCTTCCAATTTCCAGGCGTTTTAAAGAGTCGCGGATGTCGGCAATGCCGGAAAAGGAAACAGATCCATGCTGATAGATGCGTTTCAAAGCGTCGCTTGTTTCCTTCTGCAGGAGACGGATTTCCTGAAGATCCGAGGAGGGAGTCAAATTACGGCAAAGTTCCTTGCCAAGAACAGAGCCGGCAAGGTCCGTCAACTGTGCGATGATTTTATGATATTCTAAAGTTTTTAAAGCTTTTTCGTTCATACTTGTCCTTCCTATCTTTTTTATTCGCATAACTTTGAGACTACTCTAAAATCATTGTAACATAAAATAGATAAAAGAAAACAAATATTTGATTGAAATTTACAAAATATTCATAAAAATATGCGATTGTACAAAAAAGAATAAAAGGATAAACCGAGAAGTTGGAGAGAATCGGATGGATTCTTCATAGATTATTCATATTTATCTGGTAAAATAATAAAGTTAATTTCGTGACCGGGACATAAAGGAGAAATACCATGACATCGTTTATGAGAGAGCATATCAAGAAAAAACCTTTTTATAAGAAACCATGGTTTACCAAAACAGTGGGGATGGTGTGTTTTGGAGCTGTCTTCGGGGCAGCCGCCGCTCTTGCCTTCAGCCTGACGCTGCCGTGGGCAAAGGAAAATTTTGGAACCCCGGAGGTCTACAGCCTGGGCAGAGAGGCGACGGCGGAGATGACAGAGCCGCAGACGGATGAAAGCGCGGCGCTGATATCGGGGAAAAGAGGGGAGCAGACGGATATCGATCTCGAAGATTTTAAAGTGCTGTACGCGCAGATCCGGGACATCGCAGAGCAGGCGTTCAGCGGAGTTGTGACGGTCTCCGCCATCAGCAGCAATGAAGATCTGTTTCAGAAGGTGTATGAAAACGAAGAGAAGGCAAGCGGGATGATTGCCGCGATGGACCGCAGCCGGATTCTGATTCTGACAGAGGCGGAGATCTTAAAAGACGCTCAGAGAATTATCATAAGGCTGTCAGACGATACGATCTGCGAGGCAAAGCTGGCGATGACAGACACGGTGTCGGGGCTGGCTGTGCTGGAAGTGGAAAAAGAAGAACTGGAAGAAGAACAGCTGGAGGATATGACAGTTTTAAATTTTGGAAGCGCAAAAAATCTTAGCCAGGGAGATCCGGTGATTGCGCTTGGAAATCTGATGGAGGAGATCAACGCGATCGCCTCGGGCGCCGTGACGTCCCTGGGGGATACGCCCGTGATGGACGACAGCTATCAGATTATCCACACGGATATCGCGGGGAGTATAGACGGAAGCGGCATTCTGCTTGACATGGACGGAAATGTGGTCGGGGTGATGACGCACAAGTTTGGGACAAACGTGGAGTCGAGAATCTGCGCGATCGCCTCGGACGACGTCAGCAGAATCCTTAGCCAGATGATGAGCGGGGAAGAGAAAATCGTGATGGGCATCACGGGGCGGAGCGTGACGGAAAATATATCAGAAGAACTGAACATGCCGCAGGGGCTGTACGTGACAGCGGTCGCCGACAATTCGCCCGCCATGTACTACGGAATTCAGAGCGGGGATATCGTGACTTCCATGGGCGGAGACAAAATTTTAAGCCAAAGGGACTACCAAAATGTATTGAAACAGTGTACAATAGGTGAGGAAATTTTGATGAAAATCATGAGAAAAGTAAAGGACGGATATTCCGAGATGGAAATCACAGTCAGACTGACACAACAGAAATAACACAGACAGCAAAGACACAGAACACAGATGAGAAAGCCGGAAAATAAAAAGACAGAGATGAAGAAAGGCAAAAAATAAGGAAGACAAAAATTATCAAAAAAATTGAGGAAGACGAAAATTAAAAAAGACAGAAAATAAGAAAGACAACATTAAGAAAGGAAGAACAATGAAATATATTGAATCTTTGCGCGAGGGTGAGCGCGTGGCAAATATTTACCTGTGCAAATACAAACAGTCGGCAGTCACAAAAAACGGAAAAGCGTATGAAAATCTGATCCTTCAGGACAAGACGGGGACGATCGACGCAAAAATCTGGGAGCCGAATTCGCAGGGAATCGATGAGTTTGAGACGATGGACTACATCGATATCGTGGGCGAGGTCACAAGCTTTCAGGGGGCGCTGCAGCTCAATGTCAAGCGTGTCAGAAGAGTAAAAGAAGGAGAGTACAATCCGGCGGACTTCCTGCCCGTCAGCGAGCACGACATCGAGGAAATGTATCAGGAGCTGCTTGGATATTTAAGGCAGATCAGGAACCCTTATCTGAGACGCCTGACAGACGCCTATTTTGTCGAGAATGAAAACTTTATCAGGCGGTTTAAATTCCATTCTGCAGCCAAGACGGTGCATCACGGATATATCGGAGGACTGCTGGAACACACGCTCGGAGTGCTGAGAATCTGCAACTTTTACGTGAAAACGTATCCCTTTTTAAACAGAGATCTGCTCTTTACGGCGGCAGCCTTCCACGACGTCGGAAAGCTTCAGGAGCTGTCCGTATTTCCGGAAAACGACTACACGGACGACGGTCAGCTGCTCGGGCATATCGTGATCGGAACCGAGATGGTCGGCGCAAGCATCCGCAGAATCCCGGACTTCCCGAAGAAGCTTGCCAGCGAATTAAAGCACTGCATTCTGGCGCACCACGGAGAGCTGGAGTTCGGCTCCCCGAAAAAGCCTGCGCTGGCGGAGGCAGTCGCCTTAAACTACGCGGACGACACGGACGCGAAGATGGAGACCATGAGAGAGATTTTCGCGGCGGCAAAGGACAACACAGACTGGTTGGGATACAACCGCCTGTTTGAATCCAATATCAGAAAGACAACGCAGTGGCAGTGAATAAGTAAACGCAGCGAGAAAATAAGGGCATAGAGAATAAAGGCATATCAGAACATACAAAAAAGAGTATAATTAGAGCATAATTTAACAGAGATAACGAAGAGAGAATATAGATAAAAATATGATGAAAAAAGATGATCTGGTGACAATCAAGATACAGGATATGAGCGCGGAGGGCTTTGGGATCGGCAAGGCGGACGGATACACACTGTTCGTCAAGGATGCGGTGATCGGGGACGTCGCGGACGTCAAAATCATGAAGATGAAAAAAAATTATGGCTTTGCCAGGCTGACGGCGATCAAAGAGCCGTCGAAGGACAGGGTCAAGCCTCCGTGCCCCGTGGCAAGGCAGTGCGGCGGATGCCAGATTCAGGCTGTCGCGTACGAAGCGCAGTTGAAGTTTAAAGAAAATCTGATCGAAAATCATCTCAGGAGAATCGGCGGATTTTCCGAGATCCCGATGGAGCCGATCGTGGGGATGGAATACCCGTACCGCTACCGCAACAAGGCGCAGTTTCCGATTGGGACGGACCGGGACGGAAACATAAGAGCAGGCTTCTTTGCGGGGAGGACGCACACGATCATCCCGGTGGAGGACTGCCTTTTGGGCGTGCCGCAGAACAAGACGATTTTAAATGAGATTTTGTCTTTTATGAGAAAAGAGGGAATCCCGGCGTATGACGAGACGAGCGGAAAGGGGCTGGTCCGCCATGTGCTGATCCGATATGGATTTTTTACAAAAGAGATTATGGTCTGCCTGATTCTGAACGGCAGGGAGCTGCCGCACAGCGAAAAGCTGGTGGAAGCGCTCATAAAGATCCCCGGAATGACGAGCATCACCGTCAACATCAACGAGTCCAGGACAAATGTGATTCTGGGAGACACCGTGAAGCTTCTGTGGGGACAGACGTATATCACGGACACGATTGGAGAGATTTCCTATCAGATCTCTCCAATGTCTTTTTATCAGGTCAACCCGGTTCAGACGGAAAAATTATATCGGATCGCGCTCGAATACGCAGGGCTGACCGGAAACGAGACCGTGTGGGATCTGTACTGCGGGATCGGGACGATCTCCCTGTTTCTGGCGAAGAAAGCGAAGCGCGTCTTCGGCGTCGAGATTGTGCCGGACGCCGTCCGGGACGCAAAAAAGAACGCGCAGAGAAACAGGATTGCAAACGCAGAGTTCTTCGTCGGAAAAGCAGAGGAGATACTGCCGGAAAAATATGAGAGAGAAGGCGTAAAGGCGGACGTGATCGTGGTCGACCCGCCGAGAAAAGGATGCGATCAGAAGCTGCTTGAGACGATGGTCAAGATGCAGCCGGAGAGAATCGTGTACGTCAGCTGCGACAGCGCAACCCTGGCGAGAGACCTGAAATGGCTGTGCGAGAGAGGGTATGAGCTGAAGAGAGTCAGGGGAGTGGACCAATTCGGGCAGACGGTGCATGTCGAGACTGTGGTAAGACTACAAAGGAAACATACCTAGAAATCCTTGAATTTACGCACTTTGTTGACTTTTTCAGTTTCAA
>CAWVKK010000007.1:0-48501 GCA_963929865.1 uncultured Eubacteriales bacterium | reverse complement strand
TTTTATTCAGTTTTCAATGACACAAGATGAAAGAAAGGGGCTGATTTTATGCCTAAAAATCGAGTTTTCGGACGGTCTGGGGGGGGTAAACTGAATTTGAAGGAGTGATGACAATGAAAAAAGAGCGGTATCAGACAGTGGAGGCAAAGGTCGCTTTTACAATCGATCGGGATATAGCAGAACAGGCAGCCGCCTCCGATCATGGCACAGAGATCCTTTTGCAATATATTCAAAAAAGGATAGAACAAGGAGAAAATGAATATGAGACTTAAAGATGGACTGATTGTGCGGGAGGTAGCAGGGCAGTTTGTCATTGTACCGACAGGAAAGCGAGTTCAGGAAATTCACGGAGTACTCTACATGAACAGACAGGGCAGAATGCTGTGGAGCTATATGGCAGATCGGGAGTTTACAGAAGAAGACCTGGCAGACTATCTCCAGAAATCTTTTCCGGAGGTGTCAAGAGAACGCGCAGAGCAAGACGCAAAAGCGTTTGTGACAGCCCTAAGCAGAGAAAATCTTCTGGAAAAGAGCGGCGGTTCAGGGAGAGCACAGATCTGGATTTCAAGAAAAAAATCATAGAGAAACGAGAAAGGAGATAATAAAAATGGGAACAAATTATATAGAAGTAGAGGTCGGGTATGGAGACGGTCCTCAGCTGTATTCTGCGGGAACATCCAACGGAGCGGAATCTGAGGGAAAAACGTATGTAGAAGGATGGTACTTTTCATGGGAGCTTGGGGAACCTGGAGGCTTTTCAGGCAGTGGATGGTGGGGAGCAGGATATGGACCACTAGAAACGTTTAGTAGCGATGATGAGGTAGAAGAGTATGTTACAAGAAATGGAAATTTAGATATTTGTTTTCAGCAATGGCAACAGACGTTGAGTAATGATCCTGAGAATGCTTTTAGTGTGTTTGTTGCATATCTTACCTTATTCGATTCTAATACAAGCAGCTGCGCAACACAGATATAATAAGCTGATTGCTATTTACAAGAGAGGTGAGTGCGTCAGAGTTGGATATCAGGATGAAAAATTATAAAATTGCCGGATGCGATATGGAGATTGCAGAGAGTGTGATGCTATCGGAAGCATGGCAGCTGTTTGAGACGGATGAACAAAAGAAGGACAATAGGATCTGCCTGGTGGCAGCAGATCCGGAATTTTTATACCTTCACGGAGTACAGCATCTGGAGATCAGAATAGACGGAAATCATGTCATGATATCTGACGGAAGTGTGCTGTGCGTAAAAGATAACTGGAAAGAGGCACAGTTTCTGAGTATGGGAAGTGTAAGCGGTCGTGAAGAGCTGCTCATTCAGCTGTTCTATGCGCACGCTGTTCAAAGACGGATGATTCAGGTTCACAGCTCTTTGATCCGATACCGGGAAAACGGGATTTTGTTTTTGGGACCGTCTGGCATAGGGAAGACGACGCAGGCAGAGCTTTGGCGAGATTTCTGTGGGGCAGAGATTATTAACGGAGATCTGGTCTATGTACAGGAGAGAGCAGACAAATTTTTAGGATGGGGAACGCCGTGGCACGGTTCCTCTGTCTACTGCATGAACACAAGCGTTCCGCTCTGCGCGCTGGTTGTATTGAAACAGGCATCACAAAACTGCATTCGTCGGCTAGAAGGATTTGAGAAAGTAACGGCGGTGTCCCGAAATATTTTTTATCCGCTGTGGGTCACAGAGGGGACGCAGCTCTGTGTGGCTGTGCTGAATCAGATGCTGCTGAAGCTGCCGGTATATGAACTGTCCTGCCGTGCGGAGGAAAGCGCCGTTAGACTTTTAGAGAAAAGGCTCGCTGATGACCCATGAAAAAGAAAAGAGAATGCGGAGATGCTAAAAAAACAGGCTTCCCAGCGGCAGGCACTTTTTACCTGCCGCCGGGAAGCCTGAAACATTTTACTTTAAGACCTTCTCCAGAACGTCCGTAACCTTCTTGACCGGGATAATTTCGAGCTTTTCCTTTACCTCTTCCGCGACGTCCTCAAGGTCGTCGATATTGCCGCAAGGGATGAAGACTCTCGCGATTCCGGCTCTCTGGGCTGCCATCAGCTTTTCGGGGAGTCCTCCGATCGGCATGACGGTGCCTCGCAGGGAAACCTCGCCCGTCATCGCGCAGTCGGTGTCGACGGCTTTTCCGGTTACGAGAGAGGCGAGCGTTGTGACCAGAGTGATGCCTGCGGATGGTCCGTCCTTCGGGACGGCTCCGGCCGGGACATGGATGTGCAGGTCGTGATTCTCAAAAATCTCCGTCTCGGCTGGATACAGCGCCTTTACAAGGCTTAGTGCAATCTGCACCGACTCCTTCATGACGTCGCCAAGCTGTCCGGTGATTAAGACATTGCCTTTTCCTTTTGTCAGTCTGCTCTCGATAAAGAGAATTTCGCCTCCTGCGGTCGTCCACGCCAGACCTGTGACGACGCCAGGTGTTTTTTCCTCAAGGCGGTATTCGTGGCGGAGCTGCTTTCTTCCGAGATAGTCAGACAGATTTTCCGCTGTCACAGTCAGACGCGGCTCCTCCTTTTTCACAAGCTTTACCGCCGCGGCGCGGCACAGCGCGTCGATACATTTTTTCAGCCCTCTGACGCCGGACTCCATTGTATACTCAGAGATGATTTTTTCCAAGGCGTCATCCTCGATCTCCAAAAGATCGCTTTTGATTCCCGCAGATTCCAGAGCTTTCGGAAGCAGATGCTTCTTTGCGATGTGGAATTTCTCGACCGGGGTGTATCCGGGGAAGGAGATAACTTCCATCCGGTTTAAAAGAGGCTCCGGTATCGTGTCGGTGGAGTTTGCCGTGCAGACAAACAGAACGTGAGAGAGGTCATAGGGGACGTTCATATAGTGGTCGGTAAAGGTGCTGTTCTGTTCTGGGTCGAGAACCTCCAAAAGAGCGCTTGCCGGGTCTCCGCCGTAATCCTTCGCCAGCTTATCGACCTCGTCCAGCACCATCACAGGGTTCGAAGCGCCGCTTCTCTTCATGCCCTCCATAATCCGACCCGGCATTGCGCCGATATATGTGCGCCTGTGACCTCTGATCTCAGCCTCATCCCGGATTCCGCCGAGGCTGATGCGGACGTACTCTCTGCCGAGCGCTCTGGCAATGCTCTGACCGATGCTTGTCTTGCCGGTTCCGGGAGCTCCCACAAACAGGAGAATCGACCCGCACTGCTTTTTGTTCAGAGAGATGACGGCGAGCTGCTCGATAATCCGCTTTTTGACCTTCTTAAGACCATAGTGGTCTTCGTCGAGGATTTCCTCAGCTTTTTTAAGGTCGATCGCAGAGGATTTCGGCGCTTTCCAGGACAGGCTCGTCACGAAATCGAGATAGTCATAGAGCATACCGTATTCATGGCTTTCCTTCCCCTCCTGCCTCATACGGTTCAGCACCTTTTCCGCCTCCTGCTTTGCCTCCTTGTTCATTCCGGATCTTGCGATCTTTTTTTCAAATTTTCGGATATCGGATACATTCTCCGGGTGCATGTCGTCGAGTTCCTTTTGCAGATAGTCAATCTGCTTCTTGATGGCAGCCTCGCGGTAGAGCTGCTCCTGCGTATCCTTCTGGGCTGCCTTTGCCTCCTCAGAGACCTTGGCGACCTCGATAAATTCGCTGATGGCTTTTTTGATCAGAGCGCACCGCTCTCTTCGGGAATCTGCCGCAAGAATTTCATATTTTTCCTGCGAGCTCAGGTTTAGATAATCTGTGAGAGCAGACGCCATGTCATGGATATTTTTTCTCTGCAAAATAAAGCTTCTCGCCCAGATCCCCCACTGGTATCCCTGGACAAACTTTAAAAGAGAAGAGCGCAGCTCCTCAAAAAGATGCTTTTCTTCCTCCGGGGTGATATCCATCTGCTCCGGGCGGATAGAGGCGGCGGCGCTGATGAGTCCGTCGTGGATTTCAAGATCCGAGACGTCGACTCTCTCAAGCGTGCGGACCTGGATGTTCTCTCCGTCGCTGAAGCCTTCTATTCTGGCGGAAATACCGACAGGGTAAAAGTCATCCGGTGAAAAATCAAGATTTTCTTTTTCTTCTTTCAATAATAAAAATAAAAGATCAGAGCCTGCCTCAAGCGGTTCGCTGTTCCACCCGGCAAAGAAGTCTTTTTTAAAATAGTAGGCGACATCCGGCAAAAGCAATATATTATAGATTGGTCTTATAATCATAAATCCTTCCTTCTTTCTTATCAGCAATCAATAAAGATGAGTGCTAACATCACGGTAAAAAGAGAGCGAATAAAATAATCTCTATTTTTATTCGCTTTTTGCTGATTTTATATGTTTCTGTTTTATTCGTCCGCTGTGAACACAGAAAAATTTGACACTGTGTCACAGATAATAAGTTAACATAAAAGCATCCGTATGTCAATAGAAAAAGTGAAGAAAGTAAAAAAGAGCCGGAAAAAACAGATAGTATTTTGGTTTACAAAGACAGAAAGATGGATTATAATAGAGCTGTCAAAACGAAACCATAAGAAAGAAAATGGGGTGCTTGCAGTGGCAGGCTGAGAGTAAGCGGGATCGCTTTAACCCACAACCTGATTTGGATAATGCCAACGTAGGGATATAAGATCAAAGACAGATACGAGGGATTCGGCTGCTGTGATGCGTTAGCATGGCAGCTTTTTTTTGGGGAGATAAAATTTCTGCTCCCTTTCCAATAAAAAATTTGCGAGAAAAAACAACTTCGTTTTCTGTGAGAAAAAACAAGCTTTACGATTTCCGCAGAAATGCGGAAATGAAAAAGCGTTCCGCTTAAGATGCATACAGAGCGCAAAAAATGCATCGGCCCCTCACACAGAAGGGAGAAAACAATGAGAACTTACGCGACACAGATGGAAGCAGCAAGAAAGGGCATCGTGACGCCGCAGCTGGAAGCGGTTGCAAAAAAGGAGAGAATGACCGTACAAGAGCTTATGCCGCTTGTGGCAGAAGGAAAAGTGGTGATTTGCGCCAACAAAAACCATACCTGCCTTGACCCGCAGGGCGTAGGATCTATGCTGAGTACAAAAATCAATGTAAATTTGGGAGTCTCAAGAGACTGTAAGGACTATGACGTTGAGATGGCGAAGGTGATGGAGGCCGTCAAGATGGGAGCGCACGCGATCATGGATCTGTCCTCACACGGAGATACGGTTCCGTTCAGAAGAAAGCTGACGCATGAGTGCCCGGCGATGATCGGGACGGTTCCGGTATATGACTCTGTGATCCACTATCAGAGAGATCTGGACACGCTGACGGCAAAAGACTTTATCGACGTCATCCGCCTGCACGCGGAGGATGGCGTTGATTTTGTGACGCTGCACTGCGGCATTACAAGAAAGACGATTGACCAGATCCGGAATCACAAACGCAAGATGAATATTGTCTCAAGAGGAGGCTCTCTTGTCTTTGCATGGATGTGCATGACCGGAGAGGAAAACCCGTTTTATGAGTACTACGATGAAATTCTTGACATCTGCCGGGAATATGATGTGACGATCTCTCTGGGAGACGCGTGCCGCCCGGGATGCCTGGCCGACGCGACTGACGTCTGCCAGATCGAAGAGCTGGTTCGGCTGGGAGAGCTGACAAAGCGCGCATGGGAAAAGGACGTCCAGGTTATGGTAGAAGGTCCGGGGCATGTGCCGATGGATCAGATCGCGGCAAACATGAAGGTGCAGCAGACGATCTGCCAGGGAGCGCCGTTCTATGTGTTAGGACCTCTTGTGACGGATATCGCCCCAGGATATGACCATATCACGGCGGCAATCGGAGGCGCGATCGCGGCGGCATCCGGAGCGGCGTTTCTGTGCTATGTGACTCCTGCGGAGCATCTGGCGCTTCCGAATGTGGAGGACGTCAAGCAGGGAATCATCGCCTCCAAGATTGCGGCGCACGCTGCCGACATCGCAAAAGGAGTGCGCGGCGCAAGAGAGATCGACGACAGGATGGCCCAGGCGAGAAGAAATCTGGACTGGGAAGGACAGTGGGCGTGCGCGATCGATCCGGAGACGGCAAAGCAGATTCGGGCTGAGAGAAAACCGGAGCACGACGACACCTGCTCGATGTGCGGCAAATTCTGCGCTGTGCGCAGCATGAACAAGGCGCTTGCCGGAGAACATATCGATATCCTGTGATAAAAGAAAGAGAGCGGGACACGCCGAGAAACGCATCCGCCCGGGTGCGCAAAGAGAGCTTTTGACAAGACGGCGGCACAGCCAGAAGACTGTGCCGCCGTCTTGTACGCTTAATGAGCATGATTGACGCGGGGCGTCTGCGCCCTGCTTTCGCTATAGGAAGCGTCAAGAGCCGGAGTATATTTTATGACCGACAATCTTGGCATCGGCCGGATCAAAATAGTCGGCCATGTCGCTGCTGAAACCGCTTGCCTTCCAGACCTGCTCAAACGTGATATCGTCTGTATTGCTCAGGACCAGATAGGCCGTGCGCTTTGCGGCGCCCGGCATTGCGCCGCCGATTTCCAGCCTGTACGTGTAAAAGCGACCGTCAGCCGCCCACAATCCATTCTCCGTCTGATGGTGTGCGGCGGTGATGACAAACTCTTCGCTGTCATACCGATTTTGGACCTGGTCAAGCGGGGTAGCCTCATAGTTTGACCGCACAGCAAAGTACGCTTCGGCAGCCTTTTGATTCTCCGCTTTTTGAGAAGTGAGATACCGCTGTGAATCAAACGCTCTGCCCAGCAGGCGGGGCGGAAATTTTTCTCTGATATCGCCTTCATAGTAGGCGCCGTCTCTTGGCTCCCAATACTCGACAAGCTGATAATGACCGTGCGGACCGGTCTGCTCTGCGGTGATCACGGTCGGAATATGGGAGCCTGTCTCCGCCCGGATTTCGCCGTCAAAACTGCTGTATTCCTGGTACAACACCCACATATAGACGGTCGTCTGCGCAGCCGAGCGCTCTACATCGAGAACCTCATAATTGACCGCGGCAAAACGCCCGTCCGACTGGTCGGAACGATGGCGCTGTGCAATCTGCCCGTCGAGGAAGCTCTGCAATTCGCTGCTAAGCGGCGTCCTTGGGCTGGTCAGAAGGCAAAGAGCTGCCACAGCGCTTACCGTCACAGCGGCGGCGATGACCCAAAACGCAGGTCTTTTATAGCGAAGCACCGCTATCACACGCTTTTTGACGCCGACTTCTCCGAAGGAGAGAGGGCAGGCGGAAACGGTACGGCGGCGGACGCTGCAGGAGAGCAATGCCTGTGAGTAGTCTGCCCTCTGATCCGGCGTAAACTCCCGGACAGCCTTTTCGTCGCAGGCAAATTCTATATCCCTGCAAAAAAACAGATAGGCGAGCCATACGAGAGGGTTAAACCAGTGAAGGACTACGAGCGCAAAGCCAAGCGGCTTCCACATGTTGTCTTTACGGCGGATGTGCGCCTGCTCGTGCGCGAGGACATTTGCCATATCCTTCTCATCCATGTGAAACGGCAGATAGATCTTTGGTCTGACGATGCCGAAAATGAACGGGGAAGCGGCATGTTCGCTCTGAAAGACATTGTCCCGGAGAAGAACTGCCGCGGCGACCTGTTTTTTGACGCGCCAGCAGCTGACTGCGGCATAGAGAAGCAGCGCCGCAATGCCGATGACCCAGACAAGCGCAAGCGCCGGGATCCATATCTGGAGCGGATTTGCGCTTTCTGCAGCCTCCGGTGAAAAGGATGCGTCAATCACAGGGCTGAGTGTTCCGTCAAGGCTGGAAAAGCCTGTGCGGACGGCAGGCGTCTGCGCGGCGAGAATGCCGGGGTCGATGACCTGGGCGTTCGGCATCAGACTCACAGCGCTCTCAATAGTAAACGGGCAGATCAGGCGCACTGCGGCAATCCCCCACAGCAGCACAGAAATCCATCTCGGAGCTTTGCGTAGCAAAAGCCGAAGCAGGAATACCGCAGCCACGGCAAAGCCTGCCGAGATGCTCATGTTGACAATCATCAAGAAGAACGCACTCATTTTCATCCTCCTTTCCGAAAACGGTCGATCATCTGCTCAAGGGCATCGATGTCCTCATCCGAGAGCTTCTGACGCCTGGAAAATGCCGCGATAAACGCAGGCAAAGATCCCTCAAACGTCTTTTCTACCATTTCATCGATCTCGGCTGCCTGCACCTCGTCTTTGCTCACAAGAGAGGTGACAACCGTGTTTTCGTTTTTTACTACGCCCCGCTCAGATAAGCGCTTTATGACCGTGTATGTGGTGGTGGGCTTCCAACCGAGCCGCTCTTTGCAAAGCTTCACAAGCTCACGGCTTTTGACGGGCTCGTGTTCCCACAAAATCAGACAGAAGCGATATTCGCTCTCGAATATCTTTGGTGTATCCATCATACTCCCTCCTTTCTCTAATCGATTAGATCTATATATACTCTAACATATTAGAGCAGAAAGATCAAGCTATTTAACATTAAAACGGCAGCAGAGAGAAAGCGGGATCTTATAAAAGCATACATGTTTGCGCCGCCGCCGTCATATCATGTTCTAGCAGTGTCAGAGAAAGGAGAGCGTCATGGAGAAACCATTATCCGGTCTGTCACAAAAAGAAGTGCAGGAACGCAGAAGAAACGGAGAAGGGGGAGAAGACTGTGAGAACATATCGAAGAGCAGAAAAAAAATCATAAAAGAAAATGTCTTTACGCTGTTTCATTTTTTGAACTTTGCGATCGCGGGCTTTTTATTCGCAGCGGAGGCGTACACAAATCTGATTTTTCTTTTCATCATCCTTCTCAACATGGCGATCGGGACGGCACAGGAATGCAAAGCGAAGAAGATGGTGGATGAACTCTCCGTCTTAAACCGTCCAAGCGTCAAAGCGGTAAGAGAAAACCGGATAGAGCGGATGGATCCAAAAGAGCTGGTGAGAGGGGATCTGATCGTATTGGAGACCGGAGATCAGATCTGCAGCGACGCGGTTGTGGAAGAAGGGAGCATAGAGGTCAATGAATCTCTCCTGACCGGAGAGAGCGACGCAGTGGAGAAGGAAAAAGGAAGCTGCCTCCTCTCCGGAAGCTTTGTGACGGGAGGAAAAGCGTATGCGAGAGTGATCCATGTGGGAAAAGAAAATTATGCCGCTCAGCTGACGAGCGAAGTAAAGAAAGAGAAAAAAACGGAATCGAAGCTGCTGAACGCTGTACAAAAAGTTACCCGCTTTACAAGCCTTTTTATTCTTCCACTTGGAGGGCTGCTGTTCGCAGAGGCGGCATGGCTGAGGGGAGATTCGTTTCAAGAAGCCGTGGTCTCCTGCGCGGCGGCGCTTTTGGGGATGCTGCCAAAAGGACTTGTCCTTTTAATCTCTGTCTCCCTGGCGACAGGCGTGATCCGGCTGGCAAAAAAGAAGATATTGGTACAAAACCTGTATGCGCTTGAAAATCTGGCGTACACAGACGTCTTGTGCCTGGACAAGACAGGGACGATTACAGATGGAAAGCTGCAGGTTATCTCCACGATCCCGGCGCCGGGATGGCAGGCGGAAAAGACAAAGCGCCTGATCCAGTCGTATCTTGCGGCGAGCGACGACAAGAATGCGACGTTTTGCGCGCTGGAACAGGCTTTCGCTAAAAGAAGCTTTTATCAGCCGTCTTTTAAGATTCCGTTTTCTTCCAAAAGAAAATGGGGATCCGTCAGCTTTTTCGGGGAAGGAACCCTTTTTGTGGGGGCGCCGGAGCGCATGATGAAACATATTCCAGAGGCGGTCGAAAAGGAAATGAAAAGAGGACGCCGCGCCGTCGCGATCGGATACAGCGAGAAAGCGTGGAATCATGCAGACAGGCTTCCAGATCCGATCACGCCTCTGTGCGCGGTGATCCTGGAAGACCATGTGAGAAAACAGATCAAACAGACCCTCGACTATTTTGCAGGGGAGGGCGTAGAGATAAAAGTGATCTCAGGGGACCACATCAGCACAGTCTGCGCGACTGCAAAAAAAGCAGGACTGCAATACTGGCACAGTGCAGTTGACATGTCAAAACTGCAAGAAGAAATCCGGTTTGATGAGATCTGTGAGAGATACTGTGTTTTTGCCAGGGCAACGCCAAGACAGAAGCAGCAGCTGATAGAAGCGCTGAAGCGCCGGGGACGCCATGTGGCGATGGCAGGAGACGGCGTCAATGACCTTCTGGCCATGAAAGAGGCAGACTGCTCGATCGCGGTCTCAGACGGAAGCGATGCAGGCCGCCAGCTCGCCCAGATTGTGCTTGTGGATTCTGATTTTACCAGCTTGCCTGAGGCGGTTTTGGAGGGAAGAAACGCCGTCCGCCATGTGACCCGCACGGCAGGCGTCTTTTTTATCAAGACGCTGTACTCGGTTTTTGTATCCGTATTCTGTCTGTTTATGAATGTTCCCTTCCCGTTTCTCCCGATCCAGATTACGCTGGCAGACGCCTGCATAGAGGCGTACCCCTCTTTCCTGACAATCCTGGAAAGACACAGCGGGGCGGCGGACAAA
This sequence comes from uncultured Eubacteriales bacterium, assembly GCA_963929865.1. Taxonomy (GTDB): domain Bacteria; phylum Bacillota; class Clostridia; order Lachnospirales; family Lachnospiraceae; genus JAGZHZ01. The sequence goes on along the minus strand of CAWVKK010000007.1, from coordinate 38,050 downwards.
GAGTTTTTGCAGACCGTTTTAAAAAGGGCGTTTCCGTTTGCCGCTGCAATTACCGCCGCAGTCGCCGCGATTACGGTCGCAGCGCCGTTTTCAAAGGCGGAGAACAAAACCGTAATGTATCTTCTCTTAATCCTGACATCCATGGCGGCAGCCGTAAAAAGCTGCCAGCCCTTTACCAGACTGCGCGTTTTCCTGTGCGTGACGATGGTTTTGGGAACGTTTTGCGCTCTTATGCTGTTTCCAGAACTTTTGGAACTTAGCCCGATCACGCCGAGAATGGCGGCGTTTACCGCAATGGCGTTTTCTGTCATAGTAATCTTTCTGTCGCTGACGCTGCAATGCTTTTGGGAACCGCGCCGCAATGATATGGCACATCAGAACAGGCGCAGCTATGCAAAAGACAATTAAAATACAAACTGGACGAGCGCCATATAACAGACTGTTCCGCCCGCAATCGACAGCAGCATCTGGCGCTTCCACAGATGGAGGAGAACAACAAGAAAAATGGAAATGATCTCCGGAAGACCATGGCTGCCTGAAAAAAGAGAGATGTCTTTTAGGCAGTAAACGACAAGCAGACCAAATACAGCCGAGGGCAGAACGTGACCGAGGTACCGGATGTATTTAGGCGTCGGCTTTCCGGAGGGGAAAAGCACGAACGGCAGAAAACGTGTTGCCATCGTCGCGAACACTACCATGGCAATCGTAATGAGTTGCTGTGATAACGTCATAGTTTTTCAACTCCTTTCTCAAGAGGTCTGCGCATGAGGGTCAAAACGCCCAAAATGGCGAGCATAGAAGGGACCAGAAAGTTTTCCGATCCGAAAAGAAGCAGGCAGACCAAAGAGAAGCCAAGACCGACCAGCGCGCTCTCATGGCGTTTTTCTTTAAGCCACTGCTCCAAAAAGATGACGACAAACATGGCGGTCATGACAAAATCAAGCCCTTCTGTGTCAAAATGGATAAAGGATCCGAAAATACCGCCCAGCGTAGCCCCGAAAAACCAGTAGAAATGGTTGAGCAAGGTGACAAAAAACATGAACCACCCTCTGTCGACATTGTCCGGAATCTGCGCCGTATAGTTGATCGAAAAGGTCTCATCGCACATTCCAAAGATGAGGTACAGTTTTTTCAGACCCACGCCGCGGAACTTGTCCAGCATGGAGATGCCGTAAAAAAGATGTCTGGCATTGATCATGAGAGTCATGACGAATGCCTGGAGCGGATTGAAGGCTCCCAGGAGCAGGTTGACAGCGACAAATTCCGCCGACCCGGCAAAAATGGTCAGACTCATAATCATGGGATACCAGAAGGAAAACCCGGAAACATTCATATAGATCCCATATGTCAGACCGAGAAACCAAAAACCTGCAAAAATAGGGAGCGTGTAGGGAAAGGCGCAAAAAAGAGCCCTTTTTAATGTATGAAATTTTGTCTGCATAACAGCCTCCTGAATCTGACAGGGTCAAATGAGGATTTCGCTATCCGCGGAAACGATTCAGACAGGCAAAAAGTTCTTCAATCCGGGGTGTGGCAAGCCCGCACGGGATATAGGAGGAACAAAATGGCTCCCACCCTTTTTGCCTGAGCGTGTCATAGACGATATGTATAGTCTGCCGCACCGTCTTTTTGCCGTCCAGGACGTATTCCAGAGCGAAACGGAGCAGGTAGGCAAGCGCGGCAGTCTGTTCGCTGTCTGTCAGCTGTTCGAGGTACCGGACACTGACACTTTCCTTATCTAAGGAGAAAGATTCCAGACCATAGACCTTAATCTTGCTGTGCTCATAGCGCCGGTTTTTATCTGCGCTTCTGGAAAAGGCTGGAAGGATGCGGTCAAGGCTGGGCGCGGAAAAAGCGGGCAGAGAACTCTTAGGACCGAGAAATCTCCCGCACAGATCCTTCGCCTTTTTTGTGATGTCGACAGGGCGGTAGCAGTCCATCTGTATGATGTGGTCTGCGACAGAAAAAAAGGCCCCTGAGCTGCCGGCGACTAAAATTGTGGAGACGCCCAGCTTTTCATACAGGTCCCGGACCCTCTCCAAAAACGGAGTGATCGGCTCTTTTTCGCGTGAGATGACCTGCTGCATCAGCTCGTCCCGGACCATAAAATTCGTCGCGGAGGTGTCCTCATCGATTAAAAAGAGGCGGGAGCCTGCCTCGATGCTCTCGACGACGATGCTCGCCTGAGACGTACTGCCGCTGGCGTCTGCAGTCGAAAAAGAAGACGTATCTTTTTTGTTCGGCAGATCCTTGATAAAGAGAGAGATATCCACGTTCCTGACGCAGCGTCCGTCTTCCGCGCGAAGCTTTACGGCGCTGTCATCCGTGATGACAAATTCTCTTCCGTCCCCGGCGATATGGTTGTACACGCCGAGCTGAACGGCTTCAAGCAGCGTAGACTTTCCGTGATAGCCGCCTCCTACGATCAGCGTGATTCCGCGCGGGATGGCCATGCCTTTGATCTCGCCGCGGTGGGGAAGTGAAAACGTGCGCTCCATCGAGACGGGAGAGACAAACGGAACGCTGCCGCAAAGCGGAAGATCGGACACGCCGCTTTTCCGCGGCAGGATGGAACCGTTTGCGACAAAGGCGACCAGGTTTTCTCTTTTTAGAACCGAACGGATTTCTTCCTGATCCTCAGCCAGAAAGACGGCGCGCTCGATCTGAGGCTGATCTGCTTTTCGGAAAAAGAGGGATTCCTCGATGCAGCGGGGCAGAAACTCAAACAGAATTTTTTCGAGTTCCTGCGCGCAGATTGTGCGCCCGAAAGCCGGAAATCCGACCTGAAAACGGACGATAAGCTTCGAGGGAGTGATTTCGCACGCACTGCGCTCTAAGACCTCCTGACCGCACCGGCTTGTGCTTAAGAGACCGCTTTTGCCGGAACCCTTTGCCTTAAAATTATAGCGGTCAAACTGCGAAGAGAGACGCCGGAGCAAAAAATCCTGCAGCGCGATTCTGGAACAGTCTCTTTTATAGTAGACAGGAGAAAACCCGGCGGTCTGATGAGAAATTTCCACATGAAGATGAGAAGGAGAAGCAAAAGGATCTCCCTGAACATGGTCGATAAACAGACAGAAGCGGTCAAACCGATAGCTGCCCGCTAAGGATTTATAAGCCGGATAACTTTTATGATCGATAGAGCGCAGCAACGTGCGCAGTTCATTTGCTGATTTCATAACCGTATATCGTTTCCTTTCCTGATGACAAATTTTTTTTGACCCTGACAGCAAAAAATATATTACATCCAGTGAATGATAGCATAGGGAAAGAAAAAGTGCAAGTCTGTATCCCTTTTGTCCAGACAGTACGGCTATTGATCAAAATGGTCGTCGTGTTTTTTTTTCGCCGCGCACAGCGCCCACAGCACAACCGTGACGGCGCCGAATAAAATTCCAATGCCAAAGCCCAACAGAAAGCTCCCCATATGACTCCTCCTAAGACAAACGTGTCTCTTATAAAATATACGCAGAAATCAGAAGAATATGAGCAGATCAGGATGCAAAGCCATCGGTACGGCGGAAAAGATTTTACACATATTTTATATTTCCATGATGATTTTTTTACACATGGCGGCATACAATAATATATACCGATGACGCCGAGTCAAAAATTTTTTTTGACGTCGGGATTACATCTATTTTACAGACAGAGGGAAAAGAGAACGATGAAAAAGATAGAAATCAGACATGGAGGGAAAATATGGGGGAAAGCGGTTCTGGCATATCTGGCGCTGGTGCTTTTTTTTGCCGCTTTTGTCCTTACAGGGCGCGCCGTCTTGTGCAGCTCTCAGGCGGAGGGAACGGTGACGGAGATTTCCAAAAGCCTAAGCAGCGGCGGAAAAGATCAGTATCTTTTAAAAATCGCTTTTTGCGATGAAAACGGAGTGTCTTATGAGGTGGGGCAGATCAGCGGCGAATATCCGGCGTACGAACTGAACGAGACGGTCGAGGTGCATTACAACCCGCAGCAGCCGGAAGTTTTTTACCTCCCATAAGAGCGGGCGGAATCAAAACAAAAAAATAAAAAATCAAAAAAGCTGACGAAAAAAATCAATTTTTTTTTCCAGGCTTTTTTTTTATAATCGGATCATCAGATGATTCGAAAGGAGAAAAAAGATGAAAAGAAAACAGGTGATGTGCCTGCTCTTGGCAGGAATCATGGGAATGGGATGCCAGGCGTCCGGAATATTAGGAACAGGAGCGGTTCTGTCTTATGCAGCGGAGGAGGCTACCGCCGCGCAGGCAGAGTCCGGCGTTGTCTTCCCGGAATATTATCCGGACTCCGCGCTGGTGGTGGACAGTGAAGAAGTGATTGAGCAAAAAATCAATGCGCTCTTAGAGAGCATGACGCAGGAAGAAAAGTTCAGCTTCCTCGGAGGAAGCGGAACAGGATCGCAGGGAAACGCAGGATCTCTGCCGGGCGTTCCGAGACTTGGCGTGCCGGAGTCAAAGATGTATGACGGACCGGCGGGCGTCCTCTCTTTATATGATACGACAAATCCTCCGATCGAGCAGATGCTTGCATCCACATGGGATACGGACCTTGCGTACGCTTACGGAAAGATTCACGGAAGTGAAAATAAGGCGATCGGCGGAAACATGCAGCTCGGCATTCAGATTGATATCACGAGAAATCCGTATTTTGGGCGCGCAAAGGATCAGATGGGCGAGGATCCGTATCTGCTCTCTGATCTTGCCGCAGCAGAGGCGAAGGGAATTCAGGATCAGAACGTCATTGCAGTGTTAAAGCATTTTGCCGCTTTTGCACAGGATGCAAACCCATCCACAAACACAAACGTGGTAGTCTCAGAGCAGGCGCTGCATGAATTATATCTGCCGGCTTTTGAGGCGGCGATCAAAGAAGGCGGAGCAGCCGGCGTGATGAGTTCCTACAATATGGTAAACGGCACGTTTGCTTCTGCCAACACCTACCTTCAGATTGACGTCCTGAGAGATATGTGGAATTTTAAAGGATTTACAATCACAGACTGGGGCGGAAATGACGGCTTTACACTGGATAAAGGAACCGATATCGAGATGCCGAACGTCAACAGCAACTCCCAGGAAAACGCAGAGGCAAAAATCGCTTCCGGCGAAATCACACAGGAGACGATTGACGAGGCGGTATCCCATGTCCTGTATGCGTATGCAAAAGCTGGATATTTAGGTCTTGTGGAACTGGATGAAAACGGAAAGGTAAAAGAGGAAGCAGGGCGCACCGAGCCGATCAAGCTGGAAGCGGATACGGAAGAGCTTGCACAGGTGAGAGAAGAAAATTCCCTGATCGCGCGCCAGGTGGCAGAGGAGGGCGCTGTTCTTCTGAAAAATGAGAACGAAGTGCTGCCTTTGAACACAGAGGGAGACAAAACTGTCGCAGTGATCGGATTAAACGGAATGAACCTGATTTCAGGCGTGGGAGGAGAGCGTTCCTACGGTACGATCGCTAAGATGACAAGCCCGTATGAAGAGCTTGCCGCCCGTCTTGGAGAAGACAAGGTACAAGGAGAAGTGGCGCTTGACATTGTAGGAGAGGCTATCCCGGCTGAATATCTGTACACAGACGCTGAGGGAAGTGAAAACGGAGTCAGACGCACGTATGGAATCGGAGGAAACGAAGGCTCTTCCGCAGACCAGCAGGGACAGATGCGGACGTTCGGACAGCAGGAGGCAACGCCGATGGGCGACCATGAAATCGGAGAAGACACCGGAATTGTGGACGCTACGATCGACTTTACGACCGGAACGATCGATGGAAAACCAAACAAGACGTACAAGATTGACGGGGCAGATGAAGGCACGGCAAATGCATTCACAAAGGAAAGCGGAGCTGTCTACACCTGGACGACGTATCTGGAAGCTCCGGAAGATGGAACGTATTCTCTGATTCTGGAAGGAATCGGCGGATCGATCGCAGCAAATGTGGAGGTTTCCGAAGAGGAGACGGTAAGCTTTGGAGTGGCAAACATCAACCAGGGAACCCAGTGGCCGGCTGACAGCTATATCTGTACAGAAACCGGTATGAGCATTGTGCCTAAGGATGTGACTTTGGAAGCTGGAAAACGCTACAAGATCACCGTGACCGCACAGGCCAGCTTAGAGGAAAAAGACCTGCAGGTGCGCTTCGCATGGATTACCCCGTCCCAGAAAGAAGCCAACTATGAAAACGCGCTTAAAGCAGCCGAGACAAACGATACGGTTGTTGTGTTTGCATACCACAAAGGGGAAAGCCTTGCAGCGACGCTGGAGGAAAGCACCTGTGCCCTGGACGCAGAGCAGGAACAGCTGATTCTGGACGTGGCGGAAAGAGCGCACGCAAACGGCAATCAGGTTGTCGTAGTGCTCAACAATGATACGGCTGTCACAATGGAAAACTGGATTGACGAGGTGGACGGTCTGTTAGAAATGTACTTCCCGGGACAGGAAGGCGGCGTGGCGACGGCAGAGCTTCTGACAGGGGAAGTCAACCCGAGCGGAAAGCTTGCCTACGCGATTCCAAAGAGCGATACCGACACGATGGTGACGAACTCTCAAGAAGCGTTCGACGCACAGGATACCGAGGAGCCAGGAAAAGCCTACACGCAGGAAGACTATGAAAAAGAGACAAAAATGGGAAGATACGATTCCATCGAGGCAGCCCAGGAAGGTATGGGAGAGGCGCGCATTAACCATACGGCAGACTATTCAGAGGGAATCTACACAGGATACCGCTGGTATGATGAATATGACGTTGAGCCGCAGTACGATTTTGGATATGGACTGTCCTATACGACTTTTGCATACAGCGATCTGATTGTAGAAGAGAACGTATCAGAAGGCGAGAGCGTTGGATACAATGTCACTTTTACTGTGACGAATACCGGCGATGTGGCAGGAACCGAGATCGCTCAGGTGTACTTAGGAGAGGCAGAAGTTCCGGAAGGAATCCAGATGGCAAAATATCAGCTGTGCGGATATGAAAAGATCGAAGATATCGAGCCGGGCGAGAGCAGAACGGTGACGGTTCATGTCAGCGAGAGATCGCTCTCGTACTGGAATACAGACTCAGAAGCGGTTGAGAGAGAAGACGGGACAAAAGACAAATGGACCGTTGCAGAAGGAACACGTATGATCTACGTCGGAGCAGCTTCTGACAACCTGATTCTGGAAAGCGAAATTACCGTAGAAGAATAAAATAGAGAAGCGAACAAAAAAGCACAAAAGAACCGGCGTCTGCACGCTCAGCAGACTGCCGGTCCTTTTGTATTTTCCAGCAGAACAAAGCACGTAAAAGAGCAGGAATCGCTCGAGAGCGTGACAGAGCCGTGATATTTTTTTGCGATATTGCGGACAATCGTCATGCCAATGCCATGCAGCTTCTGGTTCTTTTTCGTCGTCAGAAGAGCCGGGTTTGTTTTTAAGATATCCCTCTGCGTGCGGTTGCTCACGGTGAGAGAAAGGTAGCCCTTTATCTCCTTCAGCTGAACGGTAATGGCGGGGTCTTTTATGGCGCTGCTCGCCTCGATGGCATTGTCGCACAGATTTGACAAGATGGTGCACAGATCCAGCTTCTGAACGGCAAAATGGTTGGACATCTCGACGGAGATCTCCATGGGAATCCCCAGGGAGGAAGCAGCCTTGAGCTTCTGGTTGAGCAAAGTATTGAGACTTTCATCGGCGCAGATAGTCTGAAACGGTATCGTGAGAAAGTCAGACTGGCTGAACTGCTTGAGGTAAGCTTTCAGCTCTGGGTATTTTTCCTGCTCGATGAGACCTTCCATACAGAAAAGGTGAGCTTTCATATCGTGGCGAAATTGTCTGGAAGCCGTCAGGAGGTCCTTCGTCTGATCGAGATACTGTCTGTGAAGCTCCCACTCCTTCGCCTGAAGGCGGTATCCGATATTCTCCTTGTAATTGCGGATCATAGAAGTAAACAGGTAAAAAAAGCATAAGATCATTAAAAAAGTACCCGTCATAAACAGGGATACAAAAGGAGACGCCGCGATCTGAGGCTCCATCGGACTAAGATAAAAGATCTGCAGAATCATAAGCAGCAGGTCAAACCCGCAGAAGACAAGAAGACATGCAGAGTACCCGCGGGGGGATGGAATCATCGATATCAGTCGCATTCTTTAAAAGAAAACGGATGATAAAGTACATAAAAATCTTGCAGAGGATTCTCTGAAAAAAGACGATGGACAAAGCGACCGCATCTGGAATTTCTTCGAGCGAACTTGTCACGTACCGGTATAAGGACAAGTAAATCCCATCCATCATAAAATATACAGAGCCGTAAATGCAGGAGATACTCAGTTTCATGACAGCGCTGCCGCGGAAGAGCAGGCAGCTGTATCCAAAAACAGCGGCAAAAATGCTGAAGACAAACCAGAAAAATTCTCTGGAAAAGCCGGTAAAATATAAAAAAATACACAGGACGGAAAAACTGACCAGATAAAAGAGAAGCGGATGCTTTTTTAATTCTGGCGTGCGGATCTTAAAATAATGATCGGCAAGAAAAACGATCAGAGCGGCGTCGAGAAAAAGACCGCTTAGATCGATGGCATGATAAAGAATGTCATAGACGGTCTGATGTAACGGTGTCATACATATACTCCTTAAATTTTGACTGTATCTCCAAAAAGCGATAGCGGCTGACGGGCAGGACTGTTCCGTCCTCCAGGGTGACGGTCTTGCTTTGCAGGCTGTAGATATAGCGGCAGTTGACCAGGTAGCTTTTGTGGATGCGGAGAAACGGATACGGCTCCAGGCACTTTTCCATGTCGGAGATTTTATACCGGATCAGGGTGTGCTTTTGATTCATGAGGAAGATATTGTGCGCCGCACAGATTTCACAGACGTGGACTTTGCACTTGTCTCCTTTAGCGCTCCTTATTTCGGAGGATACCAGGCAGACAAAGTGGATCTGGACAACAGCGACGGAACGATTGACAATGGATATTATCCGATCAGCCTGCAGTTTGGCGACTACTATGCCGATCCGCAGTATGTGCAGGAGACGATCGGACTTGACCAGTCGGAAGAGATAGAATGGATCGCAGCAGGGGGAGAAGTGGGAACTTCCCGTTCTTACAGCGGAAAGACAACGGCAGGAGATACGTCTGTCTTAGATATGATCCGGGAAATCAGAAATACCATCGGAGATCTGCCGCTCGTGGCCTACGTAGAAGCGTCGAATCCATTCTGCGCATATGAATTTGAGGAAGATGTGGACGCGCTTTTTGTGGGCTTCTCCATCAGCCAGACGGCGGCATGTGAGGTCATTGCAGGAGAGCATGAGCCGTACGGACTGCTTCCTATGCAGCTTCCAAAGGATATGAACGCAGTGGAAGCGCAGTATTCCGATGTCGGACAGGATATGGAAGTGTATGTAGACAGCGAAGAAAACGCATATGATTTTGCCTTTGGATTAAACTGGTCCGGCGTGATCTCCGATGAGAGGACACGGCAGTATCAGTAAAAACCGTCGCGAAAAAGATCATGCGGCAGACGCCGTAAAAAAGAATAGATTCTGATATGGATACCCTGATAAAAATTTCAAGGATGAAAGAAATTTTTGTCAGGGTATTTTGCGCGGCTTTTTAAGAGGGCAAGACAGGAAAAAAGAGACAAAAAAAGATGACCGGTCAATGGGGGGACATTGAAACGGTCATCTTGAGGGAGGGGACGGTGCACTTTCATGCACCGTATATGAAAATGAAGTATTTAAAACAAATTGCTTTGTTTGATTAAAAGGATACAGAGAAAATGTGAAGATTCTGTGATAGGAAATCGAAGATTCTGTGAAAGAAGTGTGATGAAATTTTGAAAATCTTGACTTTACAAACAGGGGAAGTCCGTCATATGATAGGGAAGAAACGATTTTCAGAGGCGAAACAATAAAAGAAGAAAGGTGGAGCGAATATGCTGAAAAGGATTTTCTCCTATCTGGGAGAATATAAAAAGTATGCGTATCTGGCAGGAATCTGCATCGGGGCGGAAGTGGTCTTTGAGCTGGTTATTCCCCTGATCATGGCGGATATCGTAGACGTCGGCGTGGCGAACGGCGACCGCGGCTATATTTTTCAAAAGGGAATCGTGATGATCGTCTGCGCCCTGTTTGCATTGATTCTGGGGACCGGAAGCGCGAAATTTTCCGCCCTGTGCGGTCAGGGACTCGGGGCGAACATCCGAAAAGCCGAATATCAGAAAATGCAGAGCTTTTCGTTTGCCAACACAGACCATTTCAAATCAGAATCGTTAGTGACGCGTCTGACAAGCGACGTGACGACGATTCAAAACTCTGTCTCAACAGGAATGCGGCCGGCATTCCGGGCGCCGGTGATGATGGTGACGGCGCTGATCGTCTCCTTTTCCATCAACGCCAGGCTTGCCGTTGTCTTTTTGGTAGCTTCCCCGGTACTTGGTTTTTTTCTGTATCAGATTGTAAAGAGAGTCAGCCCGATGTACACGAAGATGCAGGAGGCGCTTGACCAGGTCAACCGTGTGATACAGGAAAATCTGACTGCGATCCGCGTTGTAAAGGCATATGTCAAAGGGGAGCATGAAATCGAAAAATTTTCCGACGTCAACCAAAACTGGAAGCATGTCTCGGAATCGGCCTTCCGGCTGACCTCCATGAACATGCCGGCGATGCAGTTCGTCATGTACGGAACGATTCTGAGTATCCTGTGGGTAGGCGGCAACATGGTCCATGCCGGAAGCCTTCAGGTCGGAGAGCTGACGGGATTTTTAAGCTACGTGCTGCAGATTCTGAACTCCTTGATGATGATCTCGAATGTCTTTATCATGATGACACGGTCCATCGCGTCGGCGGAGCGCGTCATGGAAGTGATCGATGAAACCGTCACGATCACAGAAGAAGAGGCGAAAGACTTAAAAGTGGAGAGGGGCGATATCGTTTTTGACCACGTCTCATTTAAATATAAAAAAGAGGCAAAGGAGGAAGTGCTTTCCGATATTTCCTTTCACATCGCTCCAGGAGAGATGGTCGGGATCATCGGGCAGACCGGTTCGGCGAAATCGACGCTGGTACAGCTGATTCCAAGGCTGTACGAGGCGACGCAGGGAAGCGTTTTGATTGACGGAAAGCCAGTGCAGTGGTATCCGCTTGCACAGCTGCGCAATTCGATTACGATGGTGCTGCAGAAAAACACGCTGTTTTCCGGCACCGTCATCGACAATCTCAGATGGGGAAAGGAAGACGCGTCGGAGCAGGAGATCGAAGAGGCATGTAAGATCGCATGTGTAGATGAATTTATCGACCGCCTGGAAAACGGATACGAGACGGAGCTTGGACAGGGCGGTGTCAACGTCTCAGGCGGGCAAAAGCAGCGTCTGCACATCGCAAGAGCCATCTTAAAATCTCCGAAGGTGCTGATCCTGGACGATTCCACGAGCGCGGTCGACACAGCGACAGAGGCAAAAATCAGAGAAGGACTCAAAAAAAAGCTGCCGCACATGACGAAAATTGTGATTGCCCAGAGAATATCTTCCGTTCGGGACGCCGATCAGATTTTCATTTTGGACGATGGAAAATTAAATGGAGCCGGAACACACGAAGAGCTTTTAAAGACAAACAAAATTTATCAGGAAATTTATGAATCCCAAAAGGAAGGAGTGGAGCTGTAAATGGCAAAATATGTAGGATATAAACGCCCGGTTCATACAAAAAAGACGTTAAAGCAGCTGCTGCACTATATGGGAATTCACAAATGGGCGATGATGGCGATCGCCGTTTTGGTCATCATAGGAAACGGCGCCAATATTATGGGAACGTACCTGCTTAAGCCGGTCATCAACCAATATCTGCTTCCCGGAGATATGGGAGGCTTTTTTACCGTCCTGCTCGGGATGGGCGGAATGTATCTGTGCGGCGTGCTTGCGACATTCGCCTATAACCAGCTGATGGTACACACGGCTCAGAAAATGGTAAGTGAAATTCGCCGCGATTTATTTGCGCATACGCAGAAGCTGCCGCTGCCTTATTTTGATGCGCATACGCACGGAGAACTGATGAGCAGATTCACCAACGACGTCGATACGATCACAGAAGCGCTCAACGGCAGCTTCACGATGCTGATCCAGAGCTTTGTCATGATCGCAGGGACTGTGACCATGCTTTTGCTCTTAAGCATCCGCCTGTCGCTGATTGTGATTGTATTTCTGGCAGGGATGGTGTGGTTTATCCGCTTTAATGGGAAGAGAAGCAAACAATATTTCCAGGAGCAGCAAAAATGCCTGGGAAGCATGAACGGGTTTGTCGAGGAAATGGTAGACGGACAGAAGGTGGAAAAGGTCTTTCACCACGAAGCGGCCGATTTTGAAGAGTTCTGCAAAAGGAACGACGCGCTCAGGCAAGCCTCCACAAAAGCGCTGACGTACGCTGGGATGACGGTCCCCACTATTGTCAGCCTCTCCTATGTCAACTATGCGGTCTCTGCCTGTGTGGGAGGTCTGTTCGTGCTGGGAGGTCTGATGGATCTGGGAAGCCTGGCCTCCTATCTGATCTATGTAAGGCAGAGCGCAATGCCGTTTAACCAGTTCACGCAGCAGATGAACTTTTTGCTCTCCGCGCTGGCAGGGGCAGAGCGCATCTTTGACATGATGAATGCCGAGACGGAGAACGAGCAGGGAAGCGTCGCTCTGCGAGAAAAAAACGGCGAATTTTTCTGGGAGAAGACCGGGGAGAACGGAGAGAAGACGGAAATTCCGCTAAAAGGGGATGTCCGTTTCCACAATGTGACCTTTGGATATGGAAAAGACCATCCCGTCTTGAAAAACGTCAGTCTGTATGCAAAGCCGGGGCAGAAGATTGCGTTTGTCGGGTCGACGGGCGCCGGAAAGACAACGATTATCAATCTGATCAACCGTTTTTACGAAATCAGCAGCGGAACCATTACGTATGACGGAATAGACATTAAAGAGATCAAAAAGGATGACCTGAGGCGTTCCCTGTCTATGGTCATCCAGGACACGCACCTCTTTACCGGCACGATCGCCGACAATATCCGCTACGGGAGACTGGACGCGACGGATGAGGAAGTAAGAGAAGCGGCAAGGATTGCAAACGCCGATTCCTTTATCAGACGCCTTCCGGACGGGTATGAGACAATGCTTCACGGAGATGGGAGAAATCTTTCCCAGGGGCAGAGACAGCTTCTCGCGATTGCAAGAGCGGCGATTGCAAGACCGCCTGTCCTGATTTTAGACGAGGCGACCAGTTCGATCGACACAAGAACAGAGCGCCTGATTGAAAAAGGGATGGACGCCTTGATGGAAAACCGGACTGTATTTGTGATTGCGCACCGTCTCTCGACCGTGCGCAATGCACAGGCAATTCTTGTCTTAGAGAAGGGAACCATCATAGAGCGCGGCAGCCATGAGGAGCTGCTCGAGGCAAAGGGGCGCTACTATCAGCTCTACACAGGGCAGTGCGAGATGGAGTAAAAGAGCGTCACGGTTTCTTTAAAAACTGTTTGCGGTAAGCGGAAGGGGACATTCCCTTTTGCTTGGCAAACTGTCTGGAAAAATACGGCGCGTTCTGAAATCCGACGGCAAAGCTGATGTCGGTGATGCTCAGAGACGTCTTCATAAGCAGCATACAGGCCTTATTGAGCCGATATTCCAAGAGATATTGGCTGGGGCTTGTATGCTGATATTTTTTAAACAGCTTAAAAATATAAGTGCGGTCGATGTTGTTGTCGGACGCCATCGAGGAGATTGAGATATCCTGAAAATAATGCTCATGGATATAGCGCAGCAGCTCCTGAAAATGCGTTTCACTCTGCGAGACTGCCGGACTGTTGGAAAGGTGGACATTGTTTTTTACATAGTCAAGAAGGTAATATAAACTTCCGACTGCGCGGAAGTCCTGCTTTTCCTTGCAGGCCTCATAGATCTTTTCAAAATAATGCTCAAGCTCCGCGTTTACCTGATGGCGGATAAAAAAGTGTTCTCTCGACAGACCGCAGCTTCGCAGGATATCCTCAGCCGTATTGCCGTGCACGCCCACCCAGCGGTAGCACCACGGATTTTCAGGGACCGGAAAGTATTTATTCGCCGTATTGGCAGGAATCATAAAGATATCTCCCGGATAGATATGCTCAACCTGGTCCTGAACCTGGAAAATGCCTTCACCTTTGACGCAGTAGTGAATCGCGTAATAATCGATAGGAATAAATTCGTATGGTTTCTGCGGGCGGCATTCCTCATATCCGGCTTCACAGATATTGAGGTCGCTTCCAACGTGAGTTTCATAAAACAAAAGACCGATTCGGTTTCGAAAAACAGAAGACATAGACAATTTACCTCCTTTTCCATAAAGTCAAAATTTTTTGAATACAAAAATTCACGGATCAGGAAACAAAGAAAAAAGTCTTCCCCTCTTTGAACGCCATGGATAGACAAGTGTATATACTGAAAAGACATGGATGGAAAAATAAAAAGGTTTTATTTATGCGGCACAGTTTTGTCAACATTTCTGCAAAAAGGTTCAACTTTCCTGTATAGCATATCATTTCCTGATATAGTAGAATAGTGGAGCGTAAGAGATATGCAATATTACTAAACGCAGAAAATAAAAATAAAAGATATAAATAAAAAATAGCAAAAAAAGTATAAAAATACAAGAGGAAAATAAAAAAAATTCACAATTTTAAATGCGTTTACGAGGGACCAATGAAGTATTGCACACATGAGAGAGGGATCAAAAGCTGTCGGAAGAGGAAAGGAGGGGCGGAAGTTTTCTTTGCAGACGGCATGATATTTATAAACTTATGCAACAAAATAAAAAGAGTAAAACTCTGAAAAATGATGAAAATGATGAAGTGGGGAAAAACAGATTATGAAGCGTAAAAAATTAATTAATCGAATGATCGTTTCTGCGCTGGCAGCCTCTATGGCGATTATGAGCGGAAGCGCAGCGCTGGCAGCAGAGACAATAAGCCCGGCAGAAGCGGCGGCAGCAGCTTTGTCAGGAAGCACAGCAACAGAACCTGCAAAAGACGGAAGCGGTCAAAACGTAGGGGATGACACGGTTCAGGAAGAAGAGGCGCCAGCTTTTCCGGGGGAGGAATGGTATGATCAAAGAGCAGTATTCCAGGTAAATCGTGAGGACGCGCATACGATTTTTAAATCTTATGACAGTGTGGAAACTGCAAGAACGCGTGAAGAAGATACGCAGATTAATTATGAGAGCTTAAACGGATCATGGAAATTTATGCTTTCCGAGAATCCTTCCGGAAGAAACAACGAATTTTTTGATCCTGCATACGACGTAAGCGGATGGGATGAGATTACGGTTCCTTCTAACTGGCAGACAGAAGGATACGATTATCCGATGTATACCGATACGCGCCTTCCGTGGGAGGGAAGAGAGATTCCGGAGCATGGAGTCGCTCCTACGATCTACAATCCGGTAGGACATTACCGCAGAAACTTTACAACGCCGGAAGACTGGGACGGAAAAGAGATTTTCGTGTCCTTCCAGGGCGTAGAATCTGCATTCTATCTGTGGGTAAACGGACAGAAAGTCGGATACAGTGAGGACAGCTATACAGCGGCAGAATTTGATATCACTCCGTACCTCAATCCGGCCGGAGAAGAAAACGTGATCGCGGTTCAGGTATACCGCTGGTCTGACGGAAGCTATCTGGAAGATCAGGATATGATCCGCTTAAGCGGTATTTTCCGAGACGTCTTCTTATTTGCAAAAGAGAAAGAAGCTTCTCTGTTTGACTTTAATTACACGACAACGTTTGACGAGGAATACAAAAACGCAACGATCGATTTAAGCGCGACGCTGAGAAGATATAATGAGGTTGATCCTGCTATGCAGGGATGCACGGTGACGGCAACGCTGTTTGACGCGGACGGAAACGAAGTGTTTGCAGAGACGATGGACGCCAGATTCCACGGAAAAGAGGCGGAGGCAACCGCATCGGTAGAGGTGGAAGAGCCAAGACAGTGGTCTGCGGAGGATCCGTATCTGTATCAGCTGGTATATGAATTAAAAGATCCGGAAGGAAAAGTAATTGAGACAGCAGGATGCAACGTTGGATTCCGTCAGATTGAGATTGTCAACAAGGGTACAAACAAATCACAGATCTTAATCAACGGACAGCCGATTATGTTCCGCGGCGTAAACCGCCACGAGACAAGCCCGGAGACAGGAAGACACATCACAGAAGAGAGCATGATCGAAGACATCAAGCTGATGAAGCAGAACAACATCAACGCTGTTCGAAGCTCTCACTATCCGAACGAGGCGAGATGGTACGAACTGTGCGACGAGTACGGACTGTATGTGATCGACGAGGCAAACATCGAGTCTCACGGACTGAACGATTATATTCCGCAGAGCGATGCAGGATGGATCGAGGCATGTAAAGACAGAATGACAAGTGCGATCGAGAGAAGCAAGACACATCCGTCGATTGTTTCCTGGTCATTAGGAAATGAATCGTACAACGGAGATACGTGGGCAGTGCTCGGCGATCTGTGCAAAGAGTTAGACCCGACAAGATTCGTTCACTATGAAGCAGACCGAGAGATTCCGGAGGTAGACGTATGGTCCAGAATGTACCGCCGCGTCAACGCAGACGCTTCTACTGTGGACAAGACGGCAAACCCGATGGTATGGTGGGGAATCTACGGAGACAAGCCGGCTCTTGAGTGCGAATACGCTCATGCGATGGGCAACGGTGTCGGCAACCTTCAGGAGTACTGGGACGTATTTGAGAAATATCCAAATCTCCAGGGCGGTTTCATCTGGGATTGGGTAGAACAGGCGCTCACACTGGATACTCCGACAAGCCAGATGCTTACAAACGACGGACAGGATATCGAGGTAGTCTTAAAAGGCGAACTCTCAGACGAAGGACACAGCGGAAAGGCTATGAGCGGATACGCAGAGTGCAAGGTTGACAAAGCGCTCGTATTCGGAGATTCTGATCCTCTTACAGTGGAAGCATGGGTAAAACCTGAGGCGTCCGATCAGACCTCTCCAATCATCACAAAAGGAAACGATGAGTGGATGAGTACAGAATCCTACGGTCTGCAGAGAAAGGTTACGACAGACGAAGAGACAGGCGAGACGACAGACGTTCTGGAATTCTATATCTACAACAACGTATTTGACGAAGAGACAGAACTGTACGGAAAAGTGTCAGCTTCTATCCCGACGCCGGAAAACTGGGTTGGAGAATGGCATCACGTTGCCGGCACGTTTGACGGTGAGAATGTCACGTTATATTTAGACGGCGAGGCAGTTGCGACAGTAAAAGATACAAACGGCATGAAGACGGGCGGAAATGCGGTAGGAATCGGAGCGGATGTTTCCTATGACGCACAGAACCCGAATGTTCCGGCGACCTTCAACGGTCTGATCGACAGCGTGCGCATCTACAACAGAGCCCTGAGCGCAGAGGAGATCGCAGATACAGAGCGCACGGCTGATGAGAGCGCTGTTGTATGGCTTGACTTTGAAGAGACAACGGAAAAGACATATAACACTGAGGAGTACTACAGCTTCGGAGGAGACTGGGCAGATATCCCGGAAGGAAACCCGAACAACAAAAACTTCTGCGCAAACGGTCTGGTTGGTCCGGACAGAGACGCACAGCCTGAGCTGGTAGAGGTCAAGAAAGTTTACCAGGAAATTGGCATAGAAGAAGGCGACCTGACAAAACAGGAAATCGTGGTAAAAAATAAATTCTTATTCACAAATATGAATAAGTACGAAGGAACATGGCAGCTGCTTGAGGACGGCGTTGTCATCCAGTCCGGAACGTTCGACGAAGCGCAGATGGATCTGCCGGTCCTGACAGAAAAGACCATCAAGGTTCCGTATGAAATCACAGAGCCGAAGGCAGGAGCAGAGTATTTTGTAAATATCAGCTTCAAATTAAAAGAAGATGAACTGTGGGCAGACGCAGGTCATGAGATTGCGATGGGACAGTTTAAGCTCCCGATCGAAGTTCCGCAGGCAGAAGGAATCACGATGGAAGAGATTCCGGCAATGAGTGTGGAAGAGGCAGAAGACAGCGTAAACGTAACAGGCGAAGACTTTGCGATCACCTTCAATAAGACGACAGGAACGATCGATTCCTTCACCTTCAAGGGAACAGAGCTGATCGAAAACGGTCCGATCCCGAACTTCTGGAGAGCCGCTACAGACAGTGACCTTGGATACTATTCTATGCTGACACTGGCTACCTGGAGATATGCAGGCGTTGACCGCCAGATTCAGGATGTCACAGTAGAGACATCAGAGGATAAAGCGGTTCAGATTACCGTTACCTCCAAACTGCCGACAGAGACAGAATCCGATTATAAACAGGTTTATACAATTTACGGAACAGGCGATGTGAAGATTACCAGCACTTTGGTACCGGGAAGCGAAGATCTGCCGATGATTCCGGAGGTTGGAAACTTACTGCAGATGCCGTTAGAGTTTGACAATGTAACCTGGTATGGAAAAGGACCGGACGAAAACTACATTGACAGACAGACCGGATATAATGTAGGTATTTACACGAACACGGTAGAAAACTTCTACGTAGATTACATCAAACCGCAGGAGACAGGAAACCGTACAGACGTCAGATGGGTAAGCCTGACAAACGACGATGGAATCGGCTTGCTGGCAAAAGCAGAGGGAACGATGGAATTCAACGCTCTGTATTACACACCGGAAGAATTAAATACAACGCTTCACTCTTATATGCTGCCTGAACCGACCAGCATCACACTGCGCCTGAATGAGAGACAGATGGGTGTCGGCGGAGATAACTCCTGGGGAGCAATGCCTCTGACACAGTATCAGAACCCGGCAAATCAGACGTATGAATATACCTATACGTTAAAACCGATTGATACAAGCGACCCGGCTGTTTCAATGGAAGAGTACAAGACAGCGCTTCCAGAGCTGGCAGAATAAAACATCGATATGAGATAACGCTTAAGAGAGAGAGACTATTTTGAGGGAGAGGAGTCTCTCTCTCTTTTTGCGCTTTTATTCGGAAAGCATTGCTTTTTCAGACTGTTTTTGATATAATTATAAAAACCAAGTTCAAATGAAAAATCCTGCAGGCAGGAAGACCATTGCGACGTTTCGACCTTGGCATCAAAAAATTTTCAGGTGGAGGATATCAGATTGGACAACGAAGAGGAAGACGCTGATCCGGAAAACAAAAAAGATTTCTATATAGAGAGGCATAGCTGCGCTATGAAAAGAGGCAGCTATGTCTTTTTGCGCTTTTTATTTTTGATGATCCATCCCTCACGGGAAGGAAGGAATTGCGGTATGTAGACAAAAGGCAAGAAAAAAATAAGATAAAACGATAAACAAGAAAGAAAGGATGAAAGATAGAATGGAATCTATCACAGTATCGCTGATTATTATTGTGATCTGCATTATGATGTCCGCCTATTTTTCCGCGACAGAGACGGCTTTTTCCTCTCTGAACAGAATCAGGATTAAAAATATGGCGGAAAAAGGGGACAAAAGAGCGGAGCTTGTCCAGCGCCTGTCGGAAAATTATGACGGGCTGCTCTCCACGATTTTGATCGGGAACAATATCGTCAACATCGCGAGCGCTTCTCTGGCAACGATCATTTTCGTAAGATTTTTAGGGGAAGACGCAGGGGCCAGTATTTCTACGATTGTGACGACGGTTGTCGTCCTGATTTTCGGAGAGGTTTCTCCAAAAAGCATTGCCAAAGAATCGCCGGAAAAATTTGCGATGTTTTCAGCGCCGATTCTGAACGTTTTTATGATTGTGCTTAAACCGGTCAACTTTCTCTTTAAACAGTGGAAAAAGCTTCTGTCCCTGATTTTCCATGCGTCGGAGGAAAAGGGGATCACAGAGGAAGAGCTGCTGTCTATTGTGGAGGAAGCAGAACAAGGCGGCGGGATCGACAAAGAAGAGAGCAGTCTGATCCGCAGCGCGATTGCATTTAACGATCTGGAGGCAATGGACATTCTGACTCCGCGCATCGATGTGGAGGCGATCGAAAAAAATCAGACCGAAGAAGAGATTGCGCAGATCTTCCGGGACACCGGATATTCCAGACTTCCGGTCTATGAAGAAAATATAGACAATATTGTCGGAATTTTATATCAGAAGGACTTTTACAATTTCGTCTACCACACAGGAGCGGGATTTCAAAATTATATAAAACCAGTGCTGTACATCACGAAAACGAAAAATATCAGCGATCTGTTAAAAGAGCTCCAGCAGAAAAAGCTGCATATTGCCGTCGTCATGGACGAATTCGGCTGCACCGTCGGCATCGTCACGCTGGAAGACATTCTGGAGGAACTGGTAGGGGAAATCTGGGATGAACACGATGAAGTCATTGAGGAGATTGAAACGATTTCAGACCACGAATATCTGGTCGCGGGAAAGACCAACATAGAGAAACTGTTTGAACAGCTTCAGAGAAAAGAGGAATTCGACGTGATGACGGTGAGCGGATGGGTGATGGAAGTCCTCGAAAGAGTGCCGGTACAGGGAGATTCCTTTGAAAAGGACGGACTGAAAGTTCGGGTGGAAAAGATGGAAGGCAGACGGATCGAAAAGGTTTACATCGCAGATCTTGCGGAGAAAGAGACAAAAGGGGAAGAGACAGGAGAACCTCAGACAGAGACAGCGAGATAACGAGACAGGAGAACCTCAGACAGAGACAGCGAGATAACGAGGCAGGAAACCTCAGACAGAAAAGGACGGGAAAAAGAGATGAAAATTATCCTTGCGCCGGCAAAGAAGATGAAAGAGGAGGGCGATTTGCTGCGCGCCCGATCCCTCCCGGAGCTGATCGCGCGCGCGGAAGTCTTAAAAGAACGGTTAAGCCGCCTTTCTTATGAGGAGGCAAAGCAACTTTGGAAGTGCAGCGATAAAATTGCGGAGGAAGCGTACAGGAGACTGCGCACGACAGATCTGCGGCATGGGTTTACGCCTGCCGTGCTGGCGTACGACGGCATTCAGTACCGGTATCTGGCTGCGCATATACTGACACAACCGCAGCTTTGCTATCTGGAACGCCATGTGAGAATCTTATCGGGACTGTATGGAATTCTGCGCCCGATGGACGGCGTCGTTCCCTACCGGCTGGAAATGCAGGCAAACACAGAAAAACTTGGATTTCCGTCGCTCTACGGCTACTGGTCGGATATGCTGTACCGCAGCCTGGCACGGGAGACGGACTGTGTCTTAAACCTTGCATCAAAAGAATACGCGGTGTGCATCGAACCGTATCTGGAGGCGAAGATGCAGTTTATAACGTGCATTTTTGGAGAGCGGAAAGGAGACAGGGTAATCCAAAAAGGGACAAAGGTAAAAATGGCAAGGGGAGAGATGGTCCGGTTCCTGGCGGAAAATAAGATTGAACAGCCCTGCGAGGCAAAACAGTTTGAGGGATTGGGATACCGCTATGACAAAGAACGCTCCACCCAGACAACGTATGTTTTTGTGGAAGAGAAAAAAGCTCTGTCAGGCGGCGCTCTGGATGCGGCACAGACGAGGCGGAAAAAGAAAAAAACAGACTGGACGGACAAAACGCAACAGTAGGAGACAGGAGAAAAAGAAGATGAGATATTTAGTGATTGGAGCAGGAGGAACAGGAGGACCGCTCAGCGCCTATCTGGCGCGGGCAAAAAAAGAAGTGACGGTCATTGCACGGGGAAGACATTTAGAGGCAGTCAGACAAAAAGGTCTGAAAATTGAGACGGTATGGGGAGAAGCATTTTCCGCGCATGTAAACGCGTGCAGTATGGAAGAATATAAAGGGAAACCAGACGTTGTCTTTGTGTGTGTGAAAGGATATTCCCTGGAAGAGACGATTTCTTTTTTAAAGACAATTGCGCATCCGCAGATGATCGTCATCCCGATCCTGAACTTATATGGGACAGGCGAGACCATTCAAAGACAGATACCGCAGATCTTAGTGACGGACGGCTGCATCTACGTCTCAGCCAACATCAAGGAACCCGGAGTCATCCAGATGCACGGAAAGATCTTCCGGGTTGTCTACGGCGTCCGAAATCCCGAAGAGTATGACGCGAGACTGGAACAGGTAAAAAGAGATCTGGACGAGAGCGGCATTGCGGGCGTTTTGTCAGACAATATAAAAAGAGACGCTATGGAGAAATTCTCCTATGTCTCAGCGATGGCCTCATGCGGTCTGTACTTCCACGCGCAGGCATGCGACATGCAAAAAGAGGGGAGACAAAGGACGATGTTTACCGAACTGGTTCGGGAGATTGAACTGCTTTCCAAGGAGATGGGAATTTCTTTTGACGTGGATCTTGCGGAGAAAAACCTGAAGATTTTAGATGAGTTAGCGCCAAGCGCGTCGACTTCGATGCAAAGAGACATTGACGCAGGCAAACATTCAGAGATAGACGGGCTTTTATTTGAAGTCGTACGCCTTGGCAGAAAGTATCATGTTTCGCTCCCGGGTTACGAGATGGTGGCACAGACCTTCAGAGAACTCCGGTCATAAAAGGTGAAAAAATTGAAACTGGAAATTATGACGACAAAACAGTACAGAGAAAAACAAAACGGCACAGTGCCGCACAGATGGCTGGAGGAGAGCATGGAGCGGGGGAGATACTGCAAGGCAGAACTGCTCGCAGGATGTATTGTGGGCACATTTGCGGTTCCGGACAAAAAAGATCTCTTTCACAAAAAAGAAATTCTGGGATATTATATGGACCGGGAGAACTTCTGGATGATCACAGACGAGAAAATACAGAAAAATCTGCTGGAAGAGGTCTCGGGGTACTGCGTCAACGGAGCGGATACCCCCGCGCAGTTTTTGGCAGGATTTATTGAATATCTGATCCGGGAGGACGTCATCTATCTCCAGAACTTTGAAGAACGCCTTGCAAAGATGGAGGAGCATCTCGTCCATGAAGAGATGAAGCGGTTTGACGTACAGATTTTAAATCTCCGCAAGGAACTGCTCACGCTCGACGCGTATTATCAGCAGATGATGGATCTTTGCGGCGTTCTGGAGGAAAACCGAAACGATCTGATGACGGCGCAGGAGTGCAGAGTGTTTGGGATACAGGCGGCGCGCGTGGAGAGACTGCACGATACGACACATGTCCTAAAAGAGTATTCCCTGCAGCTAAGAGAACTGTACCAGTCCAGAATTGACGAAAAACAGAACAAGATTATGCAGATGCTGACGGTCGTAACGACTATTTTCATGCCTCTGACGCTGATTGCCGGATGGTATGGGATGAACTTTACAAACATGTCGGAGCTTGAGAGTCCATATGGATACCCGGCGGTTATTCTGATCAGCCTGGCGATCACTGCGGCAGAAATCCTCTGGTTTAAAAGAAAAAAATGGTTTTAAAAGGGCAAAAAGGGTAAAGGTTGCGAATCAAAAAAAAAGAGAGTATAATGGGCGTATCCAAAAGACCAACAAGAGAATTGACAATAAGACAGGGGGAAATTGGTATGACAATCGATGAATTAATTGCAATGTTGGAAATGCAGGAGGAAATTTTACAGTTTTCACATTTTACGAACGAAGACGCCTGGGAGCTGGGCTGCATTCTGGTGGCGGAGGCAAAACGGAGAAAGCTGCCGGTAGCGGTCAGCATCCGCCTGAATAATGGCGCAGTTCCGTTTCAGTATGAATCAAACGGCATCACACTCGACAATGAAGAGTGGATGGAGAGAAAACAAAACACGGTAAGAAGGATGGAAAAAAGCAGCTTTTTAGTCTGTATGCTGCTGAAAAAGGCAGAACAGACGCTGGAGGACTGGCGGCTGGACGCCGGAGAGTACGCGGCGGCCGGAGGAGCCTTTCCGATCCGCGTGGAGGAAGTGGGCGTCATAGGATCCGTCGTTGTGTCGGGGCTGGATCATATCTCAAACCACGATCTGCTGGTAAAATGTATCAGCCATTATCTCCATATCGATGAAGTTCCGCGGATCCGCGGAGAGGTTCTGTGAGAAAACATCCTATTTTTCATATTTTTAGGGAATGGATTCCGCTCAGTTTTGCGCTGGAATCCATTCCTTTTTTGAGCGACAGCCTCCCCTACACGGTGCTTTTTCCTTTTTGCGCAGTCTCAAAAAATTTCATGTCCTCTGGAAGAGGTGCCGCAAAGGACAGCGGAAGCTTAGAGACAGGATGGAGAAAGGACAGCCGGCAGGAATGCAGCGCCTGACGTCCGATGAGGTGAAAATCAGGGTTGTATAAGAAATCGCCGATGAGAGGATGACCGATATATTTCATGTGGACACGGATCTGGTGCGTACGCCCCGTCTCTAACTTTAAAGAGACAAGAGACAGATCAAGATCTTCCCGGAACGAGAGACGCTGAAAATGCGTGACGGCGGGCTCTCCGCTCTGAAAATTGACGCAGCGCGCGATCACGGAGGAATCAGCTCGCGCAATCGGAGCGTCGATCGTTCCGCTCTGCGGCGTCCGCCCCTGGGCGAGAGCGAGGTATTCGCGGCTTAACTGCCGCTTCCTTACCATCTCAGACAGGACAGCAGCGCTGAGCATATTTTTTGCGACGATAAGCAGTCCTGTGGTATCGCGGTCGAGGCGGTTGACGCAGCGGAAGACGAAAGGCTCTCCTCTCTGGGCAAAATGCCAGGCAATCCCGTTTGCGAGCGTGTTGTCCCAGTTGCGGACAGAAGGGTGAACAGGCTGATTCGCCTCTTTGTTCAGAACGAGAAGGTCTTCATCCTCGTAGACGATATGAATCGGGACAGGGGCGGGAACAATCTGACCGGAAGACGTCTCATCGACCAGAGTGACGGTCAGAAGATCCCCCTCTTTTACTCTGACAGAAGAAAAGACGGGCGTTCCGTTCAGCAAAATACCGTCCTCCGTTTTCCGGATATGCGTCACGACAGCGTGGGAATATCCCTGCAGCTTTAAAAATTCAAAGATTTTCATCCCGCAGTGGCGTGCGGAAATCCGATATGGAAGAATTCGCTTCATAAAAAAACTCCTTTTGTGATCAGAAAATAATTTTTTTTCAGTGTAGAAGAGAAAGAGGAAAAAGTCAAGAATATTTACAATTTTAAGTTTTAACGCATTAAAGTCTGAAAAAATGCCGAAAAACAACAAAAAAACTTTTCAAATTCAAAAAAATCAGTTAAAATATACAAGAAAAATAAAATAGGATAAGGAGAGAGAAAGATGGAAAGAGAAAAATTTGGATCCAGGCTCGGGTTTATTCTGATTTCCGCAGGATGTGCCATCGGGCTTGGAAACGTATGGCGGTTTCCCTATATTGTGGGACAGTACGGAGGAGCCGCGTTTGTCCTGATTTACATTTTATTTCTTGTGATTTTGGGAATCCCGATTGTGGCAATGGAATTTGCCGTCGGGCGCGCAAGCCAGAAAAGCGCGGCGCTGTCCTTTGACGTACTGGAACCCAAGGGGACAAAATGGCACTGGACAAAGTATCTGATGATAGCGGGAAATTACATTTTGATGATGTTCTACACAACAGTCGGCGGATGGATGATGCTGTACTTTATAAAGACCGCAAAGGGAGATTTTGAGGGACTCAGCGCGCAGCAGGTGGCAGGAGAATTTTCCGATATGCTCGCGGACCCGGCTGTCATGACGGTGTGCATGGTGATCCTGGTCATCGGATGCTTTGGAATCTGTGCGATGGGTCTGAACAAAGGCGTTGAGAAGATCACAAAAGGGATGATGCTGTGTTTGTTTGCCCTGATGGCAGTCCTTGTCGTCAATTCCCTGATGATGGAGGGCAACTCTCAGGGACTGGCGTTCTACCTGAAGCCGGACTTTGAAAAAATGAAAGAAGCGGGACTTGGAGAGGTGATCTTTGCGGCGCTCGGTCAGTCTTTTTTTACGCTGAGCATTGGAATCGGAGCGCTGGCGATTTTTGGCAGCTTTATCGGAAAAGAGAGAAGACTCTTAGGCGAGGCGGTCAGCGTTACGGTGCTGGATACGCTGGTGGCGTTCATGGCGGGACTGATCATTTTTCCGGCGTGCTTTGCGTTTGGAATTGAGCCGGACAGCGGACCCAACCTGATTTTCATCACGCTGCCGAATGTGTTTAACCATATGGCAGGCGGACGGATCTGGGGCGCTCTGTTCTTTGTCTTTATGACCTTTGCCGCAGTCTCCACCGTCATCGCTGTTTTCCAGAACATTATCACGTTTGCGAGAGAGCTGACGGGATGCAGCATAAAAAAAGCAGCCGTGGTCAATGCGGCTGTCATCATTCTTCTGTCGCTGCCGTGCGTGCTTGGCTTTAACCTCTGGAGCGGATTTGCGCCGTTTGGAGCGGAAAGCACTATCCAGGATCTGGAAGATTTTATCGTCAGCAATAATATTCTGCCGATAGGAAGCCTGATCTATCTGATCTTCTGCACAAGCCGGTACGGATGGGGATTTGACAAGTTTATGAAGGAAGTCAACACCGGAAAGGGACTGAGATTTCCAAAAGCAATCCGGTTTTACGTGACCTGGATTCTGCCGGTCATTGTGCTGGTTATCTTTATCCAGGGATACTGGGCGAAATTTGCATAGGAAAGCAAAAAGCAGCGAAGGCTGCCGCACCCGCAGGTTTTAAGAAAAACGCCTGTGCGGTGCGGCAGCTTTTTTGCTTCTAATACGATTTTACTTTGTTCCACAGCTCCGTATAAATCTGATCGGCTTCCTCGCCGAGATAGTGAAAGGTCTCGCAGTTTTTTAAAGCCTCGTCGTCCGGGAAGGCAATGCTGCTACTGCGGATCGATTCATCCTCGATCAGAGCGCGGGCAGCGTCATTTGGAGTCGAGTAGGTAATGTACTCAAAATTCATAAGGGCAATGTCAGGGCGGCACAGAAAATTGATAAAGGCTTCTGCGTTTTCTTTGTGCTGTGCATTTGCAGGAATGACCCAGGAATCGATCCAGATATTGGATCCTTCTTTTGGAATGACGTACTCCAGATCCGGGTTTTCTTTCTGGGTGTAGATAGCCTCGCCGGAGTAGATAACGCCGAGCGCAGCCTCATTTCCGATCATCTTGTCGCGGACCTGGTCGACGACATAAGCCTGGACGAGCGGCTTTTGTTCGATGAGCTTATCCTTTGCCTCATTTAATTCGTCCAGATCCGTAGAATTAAGAGAATATCCCAGATATTTCAGTGTAACGCCGAAGGCGTCGCGCACACTGTCCTGCATCAAAATATTGTCCTTATATTTCGGATCCCATAAAATACTCCAGCTGTCCACCGGCTCCTCTACCATGGTCTTATTATATAAAATGCCGACGGTTCCCCAGCAGTAGGGGACGGAATATTTATTTTCGGGGTCGAATTCCCTCGATTTCTCAAAATAGCGCGTCCCGATATTCTTGACGTTTGGAATGTGATCAAAATTAATCTCAGCGAGCAGATTATTTTCGATCATGCGCTGAATCATATAGTCAGAAGGACAGACAACGTCATAGGCGATTGCCCCGGACTCAATTTTGGGGTACATAATCTCATTCGTCTCAAACTCTTCATAGACAACCTGGATGCCGGTCTCCTCCTCAAAAAGCGTCAAAACCTCAGGATCGAGGTATTCTCCCCAGTTGTAGACGATGACCTGATTCTCGGAGCGGGAAGCATTCTCAGAGCCGTAATAGAAGCCGCCTGCCACGAACAAGACGACAATGGCGGCGGGAAGCACACGGCGCATCACGAAGAATCCGGTCCGGCGGAAACGGGCTTTCCTTTTCGGCGCAGAGGCGCTCTGGCGGCTGGGCGCCGTATTGACCAAGAGCAGCAAAAGCAGCACCGTCGTAAAAAGGAGCGTAGAGAGCGCATACATTTCCGGCTTGATTCCTTTGCGCACCTCTGTGTAGATTTTTGTGGACAGCGTATCAATGCCTGGTCCTTTTGTGAAATGCGTGATGATAAAATCATCGAGCGACATGGTGAACGCCATCATAAATCCGGAGAGAACGCCCGGCATGATATCCGGCAATGTAATCTGAAAAAAGGCGCGGGCAGGACTCGCCCCCAGATCAAGAGCAGCCTCATACGTGCTTTTGCTGGTCTGTTTAAGCTTTGGCATCACGCTTAGAATGACATACGGCACATTAAAGGTGATATGGGAAAGCAAAATCGTCTGAAATCCAAGCGTCATGCGAAGCGTGATAAACAAAAGCATCAGAGAAATTCCGGTCACAATCTCTGCGTTGACCATGGGAATATTGGAAATGCCGGAAAAGACGGCGCGGTATTTCTTCTTCATGCCCTGCATTCCAAGAGCCGCCATGGTTCCGAGCACCGTAGCGATGCCTGCGGAGAGCAGGGCGATGATCAAAGTGGTATACAGAGCGTTCATGATGTCTTCATTTTGAAACAAAGACAGATCCCAGTCAAACGTAAAGCCTCCCCATTTTGCGCGCGTCTTGGACCTGTTGAAGGAAAGTGCGATTAAGGTGAGAATCGGCGCGTAAAGCAAAATAAAAATCAGCGCAAGATAAATGCGCGTTGCCTGTTTTTTTATCAAAGGACGTCACCCTCCTCTTCTTCTTTTTCTGTTTTCGATAAAAAGATCATGCTCACGATGATAAACAGCATCAGCACAAGAGAAAGACCGGAACCGACATTCCAGTTGCTTCCCTGCTTAAAGGTCTGCTCGATGACATTGCCGATCAGCAGAATTTTTCCGCCGCCCAGCAGATCGGAGACGACAAAGGTGGTCAAAGCCGGAACAAAGACCATGGTGACGCCGCTTAAGATACCGGGTACGCTCAGCGGAAGTGTGATTTTAAAAAAGGTCTGTATGCCGTTGGCGCCTAAATCTCTTGCAGCGTTGACAACATTTTGGTCAAGCTTGATCAAAACGTTGTAGATTGGCAGCACCATAAAGGGAAGAAAATTGTAGACCATACCCAGAACGATGGCATACGGTGTGTTGATGATCGCAAGGGAGGGCAGATGAAAAAACTGGAGGATGCTGTTGATGACCCCGTTTTTTTCCAGGAGCGTCTGCCAAGCGAGCGTGCGCAGCAAAAAATTCATCCACATCGGAAGAATAAAAATCAGGACGATAAAACTGGACTGATTCACATTTTTCCGACTCAGGATAACGGCGAGCGGGTAGGCTAGAATCAGGCAGACGACGGTGCTGATAAAAGCGAGCAGGATGGCAAGCCCAAGCGCTTTTAAATTTTCCGGCGCCGCCATCTTCGCCATATTTTCAAGGGTAAACCTTCCGCTCTGGTCCGTCAGGCCGTAGTAGACAATCATCAAAAGCGGGATGACGATAAACGCGGCGGACCACAGCAGATAAGGAGCAGCAAACCATTTTTTATTCTTCAATGTTGACCGCCTCCTCATCTTCAGATAAAGGTTTGTTCATGATCTGAATATTGAAAGGATCGACGTGAATGCCGACCTCTGTCCCGACCGGAACCATACCGGTGCTGTGGACAAGCCACTCGCGGTTGTTTGCAAGAACTTCCATTTCATAGTGGACGCCTTTAAAGATCAGATGGGTGACAACGCCCTGGAGCGTTCCCTCCTCCGGCTTTACAAGCTCCACATCCTCGGGGCGGATCACAACGTCGACAGGCTGGTTTTTTCCAAAACCCTCGTCAACGCAGCGGAAAGGAACGCCCAAAATTTTGACAAGCCGGTCTTGCAGCATCAGTCCGGGCAGAATGTTGCTCTCGCCGATGAAATCCGCGACAAAGGCGTTTTCCGGCTCATTGTAGATCCGCTCCGGGGTGCCGATCTGCTGAATATAGCCCTGGTTCATGACGACGATCGTGTCCGACATGGTAAGCGCCTCCTCCTGATCGTGGGTGACGTAGATAAAAGTGATGCCGAGTTCATTTTTTAAGCGGATCAGTTCATACTGCATGTCCTGGCGCAGCTTTAAGTCAAGCGCTCCGAGCGGCTCATCGAGCAGGAGAACCTTTGGCTCATTGACAATCGCTCTGGCTATGGCAATGCGCTGCTGCTGACCGCCGCTTAGAGAGTCCGGCATACGGCGCTCAAAGCCGTCGAGATTGACAAGCTTAAGCGCGTATTTGATTTTGTCTTCAATATATTTTTTGCTCTTTTTCTTGATCTTAAGCCCGAACGCGATATTTTCCGCGATCGTCATGTGGGTGAAAAGAGCGTATTTCTGAAATACGGTATTGAGCTGGCGCTTATTGGGAGGAAGCTTTGTGATATCGCATCCGTCAAAAATAATCTGACCGCTGTCGGGGCTTTCAAACCCTCCGATAATGCGCAGCGTCGTCGTTTTGCCGCAGCCGCTTGGACCAAGCAGAGTCAGAAACTCGTTTTCACGGATATAGAGGT
This sequence comes from uncultured Eubacteriales bacterium, assembly GCA_963929865.1. Classification (GTDB taxonomy): domain Bacteria; phylum Bacillota; class Clostridia; order Lachnospirales; family Lachnospiraceae; genus JAGZHZ01. Next base: position 7,745 of record CAWVKK010000007.1, on the reverse strand, counting down.
TAAGTTCATCAAGTACAGTCTGTGTGCCATAAGACTTTGAGATATTGATCAGATCAATCAGTTTGTTTGACATGGTTACGCCTCCTCAATATATAAAAAATCCAGAGATTTCCTGAAACAGGAAAACAGCCGGCATTCAGATAGAAAGACAGGAAAAACCTGACGTTTTCAATTTATCGTGCGGCAGATTTGATTATACACATTTGCAGAAAAGTGTCAATAAAATTTCAGCAAAAGAATCATTTACACTTAACAAAATTCATAGTTTATGGTAGAATGTTTTCTATGAAAAAGAGTGAAATGTCTTACTGCAGACTAAAAGACGAAAAGCTGTGCGCTAAGGAGGACACAAAGATGGGAAAAGAAAAGTATGTTGCTTATGTCGGTACCTATACTCACGGAAGCAGCGTAGGGATTCACGTATATGATCTGGACGTAGAAGCCGGATATATGACAGAGAGAGAGGTTGTGCCGGTCAACAACGCCTCGCATGTCACGAAATCAAACAACGGAGAATATCTGTATTCGATTGCGGATGAAGGAGTCGAGGTGCTGAAAATTGAAAAAGACGGAGGATTGACGCCGATCAACCAGGTGGGAATCGACGGCATGAGAGGATGCTTTCTCTCGACGGACCAGGCCGGCAGATTTTTGTTTGTGGGCGGATACCACGACGGAAAAGTCAGCGTAGTGCGCATCCACAAGGACGGAAGGCTGGGAAGCGTGGTGGACGGCATTTTTCACAAGGGACTGGGAAGCGTGGCAGAGCGCAACTTCCGCCCTCATGTCAGCTGTGTCACTCCGACTCCGGACGGCAAATATCTGTGCGCAGTGGACAATGGGATTGACCAGATCAAACTGTACACGGTCAGCCCTGTAACCGGGAAACTGAAGCTGTACGATATTTTGCGCTGCAAACTGGAATCGGCTCCAAGGCTGATCCGATTCAGCAAAAACGGAAAATTTGCATACGTGCTGTGCGAGCTGTCAAACGAGATTGAAGTTTACAGCTACGACGGAAGCGGAAAATCCCCGCAGTTTGATTTGATTCAGACCGTGAGCACCCAGATGGACACAGAGGAGATGGCGTGCGCTGCTTCCGGAATGAAAATCGCCCCGAGCGGGAAATATTTATACTGTTCTTCGGCAGGGGACAACAGCGCCGGAGTATTCCAGATCAACGAAGAGACCGGTATGCTGACGCAGCTGTGTATTTTGCCGATCAGCGGAAAATATCCGAAGGATCTGGATATCTTTCCGGATGAGAAGACCTTGGTTGTCTTAAACCATGAGTCGAATGAAATCCGTTTCTTCCATGTAGATTATGAGAAGAAACTGCTTGTGATGAAAGGACGTCCGATTAAACTGGAGACGCCGAATTGTATCTTGATCTCAAAAGTAACAGATGCAGGAGAAGAGGCTGAGAAGTAGGAAAGGAGAGAAGGGAGCGGTTCAAAGTGAAAAGCAGAAAAAGGCTGCAATCATTTTGAACCGTTTCTTTGTTGGAGCGGAACAGCGGCTTAAGCACAAGAAAAAACGGAAAGGAAGAAAAAATGGCAGGATCAGTATTTGGAACATGCTTTAAAATTTCGACATGGGGAGAATCGCACGGAAAGGCAGTGGGCGTGGTGGTAGACGGCTGTCCGGCAGGGCTGGAACTGTCGGAAAAAGACGTTCAGATTTTTTTGGACCGGCGCAAGCCGGGGAAAAGCCGGTATGCGACCTCAAGAAAGGAGGAGGACGCCGTGGAAATTCTCTCCGGGATTTTCGAGGGAAAGACGACGGGAACTCCGATTTCTATGATTGTCTACAACAAGACGCAGCGCTCGCAGGATTACAGCGAGATCGCTGACTATTACCGCCCCGGACATGCCGATCTGACTTATGATTTAAAGTATGGATTCCGCGATTACACAGGGGGAGGACGTTCCTCCGGCAGAGAGACAATCGGAAGAGTGGCGGCCGGGGCCATCGCCGTTAAAATTTTAAATCAGCTCGGCATTACGTTTACCACGTACACAAAAGCGATCGGACCGGTGGAAATTCATAAGTTCTGCGAAGAGGAGATCGCAGATAATCCCTTCTGCATGCCGGACGCGCAGGCGGCGCAGGAAGCGGCTCAGTATGTAGAAGCGTGCATGAAAGAGGAGGATTCCTCAGGAGGAATCATCGAGTGCATCGTGCACCACATGAAACCGGCAGTCGGGGAGCCGGTATTTGACAAGCTCAGCGCCAATCTGGCAAAGGCGGTCTGCTCCATCGGGGCTGTCAAGGGCTTCGAGATTGGAGACGGAATGCAGGCGGCAAAAGAAAAGGGATCGCGCAATAACGATGCGTACCGCGCCGGAGAAGACGGAAAACCGCAAAAATGTACGAACCATTCCGGAGGCATTTTAGGGGGCATCAGCGATGGAAGCGACATCATTTTCCGGGTGGCGGTCAAGCCCACGCCTTCCATCTTTAAAGAACAGCAGACAGTGACAAGACAGGGAGAAGACATCCGCGTTCGCATCAAAGGACGCCATGACCCGGTTATTGTGCCCAGAGCGGTCGTTGTGGTAGAGGCGATGGCAGCGCTGACCATTCTGGACGGCATGATGCTTTCCATGACGTCCAGAATGGAATATCTGGAGCGGTTTTTCAGACCGTGAACATTATGTAAAATTACAGACGTTTGATTGACAAATGATTTTTTTGAAATTATAATAACCATGAACATAGAAAAAGTGCATCTAAAAAAAGAAAGGGAAGGTGATTCCATGGAAGGTGGGCCTAGTCCTAGGGAAAAGAGAACACAATTAAAAAAGGAAGCATAGTACCCAGGAGCTTGGTCAGAAAAGATGGTCTGGGACTGTGCGCAGATCATTTTTGAAAGGGGCATGGAATTATGGTTAAAATTTTCCGTACGATGGACGGAGAAATCCAGCAGGTAAACGAAGCACAGGAGGGATGCTGGATTGCTCTGATCAATCCGACAGCGACTGAAATTCTGAAAATTTCAAAAGAATATAAAATTGAGATGGACGACTTAAGAGCGCCTCTGGATGAGGAAGAACGCTCGCGTATCGAGGTGGAGGACAATTACACAATGGTTCTTGTCGACGTCCCGATGATTGAAGAACGAAATGACAAAGACTGGTTCGGCACGATTCCCATGTCGATTGTGGTGACAGACAAGCTGATTTTTACGGTATGCATGGAAGATACGCCGGTGCTCTCCGCCTTTATGGACGGAAGAGTGCGCAACTTTTTTACTTATATGAAAACGCGCTTTATCCTGCAGATCCTGTACAAAAATGCCAGTATGTATCTCCACTATCTGCGCATCATTGATAAAAAGAGCGAGGTGCTTGAGAAAAAGCTGCACGGATCCATGAAAAACCAGGAGCTGATTGAACTTTTGGAGCTGGAGAAAAGTTTGACGTATTTTACAACTTCTCTGCGCTCGAACGAGGTTGTGCTGGAAAAGCTTTTAAAGACAGAGACGATAAAAAAATATCCGGAGGACACCGAACTTTTGGAAGACGTCATCATCGAGAACAAACAGGCCATTGAGATGGCGAATATTTACAGCAGCATCTTAAGCGGGACGATGGATGCGTTTGCCTCCGTCATTTCAAACAACTTGAATATCGTGATGAAATTTCTCGCCACGGTGACGATCGTGATGTCCATTCCGACGATGATTTTCAGCGCCTACGGCATGAATGTCAATGCTTCCGGAATGCCGTTTGCCGACAGCCCGTTTGGGTTTGTCTTCGTCATCTTATTTTCGCTTCTGCTAAGCCTGGTAGTTGCACTGATTTTCTATAAGAAAAATTTATTCTGATCTGAATGAAAAAGACCGCTGTTGACGAAAGGGTATCTTATGAAATTAATTGACAAATTACAGCGCAGATTCGGGCGGTACGCCATCCCGAATCTGACCATGTATATGATTATCCTCTATGCGGCAGGATATGTGCTGGAGCTTTTTGGCTCCTCTCTTCTGTCCTATCTGACGCTGGAGCCGGCTTTGATTTTGGAAGGACAGATCTGGAGACTCATAACATGGGTCATAATTCCGCCGGGACAATTTGACATTTTTACGCTGATTATGCTGATGGTGTACTACTCGCTGGGAACGGCGCTGGAGCGGACATGGGGAACCTTCCGCTATAATCTGTATATTTTTACAGGAACGATTACGACCCTGATCGGAGCGTTTGTCGTATATGGAATTTTTGCCCTGCAAGGGACGCAGATCCTTTTAGGGACGACATTCAGCACATACTATATCTGCCTGTCGATCTTTTTTGCGTTTGCAGCCAGCTATCCGGATATGCAGATGCTGCTGTACTTTATTATCCCGATTAAGATCAAATGGCTTGCCCTGCTGGACGCCTGCTATATTTTATACGCATTCATTATGGGAAACTGGGTAAACCGCGTTGTGATTATCGCATCGCTCTTTAATTTTCTGCTGTTTTTTCTGGGTGAAATCCAGTACTGGAGGGTTTCGCCGTCTGAGCTTCGCAGAAAGCATAAGTTTAAAAAACAGGTAAATTCGGCTCCCCATTCTCACACAAACAAAAAAAATCAGATTACGAAGCACAAATGTGCAGTCTGCGGGAGAACGGAGCTGGACGGAGACGATCTGGAATTTCGGTTTTGCTCGAAATGTGAGGGAAATTATGAATACTGTCAGGATCATTTGTTTACACATGAACATGTACACCATGATAAAAAACAGTAAAAGAAAATAAGGGAGGAAGAGAATGAAAAAAACGAAAATCATCTGTACCATGGGACCAAATTCAGACGACAGAGATTTAGTGATGGAGCTGGCAAAAAGCGGAATGGATTTGGCGAGATTTAACTTTTCGCATGGCGATTACGAAGAACACAGCCAAAGAGTAAAGCTGGTAAAGAGTGTCCGCGAGGAGCTGGACAAGCCGATCGCTTTAATTTTGGATACAAAAGGACCGGAGATCCGGACCGGCACTTTGAAGGACGGAAAAAAGGTGCTGCTCAGAGAAGGCGCTTCCTTCCGGCTGTGTACGGAGGAGACAGTCGGAGACGAGACGCACTGCTCGATTACGTACCCGGAGCTTTCCAATGACGTAAAGTCGGGGGACCGGATTCTGATTGACGACGGATTGATCGAGCTGATCGTGGGAAAAGTGACGCCGAAGGAAATTCACTGCATCGTCAAAAATGGAGGCGAGCTGGGAGAGAAAAAAGGAATCAATGTTCCGAATGTCAGCGTCAACCTTCCGGCCGTTACGGATAAAGACAAACAGGACATTTTATTTGGAATCAAACAGGGATTCGATTATATAGCCGCTTCTTTTGTGCGCAATGCGGCGTGTATCCGGGAAATCCGGAAATTACTGCGGGAACACCACGCAGAGCATATCGGAATCATCGCAAAGGTAGAGAACGCAGAAGGAGTGCAGAACATCGACGAGATTATTGAGGAAGCAGACGCGGTGATGGTGGCGAGAGGAGACCTTGGAGTCGAGATTCCGCCTGAGGAGGTTCCGTACATCCAGAAGATGATCATCAGCAAATGCAACGAGCAGGTAAAGCCGGTCATCACGGCAACCCAGATGCTCGATTCCATGATCCGAAATCCCAGACCGACGAGAGCAGAGGCGGGGGACGTCGCAAACGCGATTTACGACGGAAGCGATGCGATTATGCTTTCCGGGGAGACTGCGATGGGAAAATATCCGGTGGAAGCGGTGCGCATGATGGAAAAGATTGCGGAGACTACGGAAGTACACCTGGACTTCCAAAGACAGATGGCGCTGAACAAGCGCCACAAAGATTTGAATATTTCCTCGGCGGTGGGGCTTTCCACAGTCCACACAGCTATGAATTTAAATGCGTGCTGTATTGTAACGCCGACGATTTCCGGACAGACGGCGCGGCTCATCTCAAACTTCCGTCCACAGGTACCGATCTACGCGATTTCTCCAAATCCGGACGCAGTGCGCCGTATGCAGCTTTACTGGGGCGTCTACCCGTTAAAAGGAATGGGAGAAACATCCACGCAGATCATGATTGAGAATTCCGTCCGCCTGGTACGCCAGAAAAAGCTTGTGAAAAAAGGAGAGCTCATTGTCCTGACAGCGGGAGATCCGGCTACGAACATGGTGACGGGAGAAGGCGCGATGACGAATATGATGCACGTAATCGAGGCAAAATAAGAAATACTGAAATAGGAGCGACTGAAAATGAAAAAACATCCGTTTGTAACCTTAGAACAGGTAAAAGAAATGGCAAAGACGTATCCGACGCCGTTTCATCTGTATGACGAGAGAGGGATACGGGAAAATGTAAAAAAGCTGTATGAGGCATTTTCCTGGAATCCGGGATATAAAGAATATTTTGCGGTGAAGGCAACGCCGAACCCATTTCTGCTTCAGATTTTAAGAGAGTATGGCTGCGGATGCGACTGCTCTTCCATGACAGAGCTGATGATGGCCAATGCGGTCGGAGCGTCCGGGGACGATATTATGTTCTCCTCGAACGACACGCCGGTGGAGGAATTCAAAAAAGCAGCCCAGCTAAATGGGATCATCAACCTGGATGACATCACACATGTGGAGATTGTAGAGAAAGCACTGGGAAGACTTCCAAAAAAGATGAGCTGCCGCTACAATCCGGGAGGAATCTTTAAAATCAGCAATGACATTATGGACAACCCGGGGGACGCAAAGTACGGCATGACGACGGAACAGCTCTTTGAGGCGTTTCGGATGATGAAAGAAAAAGGCGTGGAAGAGTTCGGCATCCATGCGTTTCTGGCGAGCAACACGGTGACAAACGACTACTATCCAATGCTGGCCAAAATTTTGTTTGAGACGGCGGTCAGACTCAAAGAAGAGACAGGAGCGGAGATTACCTTTATCAATCTCTCCGGAGGAATCGGAATCCCGTACCGACCTGATCAAGAGCCGAATGATATCCTGAAAATCGGAGCAAGCGTCAAGGAAGTGTATGAGCAGGTTTTAGTCCCGGCGGGCATGGGAAACGTCGCGGTCTATACAGAGCTGGGACGCTTTATGACAGGACCGTACGGCGCTCTGGTGACAAAGGCGATCAACCAGAAGCACACACACAAAGAATATATCGGCGTAGACGCCTGCGCAGTCAATTTGATGCGCCCCGCTATGTACGGCGCCTACCATCACATTACTGTGCTGGGAAAAGAAGAGGAAGCGTGTGACCACAAGTATGACATCACAGGGTCTCTGTGCGAAAACAATGATAAATTTGCGATCGACCGGATGCTCCCGGAGATTGAAATGGGAGATTACCTGTTCATCCACGACACAGGCGCACATGGATTTGCGATGGGGTACAACTACAACGGAAAACTGAAATCGTCTGAGTTATTGCTAAAAGAGGACGGGAGCGTTCAGATGATCCGGAGAGCGGAGACGCCGAAAGATTATTTTGCCACGTTCGACTGTTTTCCGATTTACGAAAAACTGATCCAGGGATAAACATCTCATAGAGAAACCTCTCCTGGCGAGACAATAAGGCTCGCTCAGGGGAGGTTCTTTGACCGCAAAAGAAGGTTTAGTTTGACTGATTTTCAGGAAAATGTAAAAAAATAAAAAAACATTTGAAATTGCGAAAAAAGTACTTGCAATTTTGAAAAGCCTATGATATCATAAATGATGTTCTGAGAGAACAAGAAAAGCCGGTGTGTCGGAATTGGCAGACGAGACAGACTCAAAATCTGTTATCCG
>CAWVKK010000006.1:0-42556 GCA_963929865.1 uncultured Eubacteriales bacterium | reverse complement strand
CGACTGCAAATTTGATGTGTTCCGCGCTTCCGGAAACGGCGGACAGTGCGTCAACACGACGGACTCGGCCGTGCGCCTGACGCATATCCCGACCGGAATCGTGATCTCCTGCCAGGATGAGAAATCTCAGCTGAAAAATAAGGAGAAAGCGTTAAAGGTACTGCGCTCCAGACTGTACGACATGGAGCTGGCAAAGCGCCACGACGCGGAGGCCGAGGCGAGAAGAAGCCAGGTCGGAACAGGAGACCGGTCTGAAAAAATCAGAACGTACAACTTTCCGCAGGGACGTGTGACAGACCACAGAATCAAGCTGACGCTGCACAGGCTCGACAGCGTGATGAACGGAGATCTCTCGGAGATTATCGACAGCCTGATCGCGGCTGACCAGGCTGCGCGCCTAAGCGGTCTGGAACATGCAGAGTAATCTGGATCTGCAGAGGAAAAAAAGAAAAGAAAGAAAAAAGACAGCTCCCGCCTCTTTGCGGAGAGCTGTCTTTTTAGATAGGACGGAAAAGATTTTTCGCAACGCTCCTATAAGGGATGCGGCGGATTTCCTTTTTCCGGAATTGTATGGTATAATAGGTTCTGATTTTTGTTTTGATTCCGGAGAAATTCTGAGCTTCCAACATCATAAAAAAAGCTTTTGAGGCAAAACATAAGATCAGACAGAACGACAGAGGTGAAAAAAGTGATAGAACTGACATTTCAAAGACCAAAATTAGAGGACAGAGACTGGATTCTTCCGTATCTCCGCCAGGAGCAGAGCAGAAACAGCGAAGTGACCTTCGCCAGCCTGTATCTGTGGAGGAGACAGTATCCGGCGGGCGTCGGAGTGGTCAAGGACATGCTCGTAGTCAAGACAGAAGGAGATCATCCAAGCTTTTCTTTCCCGCTCGGAAAAAGAGAACATGCAAAAGCTGCCATTGACTGTCTGATGGAGTACTGCGCACAACACAATATCCCGTTTCAGATGCATCTGGTGACGCCGGATCAGTTTGCGTTTCTTGAGGAGCTTTATCCGGGCAGATTTACGATTTCGTATCAGCGGGATATGGCGGATTATATTTATGAGACAGAAAAGCTTGCAAAATTGTCGGGAAGGAAATATCATGGAAAGAAAAACCATATCAATAAATTTATGCGCCTTTACCCGGACTGGAGCTACGAGCCTTTGGAGGAGAGCAATATAGAGGAGTGCTTTCAGATGGCGCTGGAGTGGAGAAGCCAGAACGGCTGCAATGACCACAAAGAAAAAAATGAGGAAATGTGCGTTGCCTTAAATGCGCTGCGGCTGTTTCGGGAGCTTCATCTCAGAGGCGGTCTTGTGCGCGCCGGGGGAAGGGTGGTCGCGTTTTCGATCGGGGAGCCTGCAACAGAAGACACGATGGTGGTCCACATCGAAAAAGCCTTTGCCGATGTGGAGGGCGCGTATCCGATGATCAACCAGCAGTTTGTACTCCACGAGGCGATGTCCTATCGGTATGTAAACCGGGAGGACGACGCGGGGGAGGAAGGTCTGAGGCAGGCAAAGCTCTCCTACCACCCGGCGATTCTTCTGGAAAAGGGAACGGTAAGAGAACGGCGGCAATCAGTTTAAAAAGATAAGAAAGAAGGAAAAGACATGATAGCAGAAAAAATGAAAGAGTATGTAAAAAACGGATCGGCAATCCGCGCCATGTTTGAGGAGGGCAAGCAGATGGCGAAAGAAGTGGGGGCGGAAAATGTCTACGACTTCAGCCTGGGAAATCCAAACGTGGCGGCGCCCGAGGAGGTGAAAGAGGCGATTGCCGCGATCACGCAGAAGGAAGATCCGATGATGCTGCACGGGTATATGAGCAACTCCGGGTATGAAGACGTCAGGGAGGCAATCGCGGTTTCACTCAACAAGCGGTTCGGGACAGAGCTGTCCGGAAAAAATATCGTCATGACAGTCGGAGCGGCAGGCGGGCTGAACGTGATCTTAAAGACGCTCTTAAATCCGGGCGAGGAAGTGGTCGTGTTTGCGCCGTTTTTCGGAGAATACCGGTTCTATGTCAGCAACTATGACGGAGTTTTGAAAATCGTTCCGCCAAATACCGAAACGTTTCAGCCGGATCTGGAGACATTTGAAAAGACACTGTCTCCTAAAACAAAGGCGGTCATCGTCAATTCTCCGAACAATCCGACCGGAGTGGTCTACTCAGAAGAGACGATTCAGAAAATGGCGGAGATCCTGCGGAGAAAACAAAAAGAATTCGGAACCGACATCTATCTGATCTCAGACGAGCCGTACCGGGAATTGGTCTATGGAGAGACGGAAGTGCCCTATCTGACAAAGTACTATGAAAATACGATTGTGGGATACTCCTACAGCAAATCGCTGTCTCTCCCGGGAGAGCGGATCGGCTACCTCGTCATTCCGGATGAAGCAGCTGAGAGTGAGTCCATTTTAGACGGGGCAAACGTGGCGACAAGGATTTTGGGATTCGTCAACGCGCCTTCCCTCTTCCAGAGAGTGATCAAAGACTGCCTGGATATAAAATGCGACGTCTCCTACTATAACCGGAACAGAGAGCTTTTATATGAAGGACTGAAAGAAGCGGGATTTTCCTGCATCAAGCCGGAAGGAGCGTTCTACCTGTTCGTAAAATCCCCGGTAGAAGATGAAAAGGCGTTCTGCAGCGCAGCTAAAAAATATCACATTTTGATTGTGCCGGGATCCTCATTTGCGTGTCCGGGCTACGTGCGGATCGCCTACTGTGTTTCGTACGAAACCATCCAAAAAGCAATGCCGTATTTTCGAGAGCTGGCAAAAGAGTTCGGATTATAGACAAAGGAGAAAGACAGACCATGAGAGCTTGGGAAGAAAATATAAGAAAAGTGATTCCTTATGTTCCGGGCGAACAGCCAAAGCAGAAGGACGTCATCAAATTAAATACAAATGAGAATCCGTATCCTCCCGCTCCGGGCGTGCGCAGAGCGCTGCTGCGCTTTGCGGACCTTTCCTATGACAATCTGAGGAAATATCCGGATCCGGCGGCAGATGCGCTGGTGGAGAGCATCGCCTCTTACTATCGCCTGGAGAAGGATCAGGTTTTTGTGGGAGTCGGATCGGACGACGTGCTTGCCATGGCTTTTCTGACGTTTTTCAATTCCTCCAAACCGATTCTCTTCCCCGACATCACGTATTCTTTTTACGATGTCTGGGCAGATTTGTTCCGCATCCCTTATGAGAGACAGCCTTTAAACGGATCATTCCGAATCGTAAAGAGTGATTATGAAAAGAGCAACGGCGGAATTATTTTTCCGAACCCCAATGCGCCGACCGGAGTTTTGATGGAACTGGATGAGATCGAGGAGATTGTAAAGAAAAACCAGGATGTGATTGTCATCGTAGACGAGGCCTATATCGACTTTGGGGGAATCTCTGCGCTCCCTCTGACTGAGAAATACGACAATCTTCTGGTCGTGCAGACGTTTTCAAAGTCACGCTCTCTTGCCGGAATGCGGGTTGGATACGCTATGGGAAATAAGACGCTGATACAATATCTGAACGACGTAAAATATTCTTTTAATTCTTATACGATGAATCAGGTCGTGCTTGCAGCCGCGCAGGAAGCGGTAAAGGATGAAGCGTATTTTCAGGGGACGAGAAAGAAAATCATGGAGACGAGAGAGCGCGTCAAAAAAGAGCTGAGAGAGCTGGGATTTTCTTTTGAAGACTCGATGGCAAATTTTCTGTTTGTCACGCACGAAAAATACTGGGCGAGAGATATCTTTGAGGCGCTGAAAAGATCTCACATTTATGTCCGGTATTTCAATCATCCGAGAATTGACAACCATCTGCGCATTTCGATCGGAACGGATGAGGAGATGGACTGCCTGGTTTCGTTTTTGAAAAAATACCTGGAAGAGAGAAAAGAGCAGGGAGAGGCATAGAAAAAATGGAAGCATATACGAGTTTTGCAAAAGTATATGATATGTTTATGGACAATGTTCCGTATGAAGAGTGGAGCAAATATCTGATAGAGCTGCTGTATGCGCATGGCGTAGAGGATGGTCTCGTCCTGGAGTTGGGGTGCGGGACAGGAAACATGACGGAGCGGCTGGCAAAGGCAGGATACGACATGATCGGCGTGGATCAGTCTGAGGAAATGCTGGAGATCGCGGCAGAAAAAAGGGCGGAGTCCGGAATGGATATTTTGTATCTGCAGCAGGACATGCGAAAATTTGAACTTTACGGGACGGTCAGAGCCGTTGTCAGCATCTGCGATTCGATCAACTATCTGATGGAGGAAGAGGATCTGCTCGCCGTCTTCAGGCTCGTCAACAATTATCTCGATCCCGGAGGCATTTTTATTTTTGACCTGAATACCATGTGGAAATACCAGGAAGCGCTGGGAGAGTGCACAATCGCGGAGGACCGGGAGGAGAGCAGCTTTATCTGGGAAAATACGTACTATGAAAAAGAACGGATCAACGAGTATGATCTGACGCTGTTTATCCGCGAGGAGGACGGACGGTATCAGAAGTATAAAGAGACCCATTATCAAAGAGCGTATGATTTAAAAACCGTGCGGGCGCTGATTGAAAAGGCAGGGCTGGAGTATGTAGCGTGCTATGAAGCGTTTACAAGAGAAGCGCCGCGCAAAGACAGCGAACGAGTCTATGTGATTGCGAGAGAAAAAGGAAAAATAAGGAACTGACGGGAAAAACCGCAAGAGTAAGAGACAAAGGCAAAGAAACAACTGCAAAAAAAGGAGAGACAGATGTCAGACTATATTGTAAGAGCGACGGCTGCAGACAATCAGATTCGAGCGTTTGCAGCGACAACGAGAGAACTGGTAGAACATGCAAGAGAAATCCATAATTTAAGCCCTGTCGCGAGCGCAGCGCTTGGAAGGCTGATGACAGCCGCAGCGATGATGGGGACGATGATGAAAGGAGAAGAGGATCTGCTCACTCTTCAGATACAGGGAAACGGACCGATCGGAGGAATCGTCGTCACAGCTGATGCAAAAGCCAATGTAAAAGGATATGTCAATGTACCCGATGTGATGCTGCCGCCGAACGAAAAAGGAAAGCTGGACGTGGCAGGGGCAGTCGGAAGCGGCATTTTAAGCGTCATCAAGGACATGGGGATGAAAGAGCCGTACGCAGGGCAGACAGCCCTCCAGACAGGAGAAATTGCAGAAGATCTGACGTACTATTTTGCAACCTCAGAACAGATCCCATCCTCCGTAGGACTTGGCGTTTTGATGACAAGAGAAAACCACATAGAAGAAGCAGGCGGATTTATCATTCAGCTGATGCCTTTTACGGACGAGAAGGTGATCGACGCGCTGGAGGCGAAGCTTGCGCGTATGACGTCCGTCACCTCTTTGCTTAGAGAGGGCAAGTCTCCGGAGATGATTTTGGAAGAGCTTTTAGGAGAATTCGGTCTGGAGATCAATGAAAAGATTCCGGCGCAGTTTCACTGCGGCTGCTCTAAAAAACGCGTGGAGAAGGCGATCATAAGCATCGGGAAAAAAGAGATCAGAGAAATGATTGCAGAAGGAAAGCCTATAGAAGTCAACTGTCATTTCTGCAATACAAACTATGAATTTTCAGTGGAAGAACTCAAAGAGATTTTAAAGAAAAGCAGATAGAGGCAAAAGCAGAGGAGGGAAATGCAGTGTTTGATGGTTTTTTGAAAGTGGCGGTTATGACTCCAAAAGGGCGAGTGGCGGACTGCGGATACAACAAAGAGCAGATCTGCGCAATGATCGATGAGGCGGAGGAAAACGGGGCAAAAATTGTCGTGTTTCCGGAGCTGTGCATTACAGGCTATACGTGCGGGGATCTGTTCTGGCAGGAATATCTGCTGGAGCAGGCAAAGCATGAACTGCACAAAATTATTTTTTACTCCAGAGAAAAGGACTGCCTGATCTTTGTGGGGCTGCCGTGGGAGAAGGACGGAAAGCTCTACAATGTGGCGGCGGCGGTCAGCAGAGGAAAATTGCTGGGGCTTGTCCCAAAAAGAAATCTTCCCAATTATGCGGAATTTTATGAGGCGAGAAATTTTGAGCCGGGACAAGAGACGATCGAATGGATCGACTATGAAGGAATGTCCGTTCCGTTTGGAACAAAACAGATTTTCTGCTGCCGCCAGATGGAGGGGCTGAAGGTCGCAGCCGAGATCTGCGAGGATCTGTGGGTCGCCAATCCGCCGAGCATCGGACATGCCCTTGCCGGAGCAACCGTGATTGTAAATCTCTCCGCCAGCGATGAGTGTACCGGAAAAAACAGATACCGGGAGGATTTAATCGCCGGACAGTCGGCAAGGCTTGTCTGCGCTTATCTGTACGCAAACGCCGGAGAGGGAGAGTCCACGACGGATCTGGTGTTTGCGGGACAGAATCTGATCGCGGAAAACGGGGCTGTCCTGGAGAAAGCAAAGGACTATACGGTGCGGCAGGTGTATGCGGTCCTGGATCTGAATCGTCTTAGGAGCGAGCGCAGGCGGCTGACCACATTTCACACAGACAGCGCGGGATATGAGAAGATTCCTTTCTCTCTGGAAATGGAGGAGACAGACCTTGACCGCAGCTTCGACCCGGCTCCCTTTGTCCCTCACAATCTGTCAGAGCGCGGAAAACGGTGTGAAGAAATTTTGACGATCCAGGCGCTTGGACTGAAAAAAAGGCTGGAACATACAAGATGCCGCAATGCCGTTGTGGGCATCTCAGGAGGTCTGGATTCTACGCTTGCCCTTCTTGTCGCTGCGAAGGCGTTTGACATGCTGAAAATGGACCGGAAAAACATTCTTGCCGTGACGATGCCGTGCTTTGGGACAACAGACCGCACTTATACGAATGCGTGCGAGATGGCAGAAGCCTTAGGCGTACAGCTCAAAGAGGTCGATATCAAGAAGGCAGTGTATCAGCACTTCTCAGATATCGGTCAGGACGCCGGAAAGCATGATGTGACGTTTGAGAACAGCCAGGCAAGAGAGCGGACACAGGTGCTGATGGATCTGGCAAACCAGAGCGGAGCTTTAGTCGTCGGAACAGGAGATATGTCGGAGCTTGCCCTGGGATGGGCGACCTACAACGGAGATCACATGTCGATGTATGGCGTCAACGCGTCGGTTCCAAAGACGCTGGTGCGCCACCTTGTGCGCTACTATGCGGATACGTGCGAAAATGAGAAGCTGTCGGAAATCTTATTGGACGTTTTGGACACGCCGGTCAGCCCGGAACTCCTTCCGCCCAAAGACGGAGAGATTGCCCAGAAAACAGAGGATCTTGTCGGTCCGTATGAGCTGCACGATTTCTTTTTGTACTATATCCTGCGTTTTGGGTATGAGCCGGCGAAGGTTTACCGGGTGGCGAATAAGGCCTTTGAGGGCGTGTATGATAAAGAGACGATTTTAAAATGGCTTGAGACGTTTTACCGGAGATTTTTCTCACAGCAGTTTAAGCGTTCCTGTCTGCCGGACGGTCCGAAGGTGGGTTCGGTTGCCGTCTCGCCGAGAGGAGATCTGAGAATGCCAAGCGACGCTTCGGCAAGACTGTGGCTCGACCAGCTCGCAGAACTCAAAGCAGAATAGAGCGTTCTTTGAGCAGTTCGGATTTGAGGAAGACCGAAAGCTTTTGGAAATCAGAGAAAGGATGCCGAAGAAGAAGAAAACTTTTCGGCATCCTTTTATGTGCAGACCTCACAGAAAAGCACGGCAGAGAAAATACGGGGCTAAATATCGCCCTCGGCAAGCGTGAGAGCCTCTGAAATGGCATCGATCAGTATTTGGGAGGTATATTGGTTCTCAGAAGAATAAGAAATATTTTCCAGAGACTGATTCTGACAGATCTGAGAAGCAATGGTATCGAGCGTAGGGCTGACGAGCGGATACATCGCGGAGACGGTATCGCTGAGATTGACAAGCCGGATAGAATGGATGCGATCTTCATCTACGACAACCTCTACGTCGACGGCGCTGCCGCCCAGACTGACAGGAGAGGTGTAGACGCCGGCAATGTATTTCGGCACAGATGCACGGTCCTTGTCAGGCGCTTCTTTGGCGGCTGGAAGAAACATAAAGAACAAAAGAACAAGCAGGATGATCCCCAGCGCTGCAAAGATTGCAGTGTAGATAATCTCACGCATCCGAAAGACCAGAATCTTAGTTTTTGCACTCATCTGCATGCCCCCTTATTTTGATTTTCTATATTGTATGACAAAAATAAGAGGATTATTCACAGACGGGCGCGCGCAGAAAAGCCGGCGTCCCCGAAGGGACGGCGCGGACGCGCCGGCAGAAAACAGAGCATACGGGGCGGGAGGACGGATCTTGTATTTTACAGGGAACAATGATATGATGAGGAAAATTTGAAAGGAGAAAAATATGGGAGAATATATCATCACAACAGACAATATGAGTGATCTGCCGAAAGAGTATTTGGAAGAGCGGCATGTCAAAACGTGTTCTTTAAACTATATGCTCAATGGAAAAACGTACACAAGCAGAGATGGGATGGACAGCCATGAATTCTATGAGAAAATGAGAAATGGATCGATGCCCACCACGTCCCAGATTAACCCGGAGGAGGCGAAGAAGGATCTGCGGGAATTTCTAAAGGAGGGAAAGGATATCATCCACATCGCATTCTCCAGCGGGCTGAGCGGCACGTACAACAGTATGCAGATCGCGGCAAGAGAGCTGGAGGAGGAAGGATGCGGCCGCAGAATCACGATCATCGACTCGCTGAGCGCATCTTTAGGAGAAGGTCTTCTGGTCCACAAAGCGCTGGAGCAGCAGAAAAACGGGCTCGGATACGATGAGCTTGTGAAATGGGTCGAGGATCACAAGCTGAATATCTGCCATAATTTTACGGTGGACGATCTGTTTCACCTCTACCGCGGGGGAAGAGTCTCGAAGACGACGGCGATCTTGGGGACTATGATCAAGATCAAGCCTGTTCTCCATGTGGACAATGAAGGTCATCTCATCAATGTGTCAAAGGCGCACGGGAGAAAAAAGGCGCTTGCCGAGCTGGTCGCAAGCATGGAGCGCCAGATCGGAAGCTACCGCGGAAAAAATGACGTAGTCTTTATCAGCCATGGAGACTGCATTGAGGACGCCGAGTTTGTGAGAAGACAGGTTGAAGAAAAATTTGGAATCAAAAATTTTATCATCAACTATGTCGGACCGACCATCGGAGCCCATTCGGGACCGGGAACCGTCGCCCTCTTTTATATGGGCGACGTCAGGTGATCAGGTGAGAGAGCGGCTGTCTTGGGGGCTGGAAAAGCAAAAGAGTCCCCATGAAAATTTTTTGTCGAGGAGCGGAAAAAGGCACAGAGCCCAGAGCACAAGCACAAAATAGCGCAGCCCTCCTGAAAAAAGACCATTCCCGGCGATACTCTTTAGAATGAATTCCAAAGCGGCGGTGATGAGCAGACCGGCAAAGAGCTTCTGCGCCTGCTTTTTGAGCGTCACGCGATTTCCAAAATTGACGCGGGTATGCTCAAGATACCAGGCAAGAGCGAAGCCCAGACCGGCTCCGGCTGCTTTGCAGGCGTCGGCGGCGTAATCGGATGAGATCGCCCCTGCGCTTAAAAAAGCCAGGGCAAATCCAGCGGTAAATATGGAGCAAAGCGCCAGGGCGGCGGAGACGGCAGCCGGGGAGACGGGATGCGCTTCCAGCCGGGCGCAGAGGCGCGAAATCACAAACGCGGTCAGCAGCGTTAAAAGCATAGAGACCCCGACATCCTTCGGCGTGTGGACGCCGAGATACATTCTGGAAAAACCGACCGCCGCAAACAAAAAGACGCATACAATCCGCTGCCACGTTTTTTTAAGAGACAGGGCAAGCGTTCCGAACAGAGCCGTGGCGGTCTGCGTATGACCGCTTGGGAACGAATAGCCTGTGGCGGCGGAGACGGCAGAAGAGACAGGGACAAACTGCGGGTCAAGCACCCAGGGCCGCGGGATGCGGAAAGCAATTTTTAAAACCTGCACCGCAAGACCTGAGATGAAAAAGGTCAGCCCGATCTGGTAGGCAAGCTTCTTATTGAGGCACCAGTAAATCAGACATAAAATCAGAATGATTAAAACCTCCTGTCCGAAATACGTAAAAAACTGAAAAAACATTTCGCCTGCAGGCGTCCGGTGTTCTGCCAGAAAACGCAGAAAATCCATAAATATCCTCCTCTCTAAGGCGCGTCCGGCGTGCCGCGGGAAGCGCCCGTTTGCATGATAAACATTATAGCACACAGTGAAGCCGGAAGAAAGAACGCCGCATGTCAAAAAATTTCCTTGATTAAAAAATTCGGGTTTTATGAATAGAAAAAAGACAGATGCGCATATTACTAAAAAGCGTCTGAATGCTTCTCATAGATAACGATCAGAGACAGGAGGAAATTTTTATGAAAAAATCAAAATTATGTCTGGCGGGATGTCTGGCGGCGCTGTGCGTGGTTGGTCTTTCAGGGTGTACAGATAAAGACGCCGATAAAATGACGGAAAAGACGCCCCTTTCAACGGAAAGCGAGACCGTAGAGGAAGAAGAGACAGAAAAAGAAGAAAGAGAAACCGCACGGCAGACTGATACGGATGAGACAGGAGTTCTGGAGGATGCGGGAGAAAAGATCAAAGACGGCGCCGAGGACGCTGCGGAAGGAATAAAAGACGCAGCAGAAGACATCGGAGACGGGATCAAGGACGGCGTGGACGATATGGGAGAGGAGCTGGAGGATGACGCCGAGGAGACGCAGACAGAGACAAAAAGCAGAATGACTTCCCATGTGACAGAGAATGGCGTACTCGAAAGCCTGCAGTAGCGCACAAAACAAAAAAGGCAGAAAATTTTGAGATAATACAGAAATTTTCTGCCTTTTCACAGCCCGAGACATCTGCTATAATAGAAAACAAAAACAGAAAAGAGGAAACACATACTATGCATTTTCGACCATGCATTGACATACATAACGGAAAAGTAAAGCAGATCGTAGGGGGAAGCTTAAAAGATGAACACGATCAGGCGCAGGAGAATTTTGTGACAGATCAAGGCGCCGCGGAATTCGCACAATTTTATAAAAAGGACGGTTTAAGAGGAGGTCATATTATTCTGCTCAATCCCGTCTCCTCTCCGTATTACGCTGCGACGCACAGACAGGCTGTGCAGGCGCTGAAAGCCTGGCCGGGCGGTATGCAGATCGGGGGCGGGATCACAGACCAAAACGCAGAGCAATATCTGGATGCGGGCGCGTCCCACGTCATCGTCACGTCTTTCGTGTTCCAAAACGGAAGGATTCACTATGAAAATCTGGAAAAGCTGAAAAAAGAGACGGGAAAGGAGAGGCTTGTTCTGGATTTAAGCTGCCGCAGAAAGGACGGCGGCTACTATATTGTGACAGACCGGTGGCAGAAATTTACAGACGTTCGCCTCAGCGGCAAAGTACTCGACGAGCTGTCTCAGTTTTGCGCGGAATTTTTAATCCACGCGGTGGATGTGGAAGGAAAAGGTCAGGGAATAGAGAGAGAGCTTGTCAAAATGCTGGGAGAATGGGGAAAGATTCCAGTCACGTATGCGGGAGGAGTCGCATCGTTTGAAGATTTGGCTCTCTTAAAGAGAGAGGGGCGCGACCGGATCGATGTGACGATCGGCAGCGCTCTTGACCTGTTCGGCGGGGCTATGCCGTACCAAAAAGTGTTAAAATTGTGTGAAAAATATTAAAAAAAACAAAAAGAATAAAAAAGCTTGGAAAATTGTGTTGAAAAGTGCAGAGAATATGATATAATCAGATTATAGTAAATCACCTGCTTTACTATGAAAAAACAATGAAGGGGTGTTTCATATGCGTTATACGATCAGCGGAAAAAATATTGATGTTACAGAAGCACTAAGAAATGCGATCACAGAAAAGCTTGGAAAGCTGGAACGGTATTTTACTCCTGAGACGGAGGTTATTGTCACCTTAGGTGTTGAAAAAGAGAGACAAAAAATAGAAGTTACAATTCCGGTGAAAGGAAACATTATTCGCTCCGAACAGGTGAGCAATGATATGTATGTATCGATCGATCTGGTAGAAGAGGTTATTGAAAGACAGCTGCGCAAATACAAACATAAGATTATAGAAAAGCATAAAGAAGGCGGAATTTTCCAGCCTGAATTTATGGAAAAAGAAGAAGAAGATCCTCAGGAAATCAAGATCATCCGCACAAAGCATTTCGGAATCAAGCCGATGTATCCGGAGGACGCCTGCGTACAGATGGAACTGCTGGGACATAATTTCTTCGTGTTCTGCAATGCGGAGACAGAAGAGGTCAATGTAGTTTACAAGAGAAAGGGAAACACATACGGACTGATTGAGCCGGAATTCTAAAACATAAAAAGAGACAAGATCCCCGCTTGAAAACAGCGGGGAGTTTTTTGCTGCAAAGGAAGCTTTGCCTGAGACAGCATAAAAAACAATGTGACAACGATAAAAAAGAATAGGAGAATCTATGACAGGAAAAACACATTTAGCCGTGGGAGAAGCGGCGGCTTTAGCGGTTATGCAGCCGATGGGATGGCAGCAAACGGCATGGTGCCTGGGCGCAGCGGCAGTCGGGGCAGTCATCTGCGACATCGATATCGACAGCTCTCATGCGCACAGAAAGGTGGAGGCAGCCGTGATCGTGTGCATTGCGGCAGTCGTTCTTCTGGGACTTGCAGAGTGGAAATTCGAGTTGGGAATCGCACAGGAAATCGCAAAAAGACGCGACATATGGCCTAAAATTGCAGGGGGAGCCGGTCTGCTGCTTCTGTGTATTCTGGGGAAGGAACAGCCCCACCGCTCGTTTATGCATTCGCTGCTCGCCCTGTTTTTATTTTCAGGACTCGTATATCTGACAGCGCCAAAAGCTGCAGGCTGTTTTGCGGTGGCGATGAGTTCCCATCTGGTTTTGGACATTTTTAACAAAAAAGATATCCGGCTGTGGTATCCGTTCCCGGGAGGCGTTTCCCTGAAGCTGTGCAAGGCGGACGGCGCGGCGGACCAGGTTCTGTTTTACGCCGGATGCGCCGCGGCGGGAATTCTGACAGTCGTCTGCCTGATGAAATAGAGGAAAGAGAAAAAAAGAAAAATAAAAAATAAGAAACATACGTGGAGAAGCAAAAAAAATTTTATTGTGTTCGTCGATGGAAAGTGTTACAATAGAGAACAGAATTTGTTTTTAAGACCAAGAAAGAACGGAAATAGGAGAAAGTGACATGAAGTTTGTTGAGAAAGTATTTGGGACTCATAGCGCCAGAGAGCTGAAGAGAATTATGCCTTTGGTGAACAAGATCGAAGAACTGCGCCCGACGATGCAGGCACTCAGCGACGCACAGCTGAGAGGAAAAACAGAGGAGTACAAAAAGAGACTGACGCAGGGTGAGACGCTGGATGATCTTCTGCCCGAGGCATTTGCGACAGTGAGAGAAGCCGCAAGGCGTGTCTTAAATATGGAACACTACAAGGTACAGCTGATCGGAGGAATTATCCTGCATCAGGGACGTATCGCAGAGATGAGAACAGGTGAAGGAAAGACGCTTGTCTCTACGACGCCGGCATATCTGAACGCGCTTTCCGGGCGCGGCGTTCATATCGTGACCGTCAACGACTATCTGGCAAAGCGTGATGCGGAGTGGATGGGAAAGGTTCACGAATTTTTAGGACTGACAGTCGGCGTTGTCTTAAACGACATGGACAACGACGCGAGAAGAAAAGCGTATGCCTGCGATATCACATACGTGACAAACAACGAGCTGGGCTTTGATTATCTGAGAGACAACATGGTAATCTATAAGGAACAGCTGGTGCAGAGAGATCTGGCGTATGCCATCATCGACGAGGTGGACTCGGTTCTGATCGACGAGGCGAGAACCCCTCTGATTATTTCCGGACAGAGCGGAAAATCGACAAAGCTGTATGAAGTGTGCGATATTCTGGCAAGACAGCTTGAGAGAGGCGAGGCAAGCGGCGAAGTGACGAAAATGTCCGCTTTAATGGGAGAAGAAATCACAGAGACAGGCGACTTTATCGTCAATGAAAAAGACAAGATTGTCAGCCTTACGCAGGACGGAATCAAAAAAGTAGAGAAATTTTTCAACATTGCAAATCTTGCGGACGCGGAGAACCTGGAAATCCAGCACAATATCGATCTGGCACTGCGCGCCCACAATCTGATGTTCCGAGACAAAGACTATGTGGTAAAAGACGACGAGGTTTTGATTGTCGATGAGTTTACAGGGCGTATCATGCCGGGAAGAAGATATTCCGACGGTCTGCACCAGGCAATCGAGGCAAAAGAGCATGTAAAGGTAAAGAGAGAGAGCAAAACGCTCGCCACGATTACCTTCCAGAACTTCTTTAACAAATATGAAAAGAAATGCGGTATGACAGGTACGGCTCTGACAGAGGAGAAAGAATTCCGCGAGATCTACGGAATGGACGTTGTGGAAATCCCGACGAACCGTCCTGTCATCCGAAAAGATTTAGACGACGCTGTCTACATGACAAAGAAAGAGAAATTTCACGCTGTGGTGGAGGCGATCAAGGAAGCGCACGCGAAGGGACAGCCGGTGCTGGTCGGCACTATCACGATTGAAATTTCCGAGATGCTCAGCGGTATGCTGAAAAAACAGGGAATTCCGCATAAAGTTCTGAACGCGAAATTCCATGAGCTGGAGGCTGAGATTGTAGCGGATGCCGGTATCCACGGGGCAGTCACGATCGCGACGAACATGGCCGGACGTGGTACGGATATCAAGCTGGATGAAAAGGCAAAGGAATGCGGCGGCTTAAAGATTATCGGCACGGAGCGCCATGAATCGAGACGTATTGACAATCAGCTGCGCGGACGTTCCGGACGTCAGGGAGATCCGGGAGAATCAAGATTCTATCTGTCTTTGGAGGACGATCTGATGAGACTGTTCGGGTCTGAGAAGCTGATGGGAATCTTTAAATCCCTCGGCGTGAAAGAAAACGAACAGATTGAGCATAAGATGCTCAGCAGCGCGATCGAAAAGGCACAGATGAAGATCGAGAGCAACAACTACGGAATCCGTAAAAATCTGCTGGAATATGACCAGGTCAACAATGAACAGCGTGAGATTATCTACAAAGAGAGACGCCGCGTTCTGGACGGGGAGAGCATGAGAGATTCGATCTACAAGATGATCGACGACTGTGTCGACCGCTATGTCGACATGTGCATCCCGCATGACCAGGACAAGAAAGACTGGAATTTAAAAGAGCTGAACATGGTCATGCTGCGCATCATCCCGATGAAGCCGGTGACAGAAGAGGACATTCAGGATATCAAGAAAAAAGAGGAACTCAGACAGTATCTGAAGGAAAAAGCGGTAAAGCTGTACGAGGAGAAAGAGGCGCAGTTCCCGGAGGCGGAGAAGCTGCGTGAACTGGAGCGCGTCATCCTTCTGAAAGTGATCGACCGCAAATGGATGGACCACATCGACGATATGGAACAGCTGCGCCAGGGAATCGGACTTCAGGCCTATGGACAGAAGGACCCGAAGGTCGAGTACAAAATGCAGGCGTATGATATGTTTAACGAGATGTCCGCTGCGATCCAGGAGGAAACAATCCAGCTTCTGTACCATGTAAGACTGGAAGAGAAAGTGGAGAGAGAAGAGGTCGCAAAAGTGACCGGAACGAACAAGGACGAAAGCCTTGCGAAGGCGCCTAAAAAACGGGAAGAAAATAAGGTATATCCAAATGATCCGTGTCCGTGCGGAAGCGGAAAGAAATATAAACAGTGCTGCGGCAGAAAAAAATAAAAAAAGGAAGGTGAAGCGAATGGTAGAGTTAGATCAGTTTAAATATATACTCGGCACGTACGAGAAACCATTGGTGGAAGTGAGGGATTCACTTTGACCTGGTAAACAAAGAACAGAAAATCCAGGAACTAGAAAGAAAAATGGAGGAGCCGGGCTTCTGGGACAATCCGGAACAGTCGCAGGAATCCATGAAAACGCTGAAAAGCCTGAAAGATGATCTGTGCGTCTATCAGGAGCTGAAGCAGAAATATGAGGACATTGAGATCCTGATTGAGATGGGATACGAGGAGAATGACGCTTCTTTGATTCCTGAGATTCAAAAAGAGCTGGATGAATTTATCGAGATGTATGAGGGAATCCGGGTCAAGACGCTGCTCTCCGGGGAATACGACAAAGACAATGCCATTGTCACCCTTCACGCAGGCGCCGGCGGCACGGAATCGTGCGACTGGGCGGGAATGCTCTACCGGATGTACACAAGATGGGCTGAGAAAAAAGGGTATCAGGTGGAAGTCCTGGACTATCTCGACGGCGAGGAGGCAGGAATCAAATCTGTGACGTTCCAGGTAAACGGCGAAAATGCCTACGGCTATCTGAAGTCTGAAAAAGGCGTCCACCGTCTCGTGAGAATTTCGCCGTTCAACGCGGCGGGAAAAAGACAGACGTCCTTCGTGTCGTGCGACGTGATGCCGGATATCGAAGAAAACATTGACATCGAAATCAGGGATGAGGATATCCGCGTCGACACGTACCGCTCCAGCGGAGCAGGCGGTCAGCACATCAACAAGACGTCCTCCGCAGTCCGCATCACGCACCTGCCGACCAATATTGTGGTGCAGTGCCAGAACGAGCGGTCCCAGCACATGAACAAGGACAAGGCGATGCAGATGCTCAAGGCAAAGCTGTATCTGATGGAACAGCAGAAAAATGCAGAAAAGCTTTCAGACATCCGCGGAGAGGTGACAGACAACGGATGGGGCAGCCAGATTCGATCTTATGTTCTCCAGCCGTATACGATGGTGAAGGATCACCGGACCGGCGCAGAGACCGGAAATACCGATCAGGTGCTGGACGGGGGAATTGACCTGTTCATCAACGCATATCTGAAGTGGCTGACGCTCGGAGGAAAAAAAGAAGAAGAATAACGCAGAAAAAGAGCAGACATCCTGCCGGATTTGGATGTCTGCTTTTTTGCAGGGAAACTTACTCGATAAAACACTTGCGTGAAGGGGATAAATGTGATACCATCTTCCTTGTGAAAACAGATGTATCTCTGGTGCAAACACGTAGGAGGAACTTATCATGGAGGAAAAAAGCAAATATTTTGTTGTGAAACAGAAGGCAGTTCCGGAAGTACTCTTAAAAGTAGTAGAGGCAAAAAGACTGTTGGAATCGGAAAAGGTGGAGACAGTCCAGGAGGCAACAGAGCGGACCGGAATCAGCCGCAGCTCTTTTTATAAATACAAAGACGACATTTTTCCGTTTCATCAAAATGCAAAGGGAAAAACGGTTACGTTTGTCATCCAGATGGACGACGAGCCGGGACTGCTCTCGGACGTACTAAAGATTGTCGCAGAGTTTCGAGCTAATATTCTGACGATTCATCAGAGCATTCCGATCAACGGAATCGCTTCTCTTACCATGAGCGTGGAAGTACGGCCAAATACGGGAGACATTTCTGAGATGATTGAAAAGATCGAAAATAAATCAGGTGTTCATTACCTGAAAATTCTAGCTAGGGAGTGAAAAAAACATGATTCAGATTGCAGTATTAGGATATGGCACAGTAGGCTCGGGCGTGGTGGAAGTGCTCAATACAAATAAAGACATCATCGCCAGGAAAACAGGAGAGGAAATTCAGGTAAAGTATGTTCTGGACCTGCGGGATTTCCCGGGGGACCCGATTCAGGAAAAGGTAGTCCATGACTTTGAGATCATTGTGAACGACCCGGAGATCCGCGTTGTGGCAGAAGTGATGGGGGGAGTGCATCCGGCCTACACCTTTACGAAAAGAGCGCTTGAGGCGGGAAAGAGCGTGTGTACCTCCAACAAAGAGCTGGTGGCAAGACACGGGGCAGAGCTGTTAAAGACGGCAAAGGAACACCACGTCAACTATCTGTTTGAGGCGAGCTGCGGAGGAGGCATCCCGATCATCCGTCCTCTCAACTCCTCTCTGCCGGGAGATCAGATCGACGAGATCACAGGCATCCTCAACGGGACGACGAACTATATTCTGACAAAAATGATCCAGGAGGGATCTGAGTTCGACGAAGCGCTCAGGGAAGCGCAGGAGAAGGGATACGCGGAGAGAAATCCCGAGGCGGACGTAGAGGGATTCGACGCGTGCCGCAAGATTGCGATCTTATCTTCCGTGGCATTTGGCAGACAGGTAAGCTTTGAGGACGTCTATACAGAGGGCATCACAAAAATTTCAGCGGCTGACATCAAATACGCCAAGGCGATGGACAGTTCGATCAAACTGCTGGCAAGCAGCAGACGGGTCGGCGACGATGTGTACGCGATGGTCTCCCCGGTTCTGGTGGAGAAGGAGGATCCGCTTTTTAGCGTCAACGGCGTCTTTAACGCGATCTTTGTCCACGGAAATATGCTCGGAGACGCGATGTTCTATGGAAGCGGCGCAGGAAAGCTGCCGACGGCAAGCGCCGTTGTGGGCGATATCGTGGACGAGGCAAAGAACAGGAACACAGATGTGATGGCGTCGTGGAGCGAGGAGAAGCTGAATCTGTCCGATATCGGAAATTCAAGAAAGAAATTTTTTGTGCGTGTTTCCGGTGAAGCCGAGAAAGAACTCGATAAGATCAAGGCGGTCTTCGGTCCGGTCGAGCCCGTCGTTTTAGAAGAGCTTCCCGGAGAGCTTGGATTTGTCACACAGGAGATGACAGAGGCGGAATTTGAAGAGAGACAAAGACAGTACGGAACCGTGATCAGCCGTATCCGTATTCGCGATTTGCACAAGAGATGAGCCGGGAAATGCGGCTGACAAAAACATTTTGGCTGTGACAGAAATGGATGTTTTCAGATGGAGGAAGAAAGATGAAATATATCGTGGTTTTAGGAGATGGAATGGCAGACGAGCCGATCGAAGCGCTGGGCGGAAAGACGCCGCTTGCCTATGCAGTGACAAAGACGCTGGATGAGCTTGCGCCAAAATCCGAGATCGGTCTTTTGCACACGATTCCAGAAGGGATGAAACCGGGAAGCGATACGGCAAACCTGGCGGTTTTGGGATACGACCCGAAGAAATATTATTCAGGGCGGTCTCCCCTGGAGGCGCTGAGCATCGGCGTTCCGATGAAGGACACCGACATCGCGCTGCGCTGCAACCTGGTGACGCTCTCGGAGGACGAGCCGTATGAGGAAAAGACCATGATCGACCACAGCTCCGGGGAAATCAGCACGGAGGATGCGGCAGTTTTGCTGGACGCGGTGAAAAAAGAGCTGGAGGACGAGACGTACCAGTTCTACACAGGGACAAGCTACCGCCACTGCCTGATCTGGAACGGGGGAGAAGTCGTAGACCTGGCTCAGCCGCACGACATTCTGGAGAGAAAGATTGCGCCGTATCTCCCAAAGGATCCTGCGCTGCGCCGGATGCAGATCAGAAGCTATGAGATCTTAAAGGATCACCCGATCAACCGGGAACGCAGAGAAAAGGGGCTAAACCCGGCGAACAGCTGCTGGTTCTGGGGAGCGGGCACAAAGCCGTCTCTGTCTTCCTTTGAGGAGAAAAACCATAAAAAAGGCGTGATGATTTCGGCAGTGGATCTGCTCAAAGGGATTGCAGTCGGCGCCGGGATGAAAAACATTATGGTGGAAGGGGCGAACGGCGGTCTCCACACCAACTACGAGGGGAAGGCAAGAGCGGCAGTCGACGCGCTTTTAAAAGACGGATATGATTTTGCCTATATCCATGTGGAGGCGCCCGACGAGATGGGACACCAGGGAAGCGTGGAGCGGAAGGTGCAGGCGATCGAATATCTGGACGCCAGAGTGATCCGGTACGTAAAGGAAAAAATGGACGCTTCCAAAGAGCCGTACCGCCTGCTCGTGCTTCCGGATCATCCGACGCCGATCCGCGTGCGCACGCACACATCTGATCCGGTTCCATATCTTTTGTACGACAGCACGGCGCAGAGACAGGAAAACTGGCTTTACAATGAAGAAGAGGCAAAGAAAAGCGGAAATGAGATCATGCAGGGCTATAAAATGATCGACCATCTGTTTGAGACAGAATAACAGATTTCTTGACAAGCGCCGGAAAATCTTTTATAATAAAAAAATAAAGAGAGCTTTTATTGCTGATGGAATAAAATGTGGGATACCACAGTGTGATAAAAGTTCTGGGCAGGCCGACCATCTGGGCAATATTTGTAAAAAGCAAATATTGCCCTTTTTTTTAAACATGCAAAAACTTATTTTTTGAAAAGGAGGAGGATATTGTGAGCAGATTGAGTATTGTCACTCAGAACAAAGCGCAAAGGACAGTAGAAGAACTGTATAAGGATCTGGAAAGACGGATCAGCGCAAGCCCGTCAGGACTTTGTCCGGTTGATCTTGCCGCTTCATTTTTGAAACTGTGCCACGCGCAGTCCTGCGGAAAATGCGTTCCGTGCAGAGTTGGATTAGGACAGCTGGAAAGGCTGATGGAGAAGGTGCTGGACGGAGAAGCCGAGCTGGAGACGATCACATTGATCGAAAAGACGGCAAAAAATATTTTTTATTCAGCGGACTGTGCCATCGGATACGAAGCCGCAAAGATGATATTAAAAGGGATCAAAGGATTCCGGGACGATTTTGAAGAGCATATTTTAAGAGGAAGATGCAAGCTGGAATTAAATCAGCCTGTTCCGTGCGTCTCCCAGTGTCCGGCGGGCGTGGATATCCCGGGATATATTGCGCTTGTGGCGGAGGGAAGATATGGGGATGCAGTCCGCCTGATCCGGAAGGATAATCCGCTTCCGGCAGTCTGCGGACTGATCTGCGAACATCCGTGCGAGGTCAGATGCCGCAGAACGCTGATCGACGACCCGGTCAACATCCGCGGGTTGAAGCGGTTTGCCGTTGACCATGCGGGGGAGGTTCCGCTCCCTGTTCCGGCGGTCTCAACCGGAAAGAAGGTTGCGGTGATCGGAGGAGGACCAGGAGGAATCAGCGCGGCGTATTACCTTGCCCTCATGGGACATGACGTCACGATCTTTGAGCAGAGAAAAAAACTGGGCGGTATGCTGCGATACGGCATTCCGAATTATCGTCTGCCGAGACAGATTCTCGACCAGGAGATCGAGCATCTCTTAAGCATCGGCATCCATGTCAGGACGGAAGTGACCGTGGGAACGGACCCGAGCATTGTGGATCTGAGAAAAGAATACGACGCCGTCTACATTGCAATCGGAGCCCAGACAGACCGAAAGATCGGCATGGATGGCGAAGACGCAAAGGGTGTGATCTCTGCGGTGGAAATGCTCAGAAGAATCGGAGACGAAGAGATGCCTGACTTTGCGGGAAAAGACATCATCGTCATAGGAGGAGGAAACGTGGCGATGGATGTGGCGCGCTCGGCAATCCGCCTCGGCGCGAAGAGACTGCGGATCGCCTACCGCAGAAGAGCGGCCGACATGACGGCAATGCAGGAGGAGGTAGAAGGTGCTGTGGCAGAGGGGTGCGAGCTTCTCGACCTGCACGCTCCGCTTCGAATTGAGAAGGATGCGGAAGGAAATGTAGCGGCGCTTTGGGTCAAGCCTCAGATTATCGGTCCGGTGCAAAACGGCAGACCGATCCCGATGGATTCCGAGCAGGAGGATCTGCGCCTTGCCTGCGATCTCGTCATTGTGGCGATCGGGCAGGGTATTGAGTCGAAAGCATTTGCAGAGCAGGGAATTCCGGTGAAACGGGGCGTCATCGACGCTCTGGGATGGAGCGGCGTCAACGCCAAGGACATTACAGGGGTATTCGCAGGAGGAGACTGCGTGACAGGACCTGCAACCGTGATCCGGGCGATCGCGGCAGGAAAAGTGGCTGCGGCAAATATTGACGACTATCTGGGATACCATCACACAATCTCCGCTGACGTGGAGATTCCGGAGGTGCGGCTGGACGACAGAAAGAGCTGCGCGAGAGTCAATATGAAGGAACGCCACGCATCAGAGCGCGCAAAAGATTTTCAGCTGATCGAGCAGGGCATGACACTGGAAGAGGCAAACCAGGAGGCAAGACGCTGTCTGCGCTGCGACCACTTTGGATTTGGCTGTCTGAAAGGAGGCAGAGTAGAGAAATGGTAAAGATAACAATCAATGGCAGACAGATAGAAGCAAAAGAAGGGATGACGATTTTAGACGCCGCAGCCAGCGCGGGCATTCGGATTCCGACGCTGTGCTATTTAAGAGATATCAATGAGATTGGAGCCTGCCGCGTCTGTATCGTAGAAGTAGAAGGATGCGCAAAGCTGGTCACGGCATGCAACAATAAGATATGGGACGGCATGGTGGTCTACACAAACAGCCCGAAGGTCAGAGAGAGCAGAAGAAACAACGTGGAGCTGATTTTATCCCAGCACGACTGCCAGTGCGCGACATGCGTCAGAAGCGGAAACTGTACGCTCCAGACGATCGCGAACGATCTTGGAATTTTAGACCTGCCGTTTGAAAAAGAGCTGCCAAAGACGAAATGGCCGATGGATTTCCCTCTTATCCGGGACGCCAAAAAATGTATCAAATGTATGCGGTGCATCCAGATCTGCGACAAAATTCAGGGGCTAAATATCTGGGACGTAGCGGGGACAGGATCGCGCACGACGGTAGACGTCTCGAAAAACCGAAAAATTCAGGATGCGGACTGCGCGCTGTGCGGACAGTGCATCACGCACTGCCCGGTGGGAGCTCTTAGAGAGAGGGACGATATCCAGAAAGTGCTTGACGTCCTGGCAGATCCGGAAAAAATTACGCTTGTCCAGATAGCGCCTGCCGTCCGGACAGCCTGGGGAGAATCGCTGGGGCTTTCCAGAGAGTTTGCGAATGCGAAGAGATTAGTAGCCGCGCTCAGACAGATCGGATTTCAGTATATTTTCGACACGACATTCGGCGCGGATCTGACGATTATGGAGGAAGGCAGCGAATTCCTTGAGAAAATCAAAAATGAGGACAAGGAGAAATTCCCGATGTTTACCTCGTGCTGTCCGGGATGGGTGCGCTTCATGAAGTCTCAGTATCCGGATATGACGGATCAGCTCTCAAGCGCGAAATCGCCTCAGCAGATGTTCGGAGCGATTGCAAAATCGTATTACGCAAAGCTTCTCAACACCGATCCGGAAAAAATCTGCTCGATCTCGATTATGCCGTGCATCGCCAAAAAGCAGGAGGCGGCTCTGCCTGTCATGAACAGCGCAGGGGCGGGACAGGACGTGGATTTTGTGCTGACGACGAGAGAAATCGTGCGGCTTATCCGCTCAGAACACATTGTTGTGGAAAATCTGAAGGAAGAAGAGTTCGACATGCCGCTCGGAATGGGCTCCGGAGCCGGCGTGATTTTCGGGGCGACAGGAGGCGTGATGGAGGCTGCGCTGCGCAGCGCCTACTATCTTCTGACCGGCAGAAACCCGGATCCGGATTCCTTTAGCAAGGTGCGCGGAATGGACGGATGGAAGGAAGCAGAATTTAATCTCGCCGGGAAGACGATCAAAGTTGCGGTCGCAAGCGGACTTGGGAACACCAGAAGACTGATGAGGGCGATCCGGAAAGGAAAGGTTTTCTACCATTTCGTGGAGATCATGGCCTGTCCGGGCGGATGCGTCGGAGGCGGAGGACAGCCGATCAAGGACGGACAAGAATTTGCAGGAGAGAGAGGCGGCGTCCTGTACGGGCTTGACAAGGTCAATCATCTGCGCTTCTCCCACGAAAATCTTGCCGTGCAGAAATGCTATCAGGATTATTTAGGAGAGCCGCTGTCACATCTGGCGCATGAGCTGCTCCACACCGACCACCATGCGTGGAAAATGCCGGGAGAAGATACAAAATGACTGTGACGGCTGATTATTTTGGGACTGCCGGATAGGCAGAGCGTGACGGCCGCCGATTTTTAAATTTTTCCATCAAAAAAGAGACAATCCGGAAAAAGAAGGGTCATTTGAAAGACCTGATCTTTTTTGGAGCGTCTCTTTTTTTGCTTTGCCTTCTGCCGCTGCGATACGGGATTCTCAGACTTTTGCCCCGGCAGGATCCTCTGTCTTTTGAAGCGAAAGATCTCTCATGAATGGTCTTGAGACATACTGATCAAACACAGAGATAAACGGTCCGAGCGCAAAGAGGCAGATCAGGGTTCCGACTCCGAGATGACCGCCAATGCGCCAGCAGATCACGCCGCACAGACCGTCGACGCAGATTCTGCACAGGAAATACGGCAGCTTTGTATACCTGCACAGCAAAATCGCAAGACTGTCGTACGGGGCGATGCCAAGTCCGGCTGTCTGGTACAGCGACACGCCCAGACTCATGACGAGCGTGCCGGCGATCACCCACAAAATCTGAGCCGACAATGTCCCCGGCGTCCCGAAGACGCGCGCTAAGAGGGAACAGCACACGGTGACGATATAGCCGCACCCGATTCCGTTTACAAAGGTTCCTATCCCGATATACGTCCTCCCAAGAAAAAATTCTACCGCAAAATAGAGCAGGTTGGACAACAGCACAATGGTGCTGAAGGGGAGAAGCGCGATTTCGGAAATCCGGAACAGCATGGCGTTGCCGGGGTCCGTGCCCATCCCAGACTGGCGGAAAATGGCGATTCCAGCCGACAAAATGACAACGCCTGCAGTCATTCCAAATACCTTTCTTTTTGTAATAATTCTGCTATCCATAATCATAATCCTCGCTTTCACATTTGGTTGCTTCTGTCTGTAAATCAGTGATATTATAAAAGAAAACGGGAATCTTCGCAATGATTATGATGCCGCCAATTCATGACAAATATGCTGATATATGCGATACAAAAACGGATGCAAGGAGTGAGAGTGATACGATGAAAAAACAGGAACTGGAACTGGTCGCCCATGAAATTCTTCCCGGACTGCGGATGTACGTCACGCAGCTGAAATACTGCGAGCTTCATCTGCACATCGACGCAGAACTGTGTCTTGTCCTGGACGGGAGAGGGAAACTGCACACCATACAGAAGGACACGCAGATCAAAAGGGGAGAGTTCTTTTACTTTAATTCTCTGGAAGCTCATGAAGTCACAGCCGCCTCTGACAAAATACTGATCTTCGGGGTGCAGTATTCTCCCGTCATCTTAAATATCTGCGACCCGAAGCTGACGCGGCTGCGGGTAAATGAGATGACACCGTCCGCGTCTTTAAAGAAAGCGGGAGTCTATGACAAGATTGTCGGTCTGATGCTTGAGGCGGGCATCGCCTACTTTAAAAAGGAAAACTTGTTTGCGCTTCACTGCATGAGTCTGATCAATGAAATGCTTTACCTGTTTTTCAACCATGTGCCTGCGACAGATTTTCGATCCACCACCAGCCAGTCTTATAAGCTGAGAATGGAACGCCTCAAACGGCTGCTGACGTATATAGACGAGCGTTACACAGAGCGCCTGACGATCGCGGAGCTGGCGCAGACCGAACATCTGTCTGTCTCCCGTCTGTCCCACTTTTTTCAGGAAATGCTGCAGATGCCCTTTCAGACGTATCTGGCGCAAAAACGATTCAGCCGCGCCTGTGAGCTGCTCGCCGACCCTGCCTGCACAGTGACAAGAGCGGCGGAGGAGAGCGGTTTTTCCTCCACGCGCTATCTCAATCAGATGATGGAGGAACATCTTCACATGTCAGCGATGGAATATCACCACGTTCACAAGGGAAACTTAGGCGCGCTCCACTCCCCGGGGCGGCAGGACTATATGTGTACCGCCGCTGAGTCGCGCGGACTGCTGGAACGATATGCCGCAGGGAAAACAGATCTTCTTTGTCTTCTGGAGTGAAATGACCGAAAAACGGAGCGAACGGTCTTTCGGGAAAATTGACCCGCACAAGGGAAATTTTATATAATCAAGTCATCATAGAAAATGATAGGAAGACCGGAGAGAGACCGGCAGATGTAAAAACGTGAGGAAAAAAGAGAAAGGGGATCAGAAAATGAATCGAAACAAAAAAGCACTGACGAAAAAGGTAGCAGGCGCCGTGCTGGCGGGAAGCATGGTATTTTCCAGCATGACAGCGCTGGCGGAAGGACTCCAGGAAGGGCAGGCAAACGAGTACACGCAGGCAAACCTTGACAATGCGGAGAAAGGAACCGGACTTGGAACCGTCTACCCGGAAGGAACATTCGACATCAACACAGACTTTGATGATCCAAGCTTTTACACAGATGCAGACCCGGAAGACACAACCTTCCCGGAAGTGTATCCAAAGGATCAGATGACGCCGATGGACGATGAGACGCTGGCAAAGACGATCGACGCTCTTATGAAAACGATGACCTTTGAAGAGAAGATCAATCTGGTATCGATGAACACAGACCCGGAAAACCGTTCTGGAGTCGGATACATCACCGGCGTGCCAAGACTTGGCGTGCCGGAGAGCCGTATGCACGACGGTCCGTCCGGAATCAGCACAGGGACGCAGAATGCTGACTCTTATGTGGAGACGACAAACATGCCGCTTCAGCTGACGACCTCCATGACCTGGAGTACCGATCTGGTATACGCATACGGGGAAGCGCTCGGAAAAGAACATGTGTCGACAGGCTCCGGATGGCAGCTGGGGATGCAGATGGATCTGGCGAGGACGCCGCACTGGGCAAGGGCGAAAGACTCCTTCGGCGAGGACTACTACCTGACTTCCAGGCTGACGGTCGCACAGACACAGGGACTGCAGGAAAACGGCGGCATCGCGATGGCAAAGCACATCGGCGCTTACGGCACGGACGGAGATACGTCCCTCTGGCTGGAGGTAGATGAGCAGACGCTCCACACGGCATACTTATATCCGTTTGAGACGGCGGCAAAGGAGGCGAGAGTTGCCTCGATCATGGGAACGTATAACCGTCTGAACGGATTCTACACCTCCTCAAACTCCTATCTGCAGATAGAGGTTCTGCGCGATATGTGGAACTGGCAGGGAGCGATGGTTCCGGACTGGGGCGCGAACAAAGAATTTTCCATGAGCCTGGGAACTACGATCTCTCAGGAAAACGCGGAAAATATTGAAGCGAAGTTCCGCTCCGCGGCATCCCAGGGCATTATGACGATCGAAGACTTAAACGCGGCTGCCAGAACGACTCTGTATGCGTACGGCGTCAGCGGATACTTAAATCTGGTGGAGATTGACGAAAACGGATATGCAAAGGAAGAGCCGGGGCGCACACAGCCGATCCGCTTTGAGAGAACCTACGAGGAAGACCGCGCGGCAGGGCTGTATGATGAAAACAATGAAGTGGCAAAAGAGATTGCAGAAAAGGGTATTGTACTGTTAAAGAACGAAGATGACACGCTTCCGCTGACAAGCGAGGATTACACGGGAGACAGCTCTGTGGCGCTGATCGGATACGGCGCAGTCAACCTGGTAGGCGGAACGGGAGGCGAGCGCTCGTTCGGCGTTCTGGAATACATGACGACTCCGTACGAATCGATGATGGAGATCGCAGGGGAGGACGCAAACATCACAGCGGCTGTCTTAAACAATGTCCATGGAACCGATATCCCGGCGGAGCTTGTCTTCCAGAGCGAGGACGGATCCGAGAACGGATGGGTCCGCACAAACGGAATCTTGTCAGAGGATGTCGTGGAACAGAGAGGATTTGGAGGACCGGGAGGTCCGCAGGCGGAGGAAGAGACAGAGGAGCCGGAAGCGCCGGATCCAATCGAAAATCCCGGAACAGAGCTGGGAAGCCAGGTCGGAATCGAAGAGAGCATTCACCTGACAACCGGAAAGAGAGACTTTAAGAATGCGGACAACGGAACAGCGCTGACCGGAGAGGAAGCGTACACCTGGACCGGATACATAGAAGCGCCGGAATCCGGAGAATATTCTTTCGTGATCCAGACAAACGGAGGAACGGCGAACGTAAAGATCAGCGGAGCAGCAGAAGAGGATATCACGGCAACTGCATCCGACGGAGTGTCCTGGGACTACTATACGACAGAGGGACTCAACTACTCCGCCGCAGCGGCGACCCTAGAGGCAGGGCAGAGATACAAAGTGGTTGTGACCGCGCAGCACACCTCCGCTTACCGCGATCAGGGCGTAAAACTGACCTGGATTTTGCCGTCCCAGGAAGAAACGGATATGCAGAACGCATTGAAGGCAGCGGCAGAAAACGACACGGTTGTGATGTTCACCAGAACAGGGGCAACCGGACACGGTCCTGTATTCCAGACCGATTTTGATATCTCCCTCGATGAAATCGAACAGATCAAAGCCGTGCAGCAGGCAGCAAAAGAAAACGGAAACAAATTTGTCCTCGTCGTATTCGGGCGTTCCGGATTCTCGTTTGAAGGCGACTGGTTAGAGGACACCGACGCGCTGCTCGTTCCGTTCTACGCCGGACAGTCCGCAGGAACCGCAATCGCAGAGCTGCTGACAGGCGTGGTAAACCCGAGCGCGAAGCTGACGATGACGCTTCCGAAGACAAACGCAGACACACTGCTGACATACGGATACTACGACAACCCCGATGCCGAGACGAACTACAACACAGAGCGCGCAGGCGACCAGTCCCAGTCAGAGTACACGGCGCATTACACAGAAGGATTAAACTTCGGATACCGCTGGTACGACGCAGAGGATGTAGAGCCGCAGTACGCATTTGGATATGGTCTTTCCTACACAACCTTTGAATACAGCGATTATGAAGTGACCGTAAACGACGACCACACGATTGACGTCAGCGTAACCGTGACGAACACAGGCGACGTAGAAGGCGATGAGATCGTTCAGGTTTATTTAGGAGCGGCAGAGGTTCCCGAAGGCGTTCAGATGGCAGAGAAACAGCTGGCAGCCTTTGCGAGAATCGAAGACATTGAGCCGGGAGAGAGCAAAACAGCCACGATGCAGATCAACGAGAGAATGCTCTCTTACTGGGATGCAAGCCTTGAGCTGATTGAGAGAGAAGACGGAACAAAGGACAAATGGGTGCTCGCGACAGGAGATCGCGATGTGATGATTGGATCTTCCTCCGATAACCTGCTCTACACACAGACTGTAACGATTGAATAGAAAAATAGAAAAAGATAAGAAAGCTCTCCAGGAAAGAAACCCGATAAAAAAGTTTAAATCCTGACGACAGCCCCGCGGTCCGTACAGACTGCGGGGCTGTAAACATTTTACACAGCTTTTGATATGGGATATGAGTTACTGCACCAATACCGGGAGAATAAGCGCGGACTGCTCGCCCTCTTCCGTCACCGGAATCAGCTGAAGCAGCGATTTTCCCGTCTGCTCCACAGAAGTAGAAATCGTCCAGTATGTATATCCGTCTGCCCCTTCTTCTGTGTCAGACTCGATGGTCAGAGGCGTTTTGTCTTCCATAGTCAGCACATAACCAGTCACATCGTCAGAGGCTTTGACCGTAATCGAAATCTCTTCGCCTTTTGCCGCTTCCATCGTGTATTCCTGGATAAAGCTTCCCTTCTTGTTATAGTCGATTTCCTGCGGCGTCAGCTGCGGCTCATTGTCCTGATTCAGAACGATCAGCTCTCCCGTCTCAGTGTCTCTTGCGTACTGTGACATGAAGTTCCAGGATACGAAAGACATAGACTGTGTCATCCAGTGAATCATGCCGTCCACATTGATGATCTTGATCATGTTGACGCCGTCTTCATTGTAAAAATCAGCGGTGTAGAATTCTGTTCCGTCGTAATACTGCGTATAGATCTCATCCGCGTCCAGTCCGAGCATCTTCTGCGCATAGTCGTCTGTTGTATTGACGATTTCCTGGCATTCCTCAAGTGTCACTTCCCGGTCAATGCCATTGATTTTAAACCATCTGTTCAGTGCGTTTGTGGAATCTTCCCCTGTGACGTCGTATCCGTACGGGAGCTTGATGCGCATCTCATATTTGCCGTCCAGCTGAAGAACAGGCGTCTCATTGAGCGCATCCCACTCTTCCTCTGCAAAGGAGTACGTCTCACCCTGGCGGATTCCGCCCAGGTTGTGACCGCCTACTGTGATAGCGGCAAACATATTTGGGTGTTTAACCGTCTCTCTGACAGTGGAGCGTCCGCCCAGAGAATATCCGGCAGCGTAGATTCTGCTCTCGTCGATCGGATATTCTGCCCGTAGAATTTCCATGATGCGGTCTACCTCAGCGTCAAGCGTCGTGCCTTCCTCTTCATCTCCGGAACCGCCGTTTTCAGCCCACGGCATCACGCAGATGAAGCCCTCCTGCGCTGCAAGCTGCGCATATCCGTAAGTCTCAGCGGCGTAAATCGGGTTGTTGCCTCCGTGGAACACAAACACAACCGGGTAGGTCTTGTCAGCATTTTCCTCTTCGTACGCTTCCATCGGGGTAAACGTCGCCCATTTGTGGTCTTTGTCGTCAAAATCATGCATTTCTTTGCGGATTCCAAGACTCTCCCAGTATGCGTATTCCTGTGCGCCGTATTCATTTGAGTAGAGAATAAAGTTTTTGGAAGTGCTCATGATGCTTTCCCCCAAAGGACTGTTTACAAGCGCGTCAAAATCGAATTCCGTTCCGTCTGTTGCGGTGCCTCCCATCTGGCTGTGGTGATCGGCAAGACATCCGTAGCTGTCCCACGTAAAGCTCTCCGTAGGCACGTACCACAGATATTTATCCTCGTAGTCGTATACCTGAACCTGTTCCCCGGCTGCGGTTTCCTCTGCGAAGACCGGAAAAGCAGCCGTAACGGTCATCATAGCTGCGATAAACGCAGCAGCAGCTTTTTTTAAGTATGCAGTTGTTCTCCTCATTTTTTCATCCTCCTATACAATCCGTCTGGAAATATAATACTTTCGAACACAGCAGGTTCTTAAGATGGCTCGATTATATAAAAGATCGGACCGACGGTCAAGAAATCCGGGGCATCTGTGTAATTTTACCGTGTTTTTCGTAAAAAAACCGGATTAAAAATGAATGAGAAAAGCCAATTATTACATATATCTTTATATAAATGCATAGACTTTTTTTGAATGAAAAAATAGGCGTATAATACTAGCATATAAATCTTTATCAGGCAATAAATAGATATTTGGAGGGATGAAATAATGGGCTTTGGCAATTTCGAGGGAAGGGAAAACTCTGAAAATAAGGTTGAGCAAGAACAGATTGAAACGAAAAAAATTGAGAAAGAAAAACAAGATGATAAACTGAAAGAACGGATAAATAAATTTTTTCATAAGGACGAAAAAACAGAGGTGTCAGAAAAAGAAGAAAACACGGAGCATTCGACGAAAGACACGGAGATCAATTTTTCATCGAATCGGGAATTAAAATCCACAGAAGATAAGATAAAGATTGCCAATAGAAACAGCAATATCCTTGAGTGGGAAGGTGAAGAAGGCAATTCAAGGAGAAAACCAAAAGACAGTGAAAGCGGTCTGGCGAAAGAGCTATCTCAGTTTGGCATTAAAGGAATCCCATATAAAAACGGTGATGTGGATTTTTCACCTGTCTCAAAATATGACATAAATTTTGAGAATCAGGACAAACTATATCAATATATAAGAAAAAATATAGCTGTTGATAAGCAGGTAAGTTCCAGAGAAGATCTGAATCAAAAAATACGGAATAAATGGCAGTCTATGGCGAAGCACCAGATTGTCGACACAATATGTGCCGACCCTGAGTTCGCAAAAGATTTACAGCAAAAGACGGGATTAGACATAAGCCGGATCAAGTCTGTGACAGACTTTTCAGATGAACTTAAGCGCAGCGGACTAACGCTGCATGAATCACCTGACTGTAAGAAAATTCAGCTTGTCCCCCAAAAAATACATAAGAGCTTTAAGCATTCAGGGGGAACGGCAGAGATGCTGGAACGGCTGATCGATGGAGATATTCACGGAAAAATGGACAAAAACGTTTAAAAAAAAGAAAGCCTGTCTCTGACTGTATGATGTTTGCAGTCAGAGACAGGCTTTTATGCGCCGCCATGATTTTACGGGATTAAAACTCTGACGTGTCCATTTTTGGAGGCAGCTCCCCGTTCAGCTCGCGGTAGAACATCGCCGCCGTGCAGGAGATGTAGGGGATGACCCAAAGCACCCCGATCATACAGGTCATCACGCACAGGAGGAGGACTCCCAGAAAACTGACATACAGATAGAAAAGACGGATTTTGTTTCCCTTCATCATCTGAAAGCTGGCAGTGAGAATCTGGCGGACGCTCAGCTCCGAGTGATCGATATAGAGATAGAAGCACATGGAGAGCGTGAGTATCAGGATCACCGCGGCGATGAGACACACGACGCAGGCAGCGACAAGGAGCAGCGTGAGAAATACGTGGTCTCCCAGGTCAGGCTCAAACTGGAGGGAGAGGAGCAGGGTAAGAGGCAGCTCAGCCAGCAGAAGCACGACGCTGTAGATGAAAGAGAGAATCAAAGCTTTGTCAGACTGATAGCGGAAAGCGAAAAAGAGATCCGAAATACGGACCGCCCACCCGCGGGTCATGGCGAGAAAGCAGTAAGAAAGCCCGCTCGATACCATCATAGACAGGAGAAGGATAAAAAAGTTTCCCAGCAGGCTAATGATATTGAAACTCAAGAAATCAGAAAAAAATCGAAGATTGATCGTATACAGGAAAAAGTTGATCGCAAAATAGGCAATCACCAGCTCAATAGCAAGCGTGTAACGCCCCTCGAGGCTCTGCCTTGCCAGCGCCTTTAACTCGGCGGAAGAACGCTTCATTTATATTCACACTCCATTCTTTTATAAGATTTTGCAGCGGATTCAAATCATATCGCTTGGCTGCTGCGAAGGCGGCTCCGGAGATGCAGGAGAAGGCATACCGTAGGGAGAATCGCGGAAGAGATCCTCGACCAGATCGCCGTAGTCCCCGGAATCGCCGTAAAAGCGATCATAAGAATCATAGGGGTCTAAAAAAGGGTCATCTTCTTCCGAATACCACAAACCGTCGAGATAGGAATCCGGATCTTCGAGCGCGCGCTCCAGCTCCTGTTCAAACGTTTCATAGATATAATCCCAGTTCCGGTAGACGAAATAGGTAAAAGAGACCGTTCCCGCAATCAGGGAGAAAGAGGAAATGATGATGCTGATCCTCGCTATTTTTCTGATCCTCATTCTGGGTCCCTTTGAGAGCAGCGCAAACAGAATCGACAGACCGATCGGCGCAGCTGTGAGAGGAAAATAGCTGATCAAAAAGAAAGAAACAACGGCCAGAATAAAGGCGGCTGTCTCCATAGCGGATCTGGGAGGAGAAAACGGTTTTTCATCCCACCCGCGCTGAAAATCAGAACCGCCCTGATACTGCTGATTATCCATAGACGGAAGACTCCTTTCCAAATAAATAATAGCGTTTGGACAACTTACAAAAAATGATAGCATAGAAACGGAGGAAAGACAAGAATTTCCTCGAAATAAGAATGATTTGCCAGAAAAAAGTTGCTGTGTGAAAAAGACACAGATCCGAAAAAATGGTATTGTAAATCTATCTGAGATAAGATATGATACTTTTCAAGTATCCTGACGGCAAGACAGAAGGGAACACAATTTTACCAAAAAAAAGGAGAGACAAGATGGACATTAACAGACGGTTACAAGAAGAGTTAAACGTAGCGCTGTGGCAGGTAGACGCCGCCGTGAAGCTGATCGATGAGGGAAATACGATTCCGTTTATCTCCCGCTACCGCAAGGAGGCAACCGGAGCGCTAAACGATGAGGCGCTGAGAAAGCTGTACGAACGGCTCAATTATCTGAGAAACCTGGAGGAGAAGAAGGCACAGGTTCTCTCAAGCATCGAGGAGCAGGGAAAGCTCACAGAAGAACTCAAAGAGCAGATTCTGGACGCGCAGACGCTTGTGGTGGTGGAGGACTTATACCGCCCGTACCGGCCCAAGAGAAGGACGCGGGCGACGATCGCCAGAGAAAAAGGTCTGGGACCTCTGGCAGATCTGATCTGGCTGCAGAAGACCGAAAATACGCTGAGGCAGGAGGCAGGCGCCTTCCTCTCGGAGGAGGTAAAGACAGAGGAGGAAGCGATTGCGGGCGCATGTGACATTCTTGCGGAGATGATCTCCGACGTGGCGGACTACCGGATCTATATCCGGAGGCTGACCGAGCAGGAGGGCGTGATTTCCTCGAGCGCGAAGGATGAAAAGGCACAATCCGTCTATGACAAATATTATCAATACGAGGAACCCGTCGCGAAGATTGCCGGACACAGAGTGCTCGCCCTAAACCGCGGCGAAAAGGAGAAATTTTTAACCGTCAAAATCCTCGCGCCGGAAGAGCGGATTCTGCGCTATCTGGAAAAGCAGGCAATCAAAGAGGACAACCCGAACACGACGCCGGTGTTAAAGGAAGTGATCGACGACAGCTACCACCGCCTGATTCAGCCCGCGATTGAGAGGGAAATCCGCAATGAGCTGACGGAAAAGGCGGAGGACGGATCGATCGCGGTATTCGGAGAAAATTTAAAGCAGCTGTTTATGCAGCCCCCGATTGCGGGAAAGGTGGTTCTGGGGTGGGACCCGGCATTCCGGACAGGGTGCAAGCTTGCGGTCGTCGACGAGACGGGAAAGGTGTTAGACACCACCGTCATCTATCCGACCGCTCCGACAAACGACGCCAAAATCCGCGCGGCAAAGGATACGGTGAAAAAGCTGATCGAGAAATATCATATTGATCTGATCTCGCTTGGAAATGGAACAGCTTCAAGGGAATCGGAGATGGTGATCGCCGACTTTCTAAAGGAGAGCAGGCTGCCGGTTCAGTATGTCATTGTAAACGAGGCGGGCGCGTCCGTCTACTCGGCGAGCAAGCTGGCGACGGAGGAGTTCCCGAATTTTGACGTCGGACAGCGCAGCGCGGCGTCGATCGCAAGAAGACTCCAGGACCCGCTGGCGGAGCTCGTCAAGATTGAGCCGAAATCGATCGGAGTCGGGCAGTATCAGCACGATATGAACCAGAAAAAATTGGGGGAAGCCCTCTCAGGCGTTGTGGAAGACTGCGTCAACAAAGTGGGGGTAGACCTAAACACGGCAAGCGCTTCCCTGCTTGAGTATATCTCCGGGATCTCAAAAACCGTGGCAAAGAATATCGTGGCGTACAGGGAAGAAAACGGAAGATTCGCAGACAGAAGACAGCTCTTAAAGGTGGCAAAGCTGGGACCGAAGGCGTTTGAGCAGTGCGCGGGCTTTCTGCGCATACCGGGCGGCGAAAATCCTCTGGACGCGACGAGCGTTCACCCGGAGAGCTATGAGGCGACAAGACGCCTGTTAGACAAGCTTGGATATAAGCCTGCCGATATCGAAGAAGGAAAGCTGGGCGGTATCTCGAAGAAAATAGCCGATTACGGCAGTCTGGCGCAGGAGCTGGGGATCGGCGAGATGACGCTGCGCGATATCGTAAAGGAGCTGGAAAAGCCGGGGCGCGACCCGCGCGACGAGATGCCCAAGCCGATTTTAAGGAGCGACGTCCTGGATATGAAGGACTTAAAAGAAGGGATGATCTTAAAAGGAACCGTCCGAAATGTGATTGACTTTGGCGCTTTTGTGGATATCGGCGTTCACCAGGACGGACTCGTCCACATCTCCGAGATGTCTGACAGCGGTTTTATAAAGCACCCGCTCGACGCTGTGAGTGTGGGCGACATTGTGAACGTCAGAATTTTGAGCGTCGACCTGCAGAAGAAAAGAATTTCGCTGAGCATGAAGCTTGACGGGACAAAACCGAGCGCTCCGAAGGAGAAGAGCGGTCAGAAGAAGGAAAAGAGAGAGAGAAGAAAAGAGAAAAAGGAACTCGATATCAGCAGACTGGCGAAAAACTGGAATATCCGATAAAGGAAAAAACTGCCGGAGACGACGTGAAAAAATACTTGAATCCTATATGAGAACGTCATATAATAGGGGACGAACAAAGAAAATTCTTCGGGGCAGGGTGAAATTCCCTACCGGCGGTACAGTCCGCGAGCTGCGAAAGCGGCTGATCCGGCGACCCTCATGAAAAGACATGGGGCAATTCCGGAACCGACAGTATAGTCTGGATGAGAGAAGAAAGATCGTACC
This sequence comes from uncultured Eubacteriales bacterium, assembly GCA_963929865.1. Classification (GTDB taxonomy): domain Bacteria; phylum Bacillota; class Clostridia; order Lachnospirales; family Lachnospiraceae; genus JAGZHZ01. The sequence goes on along the minus strand of CAWVKK010000006.1, from coordinate 6,559 downwards.
TGATATCAGAAACGTGTGGAAAAGCCTCCTTGGAATTTGTCGGGAGGTTTTTCGTTTGTGCGGGAGCGCACAGCCATTTTCCGGATCTTGTACGCGTCTCTTTTTCTCCGAAATCAGGAAGACACCGAAATGTGCAGAAAAGAAAAGGAGAAGAGAAGATATGAGCAGCAACACACAGACAGCGGCAAAAATTGCCGGAAAAAATCATATTCGGACAACCGTACAGATCGGCATGTTAGGCGCCATCGCGATGATTTTGATGTCCTTCGAGATCCCGCTGTGGTTTGCGCCTCCGTTTTACAAGATTGACTTAAGCGAGATTCCGGTTCTGATCGGATGCTTTGCGATGGGACCTGCGGCAGGCGTCCTGATCGAGCTTGCCAAGATTGTCCTTCATCTGGCGACGAGAGGATCGATGACGGCGGGCGTCGGCGATCTGGCAAACTTTTTGATCGGGTGCGCGTTTGCCGTGCCGGCGGGATTGATTTATAAGAGAATGCGCACGAAGACCGGGGCGGTGATGGGGATGAGCGCCGGAACCGCTGTGATGACTGTTTTTGGATGCGTCATAAACGCATGGGTTCTGCTTCCGTTTTACGCGGCGGTTTCCGGAATGCCGCTGGACGCGCTGATCCAGATGGGGACGACGGTCAATGCCGGAATCACGGACGTCTTTACGTTCGTGATGTTTGCGGTCGCGCCGTTTAACATTTTAAAGGGCGTCCTGGTTTCAGCTTTGACGCTGCTGCTGTACAAGAAGATCCGCCCGATTCTGCAGAAAGCGTAAGGCGGCGGACAGATCCGGTCACAGAAAGAAGCAAGAGAGACAAAAGACAGGTAAGGAGAGGAGAAAATGCCGACAATCAAGAAGATTTCAAAGCTGACGGACAATCCGCACTTAAATTTATATCAGCTTGACGCGGTCAGCAAGGCGGGGAGAGAGTTTCCCTATTTTGTCGCCTCAAGGGCAAAAAAGACAGAGGATTTAAAGATCAGCACAAAGAACGAAAAGCCGGACGGCGTGATTATCTACAGTGTCTGCAAGGAAAAGCGCGATAAGGTGGTTCTGGTGCGCCAGTACCGGTATGCGCTGGACGGCTACATCTATGAATTTCCGGCAGGACTTGTGGAGGAGGGCGAGGAATTTAAGACGGCCGCGGTGAGAGAACTCAAGGAGGAGACAGGACTTGACCTGGAGCCGATCGATGCAGATGCGATGTACGAAAAGCCGTATTTCACCACGATCGGCATGACCGACGAGTGCTGCGCCACCGTGTACGGATACGCCTCCGGAAGCGTGTCGAAAAAAGGACAGGAAGACAGCGAGGACATGGAGATTGTGCTTGCAGACCGCGCGGAGGTCAGAAGGATTTTAAAAGAAGAGCGGGTGGCGATCATGTGCGCCTACATGCTGATGCACTTTTTAAAAGAAGAAGACGATCCCTTCTCCTTTTTGAGATAAAGTCTTAAGCCGCGCAAGAGAGAATGGACAGAAACGATTCATAGGAGAAAAGAGAGACAGGAAAACGAGATGATCATTGAGACAAACAGTGAAAAGGAAACATTCGAGCTTGGAAAAAAGATAGGGCAGCAGGCAAAACCGGGAGAAATCTACACGCTGGACGGCGATCTGGGTGTGGGAAAGACAATTTTCACAAAGGGAGTCGCAGCCGGGCTTGGAATCGAAGAGCCGGTGAACAGCCCGACTTTTACGATTGTCCAGATTTATGAGGAAGGCAGAATGCCGTTCTACCATTTTGACGTGTACCGGATCGGGGACCCGCAGGAGATGGAGGAGATCGGATACGAAGACTATTTTTTCGGGGAAGGCGTCTGCATCATCGAGTGGGCAAACCTGATCGAAGAGCTGCTGCCGGAGCATGCGGTCCGCGTAAGGATTGAGAAGGATCTGGAAAAAGGGTTTGATTACAGAAAGATTTCCATTGAGGAGGCATAAAAGATGAAAATATTGGCGCTTGACAGCTCAGGTCTTGTGGCGTCTGTCGCGGTTGTGGAGGACGACAGTCTGATCGCCGAGTATACGGTCAACTACAAAAAGACGCATTCCCAGACGCTGCTTCCGATGCTCGACGAGATTGCAAACATGACGGAGCTGGACTTAAACACGATTGACGCCGTGGCGGTCGCGGCGGGACCGGGATCCTTTACCGGACTGAGAATCGGCTCAGCGACCGCAAAGGGACTCGGGCTTGCCCTGAAGAAACCGCTGATCGCGGTTCCCACCCTGGAAGGGCTCGCCTATAACCTGTACGGGACGAAAGGTCTGATCTGCCCGCTCATGGACGCGAGGAGAAACCAGGTGTATACGGGAATCTATGAGTTTGACGGATCAAAGCTGCGCACCGTAAAAAAACAGACAGCCGCAGCGATCGAAAAGATTGTGGAAGAGCTGAACGAGCTGGGAAGAGAAGTGACGTTTTTAGGAGACGGGGTAAAGGTCTACCGGGAAGTCATACAGCAGCTGTGCAGCGTGCCCTGCACGTTTGCGCCGCCGCATGTGAACAAGCAGAGAGCCGGCGCAGTCGCCGCACTCGCCCTGGAGTACTTAAAGGAAGGCAGGACAGAGGACCCAAAAGACCACAGACCGGAATATCTGCGGCTGTCCCAGGCGGAGAGAGAGCGGATGGAACGGGAAAAAAGACAGGGGGCTTAAGCCGGAGATGGAGACAATCAGGCAGATGAGAGAGGAAGATCTCGATCAGGTTGCGCAGCTTGAGGCGGAGACGTTTTCGACGCCGTGGAGCCGCGAAAGCCTTCTGTCTTTTTGGCAGCGGGAGGACACGGTTTTCCTGGCGGCGGAGAGAGACGGAGAGATTGTGGGATACTGCGGCTATCTGCAGATATTCGACGAGGCGGATATCCTGAATGTGGCGGTAAAAGAAGCGTACCGCAACCGCCGCATCGGGACGCGGCTGGTGGAAAAATTGATCGAGACGGGAAAAGACAGAGGAGTTTCACAGTTTACCCTCGAGGTGCGCCAGAGCAATAAGCGGGCGATTCACATCTACGAAAAGATGGGATTCGTATCAGCCGGGATCCGGAAAAATTTTTACGAGAGACCGGCGGAACATGCGGTAATTATGTGGAAACGGTAAAAAGAAAGAGAATGGCAGCTGCACAGAGGGCAGGTTCTCTTTCTTTTATTTTCCAGTAGTTTTTTCAGCGCCGTTCACGATATAATGAGGGCAAAAAGAAAGAAGAGGGACGACATGAAAAAATACGAGAAAAATAAGATAAAAGAAGTCGTGTGCAACCGCTGCGGAAAGCGGATCGCCGTCGAACATGGAATTGCACAGGAGGAAGTTTTTCATGTGGAAAAGCGATGGGGATATTTTTCAAAAAGAGATATGAAAAAGGATTCGTTCGATCTGTGCGAGACATGCTATGATGAGATCATCGCGGAATTTGTCATTCCCGCGCAGACGAAGGACGAGATAGAATTTTTTCCGTGCTGATGCGGGGAAAAAAAGAGAAGTCGGCGCGCGGCTTGTGAGAAGAGAAAAATTGTGATAGAATAAAAAGAATTCCATCAGAATTGATACAAAAATCGGGAAAACAGAAAAGGAGAAATCATGTTAGATATTTGTTTGTTAGGGACGGGAGGAATGATGCCCCTGCCGAGGAGATGGCTGACTGCAATGATGGCGAGATTTAACGGGAGCAGTCTGCTGATCGACTGCGGAGAGGGGACACAGGTGGCGATCAAAGAAAAGGGGTGGAGCTTTAAGCCCATCGACACGATCTGCTTTACCCACTACCACGGCGACCATATCAGCGGACTCCCGGGACTTTTGCTGACAATGGGAAATGCGGACCGGACAGAGCCGCTGACCATGATCGGACCAAAAGGGCTGGAGCGGGTTGTCAACGCGCTTCGCGTCATTGCGCCGGAACTGCCTTTTCCGATTGTCTTTGAGGAGATCCAGGGCGCGCAGCAGACCTTCGAGCGGCACGGATACCGGATTAAGGCGTTTAAGGTAAACCACAATGTTTTGTGCTACGGCTACACGCTTGAGATTGACCGCGCCGGGAGGTTTGACGCAGACCGTGCCAGAGAGCAGAACATTCCTCTGAAGTACTGGAATCCTCTGCAAAAGGGGATGACGATCGAGGAGGAAGGAAGAGTGTACACGCCCGAAATGGTGCTCGGGGCTCCGAGAAAGGGAATCAAGGTGACATACTGCACGGACACAAGACCAGTCAGCTCGATCGCGGAGAATGCGAAGGGATCGGATCTCTTTATCTGCGAGGGTATGTACGGAGAGCCGGGAAAAGAGGAGAAAGCCGTGGGATATAAGCATATGACCTTCAAGGAGGCGGCTGCCTTGGCGAGAGAAGCGCAGGTAAAGGAAATGTGGCTGACCCATTACAGCCCGTCGCTGACCAGACCGGAGGATTTTATGGACCAGGTGAGAGAAATCTTTCCGAACAGTCTTCCCGGAAAAGACGGAAAGACGGTAGAACTGGATTTTGAAGAGGATTAGACGATGGAAAAAGATATTTTGATTTTAGGGATAGAGAGTTCATGCGATGAGACGGCGGCGGCTGTCGTGAAAAACGGGCGGGAAGTGATGTCGAATGTGATTTCCTCCCAGATAGAACTGCACAAGCTGTACGGCGGCGTTGTGCCGGAGATTGCGTCGAGAAAGCATATCGAAAAGATCAACCAGGTCATTGAGGAGGCGCTTGAGAACGCGGGCGTCACGCTCGACGATCTCGATGCAGTCGGCGTCACGTACGGACCGGGGCTGGTAGGAGCTCTGCTGGTAGGCGTGTCTGAGGCGAAGGCGATCTGCTACGCCAAGAAACTGCCGCTGATAGGCGTCCACCACATAGAAGGTCATATCTCGGCGAACTATATTGAAAACAGAGAATTGGAACCGCCGTTTGTCTGCCTTGTCGTCTCAGGCGGTCACACGCATCTGGTGATCGTGAGAGATTACGGCAGATATGAGATCATCGGAAGAACGAGAGACGATGCGGCAGGGGAAGCGTATGACAAGGTGGCGAGGGCGATCGGGCTGGGATACCCGGGAGGACCGAAAATTGACAGGCTTTCCAAAGAAGGCAATCCGGACGCGATTAAGTTCCCGAAAGCCAAAATAGAAGGCGCCCCGTACGACTTCAGCTTCAGCGGATTGAAATCTGCCGTTTTAAACTATTTAAACGGAGCCAGGATGAAGGGGGAGACGGTCAAGGACGCAGACGTTGCGGCTTCTTTCCAGAAGGCAGTCTGCGAGGTGCTGGTGGAGCACGCCGTGGCGGCGGCAAAAGAATACGGATTCCAGAAGCTGGCGATTGCAGGCGGGGTTGCATCAAACTCGGCGCTCCGCGCAATGATGGAGAAGGCGTGCCGGGAGAACCAGCTCCTGTTCTATCACCCGTCTCCGATTCTGTGCACGGATAACGCGGCGATGATCGGAGCCGCCGCATACTATGAATTTCTAGCCGGAACACGCCACGGCTGGGATTTAAACGCCGTGCCGAACCTGAAGCTGGGAGAGCGGTGAGGGGCTTTGATGTCTGGAGGGTCAAAAATATTTCCGCCTGATCGTGCGGAAACCGTATTTTGATCCTTAATGCCGGCATCTCTATATCAATATTATCGATCTATTCTATAATATAAGGAAGAAAAAATATAAGGAAGGAAAAAGCGAAAGATGGCAGAAAAGAGACATGCGGCCATTGTGCTGGCGGCAGGGAAGGGGAGACGGATGAACAGCGCCGTCCAAAAACAGTATCTGCCGATCGGAGGAAAGCCGGTGCTGTTTTACTCTCTCCAGGCATTTGAGCAGTGCACGTTTATAGAAGAGATTGTCCTGGTGACCGGGGCGGGAGAAGAGTCCTACTGCAAAGAGAACATCATAGAGCCGTACCATTTTCAGAAAGTAAAGAAAATTGTGTGCGGCGGCAGAGAGAGATACGATTCTGTGTATGCGGGCATTCAGGCTGTGGGAGCGTGCGATTACGTTTTCATCCACGACGGGGCGAGACCGTTTCTCACACAGGAGATTCTGGAGAGAGGAAAAAGAGCGGCAGAGCAATACGGAAGCTGCGCGGTCGGAATGCCGGTAAAGGACACGATAAAAATAGCGGATGAGACAGGGTTTGCCATCTGCACGCCGCCGAGAGAAAAGCTGTGGATGATTCAGACGCCGCAGATCTTCGAGTATGGTCTCATCAGAGAAGCGTATGAGAAGCTGATGAGTTCAGGAAGGCGGGACATCACAGACGACGCGATGGCGGTGGAGACGATGATGGGAAAAAAGGTGAAGCTGGTGGAAGGAAGCTACCAGAATATCAAGATCACGACGCCGGAAGATTTAAGGATTGCTGAGATATTTTCGAAATAACAAAAAATTGGAAAAATTTCAAAAAAAGTGTTGACAGATTGCATACAGAATGATATTATATTTCTTGCATTGAGCGCAGTAAAAAAGAGATAAGCTCATATGGAGAGGTATCGAAGCGGTCATAACGAGGCGGTCTTGAAAACCGTTTGTCCGAAAGGGCGCGTGGGTTCGAATCCCACCCTCTC
>CAWVKK010000005.1:0-25870 GCA_963929865.1 uncultured Eubacteriales bacterium | reverse complement strand
TCACCTTCAGGAAAAATATCTGAATTATCCCGAGCAGAAGATAGAAGCCGTGAGGGAGCAGTTTCTGTACGGATGCCGCAGCAGAATGCTGTTCCTGGAGGTTTACCAGCTCTTTGAAAAAGAGCCGGTTTTGATGAAAAGACTCGATGAATTTACGATTGCCATTTTAAAATTTGCGTGCAAGGAAGGAATCCTGACAAAAGAGGTTGCGCAGGAGACAGCCGATCTTGCGCTGCGCTGCAAAGAGTATGACGAGACGACGCTGTCCGTTTTAAAGGAATGCTATGAACAGTATCCGTCGGCAGAACTCGTCAGAAGTATCTGCGAGCTGCTCCTGAAAGGGCAGAAGAAAGATCCGGACACCTTTTTCTGGTACGCAAAAGGCGTGGAAGACGATCTGAGAGTGACCGGGCTGTATGAGGCATATATAGAATCGATGAGCGACAACAGCGCCAGAAAGCTTCCGCAGATGATACGGATGTATTTTTCGTACAACAATACGCTGAACTATAAGAAAAAGGCATTCGTGTACGCCAGCGTAATCCAGAACCGCGACGAGGATCCGCAGAGCTATCGCAGCTACCGCCCTTCGATCGAAAAATTTATGCTGGATCAGCTGATATTTGGAAGGATCAACAAAAATCTGGCTGTCCTGTATCAGAAATTTCTGACAAAGAATCTGCTGAATAAACGGCTGGCAGACGGTCTTGGCCGGATTCTGTTTACGTATGAGCTGACGTGCCGCGTGCCGCAGATCACATCCGCTATTGTCATCCACAGACAGCTTAAGGAAGAGAATATCGTTCCGATCGTAAACGCAAAAGCGCAGATCCAGATTTATACAGAAGACTATTCCATTGTCTTTACGGATCAGGCGGGAAACCGCTATGCATGTTCCGGAGCGTATGAGCTGGAAAAAATGATGACAAACGATCAGTTTATGGAATGGGTCAAGGAATTGTCGCCGGATCACCCGGGAATGCTTCTGTGGGAATGTGAGAAGACGAGAGCGCAAAACAAGCTGCCCGATTCGATCAAAGAAGTGCAAAAGCTTGCCGAGATGAGCGAAATCACAGAAGAGTACTGTATGCTGCTGAGAAAGGAAATTCTTGATTTCTATACGATACATCCGTTTGCAGAAGGAATAAGAGAATATTTAAAAAATATAGACTATGAATTGTTTTTCAGAGCAGATGCGAAAGAGCTTCTGGAGCTTTTGATTGACCAGAAATTCTATCAGGAGGCGTTTGACCTGATCGCTGTGTACGGATATGAAAGGATCGAGCTGACGAAGCTGACAAAGCTTTGCAGCAATATGATTTCGGCGCTGGAATACGAAGAAAACGAAACGCTGCTCTCCTTGTGCCGCGTCTGCTTTGCGCAGGAGAAATATGACAAAAAAATTCTGACGTATCTTCTGTTCTACTATGACGGACCGGTCAAAGAGATGAAAAAAGTGTGGAGCGCGGGAAAAAGCTTTGATCTGGACACTTTTGAGATAGAAGAAAAAATTTTGGCGATGGTGCTCTTTACCGGAAACGGGATAGAAGACACAGAGCCGATTTATGAGAGCTACAGCAAGGCGATGGGGGACAAAAATATCTGCCGCGCCTATCTGAATCTGTGCTCCTATGAGTATTTTGTGAAGGAGAGACCGACGCAGGAAATCATTTTTAAAAGGCTGGAAAGGCAGATGGGACTTGGAACGGAAATGGATGAAGTGTGCAAGCTGGCGCTGCTGAGATTTTATGCAAAGCTTTGCGGCAGGGAAGCCCTGTGCGAACAGCAGGAGCTTCAGACCGCCGTGCTTTTGGAGGAGTATGTCCACAGGGGAATGCGCTTTCCGTTTTTTCAGGAATTTCCGGAACAATATACGAGACCTTACCAGCTTGAGGATAAAGTCTTTATCGAATACCGCACAAATCCGGAAGCATTTGTGACGCTGTACTACTATATCAACGATGAAAAAAGAAAAGAAAAGGTCTGCCGCAAGGAACCGATGCAGAATCTGTATGAAGGGATCTTCAGCAAGGAATTTACGCTGTTTTACGGCGAACAGCTGACGTATTACATTGTGGAGGAATACGGCGGAACGATCAAAAAGAGCAAGGTTTCCGTCTTAGAGTGCCGCAAAAAAGCGATGGAGGGAAACAGCAAATATGAGCTGATCAATCAGACAGCGAAACATTTGCAGCACGGTGACAAGACAAAGCTGGAACAGACGATCCAAACCTATATCAGACAGCAGGTGCTGGCAGATGAAATCTTAAAAATGATGTGAGGGGGAAACCAGCGTGATAAAAGAACAACACAGAATCCTTGTGGGACTCGACATTGGAAGAGAGTATTCGCAGATTACTTTTTTTAACCGAAGCCATGAAGAACCCGTAACGGTCAGCCCTGTTCCGGGAAGCGAGAAATATATGATTCCGACGTGTCTGTTCCGCATCAAAGGAGAGAACGAATGGTATTTTGGAGCGGACGCAGTGAAACTAAAAAAGGAAAATGCGCAGGGATACTTCTGCCAGGACCTGGTCCGGCAGATGGAGCTGCAGCAGCCGGTGGAGCTGGAGGAGGAGAGCATCTCAACGGCAGAGCTGGCGGAAGCGTTTCTAAAAGGCTGTCTGGAACTTCTCTCAGGGACCGGATCCATCGAACAGATCAGCATTATGGTGACTATGCAGGAAATGAGAGAGCCTTTTATCAGCATCTTAAAAAAAGCGCTTTTAAACCTTGGAATTTCCCGAAACCGGATTTTTCTTCAGGATCATATGGAAAGCTTTTTTTACTTTATGATCAATCAGAAAAAGTCGCTGTGGACGTACCACGTCGCGTTGTTTGAATATGAGAAGGATACGATTGTGGCATATGATTTCTGGGCGGACTACCAGACAAGACCTGCCATGGTGCATATTGAGAAGAAGGGCTTCCTGACGCTTGACGAGAGGCTTCATATGAGAGTGGGAGAAAGCCGCTGGAATGAAGAGAGAGCGCGGAGATTCCAGGATATGACGGAATCGGTAATGAAAGCGGCCGCCTATTCGTCCGTCTATCTGGTGGGCGACGAATTTATGAAGGAATGGGTCAAGCCGTGCTTCAAAAGCCTGTGCAGCAGAAGACGGCACGGGTTTGTGGGCAAAAACCTGTACACTAAGGGAGCGTGCTACGGCGCCATGCACCGGGTAGGGGAAAGGACGACCGAGCGTTTCGTGTATGACAGCCCGGATATGATCCGCTTTAATATCGGCATGGATATGCTTATAAAAGGAAGAGAAATGTATTATCCGATCATTACGGCCGGCACAAACTGGTATGAAGCCTACCATGAATGCGAGTTTATTCTGGACCACACAAACGAAGTGACGGTGACGGCAAAAGAGATGACGACAGGAGAGATCCGCCGGGAGACGATCCGCATCGACCCGATTAAAAACCGCCCGGACAGAACGGTGAGACTGCGGATGACGGTGCTGTTTTTGGATCCGCATATGTGCCGGATCAGGCTGGAGGATCAGGGGTTTGGAGGTTTATACCGTTCTTCGGGAAAAGTGTGGGAAGAAATGATAAGCTTAAAGAAGGGGGAACAGCTATGAGCGGATGTCGGCTGTGCCAGGTTCGCCTTGCAAAAAATCCGTATTATATTGAGAGTATCAGCACAAACATTTATTCGATCGAGGAGCTTTGCTTTTACCTGCAGAATAATATTTATCTGATTGACCAGACCATAGTCAATGAGAAGCTGTGCAAATGGGTGAGAGATGAGCTGGGACTGGAGCGGCTCTCCCGGAGACTGTCTGATCAGCTCGAACGGGGAGGAAGCATTGGAGATTTCATTCTGCCGATTTTTAAAGAGATTAATTACCTCTCGCATAACGAATTCCGAAAAATGCAGGAGGAAATTTCCAAGATTGAAATTCAGCCTGCAGATATCCGAAAGAAGGTAAAAGCAGATTATCTGACAGAGTATGAAATGTATATGAACGCGATCCAGGAATACTATCAGATCCTGAAGGAGAGAAATCCGGGAAAGCTTGGAGTGCAGTTTTACGCCTCTGTCCTGAACAATATGGCAGTGGCATACGGAAAGATGTTTTTGTTCGAGGAGGCGGCGGACTGCCTGTGGCAGGCGTACCAGATTATGCAGTCAAAAGAAATTTACAGAAGATATCTTCTTATGCTGCCTTTATATCTGAAAGAAAACGAAGGGAAAAAGCGGTTGAAGGAGATCGGAGAAAACGAGGAGCGCTGGGAAGAACTTAAGAGAGAACACAGAGACATATATGAGGGCGCGGAGGAATCCGCGGCGGTAGAGCGGCTCAAAAACCTGACGCCGGAGGAATTTTTTGAGGAGTGCAAGGAAAATTATCATAAAAGCACAAGCTCTTAAAAAGATGTGCGAAAGCGGCGGCTTTTAGTTGACAAAAGCACACTTCCATGGTAAGATAAATTTCGTAATTTACCAGAGTAGAGTAGTCAATTAGTCAAGTGAAAAACAGCTTCAGAAGAGAAGCGGCAAAATAGAGCGATGGAGGAAGAATGGGTATGAAGAGAAAAATGATCTGTGTGTTGCTGGCGGCAGGGATGGCAGCTTCTATGATGCTTGGATGCGCTCCGGCAGCAGAGAGCGAGAAGGCTGCGGTAAAAATAGAAGAGAGAGAGACGACGAAGACAGCCGACGACAATACGTTTGTGGTAGGATTTGATCAGGATTTTCCGCCGATGGGATTTGTAGGAGACGACGGAGAATACACGGGATTCGATTTGGCTCTGGCTGCGGAAGTGGCAGAACGCCTCGGAAAAGAGATCGTATATCAGCCGATCGCGTGGGATGCGAAGGATATGGAACTGGATTCCGGTACGATTGACTGTATCTGGAACGGATTTACGATCACGGGCAGAGAAGACGATTATACCTGGACGGAGCCGTATATGGCAAACAAACAGGTGTTTGTAGTGAAGGCGGACTCCGATATTGAGACTCTGGAAGACCTGGCGGGGATGACCGTGGACGTCCAGATCGATTCGAGCGCCGAGGCGGCTCTGAAGGAGGAGGAGAACGCAGATCTGGTGAACAGCTTTGGTTCTCTGCTGACCGTTGCCGACTACAATACAGCGTTTATGGATCTGGAAGCAGGAGCAGTCGATGCGATTGCGATGGACGACGTTGTGGCAAGCTATCAGATTGAGAGCAGAGACGCTGACTTCGTCGTTCTGGAAGAGACATTGTCCGAGGAAGAATATGCGGTAGGATTCAAAAAAGGAAACGAAGAACTCAGAGATCAGGTTCAGGCAGCGCTTGAGGAGATGGCAGAGGACGGAACACTTGCCGAGATCTCAGAGGAGTGGTTCGGAAAAGACATCACGACGATCGGAAAATAAAAACATTGATTTAGGAAACAGTGAAAGGGCTGTTGCGCAGTTTTGAGCAGCAGCCCCTTTTTGCGCCGGATAAAAAAGAGGAGGACGATACATGAACTTTTCAACAATGATGTCCCAGCTCGGAAACGGAATGGTCACGACAACTACCATTTTTGGACTGACCCTGCTGTTCTCCCTTCCGCTTGGACTTGGAATTACCTTTTTGCGCATGTCCAAAAACGGGCTGCTGCGCAATGCCGCAAAATTTTATATTTCTGTGATGCGCGGGACTCCGCTGATGCTGCAGCTGATGGTTGTCTATTTTGGTCCGTATTATCTGTTCGGCATACCGATTTCCAGGTCATACCGGTTTATTGCGGCTATTATCGGATTTGTGCTCAATTATGCGGCGTACTTTGCGGAAATTTACCGAAGCGGAATCGAATCGATGCCGGCAGGTCAGTACGAGGCGGCGCAGCTTTTGGGCTACAATAAGATACAGACATTTTTCCTGATTATCCTGCCTCAGGTGATCAAGCGGATTCTGCCGTCCGTCACAAACGAAGTGATCACGCTCGTGAAGGATACCTCGCTTGCCTTTGTCATTTCCGTAACAGAAATGTTTACTGTGGCCAAAGCGCTCGCCTCCTCCCAGACCAGCATGATACCGTACGTGGCAGCCGGTATTTTCTACTATGTCTTTAACTTCCTGGTGGCGGCGATTATGGAATTTATAGAGAAAAAGCTGAATTATTATCGATAGGAGGGAGAACGGCATGAATTATCTGGAGATCAATCATATCAAAAAAAGCTTTGGAGATCTGGAGGTTTTAAAGGATATCTCTCTGACCGTAAAAAAAGGCGAAGTGCTGGCGATCATCGGTCCATCCGGGTCGGGAAAGACGACGCTTTTAAGATGCGCGACGCTTCTTGAGACGATGGACTGCGGCAGTCTCGCCTATCTGGGGCAAGAGGCCGTCAGAGAGGGGGAAGGCGGGAAGAGCATTTACGCCTCCTCTTCCGAACTGAAAAAAATCCGCAGAAACTTTGGACTTGTCTTTCAGAGCTTCAATCTGTTCCCGCACTACTCGGTTCTCAAAAATATCATCGACGCGCCGATCCGCGTGCAGAAAAGAAAAAAAGAGGAAGCCGTCAAGGAGGCGAGAGAGCTGCTCGCAAAGATGGGACTCTCCGACAAAGAACAGTATTATCCGTTTCAGCTTTCCGGCGGACAGCAGCAGCGCGTCTCGATCGCGAGGGCGCTGGCGCTCCACCCGAATGTGCTGTTCTTTGACGAGCCGACCTCGGCGCTTGACCCGGAGCTGACAGGAGAGATCTTAAAAGTGATCAAGAATCTCGCGGCAGAGCATATGACGATGGTGATTGTGACGCATGAAATGAATTTTGCCCGCAACGTGGCCGACCATATCATTTTTATGGATCAGGGCGTGATTGCCGAGCAGGGGACGCCGGAAGAGCTTTTCCGCTCTGACAACCCGCGCATGAAAGAATTTTTGGGGAAATTCAACGAAGTATAAAAGGTTTCGACAGAATGACTTGCTTTCTGGGAAAATGCAAGGTATAATGTAGCCGGAACGATTGAAAAATCGCAGTTAAAAAAATAAAAGGATAGGTGGACTAAATGGAAAAAAAAGAATTACTTTACGAAGGAAAAGCAAAAAAGGTTTTCAAGACAGAAGATCCGGACGTACTGATCGTGGACTATAAGGACGACGCGACAGCTTTCAACGGACTTAAAAAAGGAACCATTGTTGGAAAAGGCGTAGTCAATAACCGTATGAGTAATTACATGTTCAAAGTTCTGGAAGAGCAGGGGGTACCGACCCACTATGTCGAAGAGCTGAGCGACCGGGAGACAGCTGTCAAGAAGGTTGAGATTGTTCCGTTAGAGGTTATCATCAGAAATATCGCCGCAGGAAGCTTTTCCAAGAGACTTGGTGTGCCGGAAGGAACTCCATTTAAAGCGCCAACTATTGAATTCAGTTATAAAAATGATGAGCTGGGCGACCCGCTGATCAACGACTATTTTGCGATTGCAATGGAACTCGCAACGAGAGAAGAGATCGACGCCATTGTAAAATATGCCTTCAAAGTAAATGAAGTATTAAAAGACTTCTTCCTCAAGGCAAACATTGAACTGGTAGATTTCAAGATTGAATTCGGAAGATACCACGGACAGATTATTCTGGCTGATGAGATTTCACCGGATACCTGCAGACTGTGGGATGCGACAACCCACGAAAAACTGGATAAGGACCGTTTCAGAAGAGATCTTGGAAACGTAGAGGAAGCTTACCAGGAAGTATTTAAACGTCTTGGATTATAAGGAGAAGGAGAAAAAGAATGACAGACAGATATCAGAGTCCATTATCCGAACGATATGCCAGCAAAGAAATGCAGTACATTTTTTCTCCGGATATGAAATTCCGCACCTGGAGAAAGCTGTGGATTGCCTTAGCAGAGACGGAAAAGGAGCTGGGACTGAACATCACGCAGGAGCAGATTGACGAGCTGAAGGCACACGCAGAGGACATCAATTATGACGTGGCAAAAGAGAGAGAAAAAGCGGTCAGACACGATGTGATGTCGCATGTCTATGCGTACGGCGTACAGTGCCCCAAGGCGAAAGGAATCATCCACCTGGGAGCGACGTCGTGCTACGTAGGAGATAATACCGATATTATTGTGATGACAGAGGCGCTGAAGCTGGTTCAGAAAAAACTGATCAATGTGATCGCAGAGCTTGCAAAATTTGCCGAGGAATATAAAGCGCTGCCGACTCTTGCATTTACGCACTTCCAGCCGGCGCAGCCTACGACAGTGGGAAAACGCGCTACGCTGTGGATGCAGGAATTTTTGCTGGATCTGGAAGATCTGAATTATGTGCTGAGCACCATGAAGCTGCTGGGATCAAAAGGGACGACAGGCACGCAGGCAAGCTTCCTGGAGCTGTTTGACGGCGATCAGGAGAAGATTGACAGGATTGATCCGATGATCGCAGAGAAAATGGGATTTAAAGAGTGCTATCCGGTTTCCGGACAGACGTACTCCAGAAAAGTAGATACGAGAGTACTCAACGTCCTTGCGGGAATTGCCGCGAGCGCACATAAATTTTCAAATGATATCCGTCTGCTTCAGCACCTGAAAGAAGTAGAAGAGCCTTTCGAAAAGACGCAGATCGGTTCCTCAGCAATGGCTTATAAGAGAAATCCGATGAGAAGCGAGAGAATCGCGTCGCTTTCGAGATTTGTGATGGTGGACGCCTTAAATCCGGCGATCACTTCGGCAACGCAGTGGTTTGAGAGAACACTGGACGATTCCGCAAACAAACGGCTTTCTGTGCCGGAAGGATTCCTCGCGGTAGACGGCATCCTGGATCTGTGCCTGAACGTTGTGGACGGATTGGTCGTGTACCCGAAAGTCATTGAAAAGCACCTGCGCGCAGAGCTTCCGTTTATGGCGACTGAAAATATCATGATGGATGCGGTAAAGGCAGGCGGCGACAGACAGGAGCTGCACGAGAGAATCCGCACGCTTTCTATGGAAGCAGGAAAAAATGTAAAAGAAAAAGGACTTGAGAATAATCTGCTGGAACTGATTGCCGCTGACCCGGCGTTCAATATGTCTCTGGAAGACTTAAAAAAGACGATGCAGCCGGAAAAATATACGGGAAGAGCAAAAGAGCAGGTAGAGGCATTTCTGAAGAAAGTGGTCAACCCCGTTTTGGACGCGCACAAAGAGATTTTGGGCATGAAAGCAGATATTCACGTATAAAAAGGGCTCTGCCCGCGCAGCAGTGCATCTTTGAATTTTCCGCCTGCGGCGGAAAGACAGCATTCCTTCCTGCTTTTCGAACAGTAGGCATTGAGAAAAACAGGAAAATAGAAGGTTGTGAGATAACAACAGGAGGAAAGATTTATGGTAAAAGCAGTAGTAGGAGCAAACTGGGGAGACGAGGGAAAAGGGAAAATCACAGATATGCTCGGAAAAGAGGCGGATATCATTGTTCGTTTTCAGGGCGGCGCAAACGCAGGTCATACGATTGTCAACAACTATGGAAAGTTTGCCCTGCACACGCTCCCGTCAGGAGTTTTTTACAATCACACAACGAGCGTGATCGGAAACGGAGTGGCGCTGAATATTCCGGTATTATTTCAGGAAATTAAAAGCATTGTGGACCGCGGCGTGCCGATGCCCAAAATTAAAGTGTCAAACCGCGCGCAGATGGTGATGTCTTACCATATACTGTTTGATCAGTATGAGGAAGAAAGACTGGGAAAAAATTCCTTTGGCTCTACAAAATCAGGGATCGCTCCGTTCTATTCTGACAAATATGCGAAGATCGGTTTCCAGGTCAGCGAGCTTTTCGGTGAAAAGGAAGCGCTGATGGCAAAGGTTCGCAGAGTATGTGAGACGAAAAATGTGACGTTACAGTACTTATATCAGAAACCTGCTCTGGAACCGGAGAAAATTTATGAGGAACTGATGGAATATAAGGAGATGATCTCTCCGTACGTATGCGATGTCTCCGCTTATCTTTGGAATGCAATCAAAGAGGGAAAAGAGATCTTACTGGAGGGACAGCTGGGTTCCTTAAAAGACCCGGATCACGGCATCTATCCGATGGTGACTTCCTCCTCTACGCTTGCGGCATACGGCGCAATCGGAGCCGGAATTCCTCCGTATGAGATCAAGAAGATTATCACCGTATGCAAGGCATACTCCAGCGCGGTAGGAGCAGGCGCTTTTGTCAGTGAAATTTTCGGGGAAGAGGCCGATGAGCTGAGAAGACGCGGAGGAGACGGCGGAGAATATGGAGCGACGACGGGACGCCCGAGAAGAATGGGCTGGTTTGACTGCGTCGCATCGAAATATGGATGCAGAATCCAGGGAACGACTGACGTCGCGTTCACGGTTCTCGATGTGCTGGGATACCTGGACGAGATTCCGGTATGCGTCGGATACGAGATCGACGGCGAAGTCACAACAGAATTCCCGACTACCGCTTTGCTGGAAAAGGCAAAGCCTGTTCTCAAAAAGCTTCCGGGATGGAAGACAGATATCCGCGGAATCCGCAGATATGACGAACTGCCGGAAAACTGCAGAAATTATATTGAGTTTATCGAGGAACAGATCGGCTTCCCGATTACGATGGTATCAAACGGACCGGGAAGAGACGACATTATCTACCGGGAAAAGAAATAGAGACAAAAAAAGGCGCGGATGCTGCCGAACAGCCGGAAAATACAGCTGTGCGGCAGCATCGCTGCGTTTTTGGACCGCGCAGAGGGGAAGATAAACCGAGAGATTCGTCCTTTACATTTATTTTGTGTGTTGCTATAATGGACGTACAGGAGAGAAGGACAGATAAGGAAAAGAAAAAGGAGGAGTGTATAATTATGAAAAAAAGATTATGTATATTGGCTGCGGCTTTTTGCCTTGCGGCAACGCCGGTATATGCAGAGGAAGCGACTGCCGACACCGCGCAGACGGAAGCGGCTGCGGAAGAAATGTCGGATGATCTGTACAGCTTTCAGGTGAAAATCGATGGAGAACTGTATCAGTTTCCGATGAAGTATGAAGAGTTTGTGGAAAAAGGATGGAATCTGGACGGAATCAGCAGTGAAGAGCAGATCAGCCCGAACAGCTACGGTCTCGTCTACATGAAAAAGGGCAGGATCAGCGCAGGCGTAACTTTTATGAACTTCGGAATCAATACAAAAACGGTGAGCGAATGTTATGTGGCGGGAATCGATCTCGACGAATACTATATGCAGGATCAGATGAGCTTTGAGCTGCCAAATGGGATTGTATACGGAGTTTCCACACAGGAGGACGTCGAAAACGCATATGGTCCGGCTTCTGACATCTATGAAAGCGAGTACTATACGGAACTGACGTATGAGGCTGGAGATTTTTACAGCAGAATCGAGATTTTTATCAGTCCTGAGACAAAGAAAGTAAACCGTGCGGATATCAGATGTCTGATGACGCCGGAGGATTTGGAAGAAGATGAAATAAGCCAGGAAATTCCGGAGGTGGTCGGACAGTATCAGGCGCCGGAGGAGCTTGGGGACGATCTGTCTTCGTGCATCGCAGAGATTGACGGAAACCTTTACAAAATTCCTGCGCCTGTCAGCGCATTTTTGGAAAACGGATGGAAGCTTTCCTACAATGGCAACAGCGAGGTCATCGCGGGAAGAGATACGGGATTTGGCTACTATCTGACAAAAGACAATCAGAAATTCGGAATTGAAGTCAGAAATTATGACGACGATGCCACAGCTGTAGAAAACTGTTTTGTCACAGAGATCTACAACGATAACTTTTCAACCGTGATTCCAGTCAACCTGCAAAAGGGCGTCGGCTTCAACATGAATACTGCGGACTTGGAGAGCGCGCTGGAGGGAACACTGTACGAAAAGGATGAGTATTCTTCGCTGAATTCTTACTTTATCCCGAGCTACGATGAGCAGTACTACGGAATTACGATCACTGTGGACAAGGAAGAGGATCAGGTGATCAAAATTTCAATCGAACACAGCCCGAACAGAGAAAATCTGTTTGATTAGAAAGCGTGTAAAAGGCAGCGGAAGGGACGGTTAAGGTGAAGAAAAGAGATCTACTGGCAGCGGGGATCATCAGTATGCTTGGATTGGCTCTGCCGATACAGGCAGAGGAATACGCAGCCCCGGTTTCCATACAGAAAGACGCAACACAGCAGTCCGAGACATTATCAGAGCGGTTTTCAGACTTTGAGATCAGTCTGGGAACAGAGCGCTACCGTCTTCCGGAGAGCGTAAGCGAGTGGGAGAAAAACGGGTGGAGCTATGTGGAGGAGGAAGCCGTTTTACTCCCAGCAGGATCGGCAAAAAGCGGGATTGTGCTGGAAAGAGGAGAGGAGCGGATCTTTGTCTCTGTCGAAAATCAGCAGACTGACAGGAAAGGAATCTTAAGCGGAAGCGTAATCGGAATTTCTCTGGACGTTTTAGGACAAGACGCCGTGACAGTCCAGGCAGAGCTTCCGGGCGGCGTGATACTTGGAAAGTCATCGATGGAGGAGATTGAACAGATCTATGGGCTGCCGGCAGACATATATGAGGGAGAAACCTACACACAGCTTACATACCGGTACGGTATGCAGTCGTATCTGAGGCTGGATCTGGACAAAGAGACGAAGACCTTACAGGGATTTGAGATGGAAAACGGATACAAAAGAGAAACGTCTGCGCGCGCGGCGACGCCTGCGCAGGCTTTCGGGGAAGCTTCCGGCGCGCAGGACGCGCTGGGAGAAGAGATTGCATCGGGCAATGTCTTATTTGACTCGCAGCTGTACCGGCTTCCGGCTTCCCTAAGCGATTTTGTGAGAGCAGGATTTTCGATTGTCCCTGAAGAATCTGACCGGGAAGTAGCCGCCTTTGGGTCGGGTTTTGCCGTCCTGCAAAAGGACAGCCGTTCCGTGAAGGTGCGCGTGAAAAATGAGACGGATCAGACAAGAGAGCTTGAGGCGTGCAAGGTCGTCGCGCTGGAGAGCAGTGTGTATCAGAATGGATTTTCTATGGTTCTGCCAGGAGACATCGAGATCGGCATGACGCAGGAAAAGCTGGAGGACGCGCTGAGAGAGACAGAGATGGAAAAAGAAGAGTCTGAACATTTTGTCTGCTATGGAATTCCCATCGCAGGTCAGACGCTGGACGAGATTTCCATTTTTGTCGAAAAAGAGTCGGGTCTGGTCGTCAAAATTCAGATTGAAAAAGAAGCGTAAAGCGGCACAAAACAGGAAAGAGCCTAAAGCTTTGAGACATCAGCGGACGCCCAAAGCTTCAAGCTCTTTTTTTGCCTGCTCCAGATTTTGAAACACGATTCCGCAAAGACCGCATTCCTTTGCGGCTTTGATATTGACGGTCGTATCGTCAAGAAAGACGGTTTCCTCCGGAACCAGATCATAGTCAGAGATGATTTTGCGGTAAATCTCGTGATCCGGTTTTACCATATGAACGCGGTAGGAAAAAATACCGCCGTCCATTTCAGGAAGAAAATCAAGGGCAAATTGTGTGGTGCGGAAATAGTAATCGGAATAATTCGACAGGTACAGCACACGGTAGCCCTGCTCTTTCAGACGGCGCACCCAGGGGACGGCATAGTCAAGCCTCGTAACGGTCCGCCACAGACTGCTGCAGACAAGACGAATTTCTTTTTCAAGCTTTGGATCAGACTGCACAAAGCGGTCAATCACCTGCTCTGTGGAGAGAATTCCACGGTCAAATTCCACCCAGTCAGGATTTTCGAAAACGGCGCGCGCAATCCGGCCGTATGTCTCCTCGTCAAAATGGAAGGAAGATAGATAGGCGCGCCAGTTAAAATCTAAGAGCACCTTTCCGATATCAAATATAACAGTGCGAATCATAAGGGTTCCTCCTTTGTCATGAGGCAATCTTATTACAGGATAAAGAGAAAGTCAAGAAATTCCTTATAATCTTTAAGAAATTTTTTAGAACTTTACCATGGAGAATTCACAAATATTTGTTATAATGAAAAAGTAAGATGTGAGAGGGCAAAGAGATTTTTGCGCTCCATATCGGCACAGCGCAGGAGCAAAAAAGCTGTGCAGAAAAAAGACCCGCATCTTAAGCGGGCGCAGAAGCGGACACGATAACGATATTGAAAAATGAGTAGAATATTTTGCGCAGGGGAATCATAAAATATAATTGCAAAGGTTTGGTATCTTAGAGAAGGAAAAGGGGGATTTTCATGAAATACGTTACATATCGTGAAGACAATGTAACTGTAAGCGAAGAAAAGTGCGAAAGAGTAAAGAGAGGGATTGCCCAGGGGAGAGAAAAAGTAAAATGGTATCAGTATATTTTGAGAAAATTGAGATTTGCTTCTGAGACAGGAAAAGAAGAGGATCAAAAGTCAATTCCGAGATTTTATCTGTGTCTGATTAAGGCGAAGACCCGGAAGCTTTATCTGGAAAAAAAATATGAGCAAAACGGCATTTACTATAAAAACCATGAGGAAGTGACAGAGGAAGAGTGCAAAAGGATTCTGGACGGCAAAGTAGAGTGGATGAAAAACCATAAAAAGCAGATCTTCCGCGAATTTTATCTTCAGTATACGCTCAATAAAATCAGACCGTGGCATATCACAGAATATGAGAGAGAGACTGCTGTCAATACATGCGGACAATATCTTGTGTTTAACAGAAAAATCCGGCGCGTCGCAGGCGGAGTCACCGACTTGTTTGACGAGAACAGTATCCGGATTTCCTGTCTGACAGAGGGAAAGGTAATGGTAAGCTCCAAAAAGATCATTACACTTCCGGCAATTTTAAGAGAGGTACTGCAAAATGTAGAAGAGTCGATCGAGATGGCAGCGTTTGCCTATTGATGGAAAGACAGCCCGGCGCTTCGGAAAAAGAAACGCCGGGCTGATGCTGTGCATAGGCAGAAACGCAAAAATCAGACAGATTACTTTCGATTTTTCAGATACTTTGCGACCATCATCATAGCGTATAAGACGACTGGAATTAAGATCGTCCCGGCAACGCAGGCGCGGAACATCATCTGAGCGTGTTCGCTGCCCATAAGAGAAAAGATAAAAGTGGCCAGATATAATCCGAGCAGCAAAAAGACGCCGCCCAGAGCGGCGATACGTTTCCATTTTTCCATCAGGAACACCTCTCTTGCAGATTTTTGCTTTCTATTATAGCGAAGTTTTTAGAGAATTACAAGAAGCGATTGACAAGGAGGAAAGAGAAGTATAGACTAATCAAGAGGAGTGTGAAATTAATGATGCGATTTAATTGTGATTATGCAGAAGGAGCGCATGAAAATATATTAAAACTGATGATGGAGACAAACATGGAACAGACGCCGGGATACGGGGAAGACCATTACTGCGAACAGGCAAGAGAAATGATTCGGGATCTGTGCAAAAATCAGGAGGCAGAGGTACAGTTTTTCACGGGAGGAACCCAGACGAATCTGACTGTCATCTCAGCGGCTCTGCGGGCGCATCAGTGCGTGATTGCGGCGGACAGCGGTCATATCCATGTACATGAGACAGGAGCGATAGAAGCGTGCGGTCATAAGGTGTGGGCAATTGCAGGGGTTGACGGAAAGCTGACGGCGAAGCAGATCTGGGACGCATGGGAAAGCCACGCGGTGAGCGAAAGCTATGAACATATGGTGCAGCCCAAAATGGTCTACATCTCAAATCCGACTGAGCTGGGCACCATTTATACCAGGGGAGAACTCGAAGAGATCAGCAAAACGTGCAAGGAATGCGGAATGTATCTGTTTTTGGACGGCGCAAGATTGTCGTACGCGCTGACGTCGAAGGAAAACGATCTGGATTTTGAGACGATTGCGCAGTGCTGCGATGTTTTTTCGATCGGAGGGACAAAAGCCGGCGCTCTGTTTGGGGAGGCGGCCGTTATCGTAAATGACAGCCTGAAGGAAGACTTTCGGTATATTATGAAACAAAAAGGGGCGCTGCTCGCAAAAGGCCGCCTGCTGGGCATCCAGTTTATCGGACTGCTAAAGAACGATCTGTATTTTCAGCTCGCAGATCACGCCAATCAGATGGCGCAGAAACTGAAAAAAGCATTTGAAGAGGCAGGCTGCCCGTTTTTAGTGGACAGCTCTACAAATCAGCAGTTTCCGATTGTGCCGGATCAGATTTTAAAAGAGATAGGAAAAATCTGCACCTATTCTTATCAGGAGAGAATTGACGAGGAACACAGCGCCGTGCGGTTCTGCACGAGCTGGGCGACAAGAGAAGAGGACGTCGATCAGCTGATTCGGGATCTTAAGGACATATGGGAAAAAAACGGGAAGCTGTGACAAAAACAGAGAATTGTGATAAAACTAAGAACAATATAAAAATTTGACCAAAGACCACACGGAGCGGCGAAAATGCTCCATGCGGTCTTTGATATTTTCTGGGAAGGATTTCGGATGGTCCCTGCGCAGGGCGCGGTCTGGAAAATTTCGGTGGTCAGCGCAGGGAAAATATGATATGATAAAAAAGCTTTGGAAAAAAAGTTTTGGGGTGAGAAATTGAAGTTAACAAGGGAAGAATTTTTAAAAAAATATAATATTTCAGAAGAGGAATTCCGGGAGGCGGGTCTGTCCTGGGAGGATCTGCTGGAGATTGAAAGAGATTATCAGATCCGGATGCCGTGGTATGATAAAATCCGAAGACAGTTTATCGAGGAATTTTTTATGTACCGCGAAAAAGAGACGGGACTTCAGTCTTACAGAAGCCGCATGAAAGACCCGGAACACCTGCTGGAAAAGATTATCCGAAAAAGGAAAGAAAATTATATCAAGTACCGTTCTCTGACAAAGGAGAACTATACAAAATTTGTCATGGACTTAATCGGGGTGAGAGGTCTGCTCTTATACCGGGAAGACTGGATTGTCTTTCACAAATATCTGATCAGCCATTTTGAAAATGATCCCAGACACTATGTAAAAGACTGCATTCAGGATTATTCGGACGAGACGGACCGATGCATTGTGGAACCGCCCAAGGTGCATATGCGTCTTGGAGATTATGCCGATATCTATTTTAACTGGATTTCGAGAGACAACATTTTAGACCAGAAGCATTACCGGTCTGTCCACTATATTGTCAAATACGAGGGAGTTTACATCGAAATTCAGATCCGGACGCTGTTTGAGGAGGGATGGGGAGAGATCGATCATCATATTATTTACCCATATAAAAAAGATGATCCGATGCTCAATGAATTTTCAGAACTCTTAAACAGACTCTCAGGAATGGGAGACGAGATGGCGTCGTTCTATAAACGGCTCCAGGTAGTGCCGGACGAGGCTTTCCAGAGAAAGGATTCGATTGTCAATGACAGAATTATAGGAGATCAGTCCGAGGGCGAACTCCACCCGGTGGATTTAGAGGAGATTCATACCGTCGAAGATGCGATCAAGAGCGTTCTGAGCGAATAGAAGGAGGACGAGATGCCAGGAGTGAGAAAGTTTGGAATCTCAGATGAAGCAGAGCAGTCGGCACAGCAGATGATGGAGAAAATTCGGAACGGAAAAATCAAGCAGCATCTGATGCGCAACACTTATCAAGTACGGCAGGGGACACTGGAAGAAAGAGAGCTTGCGGAATACAGTGATTTTATCAGAACAAAGCTTTTTTTTGAGATTGTAAAATTAAATGGAAGTGATATGCATGAATAACATAGAAAATGTTTACATCAATTATCGAAATGTTCTCGATGAATTTACCGAGGACGTGATCATGGACCGGTATCGCATTCTATATCAGGAGATTAAGGAATTTTTAGAAAATACAAAAATCGGCCGGCATGTACGGATCGATGAGGTGATCCTGATGCACGCTGTCTTAGATTACTACAGCGACCTTTCCCGGTTAAAGCAGTTCCACAAAATTGAACATATCAATGATATGAAAGCCATCGCGTATGAAACATTCTGGTTTTTGAGAAGAAAACCGCTCCAGACGCTGCAAAATCCAAACCAGGACGATATCCTCGCTTTCATCAACGAAAAGTTTGCGTTTTCCAGGATCGCGTATTTTCTGGTCGGAAACGGAAAGGGAGCTGCCTTGAGCGAGGAGCACAAAAAAGGATTTTTAAACTATCTGGATACGTTCTATTATTTTTTGAAATATCGAAACTTTGACGCTCAGATGCTGGAGCTGATGATCATGGGATTTAAGGCAGGCGTTATGGTAGCGGAAGACTTAAAAAAATAAAAGGCAGACGGAGTTTTCCGGATAAAATTTGTTTGATTTGCAGAAAAAAGAAGTTACTTTTTTTTCGAGATATGGTATACTGAACACAAGAAACTGTAAGAGACAGATTTCTAACGTTGCAGAAAAAAGGTCTGAGGTGACATATGAAGAGAATATTGCTGAAATTAAGCGGAGAGGCATTGGCCGGAACGAAAAAGACAGGGTTTGACGAGGCGACCGTCACGAAGGTAGCGCGTCAGGTGAAGCAGCTTGTAGATCAGGAGATGGAAGTCAGCATTGTAATCGGAGGAGGAAATTTCTGGAGAGGACGCTCCAGTGAAAATATTGACCGGACAAAGGCAGACCAGATAGGAATGCTCGCCACAGTGATGAACTGCATTTACGTATCGGAAATTTTCCGGTCCGTGGGACTTAAGACACAGGTGTACACGCCGTTTTCGTGCGGGGCGTTTACAGAACTCTTTTCCAAGGATAAGGTGCTTGAGGGATTTCAAAAGGGAGTCGTCTCTTTCTTAGCAGGAGGAACGGGTCATCCTTATTTCTCAACGGATACGGCGACAGTGCTGCGCGCTGTTGAGATTGAAGCGGATGTGATTTTACTCGCCAAATCTGTCGACGGCGTTTACGACAGCGATCCGAAGGACAATCCGGAGGCAAAAAAATACGACACGATTTCGATCCAGGAAGTGATAGACAAAAAACTGGGCGTGGTAGATATGACAGCCTCTATCTTGTGCATGGAAAACAAAATGCCGATGCTGGTATTTGGATTAAACGAAGAAAACAGTATTGTCAATACCGTAAGCGGAAAGCTGAAGGGGACAACGGTAACAGTAGAATAGGAACCAGGGAGGATAAAACAGATGGATGAGAGAATAAAAGTATACGACAAGAAGATGACAAAATCTTTTGAGAGCATGATGTCAGAGTTTGCCACGATCCGGGCAGGGAGAGCCAATCCGCACGTTCTGGACCGCATTACCGTGGATTATTACGGAGTGCCGACGCCCCTTAACCAGGTGGCGAACATTACGGTTCCGGAAGCGCGCATGATTCAGATTCAGCCGTGGGAGGCAAGTCTGGTCAAGGCGATCAATAAGGCCATTATGACTTCCGAACTGGGAATTCATCCAAGCGACGACGGAAGACTGATCCGCCTTGTATTTCCAGAGCTGACAGAAGAGCGCAGAAAAGAACTGGTAAAGGACGTAAAGAAAAAAGGAGAGGGAGCAAAGGTTGCCGTGCGCAATATCCGCCGCGATGCAAACGAAGCGTTTAAAAAATTAAAAGGAACGGAAGTCTCCGAAGACGAGATTAAAGATCTGGAAGACCAGGTGCAGAAGATGACGGACAAATATATCAAAGAGATCGATAAGGCAGTCGAAGAAAAATCAAAGGAAATTTTGACGGTATAAAACAGCCAGGACAAAATTTCAGGGAAGAAAAAAGAATGTCTCAAAACATTGTGTGGATACGAATGGTTTGAGGCATTCTTACTGTATATTGACCCTGGCGTCAATCTGTGAGAAAACAAGTGAAACGCAGAGGAAGGAAAGGAGAACCACATATGGTGATACCGCAGCATGTGGCAATTATTTTGGATGGAAACGGGCGATGGGCCAAGAGCAAGGGAATGCCGAGAAACTATGGACATGTAAAGGGAGCGAAAAATCTGGAGGTTATCTGCGAGGATGCGTACAATATGGGAATTCAGTATCTGACCGTGTATCTGTTCTCGACAGAAAACTGGAAAAGACCGGCCGATGAGGTGGCGGCGCTGATGAAGCTGTTCCGCAGCTATACAAAGACATGCGTCAAGACGGCGATGAAAAATAATATGAAAGTGCGCACGATCGGGGATCCTTCTGTCCTGGATAAGGACTTACAGGAAAGCCTGCGCGTTCTGGAAGAAACCTCGAAGAATAATACGGGGCTGAATTTTCAAATTGCCATCAATTACGGAGGACGGGACGAGATTGTAAGAGCAGTCCGCAAAATTGCGCAGGAGTGTAAGGAAGGAAAAATAGACAGCGGAGAGATTACAGAGGAACGGTTTGCGGCATACCTTGACACTCACGATATTCCGGATCCGGATCTTCTGATCCGCACGAGCGGAGAGCAGAGACTGTCCAATTACCTGATCTGGCAGCTGGCGTATACGGAATTTTACTTTACAGAAGTGCCCTGGCCGGCTTTTACGAGAGAAGATCTGAAAAAAGCGATTGAAAAATATAACAGCCGTGAAAGACGCTTTGGAGGCGTAAAGCCGCAGGCAGGAGAATAAAGGAGGGATCCGTGTGTTTAAAACAAGACTGATAAGCGGCATTGCTCTGGTGATTCTGGCTTTGGTCACCATTATCACCGGGCAGACTGTGCTGTGGACGACGTGCCTGCTGATCTCTCTGATCGGACTGCACGAGCTGTATCAGGCTGTCGGAGTGGAGACTGCGGAAGACAAGACGCTTGCCGCGGCAGGATATCTGGGAGCATTTCTCTATTATCTGATTTTAATTTTTGAAAAACAAACATATAGTATGATAAGTATGGTTTTCATCCTGGTTCTTATGATGGCCGTCTATGTATTTACCTTCCCGAAATACCGCTCTGAACAGGTGATGGGAGCTTTTTTCGGCGTCATTTATGTAGCGGTTATGATTTCTTATATCTATCAGACCAGAATGCTCGAAGAAGGGGCTTTTTTGGTGTGGCTGATTTTCTTATGCTCGTGGGGGTGCGATACATGCGCTTACTGTGCGGGCGTTCTGCTTGGCAGACATAAAATGGCGCCGAAACTCAGCCCGAAAAAGTCTGTGGAGGGCGCGGTCGGAGGCGTGATAGGCGCAGGAATTTTGGGTGCCGTCTATGCGCTTGCCGTGTCAGGTCATCTTGCGTCTGACGGAAATCCGGCGATGAGATATGCCTTGATCTGTATGATCGGATCGCTCATTTCTATGGTGGGAGATCTGGCGGCGTCAGCGATTAAAAGAAATCATGAGATTAAAGACTATGGGAGACTGATCCCGGGACACGGCGGAATCTTAGACCGTTTTGACAGTGTGATTTTTACAGCGCCGATGATCTATTTTCTCGCCACGGTTCTGGCGTAAAAGGAGTTAAAAGAGCATGAAGAACATATCCATTTTAGGATCTACCGGATCCATTGGCACGCAGACTCTGGAAGTAGTACAAGGACAGAGGGAGCTGCGGGTGTCCGCTCTTGCGGCGGGGAGCAATATTGCGCTTTTAGAACAGCAGATCCGGAAATTCCGCCCGGCTCTTGCCGCCGTGTGGGATGAAAAAAAGGCGCAGGAGCTGCGGAAAAAGGTAAGGGATTTAGAAGTAAAAGTGGTAAGCGGCATGGAAGGCTTGCTGGAGGCGGCGACAATTCCAGACGCTGAGATTGTGGTGACTGCGATTGTGGGAATGATCGGCATCCGGCCCACTATCGCCGCGATCGAAGCCGGGAAGGACATTGCGCTTGCAAATAAAGAGACGCTCGTGACAGCAGGACATCTGATCATGCCGCTCGCGAAAAAAAACAGAGTGAGCATTCTTCCGGTGGACAGTGAACACAGCGCTGTCTTTCAGGCATTAAACGGGGAAAACAAAAATAAGATTCAAAAAATTCTCCTCACGGCCTCAGGCGGACCTTTCCGGGGAAAAAAGAAGAAAGATCTGGAATCTGTCCGGGTCGAGGACGCGCTGAAGCATCCGAACTGGAGCATGGGACATAAAATCACGATCGACTCTGCAACGCTGGTCAATAAGGGATTGGAAGTGATGGAGGCAAAATGGCTCTTTGGCGTGGAGATCGACCAGATTCAGGTTGTCGTACAGCCTCAGAGCGTTATCCACTCCATGGTAGAATTTGAAGACGGCGGCGTCATCGCACAGCTTGGAACGCCTGACATGAAACTGCCGATCCAGTACGCTTTGTTTTATCCGGAGAGAAGATTTCTGCCCGGCAAGAGACTAGATTTTGCAAAACTGGGGCAGATTACGTTTGAAGAGCCGGACACGGAGACCTTTTTAGGACTCCCGCTCGCCGCAGAGGCGGCAAGAAAAGGAGGCTCGATGCCGACTGTGCTGAATGCGGCAAACGAACGCGCGGTCAGCAAATTTTTAGAGGGAAAAATTTCTTTTTTGCAGATTTATGATATCATTTCAGCGTGCATGGCTGCCCACCGGGTGATCGCACATCCTAGTCTGGATCAGATTTTGGATACGGAGAGGCAAGTATATGACGAGATAGAAAGCAGGTGGTAAATTGAACATTGTAATTGCGCTTTTTATATTCAGCGTTATTATTATCATTCATGAGTTTGGACATTTTCTGCTGGCGAAGTTAAACGGGATTACTGTGGTAGAGTTTTCTCTCGGAATGGGACCTAGGATTCTCTCAACGGTCAAGGGAGGAACGAGATATTCATGGAAACTGCTGCCGTTCGGCGGTTCCTGCATGATGCTGGGGGAGGATGAAAGCAACAAAGAGAAGGGGGCTTTTGGAAGCAAGTCTGTGTGGGCGCGCATGGCAGTCATTGCGGCAGGTCCCATCTTTAACTTCCTTTTGGCCTTTGTCCTGTCTGTCCTTGTGATCGGCAGCATCGGATATGACAAACCGCAGATCAGAGGAATTGTCGAGGGTTATTCCGCAGATGAGGCTGGGATGCAGGCAGGGGACGTCATCAAAAAGATGAATGGCAAGACGATCCACTTTTACCGGGAAGTATCAAACTATACAACCTTCCATCAAGGCGAGACCGTCCACGTTGTGTATGAGAGAGACGGGCAGGAATATGAGGCAACTCTTGTCCCGAAACAGGCAGAAGATGGGAGAATGATTCTGGGAATTACGGGAAGCTCCAGCTACCGGGAGAAGACGAACCCTGTAGAGACATTGAAGTACAGCGTCTATGAGGTAAAATACTGGATTGAGACGACGATAGAGAGTCTTGGCATGATGATGCAGGGAAAAGTAAGCCTTGACGACGTCTCAGGACCGGTAGGCGTCGTAAGCGTAATCGGGGAGACGTATGAAGAGAGCGCAAAGGACGGCGGATTTTATATCTGGATTAACATGCTCAACATTTCCATTCTGCTCACGGCAAACCTTGGCGTGGTCAATCTTTTGCCCATCCCCGCGCTGGACGGGGGAAGACTGGTCTTTCTGATTATCGAGGCGGTACGGGGCAAAAAAATAGACGAGGAAAAGGAAGGCATGATTCACCTTGTCGGAATGGCTCTGCTGATGGCTCTTATGATTGTCGTCATGTTTAACGATGTGAGAAAGATTTTTTAGAAGCGCAGCCCGCTTCTGCCTGCAGGCTGCAGACGGCTTACGTCTATGTCAAGACAAAAGGAATGAAATGCCGCTTGACCGCATACGCTATTAGAGAAAAAGACGATTGAGGTAATCATCATGGAGAGAAAAAGTTTGCGGGCGATGCAGCAGGACACAGCGGATACAGGGAATCTGAAGGTACGTGTGAGGAGAGAGGGCGGAGAGATTCCTGTCCCGGACGCACGCGTAAAAATTTCCTATACGGGAGATCCGGGCGATGTCCTGGAGGAAATCAAGACAGATGAGACAGGGCAGACGCAGACGGTCGAGCTGAGGACGCCGCCTGTGGAATACAGCCTGGAGCCTTCCGAGACACAGCCTTATTCCGAATATACGCTGCAGATTTCAGCACCTGGTTATGAGAGCGCCACCATAACAGGTGCTGAAATTTTATCTTCTCAGACATCCATCCAAGAGGTATGGCTAAGACCCCTCAGCCAAGGTCAGGCGCCGGACGTCATCACAATTCCGGAACACACGCTGTACGGCTCATATCCGCCAAAAATTGCGGAGGCAGAGCTAAAGCCGATGGACACGTCAGGGGAGATTGTGCTCAGCCGCGTCGTCGTTCCGGAGTATATTGTCGTACACGACGGTTCCCCCAGGGATACGACGGCGCCAAACTATTATGTCCGCTACCGGGACTACATCAAAAATGTGGCGTCGAGTGAAATCTATGCGACGTGGCCCAGCGCGACGATCCGCGCCAACGTGCTGGCGATCATGTCGTTTACGCTGAACCGCGTCTACACGGAGTGGTATCGGAATAAAGGGTATGATTTTACGATCACCTCCTCCACAGCTTTTGACCAGAAATGGATTTACGGGCGGAACATTTTTGAGAGCATCTCAGAGGCAGTCGACGAGCTGTTTGCCCAGTATCTCTCAAGACCGAACGTAAAGCAGCCGATCTTAACGCAGTACTGCGACGGAAACCGCGTGACGTGTCCGAACTGGATGAGCCAGTGGGGCAGCAAAGATCTGGGAGATCAGGGATACCAGGCGATCGAGATTATCCGCTATTATTACGGAGACTCCATGTACATCAACACAGCGGAGGAGATCTCGGGAATCCCGGCTTCCTGGCCCGGATACGCGCTGGACATCGGTTCCTCAGGCGAGAAGGTGCGCCAGATTCAGGAACAGATCACGGCGATCGCACAGAATTATCCGCTGATTCCGAAGCTGACGGCGGACGGCATCTACGGGGAACGGACGCAGAACGCGGTGAAGGTTTTCCAGTCGGTATTTGGACTGCCCCAGACCGGAATTGTGGATTACCGTACCTGGTATAAAATTCAGGAGATCTATGTCGGTGTGACGAGAATAGCCGAGCTGAACTGAAAAAGAAAAAACAGGGAAAAACGGCGAAATTTTACTAAATTTTCACGGTCTTATCCTTAAGTTTTTTTTAAAATTGTAAAAAAATGAGAAGAAGTATTGTCGTGAGATCAAAATTGTGTTAGAATGCAACTCAACAGAAGGTGGGAAGTAGATGGAAAAAGGAAGGATATCATGAAAGAACTTTTTAAGCGTTACAGACATGCAGGGTATCTCCTATATATGGTTGGGTACTTGATTGTATTTCAGTTTTTGGAAAAGACCGTGACAACAAATTTTCATGAGATTCATATATGGATAGACGACGAGATACCCTTCTGTGAATTTTTCATTGTTCCATATCTGATGTGGTTTGGGTTTGTTGCGGTGACCATTGTATATTTTTTGTTTCAGGACAAAAAAGGATACTATAAACTGATCACATTTTTGTTTACGGGCATGACGATTTTTCTGCTCGTGTCTTACCTTTACCCAAATGGTCATCATCTTCGTCCGAACATATTTGCACGGGACAATATTTTTGTCGACCTTGTAAAAATGTTGTATGAAGCCGATACCGATACGAATGTACTTCCAAGTATTCATGTCTACAATTCCATTGGATGCTACATTGCAATCAGTAAATGTCCAAAACTGAGAAGCCGGAAGTGGATCCAGGCAGGAAGCTTTGCTCTGACCGTTTTGATTATCATGGCGACGATGTTTTTAAAACAACATTCTGTGATTGACGTTGTAGCAGGTATGGTGATGGCAAGAATTATCTATGAGATTGTGTATCACTATGAGGACTATGTGGATTACGAGAAAAAACGTCCGCGGCTTGTATGGCAGAAATAGAACAAACAAAGAAAAAACTGACAGTGATAAAAGGGAGATGCCGATGGAGCATCTCCTTTTCTTTCGGGTGCGGGCGGACGCGGGCAGACATGCCGCTAAGGCGCAGGACGCGGCGGCTTGACCTTTTTTTTTGCGCGGCGGGAAAAAAGGTTGAAATTCAAAAAAAACTGTGGTAGAATCTTAACAATTTGAGAACCTATGAGTCAGGGGGAGAGCGTG
>CAWVKK010000004.1:0-19379 GCA_963929865.1 uncultured Eubacteriales bacterium | reverse complement strand
ATTTTTTTTTATTTTTTTCTATTTTTTTATTATCCCTGACTTTTACAACAATTTGTGCTATAATACTAAGCATCCAAAAACTGTGTTTGTGCGCAGAAATATGCGTTTTTTCTTAAAATGAAAGGAGTCTTTCTATGAGTACCATGAATCTGACGCTGTTAACAGATTTCTATGAATTGACTATGATGCAGGGATATTTTAAAAATCCGACGGACCAGACCGTCATCTTTGACGCGTTCTACCGCCGGAATCCCAGCGATGGGGGATATGCGATTACCGCCGGTCTTGACCAGGTCATCGACTATATTCAGAACCTGTCTTTCAACAAAGACGATATCGAGTATCTCCGCAGCCTGAACACATTTGATGAGGATTTTTTAGAGTATCTCTCAAATTTCCATTTCAGCGGCGATATCTATGCCATCCCGGAGGGGACTGTCGTATTTCCCCATGAGCCTCTGATCAAAGTGATCGCCCCGATCATGGAGGCGCAGCTGGTGGAGACGGCGATTCTGACCATCATCAATCATCAGAGTCTCATTGCGACAAAGGCTTCCCGCGTCGTCTATGCGGCGAAGGGAGACGGCATCATGGAATTTGGTCTGCGGCGCGCTCAGGGACCCGACGCAGGCGTGTACGGCGCGCGCGCCGCGATGATCGGAGGATGTATCGGCACTTCCAACGTGCTTGCCGGTCAGCTCTTTGACGTCCCGATCAAGGGAACCCACGCGCACAGCTGGATTATGAGCTTTCCGGACGAATACACGGCATTTAAGACGTATGCCGGGATGTACCCAAACGCCTGCATTCTCCTTGTCGACACTTACGATACGCTCAAATCCGGCGTTCCCAATGCCATCCGCGTCTTCCGCGAGATGAGGGAGTCCGGCATTGAGCTGAAAAATTACGGCATCCGCCTCGACAGCGGCGATCTCGCCTATATGTCAAAGCAGGCAAGAGCGATGCTCGACGAAGCCGGTTTCTCCGACGCTGTGATTTCCGCCTCCAGCGACCTCGATGAGTATCTGATCCAGAGTCTGAAAACGCAGGGCGCTGCGATCACCTCCTGGGGAGTCGGCACAAATCTGATTACCTCAAAAGACTGCCCGGCTTTCGGAGGCGTCTATAAGCTTGCCGCTGTGCGCGACAGTGAGACAGGAGAATTCATCCCGAAAATTAAATTATCGGAAAACACAGAAAAAATTACGAATCCAGGCAACAAGACGGTCTACCGGATCTACGACCGCGAAACCGGCAAGCTCAAAGCCGATCTGATCTGTCTGGTGGATGAGAAATTCGACTCTTCCAAAGACATGATCATTTTCGATCCGCTTGAGACATGGAAAAAGACAAAGCTTCACGCCAACACGTATGATCTGCGCGAGCTTCTTGTCCCTGTGTTCTTAAACGGCAAGTGCGTCTATCAGTCTCCGTCCGTCATGGAGATCCGCGATTACTGCTCAAAGGAGCTTGGCACGCTTTGGGACGAGACAAAACGTTTTACAAACCCGCACGAGGTTTATGTCGATCTCTCAAAGAAGCTGTATGATATCAAGTCTGCTCTTTTGGAGAAGCTCAGTATTGAATCTCTCAAATAGAAAAAAGACCGCCGGTGTGAACATCTTCTCCTGCGCGCGGCAGAGCTGTCTGCTGCGCGTCACGCAGAAGCGGCGCATACCGGCGGTATCCAAAAGATGATCGTTTCAAGAGATGCGTCACGCAAAAAGACAGGAGTGCTTTCTCTCTCAGGCTTCCATCTGTCTTCCCATAAATCCTGAGGCGCATTTCGCCAGGATCTTTTCTGCCTCCCCCATATGTTTTCCATTCTTTCCAAGCAAAACAACAGCTCCGATCGCGTCTCCCTCGCTGATGATGGGCCAGATTACCTCATCTGCATCATTTTCCGTGTCCTCCGGCGTCAGCTTCACATATTTTCCCTCTTGTCTGTTGATCACAGCATTTTTCCGCTCGCTGATCATATTTTCCAGCTCCGAGCTGATATTTTTTCCGATCCATTCCTTTTTCATGCCGCCTGCCGCCGCGATAATCTGATCCCGGTCGCAGATGCAGACGATATGTCCCGTTCCCTGCGCAAGCGCTTCCGCATATTCTTTGGCGAAGCTTCCAAGCTCTCCGATGGGGGAATATTTCTTCAGAATAATTTCTCCCTGCCGGTCCGTAAAAATTTCCAGCGGATCTCCCTCGCGGATTCGAAGCGTTCTGCGGATTTCCTTTGGAATCACGACTCTTCCCAGATCATCGATACGTCTTACAATTCCTGTCGCCTTCATATTGTCTTCTCCTTATACATGATTTTGTCGCTGCTGTTAGTATCGCCTATTTTTTAGAATTTATGAGCTGTTTTGCCAATTTTTGAAGAGAACTTATCTTTCTCTGCGCTCCATGATCATCACATAACTAAACTCTGTCTGGCGCAAGCGCCTCAACATGCCGGCAAATGCCAGGAAAAAAAGGAATCTGCCTCTTAAGAAGCCTATTCCTTTTTTCTTTTCTCCTGTTTTTTCTCTTTGTCTTTATCTGCCGCTGTCGCCGTAGTTTTTGAGCACTCTTGCGCTCGGGTCGTCCACATCGCAGCCTTCCCACTCCTTATTCGGCATCCAGTATCCCGGAATCATGCGCGACTGTCCTTTGTAATGCTTCTCAAAGATTTCGCGGTACAGCAGGCTTTCCTTCGTAAAGGGCTCCGGGTTTTGATACTGCCGGCATCTTTCCCGCCATTCCTCTCCCGGATAGCATTCCTCGGCATACTGCTTTAAGTCGTCTACCATGCTGTGTCCCACCGCGTCGCTGAACGCTGCCTTTTCCCGCCACAGAATGTTTTCCGGAAGCCAGTCTCCCTCTTCAAATGCTTTTCTGAGGAGATACTTTCCTTTTCCGTACACATTCATCTTTTTTGACGGGTCGACCGCCATCACATAGCGCACAAAGTCGAGATCTCCAAACGGCACTCTCGCCTCGAGGCTGTTCGCCGCAAGACATCTGTCTGCTCTGAGCACGTCATAGCAGTACAGCTCGCGCATCCGTTTCTGCGCCTCCTTCTGAAACTCTGCCGCGCTTGGCGCAAAATCCGTATATTTATATCCAAACAGCTCGTCGGAGATCTCTCCTGTCAAAAGCACCTTAAGATCCGTCTGTTCGCGAATCGCCTTGCAGACGAGATACATCCCTATGCTGGCGCGTATCGTGGTAATGTCGTACGTTCCCAGTATATCGATGACACTCTCCAGACTCTCCAGAACATCCTTCTTCGTTATGATCACTTCCGTGTGGTCGGCGCCGATATAGTCGGCGACCTGTCTGGCATATTTTAAATCGATCGCGTCGACGTCCATCCCGATCGAGAAGGTGCGGATCGGCTTCTCCAGTTTTTTTGCGGCGATGGCGCACACCAGGCTGGAATCAAGTCCTCCTGAGAGCAGAAATCCAAGCGGCGCGTCTGCGTCCAGCCGTTTTTCTACGCCTGCTATCAGTTTTTTGCGGATGTTGGCTGTGACGGTATCCAGATCGTCGTGGCAGTATCCCCTGACTGCCGCGATATCCTCATACTGGACAAATTTTCCGTCTATATAGTAATGTCCCGGCGGGAACGCGCGGATCTCGTCCACCCATCCGACCAGGTTTTTGGCTTCACTCGCAAAGGCGATGCTGCCGCTCTTGGAATATCCGTAAAACAGCGGTCTGATTCCGATCGGGTCCCGCGCCGCAATCACCTTTTTTTTCTGCGCGTCGTACAAAACGCAGGCAAACTCTGCGTCGAGATGGGCAAACATCTCCAGACCGTATTCTTCATAGAGCGGCAGCAGGATTTCACAGTCTGATCCGCTCTGAAACCGGTATCCTTTTTCCTCAAGTTCTCTTTTTAGAGTGCGGAATCCGTAGATCTCTCCATTGCACACCAGCAGACTGCCGTCTTTTTCAAAGGGCTGCATTCCTTCCTCCGTCAGCCCCATGATCGCCAGCCTGGCAAATCCCATGACGCCAAACTCCGTCTTTTGGACTCTGAGATCATCCGGTCCCCTTCTGTGCGTGCGCTTTAAATATCCTTCCAGTGTCTCCGCGGCGATATCTTTTCCTGCATAAGTGATAATCGAACACATACGATTTCCTCCTGTCTCTTTTCTGTTTTTTCTTAAATTTTCTGTTCTTTCCCGAATTTGGTAACAAAAAAAGCAGCCTATTCTCCTCTCATAGGACGAATAGCTGCTAATCCGCGGTGCCACCTAACTTGCCGCACATCCTCGTGCGACCCCTTTTCGCGCTCTATTTCCCTAAACGCTAGCTCTGTAACGTGAGCACACGGCTCGCCTACTCTAAATCTGACATTTGTTTCAGCTCGCTGCTCGGAAGTGTTCGTTCAAATAAGCTCTGTACCGGGTTCCCAGCATCCCCGGCTCTCTGTGACAGCCTCTTATTTTACTTTTCTTCGTCATCGCTGTTTGTATCAAGATATCATAAGCTTTTTTTATTGTCAAGACTTTTCTTTTTTTCCGGCTGACTGATTGTCAGTATTGACAAATCCGTCTTTTCTGTATACTATAAAAAAGAGCAGACCGATTTTTGTCTGACTCTTATCACAATTTCTAACAGGCAAAGGCGCTTTGGACATGATGTCCGGAGTGCCTTTTTCATTGAAAAAAATCACAGCGAGGTATGGTTATGTATCAGAATGATTCCTGTTTTTCTCATTTCGGTTCAGAGGAGGTCTTCCAGCCAAAGATCAAAGAGGCGTGCGGTGTTTTCGGAATTTTTTCTCCTGCGGGCGAGCAGGCGGCTTCTTCGGTCTATTACGGTCTGACTGCCCTGCAGCACCGCGGTCAGGAAGCGTGCGGCATCGCCGTTTCCGACACGTCCGGTCCCCTTGGAAATATTTCCTTTCATAAGGATCTTGGTCTTGTCAGCGAAGTGTTTCGCGAAGATACCTTAAGACGGCTGCGCGGAAACCTTGCCGTCGGTCATGTGCGCTATTCCACAACGGGGGCAAGCACAGCAGAAAATGCCCAGCCTCTTGTCCTGAAATACTTAAAAGGCACACTGGCGCTTGCGCACAACGGAAATCTGACAAACACGCCGGCTCTTCGAAAAGAATTGGAGTCGCAGGGCGCGCTTTTTCACACCACGACCGATTCAGAGATTATCGCGCACTGCATTGCAAGGGAACGCCCTCGTACAGCGTGTGTGGAGGAGGCTGTAAAAAGGACGATCGCCAAGATTCAGGGCGCGTATGCCCTCGTCATCGCCAGCCCCAGAAAGCTGATCGGCGTGCGCGACCCTTTGGGGTTAAAGCCGCTCTGCCTTGGAAAGCGCGGCGATACCTGGATGCTTGCGTCAGAAAGCTGCGCTTTTTCCGCTCTCGGCGCAGAATTTGTCCGCGATATCCGTCCCGGTGAGATTGTCACAGTCACGCAGGACGGTCTTTCTTCTGACTGCTCCTGCTGCCAGGAAAAACACGCTCATTGTATTTTTGAATATATCTACTTTTCGCGCCTTGACAGCATCGAAGACGGAATCCGCATCTACGACGCCAGAGTGCGGGCCGGCGCTGCCCTGGCGTCCTCTTGCCCTGCTGACGCTGACATCGTCACAGGAGTGCCGGATTCCGGAATCCCGTCGGCAATCGGTTATGGGCAGGCGTGCGGCATTCCCTTTGTTCCTGCTTTTTATAAAAACAGCTACATCGGGAGAACCTTCATTAAGCCGACGCAAAAGGAACGGGAATCTGCCGTCCACTTAAAGCTCAGCGTTCTCGATTCTGCTGTAAGGGGAAAGCGCATCGTTCTGGTCGACGACTCGATCGTCCGGGGCACTACGATTGCCGGTCTGATCCAGATGCTGAAAAAGGCGGGAGCTTTGTCGGTCCATGTCCGTATCAGCTCTCCGCCCTTTTTATATCCTTGTTATTTTGGCACTGACGTCCCCTCGAACCGCCAGCTGATCGCTCATCTCCATACCACGCAGGAAATCTGCCGCATGATCGGTGCCGACTCTCTGGGTTATCTAAAGATCGGGGATCTCCACAAAATGGTGGGGGATCTGCCCTTGTGCAAGGCATGTTTTGACCGCCGCTATCCCTGTCCGGTTCCCGACTCTTTGTCCATCCCAAATTTTTGAGAGATCTGGCACATCGTCTGTTTTGACAGGGCGTCTCGATGCAGAGCGCCCTGTCTTAAAAGCATAATTTTACATCGTCTGTTTTTTGTGCGTCTGGAAAATCAGCTTTCTCAGCACGTCGACCGGATACATGGTCAGCGCCATCAAAATGACGATACCCCATCCCTTTAATCCGAACCGCTCGCAGCTGAAAATTTCTCCGACCACTCCGCCGATCGAAACCAGGACAACCTGAACGGCCATGATCGCGAACCAGATCTTGACAAACATCGGATTTTCTTTAATGTGTGAGAAGACATTCAGTCCGTCGGTTCTTACGTTAAACGCATTCACCATGAAGCTGAACACAAACATACAGAAATATCCGGTGTAAAACTGTCCTTCGTCTGCAAAGAAGGTCCGGAATACCGGTATTTTAAACCAGAGAATACTCATGATCGTAAGCCATCCGCCCATGACGAGAATCTGGTTTGCCATCGGCCTGCTGATGATCGATTCGTCTCTTCTCCTCGGCTTATCGCGCATATATTTCTTGAGCGCAGGCTCTCCGGCAAACATAATCGACGCCAGACTGTCCATGCACAGGTTGATCCACAGCAGATGCGTTACCTTCAGCGGCGCCTCGATTCCGATAAACGGGCAGATCGCCGAGACGAGCACGGCGGCGACGTTGATGACAAGCTGCATTTTGCAGAACTTCAAAATATTGATATACAGCGTTCGTCCGTACCAGACTGCATTCTTGATCGAGTTAAAGTTGTCGTCCAGGATGACGAGCTTTCCGGCTTCTTTTGCTACGTCTGTTCCGCTTCCCATCGCGAATCCGACGTCTGCCTGTTT
This sequence comes from uncultured Eubacteriales bacterium, assembly GCA_963929865.1. Lineage (GTDB taxonomy): Bacteria > Bacillota > Clostridia > Lachnospirales > Lachnospiraceae > JAGZHZ01. The sequence continues at coordinate 12,410 of CAWVKK010000004.1, read as the reverse complement.
TAATGCAGGACTGTCGTTGACTCCGTCTCCGGTCATTCCGACTACCAGATTCAATTCCTGGCAGATTCGAACCATACGGCTCTTATCGGTCGGCAGCGCGCGGGAGATGACGCGGATATCTTTGATGATCGCCTTGATCTCTTCATCGCTCATCGCGTTTAATTCCGCCGACGTCAGGGCCATGTCGCTTCCGCCCTTAAAGAGCCCTGCTTCCTTGGCGATTGCCACAGCCGTCTCTTTTCTGTCTCCGGTGATCATGACTACCTGGATGCCTGCCGCCTGCACTTCTTCAATGGCTTCTTTTGCCTCCGGGCGGACGTCGTCGCGGATTCCTACCAATCCGATCAGGACCGTATCGTCGTGGATCACATTTTCTTCCATCCGTTTTCTGCTGTATCCAAATGCCAGCACGCGCATCGCGCGGTTGGCCAGATCGTCGATCTTTTTGTTGACTTTGTCCAGATCAATCGGAACTTCTTTGCCGTCCTGATTCAGATAGCGGGAAGCCTTCGCCAGAATCCGCTCAGGCGCTCCTTTATAAAATGTTTTTCCAAGCGTCTCGATATATGCCTGGCTGAATTTGTTTGCGCTGTTAAATTCCTGCTGCTGCGTGACGCTATATTCGTCCTGCTCAGAGAGCGTTTTGTACGTCTCCTCTCCGAGGAATTTCAGCAGCGCCTGGTCTGTCATGTTTCCGCCTACTACCTGGTGGCGGCTGTCAAACATGGCCCCTGTATTTTTCCCAATCGACAGCTCCAGATTTCCTTTGATTTCCGTCGCGGTCTTCGTATTTCTCACATCCAGAATCTCCGCGTTTCCGTCGAGAAACTCCACAACCTCCAGCTGTCCTTTTGTGATCGTTCCGGTCTTATCGCTGAATAAGATGTTCAGAGATCCGGCCGTCTCGATACCGATTGATTTTCGAACCAGAACATTGACCTTATACAGCTTTCCTGTGTTCTGCATCAGTACCAGCGCGATTACAAGGGGCAGTCCCTCAGGCACGGCACAGACAATAATCGTGATCGCCACGGTCACAGCGCTCATAACGCCCTTTAAGACTTCAATCCATCCCATCGAAAAATAGGCGCTGACGCTTCCCGCCATAATCACGTAGTGTACAAAATAGGCAATCGCAATCACAATCGCCCCGACATATCCGAAAACAGAAATCTGGTTGGCGAGCTTATTCAGTTTTACCTTCAGAGGGGAATCCGGCTCTTTGTTCTCCATATCCTTCGCCATCTTTCCCATCATCGTCGCCTCTCCGACCTTCTGGACGACCATATATCCCTTTCCGTCGAGTACGGTTGCGCCGCGGAAAAGGCTGTGCGCGTCCACGAACGTATCTCCCGTGATATTTTCCGGGATTTTAAATCCTTCCGGCGCCGGCGTCTTTTTGCACTCTTCCGCCTCTCCGTTCAGAGCGCTGTTGTCTACGGAAAGGTCGCCGTCGATCAAAATTCCGTCGGCGAGAATCTTGTCTCCTGACTGAAGCACAATAATATCGCCGACTACCACATCGTCTACTTCCACGACGGTCAGAACGCCGCCGCGAATTACCTTTGCGGTATCCTTTTTCTGCGATTCCTTCAGCTTCCGGTACGCATTGTCATTGGAAACTCCTGTCTTCGCCGAGACAAAGTTTACCAGCAAAATGGCGATGACCGTTCCGACCGGCTCATACCATTCTCCCTGACCGGCGAGGAACATGATAAACATGATCACGGCAATCACACACAGGATTCGGATCATAGGATCGTTAAATCCATCCATAAACTGCTGCCAGAAGGTTTCCGGTTCTGCCTCTTTGATCTTGTTCGAGCCGTATTTTTTTCTGCTCTCTTCCACCTGCTGGTCTGTCAGACCTTGATATTTCTTGCTCATTTTCTTTTCTCCATATTTATTTTTTTCAGTCAAATTTAGTCCTGCGGTTTTCGCCGGCGCCGCTGTGTGCGGGCACACTGGCGAAAAGCCGCAGGACATTTTTCGTTTTTACAGATATCTCTTTGCAAGCTCGCTTAAGCTCGGATCCTGCGTTCCCTGTCCGATCGCGTTGAATTTCCATTCTTTGTCTCTGCGGTAAATCTCGCCGAAAATCATTGCTGTCATTCCCTCATAGTTTTCCGAGAGATTGTACTTGCACAGTTCTCTGTTTGTCCTGGCGTCCACGATGCGGATAAATGCGTTTTTGATGATTCCAAAATCCTGGCGGCGCTGGCGTGCCTGATAGATGTTGACTACGATCACAATCCTGTCATAGACAGCCGGCACGCGGGAGAGTTCCACAACAATCTGCTCGTCGTCGCCTTCTCCGTTTCCTGTCAGATTGTCTCCCATATGGATGACACAACCTGTATCGTGCTTTAAGCGTCCGAAATAGACGATATCCTCATTTCTGACCAGTCTGCCGTTCTGCAGAAGAATCGCAGAGGCGTCGCAGTCAAACTCCGCCGGTTTTGCCTTAAACATCGACAAAAATCCGCCTTTTCCTTCTTTTTCCGCCGCATCCCAGCCAAGTCCTACGATCACGCGGTCAAGACCGGCGTTCTCTTTTGTCAGACTGACCTTTTGCCCTTTCTTTAAACTGATTGTCATAGCATCCTCCTATTCTGTCTGGATTCCGTAGCTTGCGCACAGCGCGGCGAGACCGCCCTGGTATCCGCTTCCAAGCGCATTGAATTTCCACTCTCCGCTGTGTCTGTACAGTTCTCCGAACACAACCGCCGTCTCGATGGAGAAATCCTCCTCCAGATCGTAGCGCAGCATCTCCTGTCCGTTCTGCTCGTTGTAGATGCGGATAAACGAATTGTTCACCTGACCAAAATTCTGGCGGCGGCTTTCCGCGTCATAGATCGTAACGGTGATCGCGATTTTCGTGATGTTTTCCGGAACCTTCGTCAGATCGATCATGATCTGCTCATCGTCGCCTTCCCCTGCCCCTGTGCGGTTGTCGCCCATGTGCTGTACGGCGCCGCTTGGGTCCTTCGGGTTTCCGTAGAAGACAAACTCCTCCTGTCTGGAAACCTTTCCGCTGTCTGTCAGCATAAATACGGACGCGTCCAGATCGAAATCTCCGCCTGTGTCATAGCGGTTTACATCCCATCCAAGACCTACGATTACTTTCTGCAGTCCCGGGTTATCCTTTGTAAGACTTACTTTCTGACCTTTTGATAAACAAACTGGCATCTCTCATTCCTCCTTATTCTGCATCGATTCCATAGCTTGCGCACAGCGCGGCGAGACCGCCCTGGTATCCGCTTCCGATGGCATTGAATTTCCATTCTCCATTATGTTTGTAGATTTCTCCGACCACAACTGCCGTCTCGATGGAGAAATCCTCGCCCAGATCGTAGCGGATGATCTCTTTTCCTGTCACATCGTCCACTACGCGGATGTAAGAATTGCTGACCTGACCAAAATTCTGGCGGCGCATATCCGCCTCATAGATCGTAACCGTGAACGCAATCCTCTTGATGTTCTCCGGGATTTTTGACAGATCGATCATGATTACCTCATCGTCGCCTTCTCCCTCGCCGGTCAAATTGTCCCCCATATGTTCCACCGCACCGCTTGGGTGCTTTAAATTGCCATAGAAGACAAACTCGTCGGTCGTCGGGCACTTGCCGTCGTCTCCCAGCAGAAACGCCGCGGCGTCCAAGTCAAAGTCATACCCGCCGTCGTACTGGTTGACGTCCCATCCAAGCCCCACCATCAGTTTTTTCAGACCCGGATTTCCTTTTGATAAACTTACTTTCTGTCCTTTCTGAAGATTAATCGGCATATTCTTTTCCTCCTTTTTCGTGTTCTCTTTTCTGTTCTCAGCAAATATTCACTTTCTGCCGTTTGAAGATTTTATCATCAGAGTTTTATATTCTTCCTTCATCGCATTCAGGCGTACCTTATCCTCTTCCCGTTTTTTCTTAGCATTTTCCTGAATCGTTTTTGTCTCTTCAATTCCATTGACAATCGTGCGCCATGTAGATTCCAGCGTTTCCATTTTGATCGAGCTTCCCGACGCGAGCTGCGCTGTCATCTTGGACTGATTGACGGTATTCTGCGCATTCTTCAAAAGCATCTCGTTTGTCTTGGCGTCAAGCGCTGCCATCGCGTCAGCCTGAATTTTCTGGCGTTTGAGCAAAATTGCCTGCGTCAGCGCCTGTTTGAATACGGGAAGCGTGATGATAAACGCGGAATTGATCTTTCTGACGAGATTCATGTTGCTGAACTCCATCGTCTTGATCATCGGGATCGACTGCATCGCCACATTCTCGGCGATCCTAAGGTCCTGCACTCTCTGCTCGAGCATCATTTTTGCCTGTTCCAGAGAAGTCAGGTCAAACTGGATGGACGCTTCTCCCGTCTCTTCGTATTCCTGCCGTCTCTGGTCGTAGTACGCAGTGATTTCCTGGATTCCCTGCTCTCCGGCAAGAATATATTTTTCCAGCTCATGAAAATACTCTACGTTCGTCTCAAACATCGTCTCCAGCTTCTGGTTCGACTGTTTGATCTCATTTTCATACTGTTTGAGCTGGACATAAATCTTGTCGACTTCTTGTCCCATCGTATGATATTTGTCCAGAATTTTGTCCACCTGTTTTCTCACATTTCCAAAAATCTTTCCCAGAAGTCCCGGTTTTTCCTGAATTTCATCTATATCAAATTTTTCCATAATTTTTGCCAGGGTGTTGAGCATCTCGCTCGAATCGTCCAGCTGGCTCATATTGATGCTGTTCAGGACGCTGTCTGAACATTTGGAAATATTTTCCGCCACTTCGCTTCCAAAGCTGACAATGGTATCCAGCTCGTAGACCGAAATGGTGCTGACAATCTGATCAACTTCCTTTGAGTTTGCCATTCGCTCTGTCAGCTGCTGCTTATCCGCCTGAATATTAAACGGTACGATTTCCATCTCCTGCTCTGCCTGTCCCTGCGGCGCAGAAACCGCCGGAGCAGGCGGATTTTTAAAATTAAGTCCCATAACCTTTTCATCCTCTCTTAAATATTCGGTTCAGGAAGCCTCCAATCTGGGAAAATCCGCTTTCTTCCTGCTTAAGCGCGGGGATATGCAGATCATAGAGATAATCTCCCGCCTGGTGTTCTTCCCAAAAAGCTTTGTTAAAATTGTGTTCAAAAACCTGGTATCCGGTCGGAACAAAAAACGCCACGTCAAATCCCATAGCGCAAAGCAGTGCGAATCCGATGCAGTCCTCGACGGGAAACATTTTCTCGTTGACGGCGATCACAAGAAGCTTTGGATTTTTTTTTGTAAAGTCAAATTGCTGGATCAGCCGGACAGCTTCCTTCTTGAGATCGAGCGCTACGGCTAAAATCCGATATTCCATTCCTCTTTCAAATGTGCCGCAGATTAGCTTCTGCCGGATTACCTCCTCTGTTTTTTCCAGGATATAGTCCTGAACCTCTTCCTTTAAGATCGCATACGCATAGGATCGGCTTTCCTTTACTCTCTTTTTGTCTACTCTTCCGTTTGCAATCATCTTCGGCGTTTCTCCCATAAAGGAATCTCCCTTTTGGAACCAGCCGGGCTGTGTGATCACTAATGTCTCGGCAGTGCATAGCTTGCGGATCTGCTTCCAGTAGCCTTCCACTTCTTTGTCCTTTACGCCGCAGATTTTTGCCGCCAGAACCGGCATCATCACCTTGTTCTGTATAATGTCGAATCCCGGCCGGTATCTCAGTTCCTGATCCCACAGCTGACCCACCTCTTCGCACATCGTTTTTAACAGTACGGTGTCGGCTTTGTGGTACTGTCGGTCCCGGTACATTCCGGTATCCTGGTAAAGCATCTCGTTTAATTCCTGCTCTGCGTGGTAGGCGACGGTTCCCGCCTTACACGCCCCCGCAGTTTCCGGAAAATGCTCAAGTCTTAAGGAATCTGTGTACTGTTTTTCCAGCAGTCTCTTATCTGTCAGGCAGCACGCCGCATGTGCGTCTGGTGATAGAATGACCACATCGAGCGGCATCCATGCAAGCATTCGGAAAAAACATGCCTCATACTGATTTTTGCAGGCTCCAAAATATACGGCGGTTCCTACCTTTCCCCTTTGATATCCTGCAAATATCCGGTTTACATAGCGGTTAAACCAGCAAATCAGATAAACTGCGGCATTTTTCTTTTTATGGATATTTTGCTCCCATGCCGGGTTATCTGACAGTATCTCGCTGACAAACGCCATTCTCACCTGCTGATCCAGATTTTCTTGACCTGTCGCCTTCAGGCGCGGAGCCAGGTCCAAAATCATCTGTTCCAAGTCCGTATAGTTCTTCGCACCTACCATACGAATTTCCTCATTTTGAGGAGCCAATAAATCTTCTATCACAAAAAAATTTCTCTTTTTCGCCTCAAGCTGCGTTTTCCAGTGAAATAAGTCCTGGATATAGGAAACTTTCTCCCATACTCCGCGGATCCTCACGAACAGATTGCAAAACTCCTCTGTGTCTTGTCCTCTCTCGTCAGGCTCTTTGAGAGATTCGCGAAACAAATCCCAGTTTTCAGGCATCCAGGAATTGGTGCGCGGCCGCGCAGTTTTGTCCCTGTCGTAAACCAGGCTGATCCTGTCATTTCTCTGTTTTTGCCGGATCATCTGTTCAATGCTCAAGCCCTGCGGAAAAGGAAATTGTTCTTTTGGGAGATATGGCTGTGTCTTTTTGTTTTGCGGGTCTAGCTTCTGATAGGAAGAGTCGCCTTCATATTCTAAGCATACGACGTCGCATCCCGCGTCTGCCAAAATGCACAGCAGATCCAGTTCATATCTGCTCAGCGTCCCCTCATACAGAATTTTAGGCGCGGCGTCCTGTCCCAGCAGATGGAGGATTCTCTCAAATTTATAATAAAGCCAGCACATAAACTTAATATACGCATTTCGGATCATGTCCTGGCTTTTTCCTTCTTTTTTCATTTCATCCAATATATTCTTCACAGACGAGACTACGCGCTGTCTCTGTTTTCCGTTTAATCTCGGAAGCCATTTTTCAACTGCCTTCTCAAGAAAAGATTGTTCCTGTAAAAACGCGTGTCCCATCATCTCTGTATAATAAGAAAGCTGCTTTTCATCCGGATTTTGTATTTTTCCCTGAATCACAACTCCGCACCGCCTCGCCGCATCCAGATATTGCGGCAGGAATTTTGAAATCTCTGTATTCCAGCAAAAAATCCGATAAAAATAAATTCCTTTTCCCGGTCTTTGAGAAAGGTTTAAAAAATAATCATTCAGCTGCCCAAGTTGTTCTCTTTTCTCTATCATCCTTCTGCCCCCAATATTATTTTTTTATTATATCACACGCTTCCCCGACGTTCAATTTCTTTTCGCTCAATTTCCAAAAAGCTCTCATCTTTTTCAGTAAATTCAGCAAAATATCGTGCGGCGTTTTTCTTTCCTCTGCCGGATATTCAAAACAGCCCTGCTTCATGCGGAAAAGTTTTTTATTTTGTATTCTTGTGCTTGACAAACAGAGAAAGATGTGGGATTATAGCATTGACATATGAATAATAATTCATATGTTCATAAATCCAAAAAATTATTCTGTCTTTACACGCAGATTTTTTCGGGGAGGATTTCTTATGAAAAAAACATATATCCTAGAACATCTTGGCTGCGCAAACTGCGCCGCTAAAATTGAGAGGAGGGTAGCTTCTCTGCCCGGCATCGAGGAAGCGACTCTCACCTTTGCTACCAGGCAGCTTCGCATTACCGCTGAAAATCCGGATGCGTATCTGCCTCAGATTCAAAAAATCGCAAATTCCCTGGAACCGGATATTCAGATTACCGATTCTTCTCTCAGACGCCGCGCCGCGGTCACTGCTTTTCCCTCTCCGGAAAAGCACAAGCCTTTACACGGAGATCATCAGCGCGGTCATGGCACCTGCTCCCACGAGCATTCTCATGAAGAACACCGCCATGACCACTGCGCCTGCTCCCACGAGCATTCTCATGAAGAACACGACCATGACCACTGCGCCTGCTCCCACGAACATTCTCATGAAGAACACTGCCATGACCACTGCGGCAGCGGAATCACGCGCACTTATACGGTGGAAAATCTTGACTGCGCAAACTGTGCCGCTAAACTTGAGCGTCAGATTAACGCTCTCCCTGACGTCACAAGCGCAGTGCTTACTTTTGCGACAAAACAGCTGCGCGTCACTTCGGAAAATCCCGATGGTCTGCTCCTGAGGCTGCAGACTGTCTGCAGTTCAGTTGAGCCGGACGCAAAAATTATCCCAAAGAATTCACAGCGCAAAACCGCGGATGTTTCTCCGGTCAGGAAATCCCTGCCCGGCGTTCGGAATCTTTCTGACAATGCCCGGAACATTTTGACACTGGCGTTCGGAGCCATTCTTTTTGCCGCCGGAATCGTCCTGGAACATCTGGGAATTTCCATCACCTCCACACTTGTCTTTCTCGGAGCCTATCTGGTCCTGGGCGCTCATATTTTAATCACCGCCGCAAAAAATCTGATAAAAGGGCAGATTTTTGACGAAAATTTTCTCATGTCGATTGCGACTTTAGGCGCCGTCGTCATCCGCGAATATCCGGAAGCTGTAGGAGTGATGCTTTTTTACCGGATCGGTGAATTTTTAGAGCATAAAGCGGTGGAAAAAAGCCGCAGTCAGATTATGGACGCCGTAGACCTTCGCCCTGAGACTGTTACGCTTGCCGTCGGAGACGATACTAGGGTAATCCCGGCGGAAGATGCAAAGGTCGGAGATCTTTTGATCATTAAACCCGGCGACCGGATTCCGCTTGACGGTGTCATCGTCGACGGAGAAAGCCGGATCGATACTTCGCCGATCACTGGAGAACCGGTGCCTGTCAAAGCTGGATGCGGAGATGACGTCGTCTCCGGATGCGTCAATACTTCCGGCGTTCTCAAAATACGGGTAGAAAAGGCGCTGGAAGAGTCTATGGTGACTCGTATCCTCGATTCTGTTGAAAATGCCGCTGCCAGCAAGCCTAAGATCGACCGCTTTATCACGCGCTTTGCAAGAGTTTATACGCCTTTTGTCGTTTTTCTTTCTCTTGCGACCGCTATCATTCCCTCTTTGATCACCGGGCAGTGGCGTCAGTGGATCTACACAGCCTTGACCTTTTTGGTTATCAGCTGTCCGTGCGCCCTTGTCTTAAGTGTGCCGCTCGCCTTTTTTTCCGGCATCGGAGCCGGTTCCAGACGGGGAATCTTATTTAAGGGCGGTGTCTCTTTAGAGGCAATGAAGCATATTTCTGCCGTTGTCATGGATAAAACAGGGACGATTACGCAGGGAAACTTTGTGCTGCAGGAAGTGCTTCCGGTTTCCGGCGTCAGCGAAGAGGAGCTTCTGCGTCTGTGCGCCAGCTCAGAGCAGACTTCCACCCATCCTATTGCAAACAGTATTGTATCGGCGGCTAAAGAAAGAGGCATCGAGCTGCTTCATCCTGAATCGGCACAAGAGATTGCCGGTCATGGAATCTGCGCCGTTTTGCCGGAGGCAACTATTCTGTGCGGAAATGCAAAGCTGATGGAACAGTATCACGTATCTCTTCCCTCCTTGCGCTCTGATTCTTTTGGCACGCAGGTTCTTGTCGCAAAGGACGGAAAATGGATCGGATCTCTTGTCATATCGGACACGGTTAAGCGCGACGCAAAATCTGCCGTTGCAAAGCTGAAGGGACTTGGCATCACTACGGTTATGCTGACAGGAGACACAAAGGAAAGCGCCTGCAAGGTGGCAGAGCTGACCGGTATCGATGAGGTTCATGCGAAGCTTCTTCCTGAGGATAAATTAAGCAAACTCAGACAGATCCGCGATGCGCACGGAGCTGTTATGTTTGTCGGAGACGGGATCAATGACGCGCCGGTTCTCGCCGGAGCTGATGTTGGGGCAGCTATGGGCAGCGGCGCCGACGCGGCTATCGAGGCGGCCGACATCGTCTTTATGACTTCAAGTATGGAAGCGATTCCTTCCTCGCTGGCAATCGCCCGCGCCACAAACGCCGTCTCCTGGCAGAACGTAGTTTTCGCGCTGATCGTCAAGGCCGCTGTCATGATCCTCGGTCTTTTTGGAGCCGCTTCTATGTGGCTTGCCGTTTTTGCCGACACGGGAGTCGCCATGCTGTGCGTTCTCAACTCGATTCGCATTTTATACAAAAAAGATCATTAATTTCTTAATTTATAAATTTTTAAGAAGTAAAGTTAAAAATAAACCATTTCTTTTCCTTGATATCTGTAGTAAAATGGGCTATAAGGATTGTTTTTCTTTTTTTCTTAATTTTGGGGGATTACAAAGTAAAGAGAAAGAAAATATCCTTCTTTCCCCGATATCTTTTATCCAAATGTATCGGGACAAAAGGTATATCAGATCATGTCCCACCAAGGCATGCTGTCCTGACTTTTCTCTGCCCGCCCGCATACAGCAGATGGAAGCGCTCAGGCGGCATATTCGCCTGGGCGCTTTTTTAAAAAGCAGGAATCTGATTTGCCGGAGAAGGCACGAAACGTATTATTATTTTTAAGAAAAGGGGGATCCTATTTTCATGAAAAACAAAAAAGTAAAAACTATGGGCATTTGTCTGTCCGTCGCTGTCATCACAGGAGCAACAGGGGCAGCGTCTGTGTCTGCGCATGCTTCTTCCGATTCTGTGCAGATTCAATCAGACCATTCTCAGGATGCCCGTCAATTGACTGCTGAAACGCCAACTATTGAAAAAACAAAGGTTTACGACGGTACAACGGATGTTGAGATTCTGGACACGGGCGATATTTACGGTTTTACACCGGGAGATGATGTATCGATCGAAGTAAATGCGCACTATCAGGATAAAAATGCCGGTTCCGGAAAAACAATCGTTGTCACTTATACGTTAACCGGAGAGGACGCTGACAAATATATCGCTCCTCACAGCGTTTCTCTTGTAGGATGTGAGATTACAAGAAAGCCTTTAACCGTAACGGGTGCGAAAGCGACTGACCGTACGTATGATGAGACGCTTTCCGTTGAGCCGGACAGCTCTTCTCTTGGAACTTTAAACGCATCTGATATTGAGACAGGAGATGATGTGTCGCTTGATACCTCTCATGTTGTGATGACAATGGAAGATGCCAATGCGGGCGAAGACAAACCTGTCACTGTCACAGGATATGCTTTGACAGGCGAGGATGCAAAAAACTATTCTCTCTCTCAGCCGGATAACGTAACGGTAACGATCCGTCCTGCTTCCTATGACGTCTCTGCTCTTGAGCAGATTCAGTGGACGCAGACGGAATTCGAATACAGCGGTTCTGAGCAAAAACCGGAAATTTCACAGGACACCCTTCCGGAGAGTATCGCAGTGGAAAGTTATACGTACTCTGAAGATTGTGTGAATCCTGGATTCGGCAAGACGGCTGAAGCAGCTTTAGTCTGCACCGATCCTAACTTTACCCTGTCAGACGGCTCTGTCTCTACTTCTTTCAGCATCATCCCGGCAGAACCTTCTGTAGAGATTGATTATGTGGAAGAGACGCTTACCGTGTCCTATCCGGAAAACTATTCTGCGATTCCGGGCGTGCAGACAGGCGTCTTTTACGGCGATGAGGACAAAGATGCCGATGCGCAGACCGCTGATGACACTGATGAGGAGCAAAAAGCAGACGAGCAGACAGACGATCCGGAAATGGTCGATGACGGCATCCGGTTTGTCACAGATTTAAGTTCGTTAGACCTTCCTTCTTCCGAGGCAGCAGAAGTCAGAGGTATGCTCGTCAACCAGGACGGCGAGAAATTTTACGGCGATCCCGTCTCTGTTCCCGCCCGCGCTCCGATGTCAGATTCCATCGAAGCTGCCGCTGAGCAGGTAAAAGGAAGCTGGACCGCCACAGTTGACAGTCTGACGTGTGAGAGCTGGACAGAATCTGATATTGAAATTCGTCTTGTTCTTCCGGACGGATCGACAACTGAGTGGCAGAGCGGCGGAGTATTTTCCGGTTTAGCTACCGCAAGCCATATTGAGCAGGTACAGCTGCGCACAAAAGCTGTTGAGGGCGAACAGTTTGCATCTGATATCCGCACAGAATCTGTTGATTTATACGTTCTGCAGGATGCTTCCATTTCTGTTGAAGGCGAATTGGGAAAAGCATACGATGGAAATGCCGCTGCGGTTGACAGCAGTTCTTATACATATAGCGGAGACGGCGAGGTCTCTGTTGCGTGGTACGATCAGGATCAGAATCCTCTGTCAGAGGCTCCGACAGAGGTCGGCAGCTACTATATTGTGCTCTCTGCGCCTCAGACTTCACAGTATATGGCAGCTTCGACTGATTTCATCCCATACACCGTATCAAAGGCACAGGCTCCGGAAATCATCTGGCCTGATCCCGGCGCTATCACCTACGGTCAGTCTCTCGCAGACAGCTCTCTTGTCTCCGAGGATACC
>CAWVKK010000003.1:0-38938 GCA_963929865.1 uncultured Eubacteriales bacterium | reverse complement strand
CAGATAACCGTCCAACTAAAAGTAGAAGGGGATTTTTGCCCTTTCGTAACTTACAAATACATCTAAATAAATTAGCACAACAAGTTAAGTTAAGAAAGAAGGATCTGGGACATTTCTGCCAGACCGACAAAAAAACGGAAGAAACCGTAAGAGAGGATTGGAGGAATACAGATGAGCGAGACAATGGAGACAATCCTGACAAGGAGAAGTATTCGAAAATATAAACCGGATGCCATTCCGCAGGAGATTCTGGATCAGATCATAAAAGCGGGAACGTATGCAGCCACGGGAAGAGGAGCGCAGTCTCCCATCATCATTGCCGTGACAGACAAAGAGCTCAGAGACCGGCTTTCAAGGATGAACGCCGAGATTATGGGAACTGCCGGGAGCGATCCGTTTTACGGCGCGCCGGTCGTGCTGATTGTGCTGGCGGATAAGACGCGCCCTACCTATCTCTACGACGGAAGCCTTGTGATGGGAAATCTGATGCTTGCCGCGCATGATCTGGGAATCGGAAGCTGCTGGATTCACAGGGCAAAGGAGGAATTCGAACGCCCGGAAGGGAAGGAAATCTTAAAGTCGCTTGGCATTACCGGAGAGTATGAGGGGATCGGACACTGCATCCTGGGATATGCGGACGGTCCGGAGCCGGAGGCAAAGCCGAGAAAAGAATCGTATGTGTATTATGTAAGATAGAAATGTGACACACCGCGATTCGCCGCTGAAAAATGGAGCAGTCATACCAAAAAGAAAAAGACAAAGGAGGATGCGATATGGCAGTTTTAGATGGATGTGAAGGCAGCAGCAGAACATGGAATCTGGAAGAGAGACCGTGCCCGAAGTGCGGACAGGAAATGGAGGTCTATACGCTCAGAGGAAGAGTTGTGGAGGACGCAGTCTGCCCGAAGTGCGGATACACGGTAAAAGCACAGGAACAGGTTGTCCCGGGCATGAAAGAAAAACCGGAAGAGTAAAAAGAGTAAAAAAAGTAAAAAAAGAAAGCAGAACGGGACGCCGGTTCATGCCGGATTTTTTTGCCGACGCGAAAAAAAGAGACCGACCGGAGAGAGTCAGACTTTTTAAAAGCCGATTCTTTTCCGGACGGTCTTTTTTTGCTGAAATTTACCGAACCTTGACTGCCCTGCGGTATACAAAGACGGCTGTGACGGCTGTGATGACCTCCGTAATCCAGAAGGCGTGCCATACGCCGGTCGGTCCGAAAATCTGACACAGCAAAAAGGCTGCGGGCAGGATCACGACGACATAGCGGAACAGGGAGACGACAAGGGACTGCGTTCCCTTGCCGAGTCCTTCCAGAGCGCCCGACGTCGTCACAGAGACAGAGGAGACAAGAAAACCTGCGCTGATGATGCGCAGCGCCGTCTGACCGTCTGCAATCGTCTGCGGGTTGTCGGTAAACAGAGCGATCAGCCATTTCGAGGCAATCAGGCATACCACCGTGCCGAACGCCATGATGAGACCGCTCATGCACAGCGTGATATTGTAAATCTTCTGCACGCGCTTATATTCCTTTGCGCCGAAATTGTACCCGATAATCGGGCGCATTCCCTGGACAATTCCGTTGCTCGGAAGGTAGAGGAACGTCTGAAGCTTATAGTAGATGCCCAAGATGACGACATAGCTCTGCGAATATACAGAGAGAAGCCCGTTGAGACACGAGATCAGCAGGGACGGCAGAGCCATGTTCAAGGTTGCAGGAATCCCGACTGCATACAGCTTTTGGTCGATCTTTCTGTGGGACACCAGATATTTTCTGCTGATCCGAACAGGAAGCGGACGCACGGCGTAGACAACCAGATAGAGGATCAAGGTCAGAAGCTGCCCGATTCCCGTGGCGAGAGCGGCGCCTTCAATTCCCATCTCCGGAAAGAAACCGATTCCAAAAATGAGCAGAGGATCTAAAATAATGTTCGCGATACACCCGCACAGCAGACCCGCCATAGTCACCTTCATTCTGCCGACCGACTGAAATATTTTCTCAAACGTGATGCCCAACATAATGATGAGCGAGAAAGAAAAAGCAATCGAAGAATACTGTGTGCCCAGCGCAATGACGGACTCGGAAGAAGTAAACATGCGCAGAAAAGAAGGCATGATCAAAATCGCGGCGACCGTGATGACAATCCCGTGAACGCCCGACAGAAGCAGACCGTGCGTCGCCGCAATATTGGCGTTTGTCTTATCGCCCGCTCCCAGATGAATGGCGATCACGGCGTTGATCCCGATCCCGAATCCGACCGCCGCGGCGGTGATAAAATTTTGGACAGGATAGACCAGCGACAGAGCAGTCATGGCGTCTTCGCTGATCTTCGCGACAAAAAAGCTGTCGACAATATTGTACAGAGAATTGACAAGCATAGACAGAACCATGGGAAGCGCCATGGACATGATAAGAGGAAAGACAGGTTTTTCTTTCATAAAGTTTTCGTTCATTTTCACTTCTCCTAACGATGATTTTTTGATTCAGGCGGAACTGGCAGCTGCCTTTTCCAGACATATCCGCGCGCCGTTGCGCGCCGTTTTGTGAAAGCAGAATCGATGTTCTGACACAGCAAAAAAGCCACACAACCGCCGTCCGGCAGTTGTGTGGCAAAAAAAGTAATCGTATCATACTGGAAAAGCCCGCACAGAATTTTAATGACCAAATTGTAGCATACGGTCGAAGAAAAGTCAAGAAGCACAGAAAAGACAGAAAAAACAACGGCTTATTTTAGAGAGACAGTGACAAAAGAGCAGGATGGCATGACAAAATTTCCGATTTTTTTACCCTGAGTTTATAGCAGAGAAAAATAAAACGCTTTATAATAAGCACTGTAAAGAATCAGAGACAAAAAATACCGACGGACAAGATAGAGACCAGAGAAAAAAGGAGGCGGTCGTGGGAACATGAAAATAGCTTTATCAAGATATCGAAAAATAGAGTGCGACGATTATCTTTTTCCGTCCGATCTATACGAGATAGATGGAGTCGGCGAATATTCAGACTTGAAAGCAATGCAGAAATTTGCGGTAAACCGTCTGAGACAGCTTGAAGATAGGCAGCATGGATGGATCAAAGAGCGAAAGAGATATTAAGACCATATGAGGGACAGAAAATAAAAGTTTATATAACAGGGTTGTCCGCACTGATGATCAGCGTCTTAAATACAGCATACGAACTGAGCCTGTCTGTTGAGTTTTTGCATTATGACGAAGACACAGAGGAATATTTTACACAGGATATGGATGAAGACATCTCCAAATGCGCCCGCAAAACATTATGCGAGATAGAAAGCTTTGAGAGATCCATTTTAGAGGCAGTACAGGAAAAGAAATGTTTAGAAGACTGGACCGAAAAAAATGATATCAAAATAAGATATGCCGATATTTTTGACGGAGATAAAATAAGAGAAAATATGTGGACATCGAAACAGCTGGCGAAAAATCTAAAAGAGGGAAAATATGAAAGCTTTTTAAAAATGGTCAGCTTTTTTGCAGAGGCAGCTCCTCTGTCAGCGCTGGGATATCACTTTCTCCGGCGTCTGTGAGCAGAGACCATCTACCCATATATTTTTGTGAGAAATTTATATCCAGATTATATCGATTAAAATTTATAAGACCCCGAAAGGGGACGGAAACCATTTTTCAGCCGCTCATTGTAAAAGGCAATCTCAATTAAAATCTATAAGACCCCGAAAGGGGACAGAGAGATCCTCTGCTAAATTTTTTATAGACCCGGTATAAAAGATTTATGAAGTTACAGGCGAAGAAATCAATCTCTTAAATTGGAGGTGACGAAATGAGCTATTTGTATGTATGTGAACAGGGGCAACAGTAGGATTTTTGGAAAGAAGATTTCAAGTCCAATATAAGAATGGAATGTTGGCAAGTGTTCCGGCCGAGACGTTAGATACGATAGAACTTTTTGGAAAGATTCAGATGTCCACGCAGTGTATGGAAGAGTGCTTAAAACGCGGAATCAATGTAATTTTTTATTCCACGCATGGAAATTATCACGGCAGATTGATTTCCACAAATCATGTAAATGTGGAGAGACAGAGAAAGCAGGCGGAAATAGGGAAAAATCAGGAGTTTAAAGTGAATTTCTCCAAAAAAATTATAGATGCGAAAATTCGCAATCAGACTGTAATTTTAAGGAGATATTCCAGGACAACAGGAATCGACGTGGCAAGAGATGTATCTGATATGCAGTATATGTGCAAAAAAGTGCAGACGGCAGATTCGATTGAACAAATTATGGGGTATGAGGGAAATGCGGCCAAAATTTATTTTAAAGCGCTCGGAAATTTAATCAACCCGGAATTTGCCTTTACCGGCAGAAGCAGAAGACCGCCGCTTGACCCGTTTAATTCCATGATCAGCCTGGGGTATTCTGTCATTATGAATGAAATCTATGGAAAGATAGAAGGAAAGGGGCTTAATCCGTATTTTGGAATTATGCATCAGGATAAAGAGAAGCATCCGACCCTGGCAAGCGACCTGATGGAAGAATGGAGAGCAGTTCTGATCGATTCTACGGTAATGAGTATGCTGAACGGACATGAACTGGAAAAAAAGGACTTTTACTGCGATATAGAACAACCGGGAATTTTTCTCGAAAAAGAAGGATTCAAAACTTATATGCAGAAACTTGAGACAAAATTCAGAACGCAAAATCGATATCTATCGTATGTTGATTACAGCGTCAGCTTTCGAAGAGCGCTGGATCTGCAGGTCAGCCAGCTGGTAAAAGCGATGGAACAAGAAGACGCGGAAGAATATATTCCGGTGCTGATCAGGTGATGCCTATGGAAGAAGATTTTGGATATGAAGAAGAAAATAAGGAAGAAGAACGTGAAAAAAGGATTTATCTGCTGATTATTTACGATATTGTCAGCAATAAGCGAAGAACAGCCTTCGCAAAGAAAATGAGCGGATATGGATTTCGCGTGCAGAAATCTGCTTTTGAGGCATTTGTCTCAGAACATCTCTATAAAAAGCTGCTGAGCGAGATTCCAGGAGCCATTGACAGGCAGGAAGACAATGTAAGAGTTTATAAAATGTTTGGCAGCAGTCAGGTCAGACTCTTTGGAAACAGCGAAACGATTGAGAAAATGGAAGTGATTATCATATAACGGATGACAGAGAAATAGACGGCGAGAAGATCCGACCCGCCGCAGCTGCAGTCGTATCAGAATGCCTGCACAGCTAAATACCTGGCTTCCATAGATAATCAGATACCCAAGTCCTTCCCTTGCGGCTAAAAATTCTCCGATCACAACGCCCACAAGGCATAATCCGATGTTGACTTTCATAATACTGATCTGTAGGGGAATGGTGCTTGGAAGCAGGACTTTTAGGAGCACGTCTTTTTTGGTCCCGTGCAGGGTGTAGATCAGCTTTTGCTTGTCGGATGAGGTTTCCTGAAATCCGGTATACAGATTTAGGATGGTTCCGAAGATCGCGATGGAGATTCCGGTCACAATGATCGTCTTCATGCCGGTTCCGAGCCAGACAATCAGAAGAGGGGCGAGGGCGGATTTTGGAAGACTGTTCAGAATGATCAGGTAAGGCTCGATGATTTTGGACAGCCGTTCAGAAAGCCACAGCAGGACGGCGGCAACAGTTCCGATCACGACGACCAGCAAAAAGCTCTCAAGCGTTTCTGACAGAGTGATGCAGATATGGTAAAAAATACTGCCGTCAACAGCCATAGAAAAAAAGGTATTCCATACTCTTGAAGGGCTGCTGAAAATAAAGCCGTCGATCCAGTCAAGACGTACGGAAACCTCCCACAAAATTAAAAAGACAGCAAAAATTAAAATCTGGATCAGACGGACAATGATCCGCTCCCGGCGCAGCCCTTTCAGATACGATTTATGAGCGGGAGAGATGGGGGTCATAGTGGTTCAGCTCCTTCCATAAAAGATTAAAGTACGTTTTAAATTCCGGCGCATTGCGCGCGGCAAGAGGCGTGCGGTGTTCCAGACTAAGCTCGATCAAAACTTCGCGGATAACGCGCCCGGGTCGTGCGGACAAGACAATGACGCGGTCTGCCATGCTGATCGCCTCGGACAGATCGTGCGTGACCAGGAGCGCAGTTTTTCCTTCTGTCTTGATAATAGAATAGATATCGTCGCCGACAGAAAGGCGGGTCTGGTAGTCCAGCGCGGAAAAAGGCTCATCCAATAAAAGAAGATCGGGGTTTAAAGCGAGGGTCCGGATCAGAGCCGCTCTCTGGCGCATCCCGCCGGACAGCTGGGAGGGGCGGGAATCGCGAAATTTGAAAAGACCGTATTTGATCAGCATCTGATCAATGCGGTCTAAATTTTCGGGAGTGTCCTGTTTTTGAATTTCAAGTCCGAGCTTTAAGTTGCGGAAAATGGTGCGCCATTCAAAAAGATGGTCTTTTTGAAGCATATATCCGATATGGTTCGAAACGTCCCTGACATTTTGCCCGTACAGTAAAATAGAGCCGGATTCCGGCAGGAGAAGACCGCTGATCAGAGAAAGCAAGGTGGTTTTGCCGCAGCCGCTTGGACCGACGATTGCGACAAACTCGCCTTTTTCAACCTGAAAATTCAGATCGGATAAGGCGAGCGTCTCCCCATTTATGCTGTGGTAGGAATAGTTGACATGGCGAACTGTTAGTAATGGCTGCAAGTCAGATACCTCCAATGCATGGTTATACCATAGTGTATGAAAAGAGGGGGAAATTGTGATTTGGCGGGAATCGCCGTTGTCTGTGCTTTTGTTTTGTGATACAATCAAAAATCAGGAGAAAACGCAAGAACACACAGAAAACAGAAAGAGAGAGAAGGACCATGAACCGCAATTATCAGAGGGAACTCGAAAAGCTGATCGAAGAAAAGAAAAAAGTGCAGTGTGTGCCGAGACTGTTTCTGCACAGCTGCTGCGCGCCGTGCAGCAGCTATGTCCTGGAATATCTGTCGCAGTATTTTGAGATCACCGTATTTTACTATAATCCGAATATCTTCCCGAAAGAGGAATACGAAAAGAGAGTCGAGGAGCAAAAACGGCTGATTCAGGAGATGAAGACGGCGCACCTGGTGACGCTTCAGACCGGCAGATATGAGCCCCAGGAATTTTTTGACGCTGTCAGAGGGCTTGAGAAGATTCCGGAGGGAGGAGAACGGTGCTTCGCCTGCTATGAACTTCGGATGAGGGAGGCGGCAAGGCTTGCAAAGGAAGGCGGATACGACTATTTTACGACGACGCTCTCGATCAGCCCGCTGAAAAACGCCGCAAAGATCAACGAGATCGGAGAAAGGCTGGCGCAGGAATACGGCGTGCGCCATCTGCCCTCAGACTTTAAAAAGAAAAACGGGTATCACAGATCCATCGTCTTGTCGAGGGATTTCGGGCTGTACCGACAGGATTACTGCGGCTGCGTCTACTCGAAGGAGGAGCGCAGAAGAAGCAAGGAAAACGTTGTCACAGAGGGAAAAGTGTGATAGACTACAAGATTAAAGCGAAAGAAAATAAACAGAGGAGGAACGATACGCATATGGCACAGTTATGGGGCGGACGCTTTACGAAGGAGACAGACGAGCTTGTCTACCGCTTTAACGCGTCGATTTCATTTGACCAGAAATTTTACAGACAGGATATTTTAGGGAGCATGGCTCACGTTAAAATGCTCGCCAGACAGGGAATTTTGACGGAGAAGGAGAGAGATCAGATCTTAGACGGACTCAGAGGCATTTTAGAGGACGTAAAGAGCGGAAAGCTGAAAATCACCGACCAATATGAGGACATTCACAGCTTTGTCGAGGCAAATCTGATCGACCGCATCGGGGACGCCGGGAAAAAGCTGCACACGGGGCGCAGCAGGAACGACCAGGTGGCGCTGGACATGAAGCTGTACACGAGAGAAGAGGTCGCAGCAGTCGACAGACTTCTTCACGAATTTTTAAAGACGCTGCTTGAGATCATGGAGGAAAATCTGGAGACGTACATGCCCGGATTCACCCACCTGCAAAAGGCGCAGCCGATTACGCTGGCGCACCACATCGGCGCTTACTTTGAAATGTTTAAGAGGGACCGCTCCCGCCTGCGCGATATCTATCACAGAATGAATTTCTGTCCGCTTGGATCGGGAGCGCTCGCGGGGACGACATATCCGCTGGACCGCGCGTACACCGCGGAGCTTTTGAAGTTTGAAGGACCGACGTTAAACAGCATGGATTCCGTCGCCGACCGCGACTATCTGATTGAGTTTTTATCCGCGCTGTGCGTCATTATGATGCATTTAAGCCGCTTTTCAGAGGAGGTCATTTTGTGGAACTCCAATGAGTATCAGTTCATTGAGCTCGACGACGCCTACAGCACGGGGAGCAGCATCATGCCGCAGAAGAAGAACCCGGATATCGCGGAGCTGGTGAGAGGGAAGACGGGACGCGTCTACGGCGCGCTGATCTCGCTGCTGACGACGATGAAGGGGCTGCCGCTCGCCTACAATAAGGATATGCAGGAGGACAAGGAACTGACCTTTGACGCGATCGATACGGCAAAGGGATGTATCTGCCTGTTCCACGGAATGATCGCGACGGCGAAGTTCAACAAAAAAGTGATGGAGGACAGCGCAAAGCACGGATTCACAAACGCGACGGATGCGGCCGACTATCTGGTGAACCACGGCGTGCCGTTTCGGGACGCGCACGGGATTGTGGGACAGCTGGTGCTGCGCTGCATTGAGAAAAAGATTGCTCTCGACCAGCTGCCGCTGAACGAGTGGAAGGAAATCTGTCCGGTCTTTGAGGAGGACATCTATGAGGCGATCAGCTTAAAGACGTGCGTGGAGAGACGCGTCACAGTCGGAGCGCCTGGGAAAAAAGCGATGGAAGATGTGATCGAGGCGGAGAAGAAATATTTGCAGGAAAACGAAAAAGGGCTTGATTTTTTGGGAGAACTGGTATAAGATTGTTCAAGTAAAGACAAATGTACGCGATATAAAGACATTTTCAGTCTTAAATGGTGAAATACAACATGTGAGGAGAATGAAAAAATGGACCAGAAATTAAGAGTAGGTATTTTAGGAGCAACAGGAATGGTGGGACAGCGTTTTATTTCCCTTCTGGAAAATCATCCCTGGTTTGAAGTCGTGACGGTGGCGGCAAGCCCGAGAAGCGCCGGAAAAACGTACGAGGAAGCTGTGGGCGGTCGGTGGAAAATGACGACTCCGATGCCGGAATCCGTAAAAAAACTGGTGGTTATGAACGTCAATGAGATAGAAAAGGTAGCGGAGAGCGTAGATTTCTGCTTCTCAGCGGTAGACATGTCGAAGGAGGAGATCAAAGCGATCGAGGAAGCGTACGCAAAAACAGAGACGCCGGTTGTCTCCAACAACAGCGCGCACAGATGGACGCCGGATGTGCCGATGGTCATCCCGGAGATCAACCCGGAGCATTTTGACGTGATTGCGTATCAGAAAAAACGGCTCGGCACGACGAGAGGATTTATCGCGGTGAAGCCGAACTGCTCGATTCAGAGCTATGCGCCGTGCCTGGCAGCATGGAAGGAATTCGGTCCAAAAGAAGTGATTGCGACGACGTATCAGGCGATTTCAGGAGCCGGCAAGACATTTCAGGATTGGCCGGAGATGGTGGAAAACATCATTCCGTATATCGGAGGAGAGGAAGAAAAGAGCGAGCAGGAGCCGCTGCGCGTTCTCGGAAAAGTGGAGGACGGCGTGATCAAAAAAGCGGACATGCCGAAAATTTCCTGCCAGTGTATCCGCGTTCCGGTGTTAAACGGTCACACGGCGGCCGTCTTTGTAAAATTTGAGAAGAAGCCGACAAAAGAGGAACTGATCGACCGCCTCGTGAACTTTAAGGGACTGCCGCAGGAATTAAATCTGCCGAGCGCTCCAAAGCAGTTTATCCAGTATCTCGAGGAGGACAACCGTCCTCAGGTAAAGCTGGATGTGGATTACGAAAGAGGAATGGGAATCTCGATCGGACGCCTCAGAGAGGACACGATTTACGACTACAAGTTTGTGGGACTCTCCCATAACACAGTCCGCGGCGCAGCAGGCGGCGCAGTGCTCTGCGCAGAGCTTCTGACAGCTAAGGGTTACATCCAGGCAAAATAAAAATGATGATTTAGGTGTTGCATAGTCAGCAGATGATTCGTATAATCTGTATATGCAACATCTTTTTTTTAGAAACGGACGATGATAGAAATGAGTTTGGTAAGAGTCTCGAAATTGTCAAAGGACTATGGATACGAGAAAGGGATTTACGATATCACCTTTCAGATAGAAAAAGGAGAAGCCTTCGGTCTGATGGGACCGCAGGGGTGCGGAAAGACGACGATCCTGAAAATCCTGACGGGATTTATCCGACCGGACCGCGGGCGGTGCGCGATCGCGGGGAGAGACTGCTTTAAGAAGGCGGAAGAACTAAAGAGGGTGATCGGATATCTTCCGGAAGACCCGAAATTTGCGGAGGAGATGACAGGTCTGTCGATGGTGAAATTTCAGGCGGAGCTTAGGAGAAAAAAAGGGCTCGAGCGCGCTTTTTCTCTTGCAGACCGATTTGGTCTGAATCTTTACCAGAAAATCGAGACGATGGAGGAAGACGCGAGGCAGAAGCTGGCGATCCTGTGCGCGCTTTGGTACGACGCCCCGATCTATTTTTTAGACCAGCCGATGCGGCGTCTGGACGCAATTTTTCAGAACCGTTTTATGGAACTGATTCTGGAGGAAAAAGAAAGAGGAAAAACGATTGTGATCGCGTCTCATATCTTTGAAGATCTGGAGAGAATCTGCGACCGCGTGGCAGTCTTAAGAGAGGGGCGTCTTGCGGCGCTCAAAGGGATGGAGGATCTTCGCTATTCTCAGAGAAAAGCGCACGTTGTCGTGTTTCAGACGGAGCGGGAGGCGGTTCGCTTTTCCAGACAGGAAGAGTTTTTTGTGTCGGAGCAGGAGGGAAGCCGTCTGACGATTTCCATGGACGGGGAGATGAGACCCCTTTTGGAAAGGCTTTTGGAATATAAGATTGATAAGATTGAACCGCAGGTCAGAGATATCGAAGAAGCCTTTGTATGCTATTATGGAGGTGGAAAAAATTGATCAGTATGCCTTTGATCAAGAAAGACTTTAAAGAGAACTGGAAGCTGCTGTGCGGAAATATTTTATTTTTTTGCAGTTATACGGCAATGCTGATCGGGATTTTTGAGATGATCCGGGGGCAGGAAATCGAGACGGTTTCCCAGAGCTTTGCGTACTATCTCTGCAGGATGCTGGACATTGAGATGGGCGTGCTTGCGGAGCTGAATGGGTTTTTGACCGACGCGCTCTACGGATTTCTGATTTTTGTGATTCCGATGATCTATGAGATTGCCGCGGCGAGAAGAGTGATGATCAAAATGATCCGCAACGGCATGATGGTCTGGATTCTCTCCACCCCAAACGGAAGATCGAAAGTGGGGGGAACACAGGCATTTTTTCTGATCGGGAGCCTGTTTTTGCAGATGGCGCTTACGGTGGGCACAGGGCTGATCAGCATTTTCTTTTTTGTCTATCAGGAAACAGATCTTGCCGGGTATCTGATGCTCAATATCGGGGCGTTTCTGCTCCATATTCTGGTGGGAGGCTTCTGCTTTCTGATCTCGTGCTGCGCCAGAGGAAACAAGAGCTATTACCGGCTGACGATCGGAATTTTAAGCGCGTTTTTGGTGCTGCATCTGATTGCAAATCTGGGCGGCTTTTGGGGGTATGCGCAGTATGCCACAGTTTTTTCTCTGTACCAGCCGCGCAGCATTCTGTCCGGCGAAAACAGGGCATATTTATGTATGACGCTGATGGGGCTGATCGGAATTTTATGCTATTGGGGAGGAGTGAAGCGATTTCAGAGGAGAAATTTCACATAGAGAAAAGCGAGGAGATTATGAAAAAATCATTGTTTATAGCAGAAAAACCAAGTGTCGCTCAGGAATTCGCGAAAGCCATGAAACGACCGTTTGTCCGAAAAGACGGCTATCAGGAGGCTGACGACGCGGTGATCACATGGTGCGTCGGGCATCTTGTCACCATGAGCTACCCGGAAGCTTACGATGAGAAAATGAAAAAATGGAGTCTTGCGACGCTGCCCTTTCTGCCGGAGACCTTTTTGTACGAGGTCATTCCGGGCGTGAAAAAACAGTTCGCCATTGTGAGCGAACTGCTGAGAAGGGACGACATCGAGACGATCTACGTCTGCACAGACTCCGGAAGAGAAGGGGAATATATTTACCGGCTGGTGGAACAGATGGTCCGCCCGGAGGGAAAGAAACGAAAAAGAGTCTGGATCGATTCCCAGACAGAGGAAGAGATTTTAAGAGGCATCAAAGAGGCGAAGGATTTATCGGAGTATGATCATCTCGCAGACGCCGCGTATCTGAGGGCGAAAGAAGACTATCTGATGGGCATCAATTTTTCCAGGCTGCTCTCTCTAAAGTACGGAAACGCCGTCGCCAGATACTTAAATACAAGGTACGCCGTCATCTCTGTGGGAAGGGTGATGACGTGCGTGCTGGGAATGGTAGTGAGAAGAGAGCGGGAAATCCGCAGCTTTGTCAAAACATCGTTTTACCGCATTGTAAGCGAGATGGAAGCTGAGGGGAAAAAGCTGACGGGAGAATTCCGCGCAGTGGAGGGATCCCGGTATTACGGGCTGCCGATTCTGTATAAAGAAAACGGCTTTAAGAAAAAAGAAGACGCGCACAGAGCAAAAGAGGAAATGGAAAAAGAACAGCCTGTAACGGCGCAGATATTGTCGGTCGAGAGAAAAAAGGAAAAGAAAAATCCGCCGCTGCTGTTTAATCTCGCAGAACTGCAAAATGAATGCTCTAAAATTTTTAAAATGAATCCGGATCAGACGCTTCAGACCGTACAGGAATTATATGAAAAAAAGATGGTCACGTATCCCAGGACAGATGCCAGAGTTCTCTCCGCGGCGGTCGCAAAAGAGATTGAAAAAAATATAAAAGGACTGCAAAACTATGAGACTGCGCAGCCGTATGCCAAGGAAGTGCTTGCGTCGGGTCAGTATAAAACCCTGGCAAAGACAAGGTATGTCAATGACAGCCAGATTACAGACCACTATGCGATTATCCCGACCGGACAGGGAATCCGCAGCTTTTTTTCCTTAAAGACACAGGCGCAGCAAGTCTATGAGGTTATCGTGCGCCGCTTCCTGAGTATTTTTTATCCGCCTGCCGTGTACCAGAAAGCCGCTGTGATCACTGAGATTCAGGGAGAAAAATTTTTTTCAAATATCCGTGTCCTGGAATCGGAAGGCTATTTAAAGGTGGCGGGAAAAATCGCAGAAAAGGAAAAAAAAGAAGAGCAAAAACAGGAACAGGAAGAAACACAGTATGACAGTTCCATTCTGGAAGCGCTTAAGCGTGTGAAAAAAGGGACGGTTCTTCCGGTTCGAAAGCTGGAGATCAGAGAAGGGGAGACAAAGCCTCCCAGAAGATACAACTCCGGATCGATGATCCTGGCGATGGAAAACGCAGGTCAGCTGATCGAGGACGAGGAACTGAGGGCTCAGATAAAAGGAAGCGGAATCGGAACGAGCGCGACAAGAGCGGAGATTCTGAAAAAACTGGTCAAGAATGCGTATATGGAATTAAATAAAAAGACACAGACCATCACGCCGACGCTGCTTGGAGAGATGATTTTTGACGTGGTGAACTGTTCCATCCGGTCTTTGCTGAACCCGGAACTGACGGCAAGCTGGGAAAAAGGGCTGACGTATGTGGCGGAGGGAAGCATTACTTCAGAGGAATATATGGAGAAACTGGAGCATTTTATCACGGCAAAGACGAAAGCGGTGATGGATCACAATTATCAGCAGGCGCTGCAGCCTTTTTTTGACGAGGCGGCAAAGTATTATCAGAAAAAAAATAGAGGAGGAAAGCAAGATGATAGAGACATGCAAAATTGAAAATCTGTATAATTTAAATGAGACGATCGCAAAAGAAATCTTCCAGGGGGCAACTTACCCGTGGGAGGTTCTGCCGAACATCGGGGCGTTTATCCGGAAGCTGGGCAGCACGCTGAGCGAGGAAGAATACGAAAAAAGAGGAGACGACGTCTGGATCGCAAAAACCGCGGAGGTAGCCCCGACGGCATATATCCACGGTCCTGCCATTATCGGAAAAGACGCCCAGATTCGCCACTGCGCGTTTATCCGGGGCAATGCCATTGTAGGAGAGGGCGCCGTTGTGGGAAACTCGACGGAGCTGAAAAACGTGATTCTCTTCAATAAAGTGCAGGTCCCGCATTACAATTATGTGGGGGATTCCATTTTGGGATATAAAGCGCATATGGGAGCCGGCTCCATCACATCGAATGTGAAATCCGACAAAAAATTAGTGGTTGTCAAAGACGAAAAGGAGAGAATCGAGACAGGATTAAAGAAATTCGGGGCAATGATCGGCGACGAGGTGGAAGTCGGATGCGGGTCAATTCTAAATCCGGGAACTGTTATCGGTCCGCGCACCAATATTTATCCGCTCTCCTCAGTCCGCCAGGTTGTCAAGGCGGACAGCATCTATAAAAAACAGGGCGAGATTGTGCAGAAAGAAGAACGGTGACATGGCTCTATGCTATAAGCCGCACAGAGAAAAGATACGCCGGTTGCACCTTGACGGTCCGGGCGCCGTCTGAAAAAGAAGGGCGAAAAACAGAAATATTGCTTTACGAAAAGAAAAACATATGGTATGCTGATAATATGGCAGCTGCCGAACCGGCTGCTCCGGACAGGAGCAGCCGGCTGAAACATCTGAAAAAATATCTGAAACATCACAGTCTACAATCTTGGCATATCGCCGCGCTTCTCAGAGACGCAAGAGAAAAATCGAAAAAATGTTTGGTTTTAGTTGACAAACGGAAAATTGTGTATTATTATGAAGTAAGTTGCGAACATTAGTTTGGGTAAAGGAGAGAAAGTATGGCACAGGAAGATAAATTAAAAGCACTGGATGCTGCACTGGCACAGATTGAAAAACAGTTTGGCAAGGGATCCGTCATGAAATTAGGCGACTCCCGCATTAATATGAATATCGAGACAGTTCCGACCGGATCGTTAAGCTTGGATCTCGCTCTGGGACTGGGAGGCGTTCCAAGAGGAAGAGTGATCGAAATTTACGGACCCGAGTCGAGCGGAAAGACAACCGTTGCGCTTCACATGGTCGCAGAGGTGCAGAAACGGGGCGGCATTGCGGGCTTTATCGACGCAGAACATGCGCTGGATCCTGTGTATGCCGGAAATATCGGCGTGGATATTGACAATCTCTATATTTCTCAGCCCGACAGCGGAGAGCAGGCGCTTGAGATCACCGAGACGATGGTGCGTTCCGGCGCCGTAGATATCATCATTGTGGACTCTGTCGCCGCGCTGGTTCCAAAAGCGGAGATAGAAGGGGAGATGGGAGACAGCCATGTCGGTCTTCAGGCGCGGCTGATGTCGCAGGCGCTTCGAAAACTGACCGGTGTGATCAGCAAATCGAACTGCATTGTGGTATTTATCAACCAGCTGCGCGAGAAAGTCGGAATTATGTTTGGAAATCCGGAGACGACGACAGGCGGCCGCGCGCTTAAGTTTTACTCCTCGATCAGGCTTGACGTCAGAAGAATCGAGGCGCTCAAACAGGGCGGAGAGGTGATTGGAAGCCGGACAAGAATCAAAGTGGTGAAAAACAAGGTGGCGCCGCCTTTTAGAGAGGCAGAATTTGACATTATGTTTGGAAAAGGGATTTCCAGAGAAGGAGACGTGCTCGATCTTGCGGCAAATCTGGGAATTATCGTAAAAAGCGGTGCCTGGTATGCCTATCAGGATGCGAAAATCGGACAGGGAAGAGAAAATGCAAAGCTTTACCTGAAAAATAATCCGCAGATCATGGAAGAAGTGGAGAGAAAGGTACGGGAGCATTACGGACTCCTAAAGCCGCAGGAGGACGGGACACCGGATGCGGCGGACAGCAGACAGGACGGGGAATAAAAGATGGAAGTGACGATGGTGGAGCCGCTGAACGGAAAAAAAAGCCGCGTCTATGTCGATTATGAGTTTGCGTTTGTCCTGTATCAAAAAGAAATTTCCGCGTGCGAAATCAGGGAAGGGGGCAGCATCTCCCGGGAAAAGTATGAGACCATTTTAAAAGAGATTGTGCTGCGCAGAGCAAAGCTGCGCTGCATGAATCTTTTAAAAGCCATGGACCGGACGGAATTTCAGCTGCGCCAGAAGCTGAAGGAGGGGGAATACCCGCAGTCTGTCATTGACGAGGCGGTCGCATATGTAAAGGGGTACCGCTATATAGACGACAGCCGGTATGCCAAAAGGTATGTAGCGTGCTTCCGGGAGAAAAAAAGCCGCCGGCAGATAGAGCAGGAAATGATGAGAAAAGGGATTGCCAGATCTGCGATAGAAGAAGCGCTCGCAGAACAAGAGCCTGCCGATGAAGAGACGCAGATCCGAAAATGGGCGAAGAAAAAAGGATTTGACGCCCGCTGCGCAGACCAAAAGGAACGGCAGAGATTTTACGGATTTTTAGCGCGGAGAGGATTTTCAGCGGAGTGCATCAAAAAAGTGTGTGCAGAAAATTTCTGTGATAATGAATAATAAGCCATGCGTGGTCAGGAAGTGGCATCATATTTACTTGACAAGAAATCTAAAACAGTATACAATTTAGTTGTTGTATTTGTACAATGAAAATTAAATAAGGAGGTGCTCCTGTGCCGAGTACAGTAATAGTATTGATTGCTGTTCTGATCACGATCGTAATAGCAGTGCCTGTTACTTATCTGGTTTCCATCTCTAACTATAAAAAAGGAGTTGAGGCGAAAATCGGCAGCGCCGAGGATAAGGCCAGAAAGATAATAGACGATGCGTTAAAGGTTGCGGAGACAAAAAAACGGGAGGCTTTGCTGGAGGTAAAAGAAGAGTCTTTAAAAACAAAGAATGAATTAGAAAAAGAGACGAGAGAGCGAAGGGCAGAGCTGCAGCGTTATGAGAAACGTGTTTTGTCAAAAGAAGAGTCGATTGACAAAAAAGCGGACGCAATTGAGAGGCGTGAGACAGGAATAGCGGCAAAAGAAGAAGAATTAAAGAAAAAAAGTAGTGAAATTGAAGAACTTCACGAGAAAAGAGTGCAGGAACTGGAGCGAATTTCAGGCCTAACCTCCGAACAGGCAAAAGAATATCTTTTAAAAACTGTAGAAGACGAAGTCAAAAATGATACGGCAAAATTATACAAAGAGCTTGAGAGCAGAGCAAGAGAAGACGCAGGCAAAAAAGCCAGGGAATATGTGGTAACTGCGATTCAGAAATGCGCAGCGGACCATGTGGCAGAGACAACCATCTCCGTCGTTCAGCTTCCGAACGATGAGATGAAGGGCAGGATTATCGGACGAGAAGGAAGAAACATCCGTACTCTTGAGACAATGACAGGCGTAGATCTGATTATTGACGATACACCGGAAGCAGTAATTTTATCAGGTTTCGATCCAATCAGAAGAGAAGTCGCAAGAATTGCGCTGGAAAAATTGATTGTAGATGGAAGAATCCATCCTGCAAGAATAGAAGAAATGGTTGAAAAAGCACAAAAAGAAGTAGACGCGATGATCCGGGAAGAAGGAGAATCGGCGGCGCTGGAAGTGGGCGTCCACGGCATTCATCCGGAATTGATCCGTCTGCTTGGAAGAATGAAATTTAGAACCAGCTATGGACAAAATGCCTTGAAACATTCGATTGAAGTGGCACAGCTGTCAGGGCTGCTTGCCGGAGAGATCGGAGTGGACGTCAGAATGGCAAAACGAGCTGGTTTATTGCACGATATAGGAAAGTCGATTGACCATGAAATGGAAGGCTCGCACATTCAGATCGGTGCGGATCTTTGCAGAAAATACAAAGAATCTCCGACTGTGATCAACGCAGTGGAGGCGCATCATGGAGATGTGGAACCGGAATCATTGATTGCATGTATTGTACAGGCAGCCGATACGATCTCAGCGGCGCGTCCGGGTGCCAGAAGAGAGACGTTGGAAACATATACAAACAGATTAAAACAGTTAGAAGATATTACAAATTCCTTTAAGGGAGTGGAGAAATCCTTTGCTGTTCAGGCCGGCAGGGAGATTCGCATTATGGTCGTTCCAGAACAGGTAAGCGACGCCGACATGGTGCTCATGGCAAGAAATATTTCAAAACAGATTGAGTCAGAGCTGGAATATCCAGGTCAGATTAAGGTCAGCGTCATCCGTGAAAGCCGCGTAGTCGACTACGCGAGATAATTTCACACAGAAAATATAAAACTCGCAGATCGCATAGTTTCTATGGGATATGCGGGTTTTTTTATTTTCAGGAAAAAGGCTTTGCAGGGAATGTTGTACTTTTTTTCTTCATAAGCTTAAGAGAAAAAGAAAATGGATAAAAAAATGAAGAAAAAAAATCTTGGGTATTTTCTGATTGCATTTCTGACCGGAATTTTTTTAGGAGTGATGTCCGTCCGCCTGCTGGGCAATACGTATGTGGAAAAAACAGGATTATTCAGCGCCTATTTTTTTGACCAGTACCAAAATCTGACGATAAACTGCGATCAAGTCTTTTTCTTCGTACTGAGACAGCGCCTGAAAAGTATTCTCATGATCTGGCTGATGGGGCTGACCTCTGCGGGGGCGGCGTTTACTCTGATTTACAGCGGATACCTCGGCTGTATGGCGGGAATTGCAGTCATGACGGCGATTTTGCGCATGGGATGGCAGGGCGTCCTGATTGTGGCGCTCTCCCTCATACCGCAGATTTTTATCTATGCGCCGGTCATGGTATTCTTTTTAAATGAGGTCTATGAAAAAGGAAGAAAAAGGAACAGCACGCATTGGGTGCGCGGAAAAAGAGAGACGGACTGGAAATATGGAGTCCTTTTGTTTGCGGTGCTCTTCTTTTTCCTTCTGGGGATTGTGCTGGAGAGCTATGTAAATCCGGTTATCCTGCAGTATGTCCTCAAAAAGAGATAGAAATTTTTGGAGAAACCGGTGAATCCATTTGAATTTTGAAGGAAAACTGAGTATAATAAGGTTACATAACACATTCAATCGAACCGAACCGGTCAGAAAACATGGAAGATACAAAGAAAGGTGTCAGAATCAAAAATTTGACATCAGCAGAGCGAATGCAGAGGAAATGCCGAAGGAGAAGAAAAATGGGAATAGACATACCAAAGTTTACGGCGTATTTGATCGAAGTAAAGAAGGCGTCGGACAGCACGGTCACATCATATGAGAGGGATTTAAAAAAACTGGATCTGTTTTTGGAGGAGCATGGAATCGAACAGATCAGGCAGATTACTGCCACCAATTTAAATTCTTATATTTTATATCTGGAGAAGCAGGGTCTGTCCGCAGCGACAGTGTCCAGGAGCATCGCTTCTATCCGCGCTTTTTTTCACTATGCGGTAAAAAAGAAAGAGATTGAGGAAGACCCTTCTGAACTCTTAAAAGCGCCTCATGTGGAAAAGAGAGCCCCTGAGATTATGACAATGGAAGAGGTGACGCGGCTTTTAGAGCAGCCTGGGAAAGAGAATCCGAAAGAAATCAGAGACAAAGCGATGCTGGAACTGCTGTACGCCACAGGGATGCGCGTGACAGAACTGATTTCCCTAAAATTGTCGGATATCAATTTAAACTTTAACTATGTAATCTGCCGGGAAGGGGCCAAAGAGCGCGTGATTCCGTTTGGATCCCAGGCGAAAAAGGCGATCGAGACGTATCTGGATTCGTCAAGAAAGATTTTGCTGCGGGGCGAAAACACGCAGACTCTGTTTACGAACTGCTCGGGAAAACCGATGAGCCGCCAGGGATTCTGGAAACTGATCAAACAGTATGCAGAGCGGGCAAATATTGTCGCGGACATCACTCCCCATACACTGCGCCATTCTTTCGCCGCACATTTAGTCCAAAATGGAGCAGATTTAAAATCAGTCCAGGAAATGCTGGGACATTCCGATATCTCCACGACGCAGGTTTACATGAATCTTGCGGCGGGCAGGATGAAAGAAGCCTATGCAAAAGCGCATCCAAGGAAATAAGGAGGAAAAAAGGAGGATAGCTCCACGCGGGGAGACATCCTCCTTCTATTGCCATACGGCAGACAAAATTAGCATTGACGGTAAATGTCATAGATGAGTTCTTCCGACTCGCTCCATCCCAGACACGGATCCGTGATCGATTTGCCGTAGACGTGAGTGCCGCATCCGATTTTCTGGCTTCCGGGTTCGATATAGCTCTCAATCATAACGCCTTTGACGTAAGGGCGGATATGAGGATTGACATTGCGGCTGTGAAGCACCTCTTTGACGATACGGATCTGTTCGGCATACTGCTTATTAGAGTTGGCATGGTTTGCATCCACGACAATGGCAGGATTGGCAAGCCCCTTCTCGATATACATGTCGACGACGCGGATTAAATCTTCATAGTGATAATTGGGGATGCTGTTGCCGTGCTTGTTGACTGCGCCGCGCAGGATAACATGGGCAAGAGGATTGCCGCTTGTCTTGACCTCCCAGCTGCGGTAGATAAAGCTGTGCGGGTGTTGCGCCGCGATGACGGAGTTGAGCATGACAGACAAATCTCCGCTGGTAGGATTTTTCATTCCGGCAGGGACGTCCATGCCGCTCACGGTGAGGCGGTGCTGCTGGTCTTCCACAGAGCGCGCGCCGATTGCAACGTAAGAGAGGATATCGGATAAATACGTATAATTTTCCGGATAAAGCATCTCATCCGCAGCAGTCAGCCCCGTCTCCTCGGCAGCCCTTAAGTGAAGCTTGCGGATCGCAATCAGACCGGCCAACAAATCCGGCTTCTTCTCCGGGTCCGGCTGATGAAGAATGCCTTTATATCCCTCTCCCGTTGTACGCGGCTTATTGGTATAGATTCTCGGAATCAAAATTAATTTATCTCCGACACGGTCCTGCACCTTGGCGAGACGGCCTACATAGTCGCAGACAGCGTCCGCGTTGTCGGCGGAGCATGGACCGATGATGACAAGAAATTTATCAGATTCTCCTGTGATCACCTTTTTTATCTCAAGATCCCGTTCTTTTTTTATAGCTGCAACCTTCTCAGAGACAGGATACTGCTCCCGGATTTCCTGAGGCGACGGCAGTCTCTTTACAAATTCAAAACTCATAGCGATTCTCCTCCAGTCTGTTTTTTGCATTTTTATACACTCAGCTATAGATTATAATACAGAAAAAAAAAAATGTCGACCTTTCTCGCAGAAAATTATGGAGGAATCTTGCCAATAAAATTATAGGTTGATTTTCAAACAGCTTGTGGTATCATAAAATATGAAAAATTTGGTGAACGAGGAGAAAGTAAGAAGCGATGAGAAAAAAACCATATTTTCCGATGTTTGTAGATTTGCTGGATAAGAAAGTAATCGTAGTCGGGGCCGGAACGATAGCAAAACGAAGGATTCGTTCTTTAACAGGATTTACCGACCACCTTGTGGTGATTGCGCCGGAAGTCAACCAGGAATTGCTGGAGATGGAGCGCGAGGGAAAAATTACGATCTTAAAGAAAAAATATGAACGGGAAGATCTTTACGATGCGTATCTTGTGATTGCAGCTACAAATGACACGAAGACGAACAACGACATCTACAGTGTCTGTAAATGTATGGGAATTATTGTCAATGTGTGCAGCGACAAGACAAAATGTGACTTCTATTTCCCAGGCATTGCTCAAAAAGACCATATTGCCGTGGGCGTGACGGCAAGCGGAGAAGAACACAAAAAAGCGCGCGAAGTGGTGGAGAAAATCCGTCAGATTCTCTGAACTGTTGCAGACATCCGTCCTTTTTGGAAAGGGCAGCAGATATGTCAGAAAATGAGAAAATGAATGGAGAGAGAAACAGGAGGAGATGGCTATGGAGGAAACGGTCGCCGCGGTTATCACTGTCGCCGCCGCATTTTTTTTATTTGTAATATTTGCATGGTATCACAATTATAAGAACATGAAGCTGCGAAAGCTGCAGATCCGCCGAAGCTACGGCAAGCTTCCGGAAAGAGAATATGACCTGAACGAATACG
Source organism: uncultured Eubacteriales bacterium (assembly GCA_963929865.1). Classification (GTDB taxonomy): domain Bacteria; phylum Bacillota; class Clostridia; order Lachnospirales; family Lachnospiraceae; genus JAGZHZ01. Next base: position 16,837 of record CAWVKK010000003.1, on the reverse strand, counting down.
AGAGCATTACTCGTTACTTCAGACACAAAGAACAGACAGGGGAGATTATCGACGATATCACATGGAATGATCTGGACATGGATTCGATTTTTATCATGATGAACCATACATGGTCGGCAATCGGGGAGAGCTGTCTGTATAATCTCCTGCGCAGACCGCAATCGTCTTGGGAAATACTGCAAGAGAGAGAACGCCTGATTTCGTACTTTCAGACCCATGAAAAGGAGCGGGAACAGATTTCCCAGCTCTGCGCGGAAATCGGAAGGACAGGACAATATTCGATCTTTGACTATATTTACAATCTAAAAGAGGTTGAGACGGAAAAACCGTGGAAGCATTATCTGAACCTTTGCCTTTTAGCGCTGGCGCTGGGAAGTATTTTCGTACAGCCCCAGATTGGCATCGTGGCTTTGATTGTCATGGTTTCCGTCAGCATGGGAAGTTATTATGGGGCAAAAAAGAAGATAGAACCGTATGTGACTTCGTGCAGCTGCCTGCTCAATATGCTGAAATTTGCAGAAAAACTTGAAAAACTTTCCATTCCCGAGCTGGAGAGCTATTTTTCTGCGCTGAGGGAGAGCAGAAAGCAATTCGGCAGCTTTAAAAGAAAGTCATACTTTTTTGTGATGGGGAGCGCAGTGAGCGGAGGACCCGAGGCGATCATCATCGAATACGCAAACTATGTATTTCACCTGGATCTTCTGCAGTTTCCGGGGATTGTGCGGGAGCTGAGAACACATATCTCTGACTTTGAGACAATGACAGACACGATCGGGCTGCTCGAAAGCATGATAGCGGTCGCATCGTTCCGCGCGATGATACGGGACTATACGGTTCCCGTTCTAAAGGAAAGCAAAAAAGGATACCTCACAGCGGAAAATATCTACCATCCGATGATTGCAGACCCTGTAAAAAATTCGATTACGGCGAGACGCGGCGTTTTGCTGACAGGATCGAATGCCTCCGGAAAATCTACCTTTTTAAAGACCATAGCGGTGAATGCAATCCTGGCGCAGACGATTTGTACATGTATGGCAGACCGGTATGAGAGCTGCTTTTTTCGAATCTATTCTTCCATGGCTCTTCGGGATGACCTTGCAGGACAGGAGAGCTATTATATGGTAGAGATCAAATCTCTAAAGAGAATTTTGGACTGTCTGGGAGAAGACAAACCGCTTCTTTGCTTTGTGGACGAGGTCTTAAGAGGAACGAATACGGTAGAGCGGATCGCCGCTTCTTCTGAGATATTAAAAAGCATGACACAGGAGCATGTGATCTGCTTCGCAGCTACGCATGATGTGGAGCTGACCCATATGCTGGAGAAGGAATATGACAATTATCATTTCCAGGAGGAAGTCAAGGAAAAGGATATCTTATTTAACTACCGCTTATATCCCGGAAGAGCGACCTCGCGCAACGCCATCAAGCTGCTTGGCATCATAGGATATGACAAAAAAATCATTCAGGAAGCGGAGAAGAAGGCCCAGCGGTTTTTGGAGACCGGGGAATGGAGGGAATGACAAGGAGGAAAAAGAATGCTGGTAAAAATTTATACGGACGGATCTGCCAGGGGAAATCCGGACGGACCGGGAGGATACGGGACGATTCTGACGTGTGTGGATGCGGGCGGAAAGGAACATTGCAGAGAATACAGCCAGGGATATAAAAGGACGACGAATAACCGGATGGAGCTGATGGCGGCGATCGTCGGACTGGAGGCTCTGCTCAGACCGTGCGAGGTGGAGCTTTACTCCGATTCAAAATATCTGGTGGACGCTTTTAATCAGCACTGGATTGACAGCTGGATAAAAAAAGGATGGATTCGGGGAACAAAAGAACCGGTAAAAAATGTTGATCTCTGGAAACGGCTGCTTCAGGCAAAGAAGCCGCACAGCGTCAAATTTATCTGGGTAAAAGGTCATGCCGGACATCCGCAGAATGAGCGGTGCGATCAGCTGGCAACGTCAGCGGCTGACGGAGAGAATCTGGCGGACGACGCGGGCATGACGGCAGATTGATTCCGCACGGCAGAGTGCGGAATTTTTATAATTGATTTGAAAAAAGGAAATACGGCTAGAAAAGAAAACGACAATAAAAGACTTCGGTCAGATAGAAAAAACGATAATGCAAAGAAAGAAGGAGAGGGCAATGCCTAATATTCTGTTTATCGGGGAGATAGCGTGTCTGCCGCAAAAACTGTGCGAACGGGTGGCGGAAGAGTACCGGGTCATTTTGGCGGGAGAGCAGATGGAACAGCGCGGCAGGCATAAAAGAATCACGGTATACCGGAACACACAAGACGCCGGTTGGCTGGATGACCTGTTTCATACGTACGATTTTGAGACGATATTTTATTTTTCAGAATTCTTAGAGGAAGGAGAGCCGTCGGATGCGGGAAACTCTCTGGAGACCTTCCTGGAAGCGTGCGGGCGCTGCGCCCAGAGCCGGATCATAGTGTTTTTTCCGCATGAGGCGCTTAATTATACGACAGAAGACTCGAAAGACGGTTCCGGGGAATATCAGATCAAATATATCGGGAAAAGGAGCTTTTTGATTCATCAGCAAGAGGAGATGTGCCGGTTTTTCCAGGACAACTTTCACTTACAGATCTGTACGGTGCGGATTCCGTTTCTTGCGGCGGAGGGAGGCGCTTTGAATTATCTGAAACAGGTGTTTGAAAGCACGGAGCAAAAAGGAAATCTGGAGCTGCGCTATGGGAGAAGAACGCCGATCGATTTCCTGACAGAAGAAGATTTTGCAAGGCTGATCATCAGGATGGCGGAGGCAGAGCAGCTGGAAACACAGACGCTGACGATCTGCAGCGGATTTTCCCATACATACGGAGAGTTTGCGGACTCGCTGTCAAAGCTTTTCCCGCAGGCGAGAATCAGCTGCGGAAAAGAACCGTGCATGACGGCGCTCCCGGCGTATCCGGCGGAGGCGAGAAAGCACTACGGATGGTTTGCCGTGACAGACGGGTTTTCGCAGATCGGTGATCTCTGCCTGCGGCATCAAAGACGCGGGGAACAGGACAAAGCAGGAAAAAAGATAAGATGGTGGAAACGTTTTCTTGACAGAGACAAAGAGGAGGGACTGATTGCCTACGCAGAACTTGCCGTACTGTTTGTGATCGTGGAGGCGCTCAATGTTCTGCTGGGAACGACGGTCTATTTTCAATACGTAGATTTGCGGCTTCTGTTCGTTGTGATAATGGGAACGATGCACGGCATGAAGTTTGGACTGCTCGCCATGTTCTGCGCCAGCGCCGCGCTGACAGCAGGATATCTGCGCGAGGGGATGGACGGGACGGCGCTGTTTTACAATATCAACAACTGGATGCCGTTCGTTGTGTATTTTATGGCGGGAGCGATCAGCGGATACACAAAAAATACCCGTTCCGACGAGCTGAAGTTTCTGAAAAAAGAGTATGAACTGCTGCGTGAGAAGTACGTGTATTTGAGCAGGCTCTATCAGGCTGTGCTGGGCAATAAACTTGAGTACAAAAGACAGATTCTCGGCTATAAGGACAGTTTTGGAAGAATTTTCCAAGCAGTGCAGAAGCTCAACAACGTGCTTCCCGAGCGGATTTTCACGGAAGCGCTGGAAGTGTTTGAGGATTTTTTGGATAATCATTCCATCGCTATCTATATGCCGGACCAGGGACAGCGGTACGCAAGGCTTGTCGTCAGCTCTAAGCAGATGATCCGGGGACTCAGCCGCTCTGTGGAGCTTGGCCGTTATCCTAAGATGATGGAGGAGCTGCGGGCAAAGGAGGTATGGCACAATACGTCTTTCTTTGAACAGTATCCCGACTATGCCTTTGGAATTTTCCGAAAGCAGGATCTGGTGCTTATCGTAATGGTATATGAGGCGGCGCAGGAGCAGCAAAGCCTTTACTATATGAATCTGATCCGTATTCTGGGAGGACTGATGGAACATGCGTTTTTGAACGCGCTGGACTATATGGAGCTGTCAGAAGAAAAAATTTATGACAGCGATACGCACATCATGAAGCCGGAACGTTTCTGCGAGATTTTGAAAATACGGGAAGAAATGAAGCAAAAGCATATCGCTGACTATATTCTGCTCCGCATTCTTTCCGACGACTGGAAGGAGACGAGCGCTAAGCTGAACCGTTTGATCCGCTCCACCGATATTCTGGGGCGGGGAACGGACGGAAAACTGTATCTGCTGCTTGTCCAGGTCGACGAGGCAAACTTTTCCTATGTGGGAAAGCGGCTGACAGCGCAGGGAATAGTGTATGAGAGAACAGAAAGGATGGGAGAGCGTTGAGCGATGCGGTGCGGTGGCTGTGCCTGATCCATCTTCTGATCTGTGTGACCGCAGCGGTTCTGATGTGGAGAGGAATCATCCGGAGCAGATACCATCTGTTCTGGGCTGTGGTATGTATTCCGGTTTGGGGGCTGATCTGTCTGTTTTTGCTGGAGCATTCTCTGAGGAGGAGAAAAAAAAGGAGCGCGCAGACCGGGATTGAAAGACTGAAGATGGAGGATGAGATTTATCGCAGCATTCAAAGAGAAGAGGGAGAAAAGGCACAAGGAATTGTTTCCTTTACAGACGCGGCTGTGATGAACAGCGCGAAAACACGCAGAGAGCTTATGATGGATATTCTGTATTCAGACGCCTCAAAATATATCTCTCTTTTAAAAGAGGCGAGAATGGATGAGGATACAGAAGTCGTCCACTATGCGACGACAGCGATGGTAGAACTTCAAAAGGATTATGAGCAGAGAGTCAAAGAAAAAGAAGAAGCGCACAGGGCAGACCCCGGCAATACAGCCGTCATCCGCTCGTATATTGCGCTTCTGTCAGATTATATCGAAAGCGGGCTGCTGGAAGGAAACATGCTTCTTGTGAGGAGAAAGCGCTGCAGCGAGCTTTTGGAGACATATTTAAAGGCGTATCCTGATGAAAAGGAACTCTGGAAGAAAAAGATCTGCAGCGATATGATTCTTGGCAGGGAGAGCGATGCGGAGGATGGCATCAGAACACTGCTGAAGCGCTGGCCTGAAGACGAGGAGGGGTATCTCCTCCAGATCGCGAAGAATGCGGCAGAAAAGAACCGGAGCGGTATCGACGATGCGCTGCGGCTGATCAGAGAAAAGCGGATTTTCCTGACGGCACAGGGAAAAGCCGTCGTCAGATACTGGACAGGCGAGGAGGGAAAAGAAAATGGGCGATAAAAGAAAACACAGGATCCGCTTTCGGAGAATGCAGATTGCCTTTGCGGCTTTTCTGGCGCTTGGCTTTGTCCTGATTGCGCAGAGAGGAAACGTCCGCTATCAGTCGCTTGAGAGCAGCCTGAAGCTCTTGGATCCGGATGTGTTCGCCGCAGCGTCATCCGAGTCCGAAGCAGAAGAGACGGCGGGGCAAAGAGAGGCGGACAGCCTTTTGATTTATCACAAGGGCAGCGAGACATCCTCCTATATCCGAGAGGAGTTTATCGAGGTGCTGGGCGAGATGAAGATCTCCTGGGATGAACTGGATCTAAGCACAGACAGGGAAATCCCGCTCGAGGACTATGACAAGATCTCGATTGCGCTCAGTGATCTGTCTCTGCTCGGCGAGGCTGTATTTTCTGTGATGGAGTGGGTAGAGGAGGGCGGCAGCCTGCTGTTTTTGTACCCTATGGAAAACAATGGAAGTCTTCAAGTGATATACGCAGATCTCGGCATCCGGGAAAACAGTTATGACTATATGGTTGTGGAAACGCTCCGGTTTGCCGATGAGGTGATGATCGGCGGGACGCAGAAGGAATATACGATAACCGATCCCTTTCCATCCTCGATGACCGTAATCCTGGAAGATGACTGCAAGGTTTACATCACCACGGGAGGAGAGAGGGAAATGCCGATTTTCTGGGAGAGAGAACACGGAGAGGGAAAGGTTGTCGTGATGAATCTCGGAATTATGGAAAAGGCATACCGGGGCTTCTACTCTGCAGCGTACAGCCTGCTCGGGGACTCCTGTCTTTATCCGGTGATCAACGGTTCGGCGTTCTATCTGGACGACTTTCCCTCTCCGGTTCCCAGCGGGGAGGGAGAGTATATCCAAAGAGACTACGGCATGGATATCGCCGCGTTTTATGCCAACGTCTGGTGGCCGGACGTGCTGGCTTTGGCGGAACAATACGGGATCCGCTACACCGGCGTCGTGATAGAGGATTATTCTGACGCGACACAGCTGCCGCTTGCCCGGCAGCAGGATACCTACCGGTTTCAGTATTTTGGAAACCAGGTACTCCAGTACGGGGGCGAGATCGGGTTTCATGGCTATAATCACATGCCTCTCTGCCTGGAGAGCTTTGACTATCAGGATGTGTACTCGTATGAAAAATGGTCCTCTGCCGAGGCGATGGCGGGATCTCTTGCGGAGCTGAACGGCTTTTGCGCGTCCCTGTTTCCGGATGAAACGTTTCAGGTCTATGTTCCGCCGTCCAATATTCTCTCTGATGAGGGCAGAAAGATGATCGCAGAGCAGTTCCCCCAGATCCGCGCAATCGCCGCCATCTATTTTTCGGGACAGTTTGAGTATACCCAGGAATTTACCGTAGCTGAGGATGGAATCGTCGAGACGCCGCGCATCATATCGGGATGCCTGATTGATGATTATATGGAGGTTGCCGCGCTCTCTGAGCTGAACCTGCACTACGTCAATTCCCATTTCCAGCACCCGGACGATGTGCTCGATCCCGACCGAGGAGCGCAGGCAGGGTGGGAAAAAATGATCGCGGGTCTGACACAGTATGTGGACTGGCTGTATACGGCTGCGCCCGGCATCCGCAGCCTGACGGGAAGCGAGATGGCGGCGGCTGTCCAGAGATACGACCTTGTATGCGCGCGGGAGGAGCACACCGAGGAGGAGATGAGGATTACCCTGGACTCCTTTGTGGATGAGGCATGGTTTTTCCTGCGGGCAAATGAATGGACGCCGGGGGAGATAACGGGAGGAACTCTCACAAAAGCGGCGGACAATCTGTATGTCCTGGAGGCTTTTGAAAGAGAGATCACAATCAAAAAGGAGGCGCTTTGATGAGAATCTGCATGATACTGGAAGGATGCTACCCCTATGTGACAGGAGGAGTCTCCAGCTGGATGCACCAGTACATTCAGGCGATGCCGGAACACGAGTTTGTGCTGGTGGCGATCGGTGCCAGCTCCAGGGACCGCGGAAAATTTAAATATACGCTGCCGGACAATGTGACTGCGGTCGAAGAAATCTTTTTAGACGAAGCGCTGAAGCTGAGACAGGAGAAGCGCAGGATGTCGGTAAGACGGCGGCGCTTTAACCGGCAGGAGACCGATACGCTGATGGAGCTGATCCACTGCGGGAGACCGAACTGGGACGTGCTGTTTGAGCTGTATCAGACGGAACGCATCTCGGCGCTCTCGTTTTTGATGAGCGAGGAATTTCTCGATATCCTGACGGATCTGTGCCATAAGGAATATGAATATGCCGCCTTCTCCGATCTGTTTCACACAGTCCGGTCCATGCTGCTGCCGCTTCTGTACATCATGGGGCAGGAGATTCCGAAGGCGGATGTATACCATTCTGTCGCGACCGGCTACAGCGGAATTTTTGCCGCCATGGGTTCATGGAAGTACCGCGTCCCCTGTATGCTGACGGAACACGGCATCTACACGAGAGAGCGTGAGGAGGAGATTATCCGGGCAAAGTGGGTTGTCCCCTCTTTTAAGCGCTACTGGGTCAGATTTTTTTATATGATGTCGGATGCCGTCTATTCCCGGGCGGCGATGGTGACGAGCCTGTTTGGAAATGCGAAAAAGACGCAGATTGAGATGGGATGCGACCCCAAAAAATGCGTGGTCATTCCAAATGGCGTGCACTATGACCAATTCTGTTCCATTGCGCCGAAGGAAAAAAACGGATATGTGGACATCGGGGCTGTGCTGCGCATCGCCCCGATCAAGGACGTCAAAACGCTGATCTATGCGTTTTATGAGCTGAAGTTCCGGGTAGCGAACGCGAGACTTCACATCATCGGTCCGGAGGACGACGAGGAATATGCAAAGGAATGCCGTGATCTGGCAGAGCAGCTTGGGGTAGAGGATCTTGTCTTTACAGGACAGACAAATGTAATTGCCTATATGAGAAAACTTGATTTTACCGTACTCTCAAGCATATCGGAAGGGCAGCCGCTCGCGGTTTTGGAGTCATTTGCGGCGGGAAGACCATGCGTGACGACAGACGTAGGCTGCTGCAAGGAGCTGCTTGGAGGAATGGAGGGGGACACGCTCGGTCCGGCAGGGCTGTGCGTGCCGCCGATGCACCGGCAGGCGCTGTGCGCAGCCATGGAAGAGCTGTGCGTCAGGGAAGAGGAGAGGTATCGGATGGGCAAAGCAGGACAGGAACGGGCAAGACGGTACTACCGGCATGAGGGAATGATCCGGAATTATCAGAACGCGTACGGGGAGGTGATGAAGCGATGGCAGGGATAGGATTCAGTTTAAGAAAACTTTTTCAGAAAAAAGGGATGTTTGCCCTGACAAAGGCGTACGGTTATGCGGGGCTGATCTGCACAGGACCGATGCTGCTCGGAGTCTGCCTGCTCGTCGGCGTCTCGGCGCTGGCAGTAAAGGGAGGGCTTTCGGAGCATGACAGGCAGCTGTTAAACTGCATGATTACATATTCGTTGCTGGCGTCCGTGACGGTCACAAGTATTTTAAACATGATTGTGACACGCTACATCGCGGATATGCTCTATGAGGAGAAGCCGCAGCGGGTGATGCCCTCCTTTTACGGTTCAGTCAGCCTCATGCTGATCGGCGGCGGAATCGCATATGGGATCTTCCTACTGTTTTCCGGAGTGGATTTCATCTACAAAGCAATGTGCTTTTTGTTCTTTGCGATACTGATCGTCGTGTGGAACCAGATGAATTATCTGACGGCGCTGAAGGAGTATAAAGGGCTTTTGACCGGATTTGCGGCGTCGTTACTGATTGCGTTTTTGATTGCGCTTTTGCTGGTGCAGTTTCGCCAGGCGACCGCCGTCAGCCTGTTTGCCTGCGTGATTGCCGGCTATGGCATTCTGATGGTGTGGTATTTTAAGCTTCTGCTGAATTTTTTTCCGGAAGAGGAGGGGATTGCGCTCAATTTTCTGCGCTGGATCGACCGGTATCCAAGCCTGGCAGGAGCGGGATTTTTTGTCAACATCGGGCTGTTCGCGCATCTGGTGATCATGTACTTTGGTCCGCTTAAGGTTCAGGTGGAGGGGCTGTTTTACGGCGCTCCGCAGTATGACGTTCCGGCGCTGGCAGCCTATTTTTCTCTGCTGATCACGACGGTCAATTTTGTGACCTCCGTGGAAGTCAATTTCTATCCGAAATACCGGAATTACTACGGACTGTTTAACGACAGCGGTTCGATCCTGGACATCGAACAGGCAGAAAAGGAAATGATGTCTGTGGCGAGAAAGGAGCTGACTTTTGGGGCGTACAAGCAGCTGATTGCAACCGTGCTGTTTGTGGTGATCGGGAGCGAAATTCTCAAGACGCTTCCGCTTGGTCTTAACGATACGTCGCTTGGCATTTACCGCATACTGTGCGTCGGATACGGACTGTATGCCGTCGCGAACACCATGATGCTGATCCTGCTGTATTTTGCCGACAACAAAGGAGCGTTTGCGGCGGCGGCAGTCTTTGCCATAGTCAGCGTGGGGGCAACGGTCTGCCAGATCCTACGCGGAGAGATCATCTTTTATGGAGTCGGCTTTGGACTTGGAGGCGTCTGCTTTTATCTGGCAAGCTGGCTGCGCCTGGAGTGGTATACGAAAAGACTGCCGTATTTTCTGCTGAGCAGACAGGCGGTTCTGCCGGAGGAGAGGAAAAAGATATTCGGCAGGCTGTGCGACTGGCTGGAGAAAAGAGAGCGCGCCCGCAAAAAGAGAAGAAAGGCGTAAAGAGGTGGAAAAAATGAAAAAAAGGATGAGACTGACAAAGCTGTTGCTGCTCTGGCTGGCGGTTTTTTCGCTCTCCGGATGCGCGGCGCAGGAGAACGGCGGAAAAAAAGAGCTGACACAGACGCCGGGGCAGGCAGAGCAGACGCCGGGAAATGCAGAGACGGTTGAAAAAGAAGAAGAGCAGACGATTGCCGACTGGAAGCTGCATGACACCGACAGCGTGTATGAACTGGACGACCCGTATTCTGTCGTGACGATGTACCTGACGGTCAGGGAAGGAAACGAGGCGGAGGGGACAAACCACACCTGGGAGGAGGTGAACACGCACTCGGTCTATTACTATGACGAGCTTGGCATCGACCGCTATCAGGCGGCGGCGATTCTGCAGGTAGGCGATGAAGCAGGACCGACGCCGGGAGAGTTCGGGTACGGGGAGACAGTGCCGAATGCAGTTGTGCAGATCCGCGGGCAGACGTCGTCGCAAAACGCGCAGAAAAGCTATAAGATCGCGATCAAAGACGGCAAGGGGACATGGCGGGAACAAAAGACGATCGCGCTCAACAAGCATATGACGGACGGGCTGCGCTACCGGAACAAGCTGTGCTACGATCTGATGAAGGAGATCCCGCAGATGGTCAGCGCGAGGACTCAGTTCGTGCATCTCTATGTGAAGGACGAGACAGAGGGAGGCAGCGGAGTGTTTGAGGACTACGGGCTTTACACGCAGGTGGAGCAGATCAACAAGACGTACCTGCGCAGCCACGGTCTGGACCGGAACGGTCAGCTCTATAAGATCAATTTCTTCGAGTATATGCGGTATGAGGATGTGATCCGGCTCAGCACCGATCCCCTCTATGACAGGGAGGCGTTTGAAGAGCTGCTGGAGATCAAGGGGGATGACGACCATACGAAGCTGATTGCCATGCTTGACAGCGTAAACGACTATACAATCCCGATTGAGGAGACTGTGGAGAAATATTTTGACGCGGAGAACCTTTGTTACTGGATGGCGTTCCACATCCTCGTGGGAAACACGGATACACAGTCGAGAAACTATTATCTGCACAGCCCGCTCAACTCTGAAAAATTTTATATTATATCCTGGGACAATGATGTATCATTCAAGCGAGAAGAATACCGGCTGAACAACCGCAGCGACGGCAACGAGTGGGAGAGAGGCATCAGCAACTACTGGGGCAACGTTCTATACCAGAGAATGTTTAAGGATGAAAAATACCGGGCGATGCTGGACGAGGCGGTCAGGGACCTCAAAGAGAATTATCTGACATACGAAAAAGTAAAAGGACTGTCGGAAGCATACGCCAGGGTCGTAAAGCCGTATGTGTACCGCATGCCGGATGCGGTCTATGCCCCGCTGACGGAAGAGAAGTACGACATGGTTGCCCAGGAGATCGCCCAGGAGATAGAGGAGAATTACGGCTATTATCTGGAATCCCTGGAAAAACCGCTGCCGTTTTATATCGGAACGCCTGCAGACTCGGGGGATGAGATGACCGTTTCGTGGAACGTAGCGTATGACTTTGACGGAGAGAGAATCACGTACACGTTTGAGCTGGACGACGATTATCTCTTTGAGGATCCGATCTACAAGGAGGAGGGGCTGCTATATCCATCCGTGATCATCGATAAGCTTCCGCCCGGTCAGTATTTCGTGCGGGTCACGGCGCGCAATGAGTCAGGACACACTCAGACAGCCTTTGACTACTATGTCACAGATGAAGGCAAACATTATGGAATCAAGTGCTTCTACGTGATGAAAGACGGAAGCGTGGAGGAGGATGTCTATGAGAAATAAGCGCCTGACATGCGATGAGAGGCAGTTTCGAAACGAATGGAAATATTTTATCTCAGAGCCAGAGCGGTATGCAATCCGGTCGAGACTTCTGGAGATCATGGAGCCGGACAGCCACGCGAAGGACGGGAGATACATGATCCGCAGCCTGTATTTCGACGATTACTGGGACAGCGCTTACCACGACAAGATGCTGGGGGTCAATTACAGAAACAAATACCGCATCCGGGTCTACAACTGCAGCGACCAGGCGATCAAGCTGGAGCGAAAGACGAAAATCGCCAACTATATCCACAAAGATTCGGCGCCTCTCACCAGGGAGGAATATGACCGGATCTTAAGCGGGGACTATTCCTTTTTGCTCGCCTCCGGCAAAAGCCTGTGCCGGGAATTCTACTATGAATGCACCGCGCGTCTGATGCGGCCCAGAGTGTTGGTAGACTATGACAGAGAGCCGCTCATTTTTCCGCACGGGGATGTAAGAATCACGTTTGACTCTCATGTGAGAGCCGCCCTGCTGTGCGAGGATATCTTTGACCCGGACCTCCCAGCCGTCGAGGCGCTTGACCCGGGCGTGCTGATTATGGAGGTCAAGTACACCCAGTTCCTGCCCCGGATGATCCGGGAGATGCTTCCGCCCTCTGCGGATCATTTTATGGCGATTTCAAAGTATACGCTGTGCTATGAGAAAACGGCCTATATGGCAAAACAGATATAAGGAGAGTATGCTATGAGTATACAAGATGTAATTAAAAATTCATTTCTGGAGGCGTTTGCCTATGGAGGAAATCTGACGGTGGATGCCGTTTTGGAGATTTTGCTTTCGCTGGCTGTTTCTTTTGCCGTCGGTCTGGTGATTTACCAGGTGTACCGGATATTTTTCGGCGGCGTCGTTTTTTCCCGCTCTTTTGCGGCCACGCTTGTGGGAATGTGTGTTCTGACCTGTATGGTGACGCTTGCGATCAGCACAAACGTTGTGATCTCGCTCGGTATGGTCGGAGCGCTCTCCATCGTCCGCTTCCGAACTGCGATCAAGGATCCGATGGATTTGCTGTATCTGTTCTGGGCGATCACAGCGGGCATCACAATCGGAGCCGGAATGTATCTGCTTGCATTTGCCGGAAGCGTCATGATGATTGCCGTCATCGCGCTGCTGTACGCACGGCAGAAAAAGGCGGGAATCTATATTCTGGTTGTCCACTATGAGGGCGATCTGGTGGGAGACCAGGTCATCCGCGAGCTGGGAAGGATTAAAAATCAGATCAAATCGAAGACGCTGCGGGGTGAAACGACGGAGATGACAATCGAACTTTCGTGCAAAAAGGACAATATGCTGTTTACGGAACGGATCCGCAATCTGCAGGGAGTCAAGGACGTCACGCTGATTTCGTATAATGGAGAGTATCATGGCTAAGAGACGGACGATTGTTCTGGCAGCCGCGGCGATCGTCATTTTTGCCGCGGCGGTCCCAGCGCTTTTTCCACAAAAGAAATGGAAAATAGAATATACGTATTCAGATGAGGCATATTGCAATCCGCTGACCGGGTATGCGCCCTCAGCCGACTACTATGAGGCTGCGCTTCCGGAAAGCCTGGTGTATATTGATGTCACCTGGGCGCAGTGGGAACCGGAGGAGGGCGTGTACGCGTGGGATCAGGTCGCAGAGGATAATTACCTCAAAGAGTGGAAGAGCATGGGAAAACATGGCGTGCTGCGGTTTGTCTGCGACATGCCGGGCGATGAGGCGCACAGAGATATTCCGGAGTGGCTGTATGAGCAGACGGAAGACGGAGCGGCGTATGAAATTTCGTACGGCAGAGGATACTGCCCGGATTACTCCAACCCGGTTTTTATCGAAAAGCACGAAAGAGCGCTCAAGGCGCTGGGCGAGAAATGCTCGGAGGACGGCTTTATCGCGTATGTGGAGCTGGGAAGTCTGGGACACTGGGGAGAATGGCATATAAAGGAAGAAGAGGGTCTGCCCGAGATGCCGGATGAGGAGATCTGCGCGCAGTACGTCAGACAGTATGAGCAGGCGTTCCCGAATGCCAGGATGATGATGCGCAGAAATTATGCGGTCGGGATGGAGAAAGGCTTCGGCGTTTTCAACGATATGACAGGGATGGAAGAGGACACGCGGGAATGGCTGGACTGGATGGAAAACGGAGAAAGCTGCCAGGGCGATCTGCGCTGCCAGCCTGTTGAGAAAATCTGGAATCAGGCGCCGGTGGGAGGAGAATTTACAAGCAGCCTTCCGATGGAGGAGATGCTGGGAAGCCGGCTGGAGAAAACACTGTCTTTGATCAGAGAATCCCATATGACTTTTATCGGTCCGAAATGTCCGGTCAAGGAGGAAGCGCTGACAGACGGGGCTGAAGCCGTGCGGTCTTCGCTTGGATACCGCATCTGGATCAAATCGATGACAGTGAAAGAGAGCCGGTTTTCTGACACGCTCGAAATCTGTCTGGTGTGGCGCAACGATGGGGCAGCTCCTATGTATTTTGACTGGTCGGTTGTCCTGTACGTCAGAAACAGTCCGGATCAGGAATATCAGACACAGAAGACAGGGCTTTCGCTGTCAGAGCTGCTGCCGGGGAAAGAGATACAGACTGTCACGGATATGCCGTGGAAAAGAGCAGAAAAAGAGCAGATAACAATTGGAATCGGAATCATAGATCCCGACACGGGAAAACCGTGCGTGCGCCTTGCGATGGAGGGCGAATACACAGACGGAATACAGATTCTGTCGGACGGCACATGTTTTGCGGAATAAAAAGAATCGTCTTTTGGGCATCCTAAAAAGAAAGCCAAAAAGACGGCATAAAAGAGAACATAAGACACATACGACACAGACACAGGAGGGGCGCGCAGTCATGAGTACCGAAAAAGAGATGCCGGGGATTTTGATGATTGTGGACGATGACATCATCAACCGGGCAATTTTAAGTGAAATTTTCAAAAAGGAGTATCAGATCGAAGAGGCGGAAAACGGCGAAATCTGCATGGAGAAAATTGAAACAAAAAAAGATCAGATCTGTGCCGTCTTGCTGGATGTGAGAATGCCTGTGATGGATGGAATACAGGTTCTGGAAAAATTAAAGGCAGAGAACCTGATGGAGACGATACCGGTATTTCTGATCACTGCCGAGGTGAGCGAAAGCATTGTCAGAACGGGATATGACTTGGGAGTGATGGATGTGATTGTAAAGCCGGTGACGCCTTATATAGTAAGACGCCGCGTCAACACGGTAGTGGAGCTGTTCCGATCAAGACAGCAAATGCGCAGCATGGTAGAGACACAGCGGCAAAAGCTGATAGATAAAGAACTTGAAATCATGGAAATGAACAGGGGGACGATCGAGGCGCTGGCGACGGCGATCGAGTTCCGAAGCGGAGAGTCTGGAGAGCATGTCCGCAGGATCAGCAGTATCACAAGGTATCTGTTTCAAAATACGTCTTTGGGAGAAGGTCTGCCGGGCGATACAATCGAGCAGATCGCGATGGCTTCTATTCTTCACGATGTGGGAAAGATCACGATATCGGACGCTATTTTAAACAAGCCTGGAAGATTTACAAAGGAAGAATATGAGATTATGAAAACCCACACGACGCAGGGAGCTTTGCTTTTGGAACGGATTCCCCAGCTGCGGGGTCAGGCGACCTTCCGCTATGCCTATGACATCGCGCGCCACCACCATGAAAGATGGGACGGAGGAGGATATCCGGACGGACTGAAAGGAGACGAGATTTCGCTTTGGGCGCAGGTGGTTTCCCTGGCAGATGTGTATGACGCTCTGATAAGCAGGCGCGTTTACAAAGAAGCGTTTGGGCGGGAAAAAGCGCTGCAGATGATCGGAAACGGAGAGTGCGGACAGTTCAACCCGAAAATGCTCCGCTGTTTTTTTGAGGCGGAAGGAGAACTCTGGAAGCTGTACCGATAGAAGCCGCGGAGAGAAAATTTCTGTAAAAAAGCCAATAAAAATCAATCATTCCCGAAAAAGCTGATCGTAAATACGAAAACGGAAAGAAAGGAGAGTCCACTCAACTGCCAAAGGCTGTTGCATCACAGAAATTTTATGATTTGAGTGGAAGAAGAAGGATGGATAGGAAAGATAAAGAGAGATGGAGCAGAAACGGCATTGACGTTGAGAGCGCGCTGGAACGCTTTATGGGAAATGAGGCGTTATATGAAAGATTTCTGCGGGGATTTGCAGAAGATAAGACGTATGACGCTCTTGCAGAGGCAATAAAAGCAGGCGACGCAAAAAAGGCATTTTTAGAAGCGCATACCCTAAAAGGCGTATGCGCTAATTTATCGCTTATCGAGCTGTTAAATCCAGTGAACGCAGTCACAGAGGCGCTGCGCGGAGGCGATCTGGATACGGCAAAGAGACTTTTGCCTGAATTGACAGAGCAATACAGGAAAACGGCAGAAGCTGTGAGAGGGAAAGACAATGAGTAAAAAGACGCGCCGACACAAGGCGAAAACGCACCGGCTGAGAGGAAAAGCGGCTACATGGATAGCTCTGGTCATTCTTGCGCTTTGCAGTCTTTCCGTCGTGTGGGGGATTCTCCTGGACAATGCCCGCAGGATGGGGAATGAGATGGCGCAGAGCTTTTCGCTTCAGAGGGAGAGAGAGATGGCAGTCTATGAGACGCTGATGGCAGTCTGCACAAGCTATATGGATTATCAGACGGCGTCAAACCAGAACCCGGATGTGTGGGTCGAGGAATATTTAAAGATTATCAGCGGAATCTTAGGGGAGAATGTGATCGATCCCTATGCGGTGATCGACGGGGAGATTATCGCGGCGGACGCCTGGGAAGGCGATGCAGACTATGCGGCGGAGGAGACGCAGTGGTATCAGAGAGCGGAAGCGGCGCAGGGAGGAATCATTTATACAGACGGATATCAGGACGCAATTACCGGGGAACTGGTCATCACAATTGCGCAGAAATCAAAGCGATCGGGGAACATTACCGCATTTGACATCTTTCCGGAGCAGTTTGGGAAAAATATAGAAGACAACAATCTTCCGGAGGGCAGTTCATATATGCTGTGCGACTCAAACGGGACCGTTCT
>CAWVKK010000002.1:0-51265 GCA_963929865.1 uncultured Eubacteriales bacterium | reverse complement strand
TTCACATCTTTGTAGTCGATTTCATTGTTTTCTTTTCCGCAGAATACGCAAACTTTCTTTCTTCTGCGTCCGCCTCTTCTCTTCATTGGAGAATCTGCTTTCTCATTTTTATTGTAAGCCATGCCAATAACCTCCTTCTACCAATCTCTATTTAAATGGTAACTCTTCGTCGATACCATCCGGTATGTTCATAAAGCCATCTCCAATAGAGGCTGAGCTTGGTGTCGGTCTGGAAGCCGGCTGCTGGTACTGCGCGCTTCCCTCATAGCTTGAGCCTGCTCCGGAAGCTGCCGATTTGCTCTCTGCAAATTCCTGTTCTTCTACAACGACGTCTGTCGTATAGACTTTCTGACCCTCGCGGTTCGTATAGCTTCCCGTCTGAATTCTTCCTGTAATTGCAATCTTTGTACCCTGACGCAGATACTTTTCTGCGAACTCTGCGCTTCTCCCAAATGTCACGCAGCTGATAAAGTCGGCAGTCGCTTCCCCTTCTCTGCGGAATCTTCTGTCAACCGCAAGCGTATAGCGCGCCACTGCCATTGCATTGTCTCCGGCGGAGTAACGGATATCAGGATCTCTTGTCAAGCGCCCCATTAAAATGACTTTGTTCATACAATCTCCTCTTTTCTATCTATGCATCCTGTCTTACGCATAAATATCTGATTACATTTTCCATGATGCGCACGCGTCTTTCGATTTCTGCCGGGCATGTAGGATCTGCTTCAAACTGAATGAAGTAATAGTATCCTTCTCTCATTTTCTGAATTTCGTAAGCAAGTTTTCTTTTGCCCCAATCATCGACGTTGGTAATCGTACCGTTAAAACGTGTAATGTACTCTTTTACCTTTTCGATCGTTGCGTTTCTTGCCTCATCTTCAATTTTTGCGTTGACAACGACTGCTAATTCATATTTATTCATGCTATCTGCACCTCCTTATGGACTTCTGGCTCCTGTTTCCAGGAGCAAGGATTCTTTTAATAGTATATCACGGAAGTTTACTATATCATAAATTTCCTTGATTTTCAAGCTTTTTCTTTACTTCTTTCGTATTTTTCTCCACAAGTCTTCTCGCAATCATAATCTGATGACCGCATCCCGTACACCTGAGCCGGAAATCCGCGCCTACGCGCAGGACTTCCCATTCGCTGCTGCCGCAGGGGTGTTTTTTCTTCAGTCTTACGATATCTCCAATCTCATATTCCATCTTCTTTTCTTCCTTACTTATCTTACCTTGATCTCTCTTAAAACCTCTCCGATTCTCTCCTTGATGATCAGATCGGCGCTCCGGTCCTGCGAGGTGGCTGAGCGGTTGATCAGGATACGCTTTTTCCCCCGATAGAAGTGGATCAGCCCCGCAGCCGGATACACCACGAGGGAAGTCCCGCCGATGATCAGCAGATCAGCGTGCTCAATCTCGTAAACCGCCTCCGACATCACCTCGTCGTTGAGAAACTCTTCGTACAGCACCACATCCGGCTTTATGATTCCTCCGCATTTTTCGCATTTTGGGACGCCTTCCGTGTCTTTTATATACTGCGCGCTGTAGGAAGCCTTGCATTTCTGACAGAAATTTCTGTGAATGCTCCCATGCAGCTCCAGCACCTTCCGGCTTCCCGCCTTCTGGTGAAGCCCGTCAATATTTTGCGTGATCACCGCGGAAAGCTTTCCCGCCGCCTCCAGCTCGGCAAGCTTTTTGTGCGCCTCGTTTGGCTCTGCGTCGAGGCAGAGCATCTTGTCCCGGTAAAAACGGTAAAACTCTTCCGTGTTATTCACAAAAAAGGTGTGGCTTAAAATTGTCTCCGGCGGATAGTCATACTTCTGATGATACAGTCCGTCTACGCTTCTGAAATCCGGAATTCCGCTCTCCGTTGACACCCCGGCGCCGCCGAAAAATACGATTCTCCTGCTCTGGTCGATATACTCCTGAAGCTGCTGCGTCTGATTCATAAAAATCCCCCTCTTTCCTAACATCTATCTTTTTTTATGCTTTCTGTTTTCTTTTGTAAAGCCAAAAAGGAGGCTGAAAGAAATCTCAGCCCTCCCCGTTTGTTTGTTATTTCTCTGTGGTTTTTGTCTCGTCGAGATCTACGATCTTATAAGCTCTGACCAGTTTTCCCTGAACGACGAAGCGCACGTCGGAGCTTGCCGTACAGGTGGACAGTGTGACAATCTTGTCTCCCGCCGTCAGTTCCGTATCGGTCTTGATCACAGAATTCTGCTGCATTCTGTGCAGATAGTCTTCATATCCGCTCTTCGTCTCAAACTGTCTCTGATAGCTTTCGCTGATCGCTCCGACCTCTGCGCATGAAAAAATTTCATATTTGTAGTACAGATCCGGTGTGTACACCCA
Source organism: uncultured Eubacteriales bacterium (assembly GCA_963929865.1). GTDB lineage: Bacteria > Bacillota > Clostridia > Lachnospirales > Lachnospiraceae > JAGZHZ01. The sequence continues at coordinate 48,914 of CAWVKK010000002.1, read as the reverse complement.
GAAATATTTGCTTTCCTCATACGTTTCTTCTTCATAGAAGCGGTTCAGCTTTCCGAACATAGAACCGTTTTTCATGTTATGTCCGTAGATTACGCTGTTTGTGTCTGTAAAATTCGACTTCGTGTCGCAGTCCAGGAAAATCGATCCGGCAACATTATCCGTCTTTTTAAAGGTGTGAGTCAGATAGTACGCGTTGTCATCCGTCTGTACGATCGGGTAGTTGATCGTATCGATCGCCTCCACATACAGCCATCCGATAATGTCAGGGTTTATCTCCTGAAGCTCCTCAAAGTCAACTCTTTTCTTTACTCTTGCAATTTTTCCGATAATTTTAACATTTCCGTTTTCATCTTCCATAATCACAGAAGTATCTCTGTCTGCCGATCCCGAAGACTGTGTCCGTGTACTTCCCTCAGCCGCCTGAGTCGTCTCATTTTCATTCACCACCGCCTGTGCCTCTGGGTCTTCCTCTTCGCTGTCTATGATGTCTCCAATGATAACCGTCCCAAACTCGTCAATATTTGTTTCATACATATTGATTTCGTCTTCCTGCGCTGGGTCCTCCCCATCGTCTGTTTTGCCGTTTTCCTGACCGCCGTCTTCGTCTCCTATATCTACGTACTGCTCCAGCTCTTTATACTCGTCTGTGCCCTGCTTATATTCAAGTACAATATCGATGACGTTGTATCCCGCAAAGCAGAATACTCCGACCGCCAGCAGTAAAACAATATTTCTTATCACGCTCCCGGCAGTTTTTCTCCCTTTTTTCTTATTTCCATCCATTGACATCCTCCTCCTCGTATTCTTGTTTTGCGCCGCTGCCAGGCACTCCCCTTTGTGCCCTTTTGATCATGTCCTCTGCCCTTTGCAGCGGCAGTGATTCCCCTTTTTCACGCTTGAAAAAGAAAAATGATTACAGTTCACAGTTTCCTACAGTTCTCGGGAACGGAAGCACATCTCTGATATTTCCCATACCCGTCAGATACATGACGCACCGCTCAAATCCAAGTCCAAAGCCGGCATGTCTTGTCGATCCGTATTTTCTTAAATCCAGATAGAATCCGTAATCTTCTTCCTTCAGTCCCAGCTCCTTCATCCGGTTTCTCAGCTTTTCATAATCGTCCTCTCTCTGGCTTCCGCCGATGATTTCTCCGATTCCCGGAACCAGGCAGTCCATCGCGGCAACTGTTTTTCCGTCCTCGTTTAGCTTCATATAGAATGCTTTGATCTCCTTTGGATAGTCTGTCACAAACACAGGACGCTTAAATACTTCCTCTGTCAGATACCGCTCATGCTCTGTCTGAAGATCGGTTCCCCAGCTTACTTTATATTCAAACTTATCGTTGTTCTTTTCCAGTATCTCGATTGCTTCTGTATAAGTGACATGGGCGAACTCAGAATTTCTTACATGGTTGAGGCGTTCCAGCAGTCCCTTGTCCACAAAGGAGTTAAAGAAGTTCATCTCTTCCGGAGCGTTTTCCAGTACATAATCGATCACATATTTGAGCATACTCTCCGCCAGCGCCATATCGTCCTTCAGATCTGCAAACGCGATTTCCGGCTCTATCATCCAAAATTCAGCCGCATGGCGCGTCGTGTTGGAATTTTCAGCGCGGAATGTCGGTCCAAACGTATAGATGTTGCGGAAAGCCTGTGCGAATGTCTCGCCGTTGAGCTGACCGCTGACCGTCAGATTCGTCGGTTTTCCAAAAAAGTCTTTTCCAAAATCGATGCTTCCGTCTTCTTTCTTTGGAATCTGATTTAAGTCAAGCGTCGTCACCTGGAACATTTCTCCGGCGCCCTCGCAGTCGCTTCCTGTGATCAGAGGAGTGTGAACATACACAAAATCTCTCTCCTGGAAAAATTTGTGAATCGCATAGGCGATCAGCGAGCGCACGCGGAATACTGCCTGGAATGTATTCGTTCTCGGTCTTAAATGAGAGATGGTTCTTAAGTACTCCAGGCTGTGGCGCTTCTTCTGAAGCGGATATTCCGGCGAGGAGGCTCCTTCCACCGATATCTCGGAGGCCTGAATCTCAAAAGGCTGCTTCGCCTCTGGGGTCGCAACCAGCGTTCCTCTTACGATCACAGCCGCTCCCACATTCTGTTTTGAAATCTGCGCGAAGTTCTCCATCGTATCATGATATACGATCTGAAGCGTCTCAAAATACGTTCCGTCATGCAGAACCAGAAATCCGAACGTCTTTGAGTCGCGAATGCTTCTGACCCATCCGCCTACTGTAATTTCATGATCTATATATTTTTCTCTGTCCCGGTAAATCTCTCTAACTGTTACTAAATCCATTTGTGTTCTAACTCCTTTACCCTTTTCTTTTTTATACAGTATAGCCCATTCTATCGGGTAACGCAAGCGCAAATCAGTCATTTAAGTACGTCATAAACAGGTTTCCTGATGCCGGAAATGTCGCATCGCTGTCGTCGGATCCCCAGTAGACGGTCTCTGTTGCTCCCTGGTACAGAACCATAATATTCTCAAACTGGTCATATCCTGTGATCAGAATGATCTGATCGCTGATCTGCGCCAGAACAGGCGAGCCCTGATCGATAAAATACAATACCATGTCCCATGTACATCCGCTTAAATCCAGCACTGTTTTGCCCAGCGCCTGTTCCAGGGTCTCCTTGTCCATCGTCCCCTGCTTCATGATCTCCGGAATATCCTCAAGGTCAATCGACGCGGCGTCGTTGCGGTTTCCGCGCTCCCAGATATAGTGCTGGCTTGCGTCTACTACGACTCCTTTTAGCTCATCCGCTCTTTGAATCGCCGTGTTTGCCGAGGTATGAATACTCTCGAGCATTCCTCTGGCATAGACGTAATACGCTTCTTTCTTGGCCGGCTGGGTGACGATCGAGATCTCTCTGTTTTCCTCCACAATTTTCTGCCTGCTGTGAAGTACTTTAGGAACCGCGTCGTCTGCCGTCTCGCTCATGTGCAGCACAATCTCACTCAATTTCCGGCTGCTGTACTGCGTCGTAACCGTAACGCCCTCCGCACTGTCCGTCATATTGCTGACAATCTGGTCGTCTGTCGCTTCCTGGAACATGCCGTCTGTTTTTACGGCGCGTTTAAGCGTCAGCAGTTTTTCCGAGATAATTCCCTCTGTCACGTATCCTCCGCTCGGCACATATTCCTTCACCCGTTCTCCCTGGGCGTTTTCTATGATCACGCGCTTCATCGGGAATATTTCATCTCCCGGATGAGCTGTCTGGATTTCTGAGGCGTCCGCGATTCCATATACAAGATCCTCCTCCATAAATCCGATGATCTGCACGCATTCTCCCTCACCGGCTGAGATAGTGCGGATCTCTTTTGTCTCAAGATCCATCACATTCAGTCTGGAGGAGCCATACCTGTCATTTTCCTCCAGCCATGCAAAATATCGGTTTGCATCCGATCCCGCATAGCATCCTGCCTGCAGTCCTGTGATCACCGTCGAAAGACTCCTCGTGGCAAGACCTACCTCATAGACCGTTCCATCCAGCATAAAATAGAATTTTGTCTTGTCCGAGGTCACATAGTTAAGCGCTTCTACATCCCGCTTCATCAGCTCATACGATTCCAGCGTGTCCACAAAGACCAGCTCTTCTATCTGGATCAGATCTGCATTGTAATAATACAGCGCGACTCCGGACTCTCCCTCGTGATTGCCTCTGTTCATGTATCCCGTCACGGAGAAATAAAGGTTTCCATTTTCATCGACCTCAATAATTTTGATGGAATTTTGGCGGTAGCTGTCTCTCTCATCCGAGTTTTCACTTTGTCTGAAGTCGAACACCTGCGCCATCGTATTTTCACTGATGTCATAGCTCCAAAGGCTGTTCCCCTGCACAAACGCGATAAACCGGTTCTGGTCATCTGTGCGGTATTCTACGTCTCTGTCGCGGATTCCCAGAGTAATTCCATTTTCTGTTATGGCTCCATCCAGCTCGGGGTCAAAAATTTCATTTGTCGCCCTCTCAAAATCGAGCAGATACGTCTGAAGGCTTGTATAGCGCAGCCGGTAAAACTCCTCCACCTCATAGCGCTCTGTCTGTCCTTCCTCGTTCTGGGCAGAGAGGGTATAGTTCAATACAATCGAAGCCGTCGTCCCGTTGATCTCTTTAATGCTCGGGACAGGATCAGCTTCAATCTGAGGCGAGAGCGCTCCCCATGTCATCACATCTACATTGTTATAGATGTCCATCTCAGCAAGCGTGCTGTTATCCGCCTCTAAGTCCGTCTCAATGAGATTTGCCAGGATATTGAGATTTTCTTCCGATCCATCCAGGCATCTCTGATAAAAGTCCAAAACAAACTGTAAATATTCCTGCGTATGTAGCCCGTCCTGGCGAATCACTCTCGTATAATAATAAATGTTCTTGCTCCCCGCCGTGACCTGGAGCTGAAGCACATATTCCTGATTCATCAGAAGCTGGTTCTGAAGCTCGAGCGTCGCTTTTACATATTCCCCGTCTGTGTAGTAATTTGTCACCTTTGTTCTCTCCAGAACCGTCTCCCCGTCCAGCGTGATAACCTGAAAATTCAGGTCGTTGATATTTTGTCCAAAATTTTTGATCTGAATGTCAAGGGTTCTGTCCGTGTTCAAAGGAGTGATGGTGTCTCTCATGGCCGTAATCTGCATGGGCTTTGCGTAGCCGTGAAGACAGTTGATCTGAATATCCTGGTTTGTCATATAGACAAGCGGAAACGTTGCCGGCTGCATTTCCCTCTCCCCTGAGCTTCCTCCTCTGCTCATCCACAGGAAAACGCCTGCCGCCGCAGCCGCAAATACCAGCATCAGCACTGCCGTCTTGACGATCGCTCCTTTTACTTTGTCTGCCCTCATAACTCTTTCTCCTTCTCTTTAAGCAGCTTATCCAGCAAAGGGTGAACGCCTAAAAATTCCATACACGCATTTCTTTTTTCGCTGTCCGTCCTTTTTCCTGTTTTTACAGCGCGAATCAAAATATTTTTTGGCGTGTGCTCCATATCGATAAATTCCAGAATCTGAACGTGATAGCCTGCCGTCTCCAGACAGTCCGCGCGCAGCGCATCCGTCACCAGAGCCGCCACTCTCTCTTTGATCAGTCCATACTTCAAAATCGGTTCGAGGATGCCGCACTGAATCTGACCGTTTACTTCATGCTGACAGCAGGGAACGGACAGAATTGCTCTGGCATTCCAGGACACTGCCTTTGCAATGGCATAGTCTGTCGCCGTATCGCACGCGTGCAGCGTCACTACAAGATCCACGCTTCCTTTTTTTTCATACGATGCGATATCTCCGACAAAAAATTTCAGATTTTCATATCCGTATTTCTGTGCAAGCTCATTGCAAAGTTCAATCACATCGTCTTTTAAATCGAGACCGATAATTTTAACCTCTCTGTTTTTTAATTCATGAAGATAATAATAGATGGCAAACGTCAGATACGATTTGCCGCATCCAAAGTCAATCACAGTCAGCTCGCCATCAGGCTTCAGCTGAGGAAGAATATCCTCGATAAATTCCAGGAAGCGGTTAATCTGCCGGAATTTATCGTACCGCGATTTTACAATCTCTCCCTTTGCTGTCATCACTCCCAGGTCTTCCAGAAACGGAATCGGGATCCCTTCTTCCAAAATATATCTCTTTTTTCTGTTGTGGGACAAATCCAGGCTCTTTTTTTCATTTTCCTGCCTTGTCTCTTTTACGGTCACCTGCCCCTTTTTGCTGACCATCGCGCTGCAGCGCCACCGTGTGCTTTCCAGCTGCATCTGTTTGTAATCCTCCGTCATCCACTGACAGATGCGCGCAATCAGCTCTCCTTTTTCATAGTTCTCATGAAATTCCTTTTTTCCGTCTTGAAGCGATACCTGAAAGAAGAGCTGATCTTTTTTCAGGATCGGACGAATCTTTCGGTTGCCTGTCACCTCTTTTCGTTTTTTTCCGCTCAGCACGATCTGCAAAAGCTGATCGTTGAGCTGCTCTTCCAGTATCTTTTTTATTTTCTCCATCTGAGGCTCTCTCATCTCCATTCTGTTTCTTCTTCAGACCACTCCGCCGCTTTTGCGGCGGCGGCTCCGTGCCTTTTTGTGTCTTCCTTGTGCATTCTTTCTACAATTCTATTGTATCTACTTTATTTTAAAATCACAACTGAAAATTTCCTTAATATCGCCGTTCGCTTTTTTCTGTCTAATACCATCTGCGGCACCTGCGTCTTCGGCATCTTCGGCGGTATACTTCCTGGCAGAGCATCACTTCAATCAAATCCCCAAGCCAGTTTCTTCCCGGCGGATCTTTCCGCTTCATCTCCTGGATTGCGGCAAAGTTTTCATCTTGACTTTCCGGTTCCGCCTGATCTTCTTCCTGCATCTTGTCATAAATCTTTTTTGCGATACGGCGCATCATCAGCCGGTCAGGGGATTCGTCGAACATCATGCTCCCCTCATATTCCATTTTATCGCATTCTTCCTCCACGTACGCTGCAATCTGTTTTGCGATCTGCGGATACATCTCTTTGAGGCGTTCCATATCCCTTTCATTTTCCTCGTCTTCTGTGTAATAGTCATAATCCGCCGCCGTTCCATATGTCTGATAGTATGGCAGCGGCATATTGGCGGCAAGATCCGCTGACGGTCCGATCCACTGTTTGACGTCTGAGACATCCCAGAACAGACCGCGCTTTCTTTTCGGTGAGACACGAATGATACGTTCAAAAGAATCCATCTCTTTCTTCCCTTTCCGCAAGACTGTCCATTGCCGGACAGCTTCTTTTCATCCGCTGTCCTTTAGGCAGGCATATCTTTTTGTTTTATACTATATGCAGCTTTTTTTATCTGGATACTTGTTTTCAGTATTCCTCGCTGATCAGGGGAATTGCCAGATAAACCTGGGTTCTGTCCTTTTGTTCATCGTATGTCGCCGCCACGTTGACGTTGACGGCATAATCGCCCTGCATAATATAGTCGCTGATGGCTCCTGTATATCCGTAAACCGTGTAGAACGATTCCGTCTTGTTTGCCGAGACGACGTGCGCCTCAAGCGCTTCCAGTATATCTTGCGCGATTTCCTCCGTTTCTTCCATTGTCATCCTGCCCTTATAAAATCCGTGCGCCGCCGTGATATTCTGAGTATCCTCCAGCTTATCTTCCAGAATATTTTCAAGCTGTGAGCGGTAGTACATGGCGCTGTGAAGATCGTCTTCAAAATCAATCCTTGCAAGCACATACTGTTCCTCTCCGCTCAGCGTCATAATACTTAACTGTGTTCTTGCCCTTGCGCTTTCTTTCACAATCGATGTCAGAAGATATCCTTCCTTTTGTTCTTCCTCTGGTCCGCCTTCGCACTCCAGCCCTAATTTTTCAGCCGTCTCTGTCAAAAATGTATTTCTCTCCTCCCGGTTCATCCACTCTCCTTTCACTTTCCCAAAGTATTCCGTCTGACTGTTTTTTTCTTCTGTCCCAATACGCCCAAATACCTGTGCAATCTGCTCTTCCTTTTCGGAGAGACCGCTTTTTAGAACCTGCGTCCCTGCCAAAATCCAGAGCATCAAAAAGACTGCCGCCCATCTTTTCTGCATGAAAAAATCCCTCCCGCCGTTTTTTTACATCTGCGCTTCTTTTGCGCACTGTGTCTCTCTCTTTGAGGACCATTCTATTTTCTGTGCAAGAACCGTAACTTTAGACGGAAGAATCTCTAAAAAACCGTCATAGATGAATCCGTACTGTTTTCCTTTTTCCTCTGTGACCGCAAACGCGCCGGGAAAAATGACCGCCGTAAGCGGAATATGGTTTCGATAAATCCCGATATTTCCCTCGCTTGTCGTCAGCTCCAGCATTTTTGCTTTTCCCTCGTAAAAAATCCGCCTTGGCGTGATGATTTTCAGATCAAAATATTTTTCTTCTTCCATTCTTCTCCTTGCATCCTGCGCGCGCCTTCACGTCCTCAATCGGACCGGCGTTGAAAAAACAGCTCTCCGGAATATCGTCGCAGCTTCCTTCCAGAATTTCCCGAAATCCGCGGACTGTCTCTGAGATGGGAACATATCGTCCTTGCGTTCCTGTAAACTGCGACGCCACAAAAAAAGGCTGCGACAGAAATCTCTGCACTTTTCTCGCGCGGTTTACCGTCTGTCTGTCTTCCTCCGACAGCTCATCCATTCCTAAAATGGCGATGAGATCCTGCAGCTCCTTGTACCGCTGCAGAATTTTCTGTACCTCTCTTGCCGTCTCATAATGTTCCTTCCCTACAATGTGGGGATCCAAAATCCGCGACGTAGAGTCAAGCGGGTCGACGGCCGGATAAATTCCAAGCTCTGCGATCCGCCGCGACAATACCGTAGTGGCGTCCAGATGTGCAAAGGTGGCTGCCGGAGCGGGGTCTGTCAGATCGTCAGCCGGGACATAAACCGCCTGGACGGATGTAATCGATCCGTTTTTCGTGGAGGTGATCCGCTCCTGCAGCGCTCCCATCTCGGTCTGCAGGGTCGGCTGATAGCCGACGGCCGAGGGCATTCTCCCAAGCAGTGCCGACACCTCGGATCCCGCCTGGGTAAAGCGGAAAATATTGTCGATAAAAAGAAGAACGTCTTTTTTTTGTCTGTCGCGAAAATACTCCGCCATCGTCAGTCCCGTCAGCGCCGCTCTCATTCTGGCGCCAGGCGGTTCGTTCATCTGTCCGAACACCATCGCTGTCTTATGGATTACGCCGGATTTGCGCATCTCATGGTACAGGTCATTTCCCTCTCTCGTGCGCTCTCCCACTCCTGTAAAGACAGAGTATCCTCCGTGTTCCGCCGCAATATTGCGGATCAGCTCCTGGATCAAAACGGTTTTTCCAACGCCTGCCCCTCCAAACAGTCCGATTTTTCCGCCTTTTTGGTACGGACACAGCAGATCCACCACCTTGATTCCCGTCTCGAGCATCTCTGTCACGTCGGACTGTTCCTCAAATCCCGGCGCTTTTTTGTGGATCGGCATATACGCTATGTCTTCGGGCATCGGTTTTTCGTCGATCGGATCTCCTGTCACATTAAAGATGCGCCCCAGAGTCTCTTCTCCTACCGGCACCATGATCGGATTTCCTGTAGCGTCCGCTTTCATTCCGCGTCTTAGCCCGTCTGTCGCTCCCATCGCGATACATCTCACAACATCGTCTCCAAGATGCTGGACCACTTCTGCCGTCAGTTTTGTCCCGTCGTCTCTCTCGATCTGAATAGCCTCATCTATTTTAGGAACATTTCCCGCATGAAATCGGACGTCCAAAACCGCTCCGATCATCTGTGTGATCATACCTGTATGTTTTGTTTCTGCCACGCTGCTTCCCACTCCTTTTTTTACTCGGCGTCTCCTCTGATCATCTCCGTCAGTTCCTGTGTAATGGAATTCTGGCGTACTTTGCTGTACTCAGCGGAAAGCTGATCCGCCATCTCTCTGGCATTTTCTGACGCCGCCCCCATCGCTTTCCTTCTCGCTGCATGTTCGCTGGCTTCCGCCTGTGCCGCCGCGTGATAAATCATGCCGGAAATATACTGCGGAATCAGCGCTTCTAAAACGTCCTCTTCTTTTGGCTCATAATTCATCGGCGTTCGCACTTCATTTTTTTCTGCCTGCGTCACCGGCATATTCAGCGGCAGCAGTCTTATCAGCTGAGGCTTCTGTGCCAGCGTGTTTTGAAAAGAGATATACGCCACATAAATCTCTGAGACCTCTCCGCCGGCAAATCTTTGCAGCAAAAGGTGTGTCAGCGCTTTAATCTGCTCTTCTTTTGAAATCTGTACGGCTTCGCTGTAGTCGCGGCATATTTCATACCCTCTTTTTTCCAGATTCTCTCTCCCTTTCTTCCCGATTGTGTACAGTTCCACCTCTTCCTTCTTCCAGTTTTTTTCCGCAATCTTTCTCACCACATCGCTGCTGTATCCCCCGGCAAGCCCTCTGTTTGAGGTCAGAGCAACGACCGCTTTTCTGCCGGGAGCGGGCGCTGTGAGATAGCGGCAGTCCGATTCTTTTGTCAGGGAGACAATCGAAGACACAGCTTCATGCAGCTGCGTGAAATACGGTCTGGACTGCTCGACACATGTCTTTGCTTTTTGCAGTTTTACCGCCGCCACAAGCTCCATAGCTTTTGTAATCTGAAGGATATTGGAAATACGGTTTTTTCTCTGTCTGATTTCTCTTATCGGCGCCATGCAAATGTCCTTTCTTTTTGTGTGTCGCTCATATTTACGCCTCAGACCGCAGGTCTTCGCCGCTTAGGCGCTGTTCCTTGTATGCGCCCTGTCTGAGAAAATCGTCTTTGCATTCTTCGATGGCGCAGGCCAGCTTTTGCTCATTTTCCTGCGAAATCTGTTTCTGCGCCGCAATGTCCTGCGGTATTTCCGGACATCTTGTCTTCATCCACTGCACCAGTTTTTTTTCAAACCGTGAGATTTCCTCTGCCGGAATCTCAAGAAGGTATCGGTTTACAGCGGCGTAGAGGAGAATCACCTGATATTCGACCGGCATCGGATCGTATTGAGGCTGCTTTAAAATCTCCCGGATACATTCGCCCTGTCTGAGCTTTTGTCTTGTGTCTTCGTCAAGCTCTGCCCGAAATTGAGAAAAAGCTGCCAGCTCCCGGTACTGCGCCAGCTCTACCCGAATCGGCGCGGCAATTTTTTTCATAGCCGGAATCTGCGCCGCTCCTCCTACGCGTGACACAGAAAGCCCTGCGTTGACGGCCGGGCGGATTCCTGCGTGAAACAATTCTGACTCCAGATAAATCTGTCCGTCTGTGATTGAAATCACATTCGTCGGGATATACGCCGAGACGTCGCCGGCCAATGTCTCGATAATCGGCAGTGCCGTCAAAGATCCTCCTCCCAGCTCATCCGACAATTTTGCCGCGCGTTCCAGCAGTCTTGCGTGAAGATAAAAGACGTCCCCCGGATATGCCTCCCGCCCGGGCGGACGTTTCAGGAGAAGAGAGATTGTCCGGTAAGCCGCCGCGTGTTTTGACAGATCGTCATAGACGATCAGCACGTCCTCTCCCCGCTCCATCCATTCTTCTGCTGCTGCGCATCCTGCGTACGGGGCGAGATACTGAAGCGGCGCCGCCTCGCTCGCGGTTGCCGCGACCACAGTCGTGTAATCCATGGCGCCGTGTTCCTCCAGTTTCCGCACGATGGCGGCAACAGTCGAGGTTTTTTGTCCGATGGCGACATAAACACATTTTACATTCTCATTTTTCTGGTTCAAAATAGCGTCGACCGCAATAGCCGTTTTTCCTGTCTGCCTGTCTCCGATAATCAGCTCTCTTTGCCCTTTTCCGACAGGAACCATGGCGTCTATGGCCTTGATCCCTGTCTGCAGAGGCTCCTCTATGGATTTTCTGGAAAGCACTCCGGGCGCGCTGCGCTGTACCGGACGGCGGCATACCGTCTGGATCTCTCCTTTCCCGTCAATGGGCTGCCCCAGCGCGTTTACTACCCGCCCGAGCATATCGTCTCCTGCCGGGACCTCCACGATACGCCCCGTACTCCTGACAAGATCGCCTTCTTTGATGTCCTGAAAGTCTCCAAACAAAACGGCCCCGATCGAATCCTCCTCCAGATTCATCGCCATGCCTGCGACGTCGCCGGGAAACAAAAGAAGTTCACCCTGCATTGCTTTTTCCAGCCCGTAAATTCTTGCTATTCCGTCTGACGTCTGAATCACAGTTCCGACGTCGGAGGCTGTCATTTGGGACGAATAGTTTTGAATCTGTTCTCTGATCACGCGACTGATCTCCTCTGGTTTTAATGCTCTTGTGTGAATGATACCGCCTTCCTTCCGCTAGTTTGCTTTTTGCTCCGGGGAAACTTTAAGCAGCTCTGCCTCCATGCGCTCCAGTCTGTTCTTTATAGTGCTGTCTATCAGCCGGTCGTTCATCCGGATTTTCAATCCTCCGATCAGCTCTGGATCTACTGCATACGAAATGTCCAATGTCCGATATCCGAACGCCCTTTCCAGCGTCTGCCGCACTGCCTTTTTCTGCGAAGGCTTCAGCTCTGCCGCCGACGTCACCTCGGCGCTTCCTCTGCCCTGGCATTGTCTGATATGCCTGATCACCTCTTCCATTATTGCCGGCAGTTGTCCTGAACGCCTGTTTTTTATCGCCACGCACAGAAAAGAAACCATCTGCCTGGAAATTCTCCCCTCAAAAATCTGCCGTGTCACAGAAATCTTTTCCTCAGCCGCAATGCCGGGATTTTTCAAAAAAGAAATCCATTTCGGATTCTCTGTGAGTACCTCTCTGATCGCCGTCGCTTCCTCAAGCAGCTGTTCTGTCTTTTTTTCATCCGCGGCCAGTTTGCCTATCGCTTGCGCGTACATCCTTACGGCTGACGAATCCATGTCCGTTCTCCTATTTCTTTTAAAGTCTCTTCTACAAGCTCATCCTGAATGTGAGGCGTCGCGGAAAGCTTCATCACTTTCTGCGCAAGCGCGCAGGCGACCGATATCATCTCTTTTTTCTTTTCATCCGCCTCTTTTTTTCTCTCCAGCTCAATCTGGATCTTTGCCTTTTCTTTGATCCATTCCGCCTCTCTGCCTGCTTTTTTCAGCATGTCCTGTTCGCTCTTGAGCGCCTTTTGTCTTGCTCTGAACATAATCTCCTGTGCTTCTTCTTCTATGCTTTTGATTTTCTCCTCATAGGTCATCTTCAGCTTGCGCGCCTCTTCCTTTTCATGTTCTGCAGTCTGGGCGTCCTTTGCGATCCGCTCTTGTCTTGCTTTTAATGCTGCTCTGACTGGCTGAAACAAAAAATAGGACAAAAATACAGACATCGCAAACACCGATACCGCCAGGACTGCTCCGTCAAACAGGAGCTGGAAATCCAAGTCAAATAGCCGTTCCAATATCCGCTCTTCCTTTCTCTCTTTTTATGCAGACTGTCTTTTGAACGATTTCTCAGCAGAACTCTTAAAGTCTTCCGAGAAGCGGATTCGCAAACAGAAGAATAAATGCGACCGCAAGTCCGTACAGCCCTGTCGTCTCAGCGACTGCCTGTCCCAGCAGCATCGTCGATGTGATATCTGATTTTGCTCCGGGGTTTCTCCCCACCGCAGAAGCGCCGTATCCGGCCGCGATGCCCTGTCCGATTCCGGGACCGATCCCGGCAATCATGGCCAGACCGGCCCCGATTGCGGAACATGCTAAAATTAATCCCTGATCTGTAATACCGTTCATATTTTTCCCTCCTGATGATTCTAGCTTATTTTATTTTTAGGATGCGATGTGTTTTTTCTTTTTTTGCTCCTGTATGACTGCGGCAGCTTCTGTCTGATCAGAACCATTGTCAGCATACAAAACACATAAGTCTGTATGCTTCCGGAAAAGACATCGAAATACAAGTGCATAAATGCCGGCCACACCACCGCAAACGGAGAAAGCAGCGTGTAAATCAAAGACATCATAACCGTTCCTGAGAGTACGTTGCCAAAAAGCCGCAAAGACAGGGAAAACGGCGCGGAAAGCTCTCCGATGAGATTAATAGGAAACAAAAGAGGAATTGGGCGAAACAGCTCGGTCAGCGCCCGTGCTTTGTTGTATCTGATGTTGCAGTACTGGACGACCGCAAAGGTCATCAGCCCCAGCGCCAGCGCTACGCCGTAATCGGCAGTCGGGGGTCTGACTCCGAGCAGCCCTGAGAGATTGCTGACCAGCACAAATAAAAAAATGCTGCTGATATAATCTGCGAACTTAGGCGCGTACGGTCCCATCCCGTTTTCTGTCATGCGATCCAGCATCTCCACCATCATCTCCGCCGCATTCTGAAATCCTGCCGGCAGCGCCTTTGCTGTTTTCATTGTCTTTCTGACGGCGAGCGCAAAGACACATAAGATCAGCATGACTGTCAGCAGGCTGACATGGGTCGTTGTAATCCACAGCTCCTGTCCCAGCAGTTCAAACCGAATAAGACCATGAATCATAAAACCGCCAGATTTCATTATCCCACCTCCTGACTGTATCCCGGACTATTTTTATTTACAAGGTTCTCCTGCCGGATTCATACTTGTTTAAAAGCTGGTCAATCGGCATCTGCAAAAAGGCTCCGCCCTTGAGCGCCATCATTCCAAGAAACAGCGACGCGATATTTCCAATTTCCCAGTACCAGACCGCCGCAATGAGAAGCAGCGACGCCGCTGTTCGAAGTCCGCACATCAGCCTTAGATAGCCTGCGGCTTGTTTTTCGCTGCGGCTCCACGCATTTTGAAGCGAACGTTCGATGTGTATTGCCTTTCCCATCGAGAAAAGCACCCCTATCCACAGCCCTGCCGCGCGCAGTATTTTGTCCCCGGGCGGCAGCAGAAGAACAATCTGAAAGCAAATTCCGCAGATAAGGACGCCAAGCAGCAGTTCTTTTAAGACTCTGCTCATTTTACTCATTTCTTTCCCTCCTCTCTTCTTTGATCGTCGGACAGCTCAGCGGCAGCCTTGCAGACGATTCTTCTATCTCATGCTCGATTTCCATGATAAGAAGCAGAGAAGCCGGTCCTTCGATGACTCCGGGCGGTCCGAACAGGTACAGTCCTGCGTAGACGGCGAGCAAAATCACAATCGGGTAGATGCCAAGGCTTTTTCCAATCAGCTTCGGTTCCAGAAATTCTCTGGTCGTGTTGGCGATGAAAAAAATCGTCATATACGCTGCCGCATGAAAAAAATTTTTTGACAAAAGGCTGATCAAAGCCCATGGAATCAAGATCGTTCCGGTTCCGATAAACGGCAGAACGTCTAAAATTCCGATCACGGTTCCAATCAGCAGCGCATATGGATTTTTCAAAACCCACAGACCCGCGACGCAGATCAAAATGACAAGTCCCATGATCGTCAGCTGCGCTTTGATATACGCTCCTGCCATTCCCCAGATTCTCTGCTCTACCCGCACAGCTGCCTGGTAAAGAGGCTTGTGCGATATTTTTTCTTTGATTTTGGGATAATCCTTCATCCATAATACGGCTGAGATAAATACCAGAAAAAACGCTCCCGCCGCTTTTATAAGCTCCATCATATATCCCACGGAATTGCCCACCACGGCCGGAATGACGCTGCTCTCAACCTGGTCTTGTATTTTTCCGATATTCGTATATACAAAATTTTTGACGTCTGAGACGTGCAGTCCCAGCGACCGTTCCAGCCCCTCGCAGCAGTCGTCTACAAAATACCGGAAATTTTGGTAATAAAAGTCAAAGTTTTGGACAAAGGCCCGAAACTGTTCCAGAAGCTTTGCCGCCAGAAAATATCCAAGCAGAAGAACGGCTGTGGAAAAAACGGTCAGCAGGAATACAAAAATCCATTCTTTTTTTATTTTTAAAGCGCTGTGAAGTTTTTCAAGAAGCGGGCGTACCATTTTTACCAGAATTGCTGCAGCCAAAAAAGGAATTACAAGAGGCAGCAGATATTTCATACCTGCATAAACTGCCAATGTAATTCCTGTCACTCTTAGTAATTTCTTCTTGTCTAATACGGGACGAATTTCTGGCATACCATGTTCTCCTTTTTACTGCCTTTCCCATAGTATGCACATTTTTTATTCAAACCATGCAAAACACGGTCCCTCCGGTCTGCATGTAAAGCTCATTTTTTTTCCTGTTTTGGGGTGAAGAAACGAAAGCTTCACGGCGCACAAGCCGATCGTATCCTTCCTGCCCGCGGTTTGATCAGGAGTCCCATATTTTCTGTCCCCATAAAGCGGACACCCCGCATTTGCCATCTGCACGCGGATCTGATGGTGGCGTCCTGTCATCAGGCGGACCGCCGCCAGGCTGTAGTTTTCATTCTCCTTTAAGATATGGTATTCCAGCTCTGCCCTCTTTGCCCCCGCTGTGTCTTTGTCCACCACGCGGGAGAGATTCGTCCTTTCGTCTTTCTTCAGATAATCTGTCAGAATTCCCGATTTTGTCTTCATTTTTCCGCACAGAACAGCTTCATATTCCTTCACAAAGCTGTCCTCTTGCAGTCCGCTGCTCAGCTTTGCAGCGCTTTTCCTTGTCTTTGCAAATACGACCAGTCCTTCCACCGGCTGGTCAATCCGGTGAACAATCCCTAAATACGGTTCGCCGGCGCCCGGATTTTTTTCGTACAAATACGTCTTCAGCTCGCTTACGCAGTCTTTTTCTCCGATTCTTCTGCTCTGCACCGGAAATCCGGACGGTTTGCGGCATACCAGCAGCTCGGAATCTTCATAAATCACGTTCAGTTTCATCTTTTACACCTTAAACCGGTATCCTACGCCCCATATGGTCTCGATATACTGAGGCTTGGCCGTGTTAAACTCAATTTTTTCTCTGATCTTTTTTATGTGGACCGTCACAGTCGCAATATCCCCGACGGAGTCCATGTCCCAGATGCTGTTGAACAGCTCCTCTTTTGTGAAGACGTGGTTCGGATTTTGAGCAAGAAACGTCAGCAGATCAAATTCTTTTGTCGTCAGCGCTTTTTCTTCTCCGTTGACCCAGACTCTCCTGGCCGTCTTGTCTATTTTAATTCCGCGGATCTCTATGATCTCGTTTTCCTGTATATTGCTGCTTACCAGCCTCTCGTATCTGGCCAGATGCGCCTTCACACGCGCAACCAGCTCGCTGGGACTGAACGGCTTTGTCATATAGTCATCCGCTCCCAGTCCCAATCCTCTGATCTTATCGATATCGTCTTTTTTTGCCGAAACCATAATGATCGGCGTATTTTTCTTGTCTCTTACTCTTTTGCAGATTTCAAATCCGTCCACTTCAGGCAGCATTAAGTCGAGAATCACCAGGTCAAAATCCTCCTCCAGGGCACGTTTCAGCCCGATATCCCCCTGGTTTTCAATTTCCACCTCAAATCCGCTCAGCTCCAGATAATCCTTCTCCAGATCTGCAATGCTCTCCTCATCCTCGATAATAAGAATTTTACTCATCTGCTTTTACCTCCTGATATTTTCTGATGACAAAAAACATAATCGTTCCCGTCCCAAGCTTACTGTTCGCCCAGATTTTTCCGCCGTGGTCTTCAATGATCTTCCGCACGATCGAAAGACCGATTCCGCTTCCTCCAAGCGCTGAATTTCTTGAAGAATCCGCCCGGTAAAACCGGTCGAAAATCAACGGCAGATCTTTTACAGCGATTCCCTTTCCGTTGTCTTCAATTTCAACCTGAATAAAGTCTCCTGCGTCTTTGATCCGGATGTTGATGTATCCTTTTGGCTTATCGATATACTTGACCGAATTTCCGATGATATTGTTGATGACACGTTTAAGCTGTTCCGCGTCCGCAATAATCATCACATCTTCGTCCACATAGTTGAAGTAGGCAAGATCAATATTTTTATCGGCGAGATCAAGGGCAATCTCCTCTTTGCAGTCGTTAAAGTAGCTTGCCACATTAATTTTGCTGAACGTGTAGGGAATCCGGTTTGTGTCGATTTTGGAATAGAACGTCAGCTCATTAATCAGGCGGTCCATCTCGTTTGCTTTATTATAGATCGTCTTGATATAGCGCTCCATTTTCTCCGGCGTGTTCGCCACGCCGTCCATGATTCCCTCCACATACCCTTTGACTGCTGTGATCGGCGTTTTCAGATCATGGGAGATGTTGCTGATCAGCTCTTTGTTTTCCCTGTCATACGCCATGTTTTCTTCCGCGGACTCTTTTAGCCGCTTTCTCATATCCTCAAAATCTCGGCAAAGTTCGCTGATCTCATCCTCGCCTTTTGCCTCCAGAGTGAAATCCAGATTTCCTTCTTTAATGCTCTGCGTTGCTTTTCGCAGCCGCTCCAGCGGATTGTGAATGCCCCGGTAAATCCAGACTGTCAGGACGGCGGCCGTTCCTATCAGTATCACCACGCTTGCCACTATCATATCTGCGACGAGTTTTTTTATCTGAGGAATCGTCTCTGTGGCGGAGGTTATGATAAAGATACTGCCCTGGGTATTGTCGCTGAATACCACGTCCGTCTGCTTCACAAAAGCGTTTACTTCATTTCCGATATAAACGCCCGTATCGGACTCGTCGACATATTCTCCATAATCCGGAAGCTCTCCAAAGATCTTTTCGATTTCTTCATCATTTTTCGGGTAAAACAGCTCGCTTCCTCTGCGCACAATCAGATAGGACGCTTTCTCATCCAGTTTGCTGTTCCACTCTTCTAAAAAATCCGTCTGCAGAAACTGATCCGGATTTTCTTTTCCTTCCTTCTGAATCTCTTCGTAGTCCTTGAGGGTTGTTTTGCTGATCATCTGAAGAGAGTTTGATAAATTTTCATACGTGATGTCCGGAATATTATAAATTCTCTCAATTGCCCCCAGCTGATAGTGGGTGAAGCACAACAGTGCGATGACGATCAAAACAACCGGCGCACAGATGATTGCGAAGAACGCAATGATTAATCGGTTCTTTAGCTTCATCGCTCTTCTCTCCTTCTCTCTTTTCATATATGCCGTGCAGGCTCATACACAATGTATTATAACATACCCCTTTTTTGTTTTCATCTAAACAATCCTGTTCAATTCTAAACTTTCTATAAAAACAAAAAAACCGGCGCAGGCTGCTCTCCCCCGCACCAGTTTTTTCCCTCTTGGCTAGATTTCTTCTTCCTTCAGATAATTTCTGAGTTCTTCCACTTTATCCAGCTTCTCCCATGGCAGATCAAGATCGTTGCGTCCGAAATGACCGTATGCCGCAGTCTGTTTATAGATCGGGCGGCGTAAGTCGAGCATCCGGATGATTCCTGCCGGGCGTAGATCAAAATTCTCTCTTACAATTTTCGTCAGCTCAGCGTCCGAAATCTTTCCTGTTCCGAATGTGTTGACCGCAACCGAGGTCGGGCGCGCAACACCGATCGCGTAGGAAAGCTGGATCTCGCATTTGTCGGCAATTCCCGCTGCAACAAGATTTTTGGCAACGTAGCGCGCTGCATAAGCTCCTGAGCGGTCTACCTTTGTGCAGTCTTTTCCGGAGAACGCTCCGCCGCCGTGGCGCGCATATCCGCCATAGCTGTCTACAATAATCTTTCTTCCCGTCAGTCCGCTGTCTCCATGAGGACCGCCGATTACAAATCTTCCCGTTGGATTGATATAAAATTTCGTGTTGCCGTCGATCATCTCTGCAGGTATGATCTCATCAAAGACATATTTTTTGATGTCTGCATGAATCTGCTCCTGAGACACCTCGGGATTGTGCTGCGTGGACAGCACCACCGCGTCCAGACGCGCAGGTCTTCCCGCTTCATCGTACTCCACCGTCACCTGCGTCTTTCCGTCTGGTCTGAGGTAGGAAAGCGTTCCGTCCTTTCTGACCTTTGCCAGCTGGTACGCAAGCTTATGCGCCAGCGCGATCGGATACGGCATATACTCCGGCGTCTCATTTGTGGCATATCCAAACATCATGCCCTGGTCTCCGGCTCCGATTGCCTCGATCTCATCATCCGTCATCTGGTTTTCCTTAGCCTCCAGCGCTTTATCGACGCCCAGCGCGATATCCTCAGACTGTTTGTCCAGGGCAAGCAAAACGCCGCAGGTATCGGCGTCAAAGCCATATTTTCCTCTCGTGTATCCAATCTCCCGGATTGTGTCGCGGACTATCTTCTGATAGTCAATATTGGCTTTGCTTGTGATTTCTCCCATTACCATGACAAGTCCTGTCGTTGTACATGTCTCGCATGCCACACGGCTCATCGGATCCTGCTCCAGCAGCGCGTCCAAAATGGCGTCTGACACAGCGTCGCACACTTTGTCAGGATGGCCTTCTGTTACTGACTCTGATGTAAATAATAATCTTTCCATTCAAATTCTCCTTCTCTTGTTGTTGTTCTTGCGCGGTTGATTCCCATGGAAAACGGGAAAAAAGTCCGCAATAAGCGGACTTTTTTATGTGTCATTCTATAAAATCCCTTATTGTTCGATCAACTCGCTCAGGTTGGCACCTTCCTTTTCAGGGGTTGCCGTGACTTCACAGATCCTATGTATCTCCATCACTCTGAATAAAGGCTCGTAAATACATTTTTTTGTTGTTGCTGTGTTTGCTTCTATAAGATAACGCGTTTTTTTGTATTCGTCAAGATAAATCTCTATCTTTTGTGATTTTTCTCCGGCATGTGCGTTTCTGTTCCGTGCCGCCGCGTTTCTTTCTGCGCGCAGGACTTCTGCCGCTCTACATTCCCGCAATCCAGGAGAGTGAAGAGGCTGCGCTTTGCTGTGTGTTTTGGCTGTTCAGGCTTCCTATCTGGATCTGTGCGCTCACAATGTCGTATTCCCAGCTTTTGAGAACGCCGTTCGACTCCGTCAAAAAGACCGCCTTATGACCGTCGTTGCTTCTGAAAGCGTACGTTGCAGCGTCCGTCATGCCTATGTAGATATATCCCGACTGCTTGATTTTCCACACTGCGCTTTTAATCGGCTCATCCAGATACGCGCCGTACAGAATCAGATTCGGATATCCTGTGTTGTAAATGGAGATATGGTAAACGCCTCTGGAGGTGTTGGCTGTGCGCGCGGCTGCAAAAATCAGCCCTTTTCCGCCTCTGACATACTCATATCCATTTTGATTGTAGTACGTACTCATGCCTCCGATCTTCGCCGCGAGGGAATCGATCAGCGACCTTGACGTCGTATAGCTGCTGTAATTTTTAAACGTATCCGTCACTTCCATCGACTTCATCTGAACCGATTTCACAGGCGAAAACGCCCCGTACGTAAATCCGGTGCTGAGCTGTTTAAAGGCGCGGATTCTGTAGTAGTACGTTCCGTCTGACGGCACAGTGTCGGTCCATTTGACCGTAGATACATTCTGAATCGTTTTTACCTTTTTGTAAGTGCCTGAAGCGCTTGTGCTTCTCTGAATCACATATCCCTGGGCTCCTGTTACCTTGTTCCATGTCAGCTGTACATGGCGGGAGTCTGTATTGTGAATCGACTGAATCTGCGATGCCCCAAGCGTTGTTTTGACCGGAAGCCCTTTAATGTGGCAGGAGCTTAACACCGTCTGTCCCTGCCAGGTGGCTGTGGCCTTTACCGTATAATAGTACGTAATCCCAGGCTGCGCCGTCTTGTCCGTATACGTTGTCACGCCGGCTGAGACGCGGGCAATCTCCCGGAATATCGTGCTGCCGGTTCTGCGGTACACCCGATAGTTCATAGCGTTTGTGACCGCGTTCCACTGAACCTTTACCTGATTATACGCCAGTCCCGTCACAGACCGCATTCCAGGCGTGCTCAGCCCTGTGATCGTGATCGCGACATCCGATTTCGGTCCCTCCACTCTTCTTCCGTTCACATTCTGGTATGCGCGGACTACATATTCGTATCTCGTTCCGGGCTCCAGATAAATGTTGGAATAGTGTTCCGTCGCCTGACCTGCAAGTTCTTTGAGCACTCCCCACTGTCCCGTATTGCCCGGCTTTGAATACACGATATAGCCGTCCGCTCCTGCAATCGGCTCCCACATCACCCGGATTCCTCTTGTCCCGCTTACGCGCAGCGAAACTTCGGGCGCTTTCAGGGACGCCGCCTCAGCTTTATCCCTCCCAAACGCCAGAGACAAAAACAGGCAGCATACCATCATCAAAAAAAATGTTCCCCAGCTTCTGATTTCTCTTTTCGTCTTTCTCACCCTTTCTTTTCTCCAATCCTTCTGTAAAAAATAAGGTGCCGCATTAAACAACGTTCCCGATTTTGCTCAATACGCCACCTCCTTGTTCTGTTTCTGTCATCCAACTCTCAGCTTAAACTTCTGAATTTCTTTTTCACTGCTGACCCGTTCAATCTCTGCTCCAAGCAGCCTGAGTTTTCCTTCAAAGTTTTCATATCCCCGCTGGATATATACGATGTCGTCCACAATCGTATACCCTTCGGCGGCAAGTCCCGCAATCACAAGCGCGGCTCCGGCTCTTAAATCCGGCGCGCTCACACGCGCTCCCGTAAATTTCTCTACCCCGGTGATAATCGCGCTGTTGCCTTCCACCTTTACAATCGCTCCCATTCTCGCCAGCTCGTCCATATATTTGAAGCGGTTTTCAAAGATGCTCTCTGTCACAATGCTGGTCCCCGATGCAAGCGCCAGGGTAACTCCTATCTGAGGCTGCATATCTGTGGGATATCCGGGATACGGCAGCGTTTTTACGTTCGTGCATCCAAGCCGTTTCGATGCAACCACGCGCACTGCATCGTCAAACTCTTCTACTTCGCATCCGATTTCCTCAAGCTTCGCCGTCGTCGCCTCCAGGTGCTTCGGAATGACATTTTTTACCATTACGTCGCCCTTTGTCGCCGCTGCTGCAAACATAAAAGTGCCGGCCTCAATCTGATCCGGTATGATGGAATACTCCGTCTTATGTAATTTCTCTACGCCTCGGATTCGGATTACATCCGTCCCTGCCCCTTTGATGTTGGCTCCCATACTGTTTAAAAAGCTTGCCACATCTACGACATGCGGCTCTCTCGCCGCGTTTTCGATGATCGTATATCCCTCGGCCATAGACGCCGCCATCATAATATTAATCGTAGCTCCGACTGATACGGTGTCTAAAAAGATATGCTTTCCGATCAGATGATCGGCCTGTGCGATGATTGATCCGTGGGAGATCTTTACCTTTGCTCCAAGAGCTTTAAACCCTTTCAGGTGCAGGTCGATTGGTCTGCTCCCTATATTGCATCCGCCGGGAAGAGGAACCTCTGCCCTTTTATACTTTCCGAGCAGAGCGCCCAGCAGATAGTAAGATGCCCGAATTTTTTTGATATATTCATAATCGACACTAATGCTTCCTATTTGAGATCCGTTGATCAGAACTGTGTTTCTGTTCACCCGTTCCACTCTTGCTCCGATCTCCATGATCGCTTCCAACAAAACATTGATATCCTGAACGTCAGGAAGGTTTTCGATTTTTACTGTCTCATCTGTCATAATTGCCGCGGCCAGGATACCAAGAGCTGCATTTTTCGCTCCTCCGATCTCGACTTCCCCGACTAACGGATTGCCGCCTTTGATAATGTATTGTTCCATATGACACCTCATACCATTTTTATCCATACTCAAGCTTTTTCTGATTCCGTTTTCTCATTCTTAATAGGACCGAAAAACGTCTCCCTCTTCGAAAACATCTATTATATATTATACCACAACCCCGCTGTTTGTAAACAGTAATAAAAATTTCAGCCAATTCTGTGCTTTTTTTTGCAAAAAAAATTTAATATTTTTTTAAATATTAGTTTTTTTCTGTTATTGTTTCATTATTTTTGTGTATTTTCTACTTTTTCCCTCTGATATTCCCGATACATTTTCAGAATATTCTGCAAGGTCTCTTCGACCGTCAGATTCGTCTCCTCCACCGTCACATCGGCATATTTCTCATACAGAGGAATCCGCTCTTCATACAGGTCTTTGAAGCTTTGCCCTTTTCTCAGCACAACCCCGCGTCCCTGAAGGTTATCTAATCTTTCAGTGAGTTTCTCATATCCCAGTTTCAGGTAGATAACCGTTCCTCTCTGCGCCAGATGTCTCATAGCCTCTTTTCCGTAGACGGCGCTTCCTCCTGTGGCGATCACACACCTTTCTTTCTCAAGCTGGCTGTTCACTCTGTTTTCCACTGCAAGGAAACCGTCCACCCCTTTTTCTTCGATAATTTCGCGCAGAAGCCTGCCCTCCTGCTGCTGTATCACAAGGTCTGTATCTACGAAATCATATCCCAGAACTTTTGCCAGTATGACGCCGATCGTGCTTTTTCCGACTCCCGGCATTCCGATCAGGACAAGATTGCTTTTTCTTTTCATTTCTGCCTCCGACTTCCTTTTTTTTGCCTGTCTTTTTTTCGTTTTTTCTGACGCTGTACCCAAACGTGCCGATTTTCTTTCCCAGTCCATAGTATTCCCCGTGGGAATAGACCATCAGCCCGCACTTTCCAAGCTCCAGCCTCTGATTCTGGTCCAGATATTTTCTGTCCACCGTCACGCCTGCCACTTCGGCGAGAAACATATGGTGGGATCCCAGTTCGATGATCTGTGTCACTTTGCACTCAATGTTGACGGGACTTTCCGCAATTCCCGGAGCGGACACAAATTTCGATTTCAAAGGCGTCAGCTTCATCTGCGCGAACTTATCCACCTCCCGGCCGGAGCGCACGCCGCAGTAGTCTGTGGCGTATGCCAGTTTTTCCGTTGTCAGGTTAATCACAAATTCTTTTGTATCCCGTATAATACCGTACGAA
This sequence comes from uncultured Eubacteriales bacterium, assembly GCA_963929865.1. GTDB lineage: Bacteria > Bacillota > Clostridia > Lachnospirales > Lachnospiraceae > JAGZHZ01. The sequence continues at coordinate 24,738 of CAWVKK010000002.1, read as the reverse complement.
TACCTTTCCGGGCGCACAGAAATTGAAACCATGGCGGGAGAGCTGCATATTGTGCCGGTCCATGCCACAGTAATAATATTCGGCTTTTCCCCGGACCGGCAGCAGCTGACCATCACAGCCGGCAGCGGATACAGCATATTTCCCGGTCTCCATCCCTCTTTTTCCATCTTCTTTTCTCCTTTTCTCTCCATTCAGTTCTGAATAGCCGCCATAAATGCCGGTATCAGCTGTTTCTTTCTCGATACGATTCCCGGCAGCGTCACCGATTCCGGTCCGCATTCCGTGCGGAACGCCTCCTCAATCATATTTTCCGCGCCTTTTCCGCAGAAAATCAGTTCTGTCGACTCTGCGATGATATCTGTCAGCATGAAAAACAGCATTTCCAGATTTTGATGCTCATATGCCTTTTTCATATACGGAATCAGACATTGTTTGATTTTGGCAAGCTCTTTTTTATTCATAGAATTAATCTGTCCGACGCCGAAGGTATGATTGTCAAACTCAAATGTCTTAAAGTCCTGATAAAAAATTTCTTCCGGCGTTTTACTTTTGAGATTGCTCCCGGCCGCGAACATATCAGCCGCAAAATTTTCGTAATCGATCCCGGCAAGTTCAGACAGTTTCTCCACAGCCTCCTTATCCTGCCCGGTACAGGTAGGAGAGCGGAACATCAGCGTGTCAGAGAGAATTGCCGCGCACAAAATCCCTGCAATCTGTTTTGGGATCTCCTCGTGTTTCTCCATATAAATCTGAAAGATAATCGTCGCCGTGCATCCTACCGGCTGATTTCTGAAAAACACTGGGGACATTGTCTCCAGCGATCCGATCCGGTGGTGGTCAATAATCTCCAGAATTTCCGCGCTCTCGATGCTGCTTACTGCCTGGGAATTCTCATTATGGTCTACCAAAATCACCTGTCTTCTTTTTACGCCGAGCAGATTTCTTCTGGATATCATCCCCACATAAGCTCCATGGCTGTCCAGCACAGGAAAATCCCGGAACCGTTTGCTCGCCATAATATCTTTAATCGAGTCTGTATAGTCGTCCAATTCGAACGTCAGAAGATTTTTCTTCGTCATAAAGTATTTGACCGGCATACTCTGATTGATAAGCCGCGCCACTGTGAACGTATCGTGGGGCGTGCTGATCACCGCGCAGTTCTTCTCCTCCGCCAGGTGCTGGATCGTTCTTGAAACCGGCGCTCCCTCGCACACCACAATACAGCCTGCGTTCATCTCGATCGCGCACAGCTGCGACTCATAGCGGTTTCCGAGAATGACAAGATCATCCTCCTCAATATAATTTTCCATCAGATCCGGGTTTGCCGCCGCCACCAGCACTTTTCCTTTTACAAAATAGGCGTGGGGATTTCCGACAATCATTTTTCCGTCCAGAGTCTCGATAATATTTTTGTACTGGGTTCTGGCCTGCGCAAGGATCGTGCTGTCATACACATCCATATACGATTTTGTGATGTCATTGCTCGTGATCAGTCCTTCGAGCATTTTATTTTCTTTTGTAATCGGGATGGTATTGACATGCTCCTCGCTCATCCTCGTCCACGCCTTCTTCAATGAGATATTGCTTTTCGCCCCTTCCACAAAGCGGATATCCATATCCTTGACTCTTGTCCCTATATTGCCGATATATCCTGGCTCCTCCACGCCAAAATAGTTGAGAACAAACTGGGTCTCGGGGTTGATCTGTCCTGCTCTTTTCGGGACAAAAATGTGATCCGGATCTCCAGCCTTATTTTTCAGCGCCGCGTAGGCAATCGCCGAACAGATAGAATCTGTATCCGGATTTTTGTGTCCTATCACATATACCTTTCTTTTTCCGCTCTTATCCTGCATTTCTTTCATCCTCTCTTCACCGGATTTTACGGTATCTGAAATCCAAACGGCAGCAGCTCCTTCAGGGAAAAGATCCTGTATTCCTCAAAAGAGCGCGCCAAAATAATCTGAAATGTTTCCGGGTCGCAAAACTCCGCCATCACCTGCAGACACACTCCGCACGGCGGACAGTAGTCCGGCGTCTTTCCTTTATGACCGCCCGCAATGGCGATCGCCTCAAACGATGTGCAGCCTTCTGAGACCGCCTTAAAAAAGGCTGTTCTCTCCGCGCAGTTTGTCGCAGAGTACGCCGCATTTTCAATGTTGCATCCCTGATAAATCTTTCCGTTTTCTCCAAGCAGCGCTGCCCCTACCTGGAACTGCGAATACGGAGAGTATGAAAATTTCTGAGCTTCATATGCCGCTTTTATCAATTCTTTTTCTCTCTTCATATTTTCGCCATGCTCCTTTTGCTCTGTTCTTCTTTTTGTTTTGGTTTCTCATTGTCTCAGACTTTTGTCCGCATGACCTTTTCACGGTGTCATCTACATGTTATATGATTTTTTGCAAAAAGTATAGATATTACTTTGAAAATAGGATATAATAAATCATTATGTAAACAGGGGAATGACATGCCCCGAGAATTGAGGTGTATAATAAATGTCAGAAGAATTAAAAAACGAAACAGCTGAGGAAAAGAAAGAAACCATGGAAGATTACGCTGAAGAATTGGAAGCGTCCTTCCGCCAGATCCGGGAGGGTGATATCCTGACGGGAACCGTCATCGACGTCTCCGAGAATGGCATCCTTCTCGATCTGAAATATTATACCGACGGAATTATTCATTTGGAAGACTTTACAGAAGATCCCGCCTTCAATTTCCGCGAGGAAGTTCATCCGGGCGATGAGATCTCAGCGACAGTAATCCGCAAGGATGACGGAGAAGGTCATATTCTTCTCTCCAGAAAAGAGGCAAATGAAGTTCTCGCCTGGGATAAGCTCAGACAGTATCTGAGCGACGGCACAAATCTGACCGTAAAGGTTTCCGGAATTGTCAACGCCGGCGTTGTCGCTTATGTCGAAGGAATCCGAGGTTTTATCCCGGCCTCAAAGCTTGCTCTTCAGTACGTGGAGGATCTCAATGAATGGCTCGGAAAAGAGCTTCAAGTCCGCGTCATCACAGCTGATGAGCAAGGCCAGCGCTTAGTGCTGTCTGCAAAAGAGATTCTCAGAGAACAGGCCGCTGAGGAAAGAAAAAATCTGGTTTCCGCCGTTGAAATCGGACTTGTCACAGAAGGAACTGTAGAATCGATTCAGCCTTACGGCGCATTCGTCAAGTTGGGGAATGGTCTTTCCGGTCTCGTACATATCTCACAGATGAGCGAAAAAAGGATCAAATCCCCTTCTGCTGTTGTGAAAGTAGGAGATACTGTCAAAGTAAAGGTGATCGACGTTAAAGACGGAAAGCTCAGTCTGAGCATGAAAGCGGTCAACGATGTAGCCGCACAGGAAATTGACGAGGAGACGATTGAACTTCCTGAGACAGAAGGTCTCTCCACTACGTTGGGATCCCTGTTTAAGAATCTGAAGTTTAATTAACCTTAAGAGGAAAGGCGGAATCTTAGAGTTACTCTATACGTTAAAACCTCTAAATTCTCCATCGATATTTTTATTTTTTTGTAGTATTTTTACAATATTTTCATCTGAAGTTCATATTTTATTCATATTTAGGTGATATAATCTTTTTATCTCTAAAAGGGATAGTATGATTTATGGCGTAATGGTTTTCATTACACATATTGATAAATTTTTTCATAATAGCCCCGGTAAACCAGATGCCGGGGCACTCCTCATTTTTATGAAAGAATTTTTCAATTTTTTATTTTGCGCTATTCACCGAAAGAGGAATCCTGTGCAGCAGGATTCTCCGCTGCGGCGGGAGAGAGGCATATCCGTAAAACGGCGGGCTTCTTTCCCGCCGCAGTGTGTTTTCCTGCACAGAATCGATCGTGCCGACCGATTTTAAATTTTCAAAATAGAAACGAAAAAAGGAACAGCAGTCTTCGCTGCCATTCCTTTTTTCGTTTCTATTCTCTATTTCTCTCTTTCGCCTGTTTCTTATTCCAGACCTGTCTGAGATGTCGTATCGTTTCCTGTCAGTGTGTTCTGATATAACAGATAGAATGCTGCCGCTGACCAGCTGAAGTTCTTCGTATGCAGTCCTTCACCTGTCTCAGGATTATAGTTTTCTCTGATCGGACCATCGCTTAAGAGACCTTCTGTATTGACAAACATCTTTAACGCAAGCTCTTTTGCCTCTTCGTCATATCCGTAATTCTGCATTGCCTCTACGCCGAACAGAGCCTGATCCATCCAGACAGGACCTCTCCAGTATTTAGCCGGCTCGAACATGTCGTTGTCTTTTGATGTTACTCCAAGCGGAACAACAAGATTGAATTTCTCTTCATCCACCATATTTTCCACTACTCTTGCAGCCTGCTCTTCGGAAGCCAGTTTTGCCCATAACGGCAGCCATCCTTCGGAGCCTTTTCCTCTGTTTACAAGGAGCTTCTTCTCGCTTCCGTCTTCATTGATCTGCAGATCATAGTAGAATCCGGTCTCTTCATCATACATATAGGTATTGATATACTCTTTCAGAGCTTCTGCTTCTTCTTCATATTTTGCAGCGTCCTCTGTGTATCCAAGCTCTTCTGCCATAGATTTTAAGAATCCTTTTTCTGCGTACAGATAGGAGTTCAGATCGACAGATTCCTGATTGATCGTATATCCTACGACTTCTCCGTCATCGTTCTTTACTTCATATACGAGAGTTCCCACATCGTCCGGACCGTTTCCTGAGATATCGAAACGAGGAGCATTGTCCATACCGCTCTCCCATGCAGCTGCCTCGATAACTGCCTCTGCGTTAACCAGCGGATTTCCTTCTTCATCTGTCATGATTTCGCCGTTCTCATCATACTGATAGTGAGAATCGTGAACCATTCCGCCGTACTCTGCAACGCCGTTTCCGTCTACGTCACGGTTTGTGTACCACCAGTTATGGTAAGCAACTAACTTCGGATACATCTCTTCCAGGAATTCTTTATCTCCGCTCTCTTTGTAAGCGTTGTAAACTGCCCATGCTGCCAGAGGCGGCTTGGAGTTTCTCTCGTTCCAGTTTCCGCCGTCTCCGCCTCTTTCAGGTCCTTTGTTGAAGAAGATACAGTCGATGATTGCGCCTGCATCCTGAGGACGAACTTCGTCGTCTTCCTGAATCTGATAATCGAAGATCGCGCGTACGTTTTCCATCGCTACTTCTGAGTCATACTGCGTCATACCTACTACCTGTTTCCAGGAATCCCATGCCCACAGTCCAATAAACCATTTATAGGACATCGATGGGATCACGCCGCCGTGAAGCAGATCTCCCGCTGCGCTCATATAGTTTGTCATCATAGTCTCCATAGATTTGACAGCTGCTTTCTTGTACTGGTAAGCAACACCGTCTTTCTCTATCGTCGCTACATAACCGTTCCAGCGGTCTGCATTTTCTGTGAAATATGTCTCTCCGTCAGCCAGCATAGATGCGGAAAGTTCTGCTTCCTCCTGCGCCTCTTCTGCTGTGAAGGTATAGCTTTCTGTAGACCATGTCGTGAATGTTTCGCCTGCTGCGATTGATACGGCGTCGTTCGCTTCGCTCACATAGCTGTCGCCGTCCACTGTCGTCGTAACCGGAATATCGCGTCTTACATTGAATTTCACTTCATCGGTCATCAAATAGCTCCATGTCTCGCGAACTTCTTTGAAGTTTACCTGAACGCCGTCCTGCGTTGCCTCAAGGCTGTTCTCCATCAGCTGATCTGCGCTGCCATAGTTCGTGTACATGTCTCCGTGCCATCTGATCTTGAGTTCTACCGGTTCCTCTGTTTTATTTGCAATCTGAGTTCTGATCAGCGCCGTTCTGTCGCTTGCAAAGATCAGCTCAAGATTTACCGTAATGTCCTCGAATTCATACGTCTGCACCAGTTTTCCAGGATAGTACACGCTGGAAGCCTCTGCATCCGCATAAGAATAAACTGTTCCGTCCGCTTTTTCAATCTCCAGTCTGCTGAACGCTCCTGATAAGTTTACAGGATATTCTTCTGCGATAATAACCGGTCCGGCAAATCCCCCCTGAAGATCGATCTCATCTTCCTCTGCCAGATAGTATCCATGCCATGCACCCATGTCGGAGAAATTATTATACTTGTTTGTATCATAATCCCCGTATAACTGTTCCTGTGGATTTGCGTATACATCCAGCGCATTTCCATACTGCATTCTTAATTCCTGCTGTGCATCTTCTGCCGCAAACGCTACCCCTGATGCTGAAACTGCCATTGTGGCGGAACATACAGCCGCACATGCTCTTTTCCAGATTTTTTTCATTTGCTTTTCCTCCCGCATTTTTTTTGCCGGATGCCGAAATCTTCTGCCGGCATCCGTCTTTGTTGCATGTTTTTCGAGCATTATGCTAACATTCTTTCAGGTATTTGTCAACTGTTTTATGAATTTTTTCTAAATTTTCTTATCGTTTTCCTTATTATTATGTGCATATTTTACATATATAAAGTATTAACGTATTATCACTTTCCAACTTTTATTTCTTACGTTCACATCTGATATTCGATTACAATCGCTTCATATCCTGCCTGATTCAGCTGCTGCTTCAGGTTGTCCGCATTTGCCTTTTGCTTAAACGTTCCGCAAAATACGGTATAATATCCGCTCTGCGCAAGGGTCGCATAAGCGTTAAAGCCTGCCTGATTCAGCTGCGCCGCATAGTTCTGAGCGTTTTCGCTGCTGCTGAACGCGCCTGCCTGAACGACAAAATACGTCTGCAGGATCTCCGGCTCAAACTGATTCTCTCTCACGTATGCGTCGTATCCCATAGAGATCAGCAGCTCCTTCACATAATCGGCGTCTCTTTTTTCCTCGTAGGCTCCGCAGTATACGTGATACAGCCCGTCATCCTCCAGCACAGAATAGCTTCCAAATCCGTCCTGCATCAGCTGCTGCGTGTAGAGATCCGCATTCGTCTGGTTCCGGAATGCTCCAACCTGAACCAGATACTCGGTTCCGCCGACCGGAACCGGAACTTCCGTCGTGATCTCTTCGATCCAGCTCTCATATCCTGCGTCTGCCAGGAGCGCCTTCTTCGTCTGTGCGTCTGCATATCTCTCATACGTTCCGGAACTGATATGATACCGGTTGTCTGAGAGATATTCGATCACCGTGTAAAATCCCGCATTGTTCAGCTCCTGCGAAAAGTCTGCCGCATTCTGGTACACTGCAAAGGTTCCTACCCACACGACATACACTGTCTTTTCCTGCTGCACATATTCGACTTCCACTCTCGGATACAGCGCCATGTTGCTCTCTTCCCGCGCCGCTGCGCTTGTCCCTGCTGCGAGGCACAATGCCGTCGCCAATGTCACCATCATAATTTTTCTTCTGTTCTTCATATCTGCTTCCCCCATTCTTTTTTATCTCAGCATCTTAACACGGCCATTCCTATCTCAGCCGCTTTTTTACAGCTGGTTGACCTGACCCATAAATAAAATCATGTCATTTTCCGTGTCCTGAATCACAAACAGAAACGGATGATCTGCGATAAATTCCGGTTTTTCTTCTATGATTGCCGTCATCCTTGATATCATGCCTGTCACAGCCGCAGCTTCTGTGCCCTCCTCATCGACCTCTATCTTCGCCTTATGCACCATAGTGTCCAGGTAAAGCCCCTGAGCGAGACGGCTAAAGTCGGCATCCTGCGAGTATGCCTCCGTCATTCCGAGCGTCTTCATGATCTGATCCAGATCCGGAATCTGCTGTTCCAGAGAAAACTTCGGAATTCTCACGGCTTGCATGTCCGTCGGCTCCGCCTCGTTTAACTCTTTCCAGATTTCATCCTGGTCTTTGTCAAGCTCTGCGTACCACTCCTGAAATGTCTGACCGTTCAGATCAGTGGGAAGTAAAAGATTCATCGCCACGCTTCCGTCTCCGTACGGGATCTGGATCGCCTGGTACTCCTCTGTCTCCAGATACCGGAACATTCCGCTCTGCTGCATCATGTCAACATCTGTATCTTTTTCCTGACCGTGAAAAACTTCTGTCCGCGTCATCTCTTCGTCAAACGGGCTGCTCCATTTTCCTTCAAAATAGACTGCGTTGATCAGGATTGATACGGCTGCCGGCGACAGCTCTTCCAAAAACGGTTCGATCATTCCTTCCGTGTGATCGCTGACCCACTCGTTTATTTCCCCCAGTACTTTTTCGCTTTCCTTCGAAATATCAGCCTGAAAAATTTCCGCCTCGAACAGATTCTCAAGAGGATCCAGAACATCCTGCTGCGCGTCTTCCGCAAGCTTAAGCTGATCGGACAGCCACATGGCGTTTGCCGTCTCCATCACTGCCCCTTCTGACTCTTCCTCTTTCATGTACTCAGAAAGCTGGCGGTTCCATTCCTCCTGGTCCTCGATTCCCAGAACCTCCTCGATCTGCTCCTTGGTCTGCGTGTCCGCCTCCAGGTCCAGCATCGACAAAGCCACGCCGATGCTATACGGTGAAAAAAAGATATTGTCCTCCGTATCCATCTCCTGATACAGCCGATACGCAAGCTGGTTCATCCCTTCCGAAAGCGCCCCTGTCTGTCCCGATTCCTGTGCAAAAATAGATATATTCTGCGTCAGCAGCGCTCCCGCCATTATCGCAAAAAAGATTTTTTTTCTCATCGCTCAGCCTCCTTTTTTCTTTTCCATTTCATTTTTTTCTGATTTTACTTTACCATATTTGACAAAACGATTCCAATCATTATCCTTAAATATTCTCTTAATTTTTCCTGAAAAAGGCCTCTCCCATTTTTCCTGGAAGAGGCCTGCGGTTTCCCGTAAACTTTCGTCTATTTTTCAATTCCATTTCTCGCCGGCTGACCGTGCTGATACGGATGCTTGACCATGCGTATTTCCGAGACATAGTCCGCCAGCGCTATCAGTTTTTTGCTCGGCGTATTTCCAGTCAGAATCACCTCGAGATTCTGCGGCTTTTCCTGCAGAAACTGCGCCACAGGCGTCTCGTCGAGCAGACCGGCGCTGACCGTATAGATCACCTCGTCCAGAAACAAAACATCGTAATGCTCCTGCACGGCTTTTTGAGTCACTTTTCGAAATTCATCCGTGTAAAATTTTTTCAGCTCCCCTTTTTCCTCCTGTGTCATCTGAAAGCTGAATTTTACCTGCTCTCTTCCGTCGACAACCGTGATTTTGTCCACATGCTCAAGCACCTTTCTCTCGCTCGTCTTATTGTTTTTCATAAACTGGTACACAAGCACGCGGTATCCATATCCCGCCGCGCGGATCGTCAGTCCCATCCCTGTCGTGGTCTTTCCTTTTCCATCTCCGTAATAAATATGAATCAGTCCTGTTCCCTGTCTCATTCGCCTCTCCTTCCTGCCGCCTCGCCCACGTATGATTTGCATTTTTGTTGCCGTCTGCGTTCCGCATCTGTCTACGGTCTGGCTTTTCCAGCGCCGGATTTTTTATAATTCCAGCTTCATATCGCCCTGTCTGATCCACCCGCGTTTTCTCATAAACTCCGATATTCCGAGCGTCACAGCCGCCGGCAGCACAAAATGCATCACAATAATTTTTGCAAGTACTACCGCTCCGCCTTCGAGAGGAGCCATCGTCTGATACGTCATGATCTGTCCGACCAGTCCTGCTGTTCCCATTCCAGATCCGGTGGCGTTGCTTGTCATGTGAAAGACAAGCGTGCCGACTGGTCCCAGCACCGCGCTTGACAAGATTGCCGGGAGCCAGATAACCGGTTTGCGGATAATATTCGGAACCTGGAGCATAGACGTGCCGATTCCCTGAGCGAGAAGACCTGCCATCTTGTTTTCCCGATAGCTTGCCACGGCAAATCCGACCATGTTGCAGCAGCATCCGACCGTCGCCGCTCCTGCCGCAAGACCTGATAAGTTTAAGATAATGCCCAGCGCCGCAGAACTGATCGGAAGCGTCAAAATCATTCCCATCAGGACAGATACCACAATTCCCATCAAAAACGGCTGCTGTTCCGTTCCCCAGTTGATCATCATTCCTAAGCTGTTCATAAATTTCGAGATCGGCGGTCCCACAAGGATGCCGACTGCAGATCCTGACAAAATGCTGCTGATCGGCGTCACCAAAATATCCAGCTTTGTCTTTCCGGATACCAGATGCCCGATCTCAATTCCTACATAAGAAGCGATAAAGGCGCCCAGCGGTTCTCCCGGACCGGAGAGGATGACAGCCTGCGCGTCATTCATGATACTCCCTGCTGTGATATTGCTCGCAAACGCTCCTGCCATTCCTGCGACCGCAGCAGAGATCACAACGAGCGGGCTTTCCTTGAACCTGTACGCTACCCCGACTCCGATTCCCGCTCCTGTCATAGCAGCCGCAAATTTTCCGAACAAAAACAGATAGTTCCCGATTTCTCCGCCTATCAGATTTCCAATCTGCTGAATGATTGTCCCCACAATCAGCGTGCAGAATAATCCCTGAGCCATCCCGCTCAGCCCATCAATAAAAACATGGTTTAAATACTTCTTTAGTCTGTCCACCTTTTTTCTTTCCTTTCTCACATTTTCCCGTATCATATGCGGAAAGCACCGTCCCAGAAACTTTTCTCTGAAACAGTGCCCTCATTGTCACACTTCATCCTTTTTTCCGTATCTGCTGCCCATCTGCGGGCGATTTTTTCTTTCATTTTTTATCATTGCTCCCTGTGTTACGCAAGGAAGGGCTTTACCGTGTCTGGAATCTGACCGGACTTTGCGGTCAGATGAATTGGCTGGGAAAGATCCAGGCTGAAAATTCCCATGATCGATCTGGCGTCCGTCGTGTATCTTCCGCACGTTAAGGTAAATTCTCCTTCCTGAGTTTTTAAAGCTTCTACGAACGCTTTGATTTTTGTGATCGTATTCAGTCTCACATCACATGACGACATCTCTGATTCCTCCTCTGTGTGTTGTCCCCGGATACCCGTTTTTCCGGCATTGTCCTTTACCCGGGCGTCAGATGCGTTTCTCCCTTTTTTCTCTGGAAAAACGCATCCTTTTACTTTATCTGAGATTATAAAATAGCGTCTTTAAAAATTCAAGTGTTAGATTGCACGAAAAATCAGATGCGCATCCTTGTTTTTAAAAGAATTTCGTATAACAGCCTTTATTTTTCGCTTATCATATCCCGCCGTCATGCGTCAAAAGACAATGTTCCGTTTTTCTCCCCTCTGAAAAGCCTCCACATTGCGGTACACTTCTCTTACCAGTCTCTGTCTGGCTTCCGTGCTCGCCCATGCGATATGCGGCGTGATCACCAGTTTTTCGCTGTCCTGAATGCGCATCAGAGGATTGTCGGGCTTCATAGGTTCTTCTGAAATCACGTCGAGACCTGCCGCCGCTATCTCGCCCTGCTCTAAAGCCTGTGCAAGATCTTCCTCATTTACAATCGGTCCTCTTCCCACATTGATCAGGACCGCGCTGTTTTTCATTTTCCGGAATTGTTCCCGGTTCATTAAGTTTTCCGTCGCCTCATTCAGAGGCGCGTGAATGGAGAGAATGTCAGACTGCCGGCAGACCTCATCGAGATCGGCTCTCTCATACTCATCGTTCTGATTTTTTCCTGATGTGGAATAGTAGATGACTCTGCATCCGAATACTGACGCAATCTGGGCAACCTTTTTTCCTATATTTCCCAGTCCGATAATGCCCCATGTCTTTTTGTCCAGCTCATGGTATGTCACGTCCAGGTTTGTGAAGATATCGCTTTTGATATATTCCCCGCTTTTTACGTACGAGTCGAAATAGTTCATTTTGTGAATCAGATACAGGGCGAGCGCAAATGTGTGCTGCGCCACGGACATCGTAGAATACCCTCCCACGTTCGACACCGCAATCCTGCGCCTTGTCACATACTCCCTGTCAATGATATTCGTCCCTGTCGCTGTCACGGCGATCATCTTCAGATGGGACGCTTTTGCCAGCGTCTTCTCATTCATCGGCACTTTGTTGACGATAATGATATCCGCATCCGTTACACGCTCGGCCGTATTGTTTTCATCTGATCTGGCGTACTGCGTGACATGACCAAGTTTTTCAAAGATGGACAGATCAATGTCTCTTCCCAGCGTATTCGCCTCTAAGATTACAATCTCCATATGACGTTCCTTTCTCTTGTCTGTGTCTGCCGGATTGCGCAGGCTGCACTGCTGCCGTCAATCCGCAGGCGTCTTTCAGGTTCAAAAAAATAAATATATATTTTGCATTTATGTTGCCATTTATATAAGAAGCTTTTCCACCGTCTCTCTGTCAAAGACGACCTCCCGGACATGGTTGACTTCTATCTGATACAGCGCGTTTGCCGCGATATGCTCCGCCGCCTGCTCCAGATCCCGAATTCCCGTCGTATCGGCGTATTTGCGGATTACCGCCTCAAGCGCCTCCTCCGTCAGAACGCATTCCTTTTCCTGCATTCTCATCCGCTCTAAAACCTTCGGCAGAGCGTACCGAGAAAAGATAATCTTTTTCTCCTCCGGCGTATAGTCCGGAATGTCGATGACGGCAAAGCGCGACATCAGGGGCGCGCTGATAGCGTCCTTATTATTTGCCGTCGCGATGGGATAGACGCCTACTGTCGGAACCATACACTCCATATAATTGTCTGTAAATCCCAGATTGTCCAAAAGCGTCAGGAGGACGTCTGCCGGATTTCCGTTTCCCTTCCCCGATGACGCCTTGTCAAGCTCATTGATGATAAAGACGAGGTTGGATTCTCCCGCCATCGAAAACGCTTCCATGATAATGCCCGGTTTTGCGTTGGCATAGATTCTCGAGCTTCCCGTCAGCTGCTCCGGGTCATGGATGGAACTCATATCGAGCGTTGTCCACGGCAGTTTTAAAATCCGCGCGACAGCGTATGCGATCTGGGATTTTCCGGTTCCCGCCGGACCGACCAGCAAAAGTCCGTAAGCCGGAAGCGTATGCGTGCGGTTGATCTGAATGATCGTCTCAATAATCCTCTGCTTTACCCGGTGCATCCCGTAAAGCTCTTCGTCCAGAATCCGCCGTGCTTCCTGCGGGTCGATCGCTTCAAAGTAGTTGCTTTTCCACTGAACATTCATCATGATGGAAAGCGCCCGCTGGGCATGGCGTCTTTCTTCCGGAGAGACCTCGTTGGAGCGTGCCACTGCAAGATTTCTGCGCGCCCACAGTCGGATGTTGTCCGGCAGTGTCTGACCGGCGCACATCATAAAGTCTGTAATGCTCTGCAGACTCGTCAGCTTCATATCGTCTGCGTCTTCTGCTTTGTCTTCCTCCTCTTCTTTTTCGACCGGCGCGCTGCTTGAAAGCAGCCTTTCAATCATAAACTGGAGAAACCCGTCTTCTGCCGAAAGCTTTGTGCCGCCTCCAAACGCGGTCTCACGGATTTTGTAGACCGCATATCCATCCGCGCGGTTTTCCCCGGAAAGACGCACAGGGATGTGATTTTCTCCCAGCCACCGGAGCAGGCTGACGAACCGGGCGTCGATCTGCAGAATATCGGCGCTGGAAATTCCCTCCTCTTCCTTAAATTCAAAGCTGGTACGCTTGAGCGGATTTGTAAAAGCGCCGCAGGAATGGTGCTTCCATTTTCTTTTGCTGTTGTCGAGCAGCAAAATCGGCCGCTCCGGGGAAGCCGCCGTCTCGTTGGACCGGACTATCGTGTAGGTACACTCTGGATCTTTTTTTTGGTCGGGTGTGCCGCTAAAGTCAAATACTGGCATGTCTGTACTCCTTTTTTCTCAATTTGCCCTTCTGCCATGGCATTTTTTTATCTAGTTTAGCACAGATCTCCATGCGGAACAATCCGGTATCTGATTTTTCCGGCACAAAAAAATAAGACGGCCGCAGGTCAGATATCCTTTCTGTATCCTGCGGTCATCCTGTCTTTTATTTATATCTTAAGCTTTCATTTTGTATGGATGTTGCCAAATCACGGTTTTTCCACAGCTCTGCTCATTGTGAATACTTCTGTCCGATCAGTTTTTTTCCTGTGAGAAAAGCCAATCCATCATTTCCATGTCGTTCAGAACTGCGGTCCAGATCGCATGGCTGAAGCCGATGTTGAGCTCTTCCAGATCTTCGTCCGAGAAAATCGTCAGCTTCACATTTTCGCTTCCCAGTTCCACCAGCTTGTCGTAAACCTCCTTGCTGTTCTGAGAAGGATTTACAAAGTCACTGTCTGCGTGGAATAACCAGATAGGCAGATCAACCACCTTTTCCAGCACGCTCAGATCCTCATTGATCGTGCCGCGGCTGCACATCGCAACGACTCCCGCAAATAAATCCGGGTAATCGGTCATGTAGCGGAACACCAGACCGCCTCCCATAGACGCTCCTGTCAGATAAATGCGGTTTTCATCGATTTCTCCGTCTGCCGCCATGTTCTCGATCAGCTCGGTGTAAGCCTCCAGCCAGTCTACCATCACTTCCTCTTCGCCCTCCAGGAAAGGAGTCGAGTAGGAAGCCGGATACTGCGCCGCGATGACATAGGCGTCGTCTGTGTACTCTGCAAATGCCGTAGCTCCGCGGTTTGCCGTAATGTGGATGCGGTTGTCCGTACCGCATTCTCCGGAGCCATGCATCCAGATCACGAGAGGCTGGTTGTCTCCGCTTCCTCTTCTGAGGCGGTAAAGCAGAGTCGTCCCGTTTTCCGCTGTATAGGAAAGCTCCTCAAAGTCTGCGATGGAAGAGTTTTCACACACTGCGTCGGCACCGCTGAATGTAAAGCCGTCAATGCTCTCTGCCGATACCGTGATCATGTCCGACATTTTGCACGGTTCGAGTTCGATTGTCACTACATTTCCGTCGATCGAAAGCGATACGCCGTTCTCCGCAAGATCTGTCGTCTCAGTTCCCTCGTTATTGCTCTGTGTCACGGAGATATCGTCCGCAGTCAGTCCCTCAATCTTGTCCGCGTCGTCTACCGTCACCTCAAAGGCTTCTACCATTTCTCCGTTGTCGCCCACATACGTGACTGCCGTGATGTCGGAAAGCACAACGCCATCCTGCGCTGCCGCCGCTGAAAGTCCCATGCTGCAAAGGGCTGCGGCTGCCACTGATACCGCCCATTTTTTATATGTCATATTTTTCATCTTTATATCCCCCAAATTTTTAAAAAATATAAATTTTCTCTTTCCTCTGTCGCACAGGCTGTCTGTCCAAATCTGTCTCTCTTTTATTTATTCAAATGTCACACGTCCCCAGCTGCTTGGGTTTTTATCTGCGTCTGACGCTCCTGTCCAGTTCAGCTGTACAGAAGACTGTGTGTTCGGATACGGGTAATCGTTGTCTGTGATGCAGAAGTTGAAGTTCACCGTATCTCCTGCAGCCGGCACGTACTGCTCAATATAGTCGTTTGAAAAGTTGCTCCACGGAATCACTGCCTCAAAGATAAAGCCGTCATCCGTCGTAGTATATCCTGCTTCATATCCCTGCAGGACATCTGTGTTTTCTTCCATTCCCTGAGAAGTAAAACGCGCGAGCTGATCCCGCTCGATCATAGAACGGTCAAAAGCTGTATACCAGTTCTGGTTGTCCATCATCAGATACAGCAGGAAATCGTTCGTCTCATACGCTGTGCGCGCCGGGTCTGCCTCCGGGTTTGTGGAAATATAAACTTTAAAATTGTCTTCCATGTTGTGGGCAAGCAGTCCAACCGCTCCAAAGCTCGAAGCTTCCTTTGTGTCTGCCGCCAGATACAGATTGTCCTCGTCCCACATCAGATAGACTGTACAGCTCACGTCTGTCTCTCCCAGCCATGATTCCGCATCGCGGACTATCTGGGATTCATCGTTGATTTCAATGGGTGAAGACAGGTTCCACTCGCTCAAATCTCCGTCGACTGTGATTGGGCTCTCAGCATGGTATGCAGTTGCTGACGGCTGTTCTGCTTTCTCCTCTGCAAATACTCCTGCAGAGCATGTTCCAAGGCACAATGCCATAACTCCTGCTATCGATAATACTCTTTTTTTCATTGTCATTCATTCCTTTCTCATTTTTTTGCGAAAATATCTTTTCCGCCTGTCTTACATCCTTTCATCTGAAAATGGGCGCTGCCAAAATAGCAGCGCCCATGAGATTCTTTCACATTACCGTGACTTCTTTTTTTGTGTCAAATGTGAAGTTCTGACTGATCGCGATTATTCTACAACAACTGTAGCGCTCATATCGCCAACGCTGATCACATGTTCGCCTGCTTCCAGAGTCAGCTCAACAGTGATTACACGGAACTGATCTGCATCAAGAGCTACGAATTTCTCAGCAGCTACGTTTTCGCCGTCCATTACCTGAACTGTCACATGTCCGTCTCCGCCGTTGTTCTTAGCAACAAAGTTGATTTCGAACGGAACGCCTGCTTTCTGAGTTGCAGTAACTGCTACTGTCTGGATGCTGGTTCCCCATCTTCCTTCAACTTCCATCTCTTCTGTTGTCTGCGGAACTGTCAGAAGACTCAGTTCGATGTCAGCCGGATCGCTGTAATTCATACCGTAATCTGTGGTCCACAGTACGTCGCCTAAGTTGTTCGGCATATCGATCGTCGGATTTTCTTTTGCAAGCATTGCCATGTACAGACGTGTTGCGTCATCTACACCGATGTCATCCTGCAGCTCGCCCCATGATAATGTGTAGTCAGCTTTGTTGTAAGCGGTCTCATACAGTGTGCTTCCGCCTGGCTCTTTCTCTCCGAAGAGCATCTGAGCTGTTGTTGAAGGTGTTACATAGCGGTAGAAGCTTCCAACGGATGATCCGTGGTCAGGTGTGTTGACATATGTCTGCATGATCAGAGCGTCAGCTGCCATAACCTGCTCTAAGCCCGGTTCAGAAGAAACAGTGCCTTCATAGATCAGAACAATCGGTTTTCCAGCTGCCTGTGCGTCTTCTACCATGAAGTAATAGTTGTCATCGATTGTCGTTACATGGAATACGCAAACGTCTGCTTCATCCATGGTCTCTACAACGGTTCCGTATGCTCCGAGAGCTTCTTTGTCAGCCTCTTTGAGGTTGTCAGCGGATCCGTCTACGTAAATATTGATTCCTGCTGTCAGAGGAAGAATATTGTTTTCGTTCTTTAACAGGATTGTGGATTCTACCATCAGCTGATCTTCCATCTCTGTGATCTCGCTGCGGCGTGCGCGGTTGATGTCGTCGTTGCTCATAACTGCGAACGGCTCTGCCTGATATTCTTCAGATCCAATCAGTGCAACTGCGTCTTCCCAATCTGAATATGGATCTTCAAAGATTCCAAGATCGAACTTGTTGCGCAGAACGCGTGCTACGTGCTCGTTGAAATCTTCTTCTGTTACAAGACCTTCGTCAACTGCCTGAACGATGATATCCGGGAATGCACGGTTGGAAATTTCTTCTGCATACGCTTCGATATCGGTTCCGAGAACTGCTCCGTAGCAGCTGAACATATCAACGCCTGCGTTCAGGATCATTGCATAGCGCTCTACTGCTGACAGTGTGGAGATATCTGTTCCGTCAGATGTGATACCGGTGTTGCTCATGATACGGCTGATATCCAGAGGCCAGTCAAGGCATACAACGCCTTCATATCCGAGGTCGTCGCGCAGGATGGAGTACGTATCTTTGTCCATGTATCCCTGTACGCCGTCTGTCACGCCAACGTTGTTGTTTGTCATGATGTAGTCTGTTCCAGCGTCTACAACTGCCTGCCATCCTACCATCCAGCTGTCAAGAAGGTTTGCCGGAGATTTTGCATTTATATATGCGTTACGTCCGCCGCGGGCGATGAAGTGTTTCGAGTGAGCGCTCCATCCGTTGTCCTGGTAAGCGTTTGTCTCAATTGCTGACATCTTTGCGATATAGTTTGGATCGTCGCCGTAGAAGCTTCCGATTTCATTTCCATATCCGTGGAATACCTGATGATATCCGATTGCTGCGGATTCTTTGGAGTATTCGGAAACAAGATCATATAACAGTTCTTCGTCATGAGCTACACCAAATGCATAGTGTGCCATATCGATCATACCACCCCAGGTGTTATAGGAACGGTCTCCAGAGAATACACACGGAATACCAAGACGGGATTCTTCTGCGATAGCCTGAATGGAGTTGAACAGATCAAGCTGATCCTTCGGGTTTCCTGTCAATGCTGCGATGAAAGTCGTAACGTTTGTCTCCTGAATCTGGTAAACCATAGGAATAACATTTGAGCCATCTATCTCAACGTACGGCTCTGTGGAGTACAGGCATGCCTCCGGATCGCTTACATAAGGTGCTCCCTTAACGGTAACGCCTGCATGGGACTGATCCTGATCGTCTCCGCCCAGATCACTTACGGTGCTTCCGTTGCTTCCGAAGATACAAGCGAAGATCAATGTTCCTGCTTTTTCCTGATCGGTCATCTGTGACAGCAGATCCTGAACTCTGTCTTCCTGGTCTACGCGCCAGTCTTCATAAACGTCTAATTCTCCGTCTTTATCCAGGTCACGGAAATATAATCCGTCAACTTCGATAAAGCCGTCTGCGCTCTTGTTGCTCAGGCGAACCTGATCACCGTTCTCTTCAATATAGTAGAATCCTGATGAACTCTCTTTAATTACGGAATTTTCTTCTGCCATAGCCGGGATTCCGCTCAGCGCGCTCAGAATCATTGCTGACGAAAGCAGCATTGAAATGTTTCTCCTTTTCATATAGTCCTCTCCTTTACCCAATAAATATAGTTTTGCCACTCAAAATTCTTGCCTTGCTGATTCTCTCTTTTGAGAAGAGAATCATGCCCCCCTGCGCAAGGATATTTCTTTCATAAAGTCGACTTCACTGTGATAAGAATTATATCATCAATCGAAACGCATTTACAAGTCTATTGTCACGAAGTGTACAATTTTGTCATGAATGGCAATCTATTTTTTTACATTTTGCCATTTTATTTTTTGATGTCATTCTATATTTTGCTTTTTTGACTATTTTTTTTGCGATAAATTCTTCTTTTATACAGCAAAAAGCCTGCCGCGACTTTTTTCTTTTGTCGTTGCAGGCTTTTGTCACCTTGTATATTACAGTCTCTTCAGCAGCTCTTCTCTTTCTTTTTCGTATCCTGGTTTTCCGAGCAGCGCAAACATATTTTTCTTATAGCTTTCCACTCCAGGCTGGTTAAATGGGTTTACTCCTAATAAGTAACCGCTGACGCCGCAAGCGAATTCAAAGAAGTAGAACAGCTGACCCAGCGAGTATTCATCCTGTCTTGGGATCGATACCATCAGGTTCGGGACATTGCCGTCCGTGTGCGCTAAAATCGTTCCGTTCATAGCGCTCTTGTTGACGAAGTCCATGTTCTTTCCGGCAAGATAATTTAATCCGTCCAGATCGACCGCTTCCTCCTGGATCACGATCTCGCATTCCGGTTCTTCTACGTTTAAGACCGTCTCATACATGATTCTGCTTCCGTCCTGGATAAACTGTCCCATGGAGTGCAGGTCTGTCGTCAGGTCAACGGCTGCCGGGAAAATACCCTTCTGATCTTTTCCTTCGCTCTCCCCGTACAGCTGCTTCCACCATTCTGCCACATAGTGGAGACCCGGCTCGTAATTTGCGAGAATTTCTACTGATTTTCCTTTCTGATGCAGAATATTTCTGATAACGGCATACTGTACCGCGTCGTTTTCCTCATAAGGAGCTTCCAGAGCCAGTCTTCTTCCTTCTGCCGCGCCTTCCATCAGTTTGTCAATATCGGCTCCGCTGACTGCGATCGGCAGCAGACCTACGGCTGTCAGAACAGAGAAGCGTCCTCCCACATCGTCCGGAACAACAAACGTCTCATATCCTTCTTCTGTCGCAAGTTTTTTCAGAGCTCCCTTTGCTTTGTCGGTCGTCGCATAGATTCTCTTTGCGGCTTCCTCTTTTCCGTATTTCTTCTCCAGCATTTCCTTAAAGACACGGAATGCGATAGCCGGTTCTGTTGTCGTACCGGATTTTGAGATTACGTTTACGGAAAAGTCGCGGTCTCCGATCACCTCGGTCAGATGTTTCAGATACGTTCCGCTTATGCTGTTTCCTGCATAATAAATCTCCGGCGTTTTGCGGATTTCTTTGGAAACCATGTTGTAAAAGCTGTGGCGTAAAAATTCGATCGCTGCTCTCGCTCCCAGGTAAGAGCCGCCGATACCGATTACAACCAGCACTTCACTGTCTTTCTGAATTTTCTCCGCAGCCTTTTTGATGCGTGCAAACTCCTCTTTATCATAGTCGACCGGCAGATCGATCCATCCCAAGAAATCATTTCCTGCGCCTGACTTTGAGACTAAAATGTCTTTCGCCGTCTGGGCCAGTTTTTTCATATTTGCGATTTCGCTTTCACTGACAAATCCTGCAGCTTTTGAATAATCAAATCTTACTCTGCTCATCATTTCTTTCGCGCTCCTTATAGGTGTAATTGCAAAAGGATTTTCCATCCGTTTTGCAGATTGTTTACGGGCAGACCCTCAACTGGTCCGACCCACTTATCACCTTTATTCTATCAAATGTCGTATACTTTATCAAGCCAAAAATTCCTTTAGCACCTCCCGGATAATGCGCTCCTGCTCCTTTGGATCCATCTGTTTTAAAATCTCTGTATTCTGATCCTGCGCCGCTTCTGTCTCCGCCGCCGCTTCGCTCATTCCCTCTTTCACTGCCTGCGCCGCTTCCTGATTGTCCTGTTTTCCCCTTGAGCGCTCCAGCCTTCTTGAAACCTTTTTGTTCTCTTTTTCTCTGGGATCATGTTCGCACAGAGAGGCGTCTTCAAATTCTCTGCCGATTCCTGTGTTCTCCAGATAGTCTTCGAGCCTGGTCTGAAGTTTTTTCTTTTTATACTGAAAGTCCAGCACGCCTTCCACAACCAGAAGCAGACCGCAGGTGACGATTCCTCCCTGCAGATACGCCGTTCTTGCCGTCTGCGCCTGCCTTGTCAGATAATAGCCGGCTCCTCCCAGCAAAGCGCACAGCGCAAACGCGTAAACTCCCATCTTCTGCCACTGATGCAGATTCAGGCTGCAGTATTTGTATTCCATGATCTGCCGCCTGATAAACACCGGCACGTTCGATACCTCATCGTTCAATCTCTGGCAGTTGGCGAATCTCTGCTTGAGCTGCTTCATGAATCTGCCGCGCGGCACGCCTACGTTTCTGGTATCCAATAACAGCTTTGCGTAGACACGGTTCAGCAGCAGCTGGCTTGCAACCCCGACTGCGCATACCACCATCATTGCGTAAAATAACACTCTCTGTTCTGCCATTGCCTGTAACATCCTTAACATCCCCCTTTGATTTTCTGGCTGATTTCAGCGGACCGGTCCATTGGGCCTTTCTGAAATTTTGTACCGCCATTATAGCCGATGCTCCAGATTTTGCAAAGGAAAATCGTTCGTCAAAAAAAGCCCCAAAATGTCTCATTTTCAGGCATTTTCGGGCTTTTAAGGAATTTTATGTTCAGGTAGAGGATGCTTTTATTTTGTCTCATCTTCAGAAAAGCGCTTCATAAGTCCTTTGACCAGCCGCAGACTGTCGGCCGCCGCTCTCTCCTCGAACACCGGATAGTCCATCTTTGCGCTCTCGTCCGCTTTGTCGGAAATGGCGCGGATAATGAGGAAAGGGATGTCGTTAAGCCATGCCGTATGACCGATAGACGCGCCCTCCATTTCCGTGCAGAATCCTTCAAAGGTATTCTTAATGCGCTTCTTGACCTCTTTGTCGAAAATAAATTGGTCTCCGCTTACGATTCTTCCCCGGAAAACGTGAATTTCCGGATTCACCTGCTCGCTGACTTCTTTTGCAAGCGCTGCGATTTTCTCGTCAGCCGCAAACGACGCCACTCCCATCTGCGGAACTTCTCCGATCTGATATCCGAACACTGTGGCGTCCACATCGTGGTGGACAACGTCTGTCGCAATGACAATGTCTTCAATGTCGATTTCCTTCTTCAGAGAGCCTGCCACCCCTGTGTTGATGATCAGGTCGACGCCGAATTCATCGGCGAGGATCTGCGTGCAGACAGCCGCGTTGACTTTTCCAACTCCGCTGCGGACCACCACGGCTTCCTGACCGCACAGTCTCCCCTCAAAGAACTCCATTTTCGCTTTTTTCAGGGTGCGGCGAACCTCCATCTCTTTTTTGAGCCCTTCCACTTCAATTTCCATTGCTCCGATAATTCCTATTTTTCTCATAAATCTCTCCTGTCCGTTTTTCCTGCGTTTTCTTCTCTCCGTCTGTTTTCTTAAGTTTCTCTGAGATTATACCAGTTTTTCTGTGTGCGTGTACAGAAAATTTCTTTGCATTTTCCTTTTTCTCTGCTATAATTGAAACGCAAATAAAACAGTCTTCATTTTTTATTGAACAGAAAGGAGATTTTACCATGACCAGCTATAAACCGTCCGGTGTCTGCGCAAGAGAAATCAAATTTGAGTTAAACGGAGATACCATCGAAAAAGTAGAATTTGTCGGCGGATGTCCCGGAAATACAATGGGGCTTTCTCTTCTTTTAAAAGGAATGGACGTCAACAAGGCAATTGAGCTTTTAAGCGGCGTAAAGTGCGGAAAAAAGCCAACCTCATGTCCTGACCAGCTCGCATGTGCTTTAAAGCAGGCTATTGCCAAATAGCCGGAGCGGCAAACCAAATATCAGCGCGGGAATCCAGTCCGGCTTGCGCCAATGCGGCGCTGCTGTGGATCCCGCGTTTTTTCTAGCGGTCCCATTTATCGCACAGCGCCTGTATCTGGCTTGTAAATTTTGCCAGGTCCTTATTCGCTCCGTGTTCATTATGCCAGATCACCGTCAGAAGCCTCTGTCCTGCCGCCAACAATCTTGCAAATACTGTGTTCGCTTTCAGTGTGGACGGCGATATGTTCTTTGTCTTGTCAATCTTGACAGGCTGCGCCTCTTTGATCATGTTTCCGGACGCCAGATCAAAAATTGTGCCGCTGAACGGCGCATATGCGTTCAGCCCTTTTTCTGTCCGCAAAAGACTGGCAAATCCTTCTGCTGTCCGGTCTTCTCCGTGAATCACAAA
Organism: uncultured Eubacteriales bacterium; assembly: GCA_963929865.1. GTDB lineage: Bacteria > Bacillota > Clostridia > Lachnospirales > Lachnospiraceae > JAGZHZ01. The sequence continues at coordinate 1,780 of CAWVKK010000002.1, read as the reverse complement.
GACGCGCTTCGGCTTTTTTTCAAAAGCCGAGATCCATCTGATCAGACCTTCTCTGTCCGCGTGACCGCTGATTCCTGTCAGCTGCGCAATCTCTGCCTGAATCTCAATCTCCTCCCCGAACAGCTTTACTTTTTCTGCTCCTTCCACAATAGCGCGCCCCAGCGTTCCGACCGCCTGATATCCTACAAATAAGATCGTGCATTCTTCTCTCCACAGATTGTGTTTTAGGTGGTGCTTGATTCTTCCCGCGTCGCACATACCGCTTGCAGATATGATAATTTTCGGTTTTTCATCGCTGTTAATATTTTTCGATTCTTCGCTTGTGACAGAAGTCTTTAATCCTGGAAAGCTGATCGGATTGATTCCTTTTTCGATCAGCGCCGCTGCTTCCTCGTCAAAATCGTCAAACATATGTTTCATAAAAATCTGAGTGGCCTCGATCGCAAGCGGGCTGTCGACGTACACTTCAAATCCCTCATGCCCTCTTATCCTCTTTTCCTCTTTGATCTGACGGATAAAGTACAGCATCTCCTGTGTTCTTCCTACGGCAAATGACGGGATCACCACATTTCCGCCCCGGTCAAACGTTCTCTGGATCACGCCGCTCAGCTCTTTGATGTAGTCTGGTCTCGAACCGTGGCTTCTGTCTCCGTATGTCGACTCCATCACAACATAGTCCGCCTCTTTTATATACTCCGGGTCTTTGATGATCGGCTGATTGGTGTTGCCGATATCTCCCGAGAATACAATCTTTTTTTCTTTTCCGTCTTCTTCAATCCATACCTCGATGGAGGAGGAACCCAGCAGGTGTCCGGCGTCCATGAAGCGGATTTTAATATGCTCGCTGACAAATACTGTCTCGTGGTATTCGCAGGATACAAAGCAGGAGATCGCACCCTGCGCGTCTTCCATGTCGTAGAGCGGAGTGACGGCTTCTTTTCCTGCCCGTTTCCCTTTTCTGTTTTTCCACTCTGCCTCGAACATTTGAATGTGCGCGCTGTCTCTGAGCATGATATCGCACAGGTCGGCGGTCGCTCTTGTGGCGAAGATCTGTCCGCGGAAGCCTCTCTGGTACAAAAGCGGAAGTTTTCCTGAGTGGTCGATGTGGGCGTGAGTCAGGAGAACGAGGTCGATCTGGCTTGCCGGAACCGGAAGGTCTTCATTTTCATAGGTGTCGGGACCTTGCTCCATGCCGCAGTCGACTAAAATTTTCTTTCCGTCTGCTTCCAGATAGGTGCAGCTTCCGGTTACTTCGTGAGTAGCGCCTAAAAATATCAATTTCATATGATTCCCCCAATCTTTGCTGGATTTTTGATTTTTTGTTTTCTGTTTTTGTTTTTAGGTTTTAATTTTTATTTTTAGTTTGTTATTTTTTATTTTTTCTGATTATTTTGTTTTTTCTAATTTTTTTATCTTTTATATTTCTTTTATTGTTTTATTATACTATATTTTTTCAGAATTTATAAGATGATATCTTATATTTCCTTGAAATTATTTCCTTAAAATCTTTTCCGGTATGGCGGTCATTTTCATGGAGGCGCGGCGGACGCCCCGCCTAATATACGCTGCTGCGCAAATATAAGATCCGTTTTGAAAACCGTCAGTCCAAAATATAGCAGAAAAAAACATGCCCTGCTGCAGAAGCTCTTGCCTCATGCAGATAGAGCATGTTTTTTTGCATTTAAAGCTGAATTTTACATCCGCTGTATCAGCAGATGGTAATGAAGAATGATTGACTTTCGTTTATTGTTATCCTTAGTAAATATTGTATACTCCCTCG
>CAWVKK010000001.1:0-9740 GCA_963929865.1 uncultured Eubacteriales bacterium | reverse complement strand
ATCCTGAGCCAGGATCAAACTCTCAAATAATCTGTTTGACTCCGGTCATGATAACACTTGGCTATCTTTCCCGTTTTACTGTTTTTTAGGTTGTGTTTTCACACGTTCTTGTTACTCTTTCGAATTTTCAAGGTTGTTTTACTGTTCAGTTATCAAGGTTCTTTGCTGTCTCTCTTTCGCAACAGCTTTTATATTATATCGCTTTTGGCTGTTTTTGTCAAGAACTTTTTTTATTTTCTTTTTTCGAAGTTCTTTCAGCTTTTTTTGACAGCTTTTAAATTTTATCACAATATTTTGAGTTTGTCAAGTTTTTTTATTTTCTTTTCAAACTTTTCTATTGTTTTGCGACTTTTGAAGTATATCACTTCTTTTTTCCGTTGTCAAGATACTTTTTAAATTTTTAAAACTTTTTAAATTTTTTATTCATTTAATACATCTCTTGGACAACGATAGTAATCATACACCCATTATCCATAAAAGTCAAGCTGTTTTTTTCTTTTATGGCGCCAGGTCAAAAACTTTGTGCCTCAGCGCCTTTCTCTCATTGCATCATCGCCCGGATCGCTTCTCTGATCGTTGCCGCTCCGATCAGCTGCATTCCTTCTATTTTCCGTATTCTCATATTTTCACATGCTTTTGGATAAATCACCCGCTCAAATCCTAATTTTTTTGCTTCCAGAATTCTCTGCTCCGCCATACTGACGGCGCGCACTTCCCCGCTGAGCCCTATTTCCCCAAACACAATCGTCTTATTGTCAATCACTTTGTCTTCATAGCTTGAGACGATCGCCATGACGATCCCCAAATCAACTGCCGGCTCGCTCATCTTGATTCCTCCCGCAATATTGATATAGGCATCGCACGCTGAGAGATGAAGACCGGCTCTTTTTTCCAGCACTGCGAGCAAAAGATTGACTCTGTTATAGTCTGTGCCCGCGGCTGTTCTGCGGGGTATACCCAGATTGCTCTGACAGATCAGCGCCTGGATTTCTATCAGGATCGGGCGCGTCCCTTCCATCGAACATGCCACGACCGAGCCGGAGGCATGTTCCGGTCTGCCGTTGAGCATAAACTCGGACGGATTTTTTACTTCTTTCAATCCCTCCGCCCTCATCTCAAACACGCCAATTTCATTTGTAGAGCCAAACCGGTTTTTTACCCCGCGCAGGATACGGTATGCGGCGTGCCGGTCTCCTTCAAAATACAGCACAGTGTCTACCATATGCTCCAGGACGCGCGGTCCTGCCACAACGCCTTCTTTTGTCACATGTCCCACCAGAAACACCGTCACATTCATTCCCTTGGCTATCTGCATAAACACTCCGGTTGCCTCCCGAACCTGAGAGACGCTTCCCGGAGCAGAGGAAACCTCTTCCTGGTACATAGTCTGGATGGAATCTATCACCGCCGCTTCCGGCTTCAGCTCCTCAATCGCTTTTTTTATCAGATCTAAATTCGTCTCGCATAAAAAATATACCTCATCTCCGAATTCGCCGATCCGCAGGGCTCTCATTTTGATCTGTCCAAGCGACTCCTCTCCGGAAATATAAAGTACCTTTCTTTTTTGATCTGCCAGATTTTTGCAGACTTGGAGCAGCAGGGTCGATTTTCCGATTCCCGGATCTCCGCCCACTAAAACCAGTGATCCCTTTACAATTCCTCCTCCGAGTACCCGGTCCAGCTCTTGCATGCCTGACGGCATCCGAATTTCGCCTTCCTCCGGGATCCCGGAAAGTGTCACCGGCTTATTCTGCGCAGCTGTCTTTCCGGCGCCGTCTGATTTTCCAAATTTCCCGACCGTTTCCTCCGCGAACGTGTTCCATTCCCTGCACACCGGACATTGTCCCATCCATTTGCTTGCTTCGTATCCGCAGTTTTGGCAAAAATATACTGTTTTCTTTCCCTTTACCATTCTTTCCCGCTTTCTTCGTCCTATGATCTGGAAAGGGAGTGCATTTTTTGCACTCCCTTATTTTTTATTCCTATTTTTTATTTTTTAATTCTTTACGCCTTTTTGATCGTTACAGATACTTTGTCGGCATTTTCAAGTTCTGCGCTTAAACTTAATTTTCCGCCTTTATTCGTCTTAACTCTGCCCGCTTCTTCTGCGTTAATCCAAATCGTGTACTCTGTCTCCTCTTCCAGTTCCACGGTAATCTGCGCGTCCTCCAGTCCTTCCACCTCAAAGCTCATCTGATTTTCATCCTCTGTAAAGTGACGGACTGCCGTTCCCGGAACGGATTCGTATACAAACATTCCATTTCGCTCCAGCTTTGTGATTTCTTTGAATGTTTTTACTTTATACAGATCTCCGTTATGCTCAAAATCCTCTTTTTTTGATTTCGCGCTCAGCTCATAATTTCCAAAACTGATCGAACCGTCTGCTTCTGTACATATTAATTCTTTTATAACTGACATCTTAAATGTCCTCCCAAATTGTTTCTTAAAAAAATAGATTCATTCATCATTTTGTATGCCGGAAAAAACGGTTTCTATTTTTTCCCGCTTAAATTTTAACATACATTTTTCATTTGCGCCACAGTTTTCTCATCTTTTTGACAAGTAATTTCTGGTCGGCAGCCCTTTCTCTGCCTGCGCGCTCTTATGCTTTTACCTCAAACTTGATCTGTCCTTTTGACAGCTTTACGCAGACGGTGTCGCCTGCTTTTATCCTGCCTTCTAGGATCTCTTCTGTCATAGCGTCTTCAATCCGGTTCTGGATGGCTCTCTTGAGCGGACGCGCTCCGTATTTTTCATCATATGCTTTTTCCGCAAGGTCCGACTTGACTGCCCCTGTCACCTGAACGGTGAGATCCATCTGTTTTTTGCATCTCTTTTCAAACTCCTTAAGGAGCAAAGAGACGATCTCACGGATATTTTGTTTATTCAGGGAGTGGAAGACGATCACCTCATCAATGCGGTTTAAAAATTCCGGTTTGAAGATTCTCTTTACTTCCTCCATAACCCCCTCTTTCATCGCACTGTAATTTCTCTTTTCGTCCTCTACCGCCATAAATCCCAGCTTTTTCGGCGCCATGATCGACTGCGCCCCCGCGTTTGACGTCATGATTAAAATGGTATTTTTAAAATCCACTTTTCTTCCCTGCGCGTCTGTGATATGACCGTCGTCCAGCACCTGCAGCAAAATATTGAACACGTCCGGGTGCGCTTTTTCGATCTCGTCAAACAAAATGACCGAGTACGGGTTTCTGCGCACTTTTTCGCTCAGCTGACCGCCTTCCTCGTATCCTACGTATCCCGGCGGAGAACCGACCAGTTTTGAGACGCTGTGTTTTTCCATATATTCTGTCATGTCGACCCGGATGAGGGACTGTTCGCTGCCGAAGACAGTCTCGGCGACTGCTTTTGAGAGTTCTGTTTTCCCCACTCCGGTCGGACCTAAAAACAAGAAGGAACCGATCGGTCTCTTCGGATCTTTCAACCCGACTCTTCCTCTCTTAATCGCTTTTGCGACGGCCACGACAGCTTCGTCCTGTCCGATGACGCGGTGGTGCAGGGTCTTTTCCAGCCTGAGAAGGCGCGTCGTCTCCTGCTCGGCAAGCTTCTGCACAGGAATTTTCGTCCACATGGATACAACCGCCGCGATATCGTTTTCATCGATAAAAAACTGATTTTTTTCTTTCTTCTTCTGAAATCTGCTCTGCATCTGGGCAAATTTCTTCTCTCTTTTTTTCTGCTCTGCGTTGAGCTGTGAAGCCTGTTTCAGATCTCCGCCGACTAAAGCCTGTTCTTTTTGAAGATATAACGTTTCAATTTCTTTTTCCATCTCCTTCATCTGCTGAGGCAGGCGGTATTCCCCCAAATGCTTTCTGGAAGCCGCCTCGTCCATCAGATCGATTGCTTTATCCGGAAGAAAGCGGTCGTTGATATAGCGCACTGACAAAGAGACGGCTGCTCTCATCGCCTCGTCCGTAATCTTGACGCCGTGGTGTTTCTCGTACTGATACTGCAGTCCCTTTAAAATCTCAAACGTTTCTTCTTCTGTGGGTTCTTCCACTATAACAGGCTGAAAGCGCCGTTCCAGCGCAGGATCCTTTTCGATATGCCTTCGGTATTCTTCTACGGTCGTCGCTCCGATCAGCTGAAGCTCGCCGCGCGCTAAAGACGGTTTTAAAATGTTGGAGGCGTCCATCGCCCCTTCTGCCCCTCCGGCCCCGATGATTGTGTGGATCTCATCGATGAACAGCAGAACATCTTTGCTCTCTTTTACTTCCTGTATCAGCCTTTTCATCCGCTCCTCAAATTCTCCGCGGTATTTCGTCCCGGCGATCATACTGGCGAGGTCGAGCGTCAGCACCCGTTTGCCCTGAAGCGGCTCCGGAACCGCCCCCTGTACGATTCTCTGGGCAAGCCCTTCCACAATCGCAGTCTTTCCTACCCCCGGCTCTCCGATCAGGCAGGGATTGTTTTTTGTCCTGCGGCTTAAAATCTGAATCATGCGGTCTGTCTCTTTTTCTCTCCCGACAACCGGATCCAGCTCCCCTGCAAAGCTGCATTCTGTCAGGTCCCGGCTGTACTCTTCCAGAACAGAGGCGCTGTTTCTGCCTTTGCCGCCCTTGAGCGCCGCCATAATCTCCTTGTATTTTTCCGGACTTTCGCCCATCGCTTCGATAATGTCAGCCATCATTTTGGAAATATTTATTTTCATCGTATACAGCAGTTTTGTCGCCGCGCATTCCACATCCTTGAGAATAGCAATCAGGATATGCTCGGTTCCGATTTCTTCTGAGTGGAAAGAAAGGGCTTCCCTTTTTGCATTTTCCAAAATGTATCTTGCGCGGGGGGTATAAATATCCTCGGATGCATATTCCAAAGGATTGTCCAAGGATACAAGGCGTCTGATCATCTCTTCGAGTTTTCTCTCCTGTACCTTTCCCTCTCTCAGAATAATCGCCGCCGTCCCGTTTCTCTCCTGCAAAAGCCCCAAGAGCAGATCTTCCGTGCCTGCACAGCTGCGTCCTCTCTGCCTTGATGCCTTTTCTGCCAGATTCAATGCCTCCCTTGAATTTTGCGTATACTGCATTTATTCCTCCTCCTGCTTTTCATACTCCGCGAAAATTTCATCGACAAGCTGATGAACTTCCTTTGAAGTAATATTTTTACAACATCCTCTCGCTAAGACTACGCGGAGGTTTTTTTTCATTTCTTCTAATGCTTTTAGTTTATCTACGTTCAGAGAGACGACCGCTCCCTTTCTCCGGTCGATCGTCACAAATCCTTCCTGGCGAAGCACCGAATAAGCTTTATTTACCGTGTGCATATTGATTCCGATGTCCCCTGCCAGCTGTCTGACAGACGGCAGAACGTCTCCTTCCTGGATAGAAGAAGTCGCGATTCCCATGATAATTTGATTGCGCAGCTGCATATATAGCGCCTCATCGCTCTGAAAATCAATTTTAATAATCATGTTATAACACCCTCTTTGTTATGGTCCAGAATTTCCTTTTGTTATATCAATAATATAACACTTATCACTTTATGTCAAGTTTTCAGACGCCCTGAGCCATGTTTCCCATGCAACAAGAAAAAGCAGCCTTTTGGAAGGTTGCTTTTCTTGCTGCTTATTTACAATCCCAGTATCTTTCACACGAATTGCCTGACGCGGCTTCCGTGTTTTCTACAGGTCAATCATATCCACCTCTACTTTTGTCTGAGCGGCTTCCTGGGAAGCAGGCGCATCTGAATGCGGCTGCTGCTGGGCATTCATCGGATTATTGTTCATCTGCTGCGCCCTTCCGGCGTAGCCTCCCATATGATTCATATTTGCTCCTGCTGCTCCGCCTGTATTCATCGGCTGAGGCGGGATAGAATTTCCCATCTGCGGCTGGCGCATCATCTGCGGATTCGGATTTCCCTGCGGCTGGCGCATCGGCGGATTATTCGCCGGATTGTTCATCATATTCTGCGGCTGGCGCATCGGCTGCCGTTTTGCGCTGCTGCCCGCCGGGTCGCCCATCATCTGCTGCTCGTATTTTCCAGCCTTTTTCGAAGCCTTCATCTCCGCCTTAGCTGCTTTTTTCTCCGCCCGCGTCTGTTTCTTAGCCGGTATCTTGTCGATATCCTGCGGATTCTTGTCGTTCTGGCGGAACGTCTCTTCCTGGTAAGCTCCGTTATTCACCGGCGGAACGTATTTAGGCATACCTTTTCCCTGCTGCGGAGTGTAATACGTATCCGCAGAGCCTGCCTTTCCCTTGCTGTGAGAATCGATATGGTTTTCGATCTCTTTTAAGTCTTCCTTTAAATCTTTATTTCTCAGAATCTGGTTGACGATGATAAAGATCAGGATGACAGCAAGCGCAGCCAGCCCGTAGATGATTTTCATCTGCATGTCGTTTGTGTCCTTGTACTCATCGACCTGGCTGCTCAGCCGTCTGTTGTTTGCCTCCAGCTCCTGAATCCGTGCATTTTCCGTCTCGGGCGCCTCTGTCTGCTGCGGCTGCGTTTCTGTCTGAGGCGCTTCTGTCGCCGTTTCCGTCACAGGCGTCGCTGACTGGTCCGTCTTCACATACAGATAATATGGAAACTGATCCCCGTTTTCCGCCTGCACCGTGATCACCACGGTCGCCGTTCCGTCTGCTCCCAGCGTCGTCCCCTCAATCGAGACAATCGACGCGTTTGCGTCTGTGGGAATCGGGTTTAAGCGCAGCTCCGTCGTTCCAGGCGCTACCGTGACGTCGTATTCCGTGAGTCCATATTCTACTTCCTGCAATACCGTACCATTCTCCACCCCAAGCGACGACAGCGAATTGTCGGCGGAACCTCCTTCTGCCAATACTGTCATCGATAAAAGCAGCGCCATGGTCAGTATGATTCCAATCGCAGTCCTCAACTGCTTCCCTATTTTTTTCATAAATTTACTCCTTTGTCCTGCCCAGGTCAAGCCTCATCGATCGCTTTTCCAATATCATGACGATAATATTTATTCTTAAAGTCGATCCACTCAACAGCCTGATATGCGTTGGCTCTGGCCTGTTTCAAATCGCTGCCCTTCGCTGTCACTCCTAATACACGTCCGCCATTTGTCACAATCTCGTCTCCGTCTTTTTTTGTTCCCGCATGAAATACATAATAGTTTTCCTGCTCTTTGAATTTCTCCAGTCCGTGAATCGGATATCCCTTTTCATATTTGACCGGATACCCCTCTGAGGCGAGGATCACGCAGACCGCCGCATTGTCCTCAAACTGCAGGTCAACCTGGTCAAGCGTTCCGTCGATACAGGCCTCCATGACTTCAATGATATCGTTTTTCATTCTTGGAAGCACAACCTGAGCCTCCGGGTCTCCAAATCTTGCATTGTACTCCAGCACCTTCGGGCCGTCCTGCGTCAGCATCAGCCCGAAGAAAATGATGCCTTTAAACTCTCTGCCTTCCGCTGCCATGGCGTCTACAGTCGGCTGGTAAATATATCTGCGGCAGAATTCGTCCACTTCTTTTGTGTAAAACGGGCTCGGCGAAAACGTTCCCATTCCTCCTGTGTTAAGTCCCGTATCCCCGTCTCCTGCTCTTTTATGATCCTGCGCGGAGGTCATCGTTTTGATGGTCTTGCCGTCGACATACGACAGCACCGATACTTCTCTTCCTGTCATAAACTCTTCAATCACCATCTGGTTTCCGGCGGATCCAAATTTTTTGTCGAGCATGATCGACTTTACGCCCTCTTTTGCCTCCTCAAGCGTCTTGCAGATCAGAACCCCTTTTCCAAGGGCAAGTCCGTCCGCCTTCAGCACAATCGGAAATTTTGCGTTTTCCAGATAGGCAAGCGCGCTCTGCGCATCCGTAAAGTTTTCATAGGCAGCTGTCGGAATGCCGTATTTTTTCATCAAGTCCTTTGAAAATGCTTTCGAGCCCTCTAAGATGGCCGCGTTTTTCCTTGGTCCGAACACGCGCAGCCCCTCTTTTTCAAACACGTCCACAATTCCTCCCACCAGGGGATCATCCATTCCGACAATCGTCAGATCAATGTTTTGTTCTTTGGCGAAGGCGGCCAGCCTGTCAAACTCCATCGCTCCGATGTCTACGCACTGTGCGTACTCGGCGATTCCGGCATTGCCGGGGGCACAGAAAAGCTTGTCTACTTTCGGGCTTTTGGCTGCCTTCCAGGCAATCGCATGTTCTCTTCCGCCGCTTCCTACAATCAAAACTCTCATCTCATCTGTCCTCCCATCCATCTTTAAACATGACTTTTCCGTCCTGTACCGAAATTTTTTCGTTTGCAATCAGGTCAATCGCGCGCGGCATGATGTTCCACTCCGCCTCTTCCATCACTCGTCTTTGCAGCGTTTCGGGCGTATCTCCCTGTCTGACCTCCACTGCTTTTTGCAGAATGATCGGTCCGGTATCCGTCCCGCTGTCCACAAAGTGAACCGTCGCTCCTGTCACCTTCACGCCCCGCTCCAAAGCGGCTTCATGCACTTTAAGCCCGTAATATCCCGTCCCGCAAAAAGACGGTATCAAAGACGGATGAACGTTGATAATCCGGTTCGGATATGCCTGCACCATGATTTCCGGAATCACAACAAGGCATCCCGCAAGCACGATCAAGTCTGCCTCAAAAGACTGAACCGCGTGCAGAAGCGCCTCGTTAAACTCGCTGCGCGACGCGTAATCCTTCGGGCAGATGCAAAGAGACGAAATCCCGTATTTTTTTGCGCGTTCCAGCGCATAGGCGTTTTTGTTGTTGCTGATTACCGCTTCTATTTTTGCGTTTGTGACTGTTCCGTTTTCTATTCCATCTATGATCGCCTGGAGGTTTGTGCCTCCTCCAGAAACCAGTACCGCTATCTTCAGCATAATACGACGCCCTTTTCTCCGTTTTCAATGTGACCGATTATATAGGAAGTTTCTCCTGCCGCCTCAAGCGCAGCCCTCGTCTTGTCTGCGTCAGCCGGGTCAACGGCAAGCACCATTCCGATTCCCATATTGTAGGTGTTGTACATGATCTTTTCTTCAATGTCTCCCTCTTTTGCGAGCATCCGGAACAGAGCCGGAACCTCATAGCTGTCTTTTCGAATCACAGCGCGCACGCCTTCCGGGAGCATTCTCGGCACATTCTCATAGAATCCTCCGCCTGTGATGTGGCTGCATCCCTTGATGACAACCCCAGACTCTCTGACGCTTCTGAGCGCTTTTACATAGATCTTTGTCGGCATCAGCAGCGCTTCGCCCAGCGTTGTTCCCAGCTCTTCATAGTACGTGCCGAGTACCTCTTTTTCCATTTTAAAGACCTTTCTGACCAGAGAAAATCCATTGCTGTGCACGCCGGAGGACGCAATGCCAATCAAAACGTCTCCTTCTTTTATGCCGGCGCCCGTAATCAGATCCTTTTCGTCCACAATTCCCACTGCGAAACCGGCAAGGTCGTACTCGTCCTCCGGGTAGAAGCCCGGCATTTCAGCCGTCTCTCCGCCGATCAGCGCCGCGTCGGACTGTACGCATCCTTGGGCTACCCCGCTGACAATCGTGGCGATTTTTTCCGGAATATTCTTTCCGCACGCGATATAATCCAGGAAAAACAGAGGTTCCCCGCCTGCGCACGCAATGTCGTTTACGCACATCGCAACGCAGTCAATTCCAACCGTGTCGTGCTTATCCATGATAAAAGCCAGCTTTAGTTTTGTCCCGACTCCGTCGGTCCCGGAGACAAGCGTCGGTTTTTCCATATTTTTAAACTTTTCCATCGAAAAAGCGCCTGAAAATCCTCCGATATTTGTCAGAACTT